>NZ_MIEK01000005.1 GCF_001742285.1 Enterococcus rivorum | reverse complement strand
AAAATAATTCCGCCTATAACAACTGTGTAAATCATCCAACTTAATATGCTTGTCTCTCTTTCCATTCTATGTTCTTCCTTTCATTGGCTCTTTTTTTGGTGGTTACGGGAGTAACCCTTGTAAATACTCAAACACTTGGTTCGTTAATCCTGGGAATGTCACTTTCGCTACAGCGAAAATAATTCCGCCTATAACAACTGTGTAAATCATCCAACTTAATATGCTTGTCTCTCTTTCCATTCTATGTTCTTCCTTTCATTGGCTCTTTTTTTGGTGGTTACGGGAGTAACCCTTGTAAATACTCAAACACTTGGTTCGTTAATCCTGGGAATGTCACTTTCGCTACAGCGAAAATAATTCCGCCTATAACAACTGTGTAAATCATCCAACTTAATATGCTTGTCTCTCTTTCCATTCTATGTTCTTCCTTTCTAACTTTAGTAGGTCACACTTCTTTTTTGTAAAAAAGCGTGTGCCAGTTGCAGTAATTCAGGGTGAAACACTGCCACTGCTAGTAGTATTACCCCAACAAAAAAACTTGTCACCATCATAATCACAAACCCTTGCGTTTCATCCTCCATTGTTTTTCACTTCCGTTCTTACCGAATTTGGGCGGTCGCCGATCCCTTAATCGTGTGGGAAAACACAGTCACTGGCAATAATGGTGTTTGGAACTCACACTGAATGGCATAGGTGACGGTTTCCCCAAAAGGAACTTTCTCGTGCAATTGTGGGCTTTCTACTGTGTAGACGGCGTGGGTATTTTCTTCACCATAACGTGCCAATTCTTGGAGTGCATCGTCGGTCAAGCCACCATAACGCTCAATCGTGTAGTTGACTCTTTGCTTGTAATTGTTTACATCTGATAAACCTAAACCCAATGCCCATAATCCCACAAAACTAACCACAGCGATTGCACCAATTAGGAGCTTTACCAATAAAGATATATAGCTATCCACTTCTTCTCTCCTTTCCTTTCTATAGTAGTAAACTCGTCACAATCGTCGAATAAATCATTGCCCCTAGAATCCCTAGTAAAGGCACACCTAAGGCAAACACCAAGAACATTGGCAGTTTCGACATCTTTCGCACCTTATAGTCAATGATCTCATGGACACCTTTGAACAGCTCGTCATTGGCAATCCGTCCTAATTCTTGAATGATGGTTGGGTCATCGGACGATTGTTGGTAATAGTACAACGTGGTCATGAAATTCAGTGCTTCATCCGTGTTACTACAGACTTCCGCAAAGCGAATATACGGCGCAATTGCTTTCGGCTGATCGGTCATTTCCGCCATTAGCTGATACAAAGGTTCTTGTAACGGGTGTCCGTCTAACCGTCGCGCGATTTTGTCAAACATGCCATACAAGCTTTTGCCATTGCCCCCCGCTAAGAGATACGGAATAAGCATCCGACAAAATTTGGAGAACGAGACTTGTTGGACAAAATGAAATTTTTTGTAGCTACGCTGAACATTGCGGTACTTTTCCAGCCAGTACGCACCCCCAACAATGACAAATAACAACAAGAACGCAGGGTGAACAAAAGAGGCAAAACCAAGGCCTAATAAAAAACAAAGCAATGTAATCGCAATTCGTTTGAGTTGAAAACGATCAATCTCTTTTAGGGTAAAGCCCATTTTGTCCCCCAGCTCATAAATTTTCTTTTCGGTGAAAGCTTGTAAGAGTTTGGTTTTCAGTGTTGGTTCCATTAGAAGGTCACCTCCATGATTTCATCATCGTAATAACAGGCAAAGCCTTTATGAAACACAACCGTAATCACCACCATGTACACGCCGCAAGTAATCCAACCAACAGGTGATTGGGCAAAACTGCTCACATATTGCGCCAATCCTAACGGATACACATGTAACCCTAAAATGATGGCACAGGACAGGAAAAAATACAGTACAATCTGATCTGCCACTCGTTTTTTCCGTTGCATGAACCCTTTCCGCTCTTCCCGCAACTGATTGTGGTACGTTTTCAGGTCTCGAATCATATCGATATTCGTCCGTCCTTCTAACGCAATAGTCTCAACTTGTTCCATGAACAACACAAACACCACATCACTGGTGTACCGTTCCGTAAAGGCCGCAAAATGAAGGGGAATCTCTTCTGTCGACGCTTCTTGTAAATGAACCAACAGCTGATCCAAGTCGTCTCGGAATTCCCCCGAACACCGCTCTGACGCCATGCTTAATGCCCGAAACCAACTGAGACTGGGGTCTGTTAACAGCTGGACCAAGTTGTTTAGAAATTTGTTTCGTTGGTCAAAGGCTTGGTGGAGGTAAAACCGTTGCACATTTTTTGGCAAGAGAATACGGTAGCCATATAGCCCATAAACGAGGCAAACAGGCAACACTACCCAGAAGTTATGCAGCAACAAAAACACCACCGCCCCTCCAACCAAACTTGGCACAAGGATATTCACCGTATAGTCTACATTGGCGATTGGTTTGCCATAGGCAACCTTGTAGGCGTTTAGTTCGTCAATCGTGTAGCGCTTCTTTTGTCGAAACATGTTCCTCCTCCTTCTTTTCTTCAGATACCAAGCGTGCTTCCTGCCCAAAATCCATCATTCGTTCGTACAATGGCAACGGGAGTGGATCGTGAAAAGTGGCGCTGAGTTTTCCTTCTCGGTCACACCGTTGGGTAAACAGACAGTGGTTCTCTGATTCGCCGTAATAGAGGATTTCACTGATATACCGCACTTTTCTCGTGCCAATGACCCGCACCTTGACTTGTACACCGATATCCACATACGTGCGAATGTTTCGTAAAAATCGGTCTTCGTTCACTGAAAACTCCTCTAAAATCATGCTTAGAATGCGGTCAGGAATGGCTTCTGCTGTGACCGCATGGACGGTGGTAATACTGTGGTGATCCGTCATGATTCCTTGAAGCCATTCATAGGCTTCTTTGGCGTACCGCATTTCCGTGACCATGAGCCATTTCGGATTGTTTCGCAAGCCTGCCTTGATGAGTTCGTCCATCCCAATCCGTTCATTGCCATACCAAGACAACACGTCTTTGTCTGGGAACAAGGGTTTGACGTGGCTTTCCGGCACGTCTTCCACTAACGCAATGCGTTCATTGAAAGGAATCCCTTCAATGAGTAATTTTTGGAGTTCGGTTTTCCCTGCGCCTGTTTCTCCTGATAATACAAAGTTGCACATGGCACCCACACACGCTTGTAATAACCGCAAGGCTTTCAGTGGCGCAATCTCAGAAAAATTGGCTTCTGTTAGCACCAGTGAGGGTCGGGAGACCCGAATCGCTAAGGTCATGCCTGCCGTAGACAAACACGAATGGACGGCATTGACCCGCAAATGGTGAAATTGTATGTCCAAAATCGGGTCTTTCGTGGTAAATTCTTTGCCATCAGAGTTGGCTAATTTGGTGGCGATTTTCTCCATGTAGGCATTGGACACCTCTTTTTCATAGACCCATTTTGCCGTGTTGGATTCTAACACCAATTCGGTGCCATTGTAGACAATATCGGTGATGGTTTCGTCTTGTAAAATCTCTTCCAGTAGCCCAAGCCCTACATTTTCTCGGAGAATTTTATCCACCAATTCAGCTTGACGATCTGGTGAGACCTTACCTGACATTTCTTTGGCAATGATTCCCTTGAGTTCCTCTTTCGCCTCTTCACTCACCAAACTGGCAATTTTTAGTTTGGCGTGTTTTTGGTTCAGGTATTGACTGGTCACACGTACCAATCGTGCTTCTTCCTCTTCATTGACAAGGGTCACTTCTTCTTCCGAAACCACTTCTGTCTGTTCTTCTTCTCCTATTTCAGTGGTTTCTTGCGTCTCCCCTGGTTCTTTTTTTGTAAAAAAACGAACCATTGTTCATCACTCTCCTTTTCATTTAGGGTGGACAAGCAAAAAAGAAGCAACATAACTTCTTGCTTCTTTGTCTTCTTATGAAACAAACACTTGATTTTAGCAAGCAACTGTTTGTTATTTTGTATAGCATATGTCTCTTAACATCGGTAAATTACAGTCCTTCTTGTATGTCAAACGCATAGGTCGTTTGGTACCACTTGCCCCCGGCTTTCATTTTGACACGAACGGCTTTCACACCACCGGTGTTTTCACGTAAATAGGTATATCGAACTTCTTCTGCCGTTTGCGTACTGGCTAATTCACGTTGCAGTTTCTTCGTTGTTTCCGTCTCGAAACTTTTCTCGTCCAAAAAGACTTCTCCTTCTTGTACACGAGAAGCTGGATCAACCGCAGCTGCCGCCGTTGTTTTGACGGTCTCGTTTAGCGATAAAAAAATGTTGTCTTGGTTGTTGGCTTCTCTTTGGTAGTTCACCAAAATAATGCCAAACGAACACACAAACAACAAGATCCCTAGGATCAGTAACATATCTTTCATAGCTTAGTTCCTTTCCATCACTTACTCTCAGCGAACCACGCGAGGTCTGCTTCTGTAAAGTTATTCGGTCGTTGGTAGTGGAAGGGTTGTTTGGAGTCTATCGGAACAAGAACAATTTCATCCTGTTGAATCGTACTGGACGCATACGTCCCGAACATATACGCTTCTATGGATAGGCGGTCTTCTATTAGTACGGAAATCTCATGAACGCCTATAGGTTCAGTCGTCTCCACTTCGACTGGATAGACCCCTAAGTCTTGCCAAATCGGCACATAAAACTTCCGTCCCCCATTTTTTACCTCTTGTTTAATTCGTGGATCATGGGTTTCTACTTGTGCGTTTGAAAAAAGATTCCCTGTGGTCTTTTCAACCCACACGTTCGGTAACACATACGATCGCCCTTCTTTTTCCAGTGGTACAGACACTTTCCCTTCTTTTTTCTCATATTCTAGGAAACTATCTAACAAGCTTTCAGGTGCGTTGAGAGAAAAGCCGACGGTTGCCGTTTGTCCTAAGTCATTGGTATAGGTTGGTTTCAGGGTGTAGGAAAACCCATACCCTGTTTTTTGAGGCGCTAGCTTCGGCACGTCTAGGTTCAACGTTTCATAGTACAATTCCATGTCTTTCCCGTAGGTACGCGCTGTTCGAACAACATTTTTATACTGAACCTGTCCTTCTTCCGCCGCTACCACCAGTTCTTTTTCAGACGACGTATAGCCGTCGGTATCCAGTTGCAAGGCTGTCACTAGAATGTCCTCTTCATTGCCTACTTGGATCCTTGCCTCGTAGTTGTGCCGTTGTTCCTTCACCAAAAAGTCTGTAGGAATCGTGCCTTTGATTGTTTTTGGTAAGTCTTGTAGGGCATAGTCTTGTTCATAGACGACGGTTTTCGTGTCTCGATCCGTTAGCGTCACACGAACAGGTAACTCTTCGTCTCCTAAAAGCGTGGGATCGTACAACCATTCTTGGGTGACCTGTAAGCGAAACGGCAAGCCTTTGTCTGCTTTGGCGGTGTCAATCTCCAATCGTTCTAAGCCAACGGTCGCATAAGGCAGTTCATAGTAGAAGGTAATCTCCAGATTGGTTGCCCCTATAGTGCCTGTCACCGGATCTGTCGTCAAGGGGCGATACGGCGTGTTGCCTTTTTTTAAGTCCGTTCGTGGGGTAAACCGATAGGCTTCTCCTCGACGTTTGGTGACCTTCTCTTTGTCGACAATCAGTTGGTTGGTGATCTTATCCACGTGGGAGACAGTCAAGGTACGTTGGAGATCGTAGTACAAGACAACTTTGTTTCCACCTGTTTGAACCACACCTGTGACGGGGGTCAGACTCGTTGGCACATAGGTCTCTGACCCGATTGTTAAAGGATTGGTCGGCGTATAGGAATACGTTGACCCAATGGCTTTGGATTCGGTTTTCGTTTGAAGCAACCGGTTATCGTACTTGTCTCGGTGTTCGACCACCACATCCGCATTCTTTTTCACTTTGATGTTGAGAATCGTTTGTTTTGGGTCTCCAGCACGTGCTCGCAAAACATTTTGAAGCCACGGTGCTGTATAGACTAACGAAGCCCCAATATAAGAGGGATCTATATGGTATTGGAATTGGATGTATCCTAAATCCTTACTGTTAGGCGATGCCGTTAGTTTTACGGTATTGCCAGTTTGTTGGACGGTCACATTGGCGGAATTGGTTGTCATTTTATAATAACTCAATGAACCGTTAGTATCCGTCAGGGTCTTCGTCTCCCCTGGTATTAACTCAACGGTTTGATTGGCAAATGATGGTAACACATAGAATTGATTGACTTTTGCCATAGTGTTTTTTTTGAATGCATCGTACCCTGCTTGACTCGCCTTTCCAGCATAATCGTAAATCCCAGAGGTGGTGATTCCTGTGACCACTTCTTGAATCAATCGTTCCGTATAGAAGGCGTTCACAATGGATTGTTGGGTTTCCCAACCCCAATAGGCCACTAGAGAAGATTTTATATAAGCCGCCTGATTATTATTTACCACAGCATAGCCTGCGTTTGCGCCCCAATTTAGTGGAACCCCCGGTTGAATACACCACAACAGCTTGCCTCCGCTGTCTCGTTTGGCATACCAGCCTAGCTCACTATTACCGTTGCTTTGTCTCCAACCGATGGTGGACGACCCATAACTTGTGTCAACGAAAACTGTTTCTGCTCGCAAGAACGGGTCAGCGTAACTAGTCATGGTGTCCAATACCCCAACTAAACTGGACAAATTGTCTCGGTAAGAGGAATCCGTCCTACTACGGAGTTCTCCCTCCACCCAGTCATAGCCATTCAGCGTTAGAAAGTTGCGCCACTCTTTCTCTCCTCTTTGGGGCTGTTCTTCTCCCACTATTTTTTGTTGGTACGCCAGCCAATTGTCTGTGAGAGCCGGAGGAACAGTCGTTTCTTGCTCTTTATTTTCTGCCCCTTCTGGTGTCGATTCTTCTGTGGCAGACGTACCAGTCTCCTGTGTTGGTTGTTCGTCATTGTGTTTAACAGACTCGGATTGTGTGGTTACGGTATCCGCACATACCACAACAGGTTGAATCAACTGTAACACCAGCACAACCAAAAGCGTTAGAACCAATTTTCGTTCTAACGCCCATCTCATGATTCGTTTTGTTTTGTTCATTTGTCGTTGCTCCTTTCATGAATCTTGTTTTTCATCCGCATAGGCGGGACTGCGGATACAGTCCTTTTTCATCTTCTCTCACCTCATATCTGAATGCAAAAAAAGACTCAGTGATCCTTGCCTCACTAAGTCTCTTTTCCAGCTTCTTCAATTGTGAACTGCGTTTCCCTTTAGGAAAACACTTCTTGGCAACAGAGACTTTCTCTCTTTTTAACCAAGCTATCCCCGCAGTTCCTACGGTTTATATAAATTTTCACTCGTTCATTCCAGAGAAAATTAGTAAAAATCAATACTAAATTTTTCTGACCCATCACTGTAAAAAATACCAATTAGCACATATCCATTTTTAGATGGATCAGAAGCTAATACGCTATTACCATACAGATTGGCTTCTAACCCAGAAGAAAATATCATACCTGAGTTCCCGATATAGCCACTAACAATCGTAGGAGCAGTCGTTGGCGGTGGCGTAACCGTGCCACCGCCGCCCCCTCCGGTATTGCTTCCTGAACCGCCTCCACCTCCAGTATTTGTATTGGTGTTGCCACCCCCACCACCTGTTGTGGGTTGTTGCCAATTGCTCGTACCACCTGTGTTAGTTGATTCTTGTTGCCACGAACCTGTATCGGTATCGGTTGCATTATTTCCTTGTGTACTACCTGCATCGTTTATCTCAACATTTGCGTTCACATTCCCTGTTGTTTCGGTTTGTGCCGTTTGTTCTTTCGTTGCTGTTTCTTGTGCTTGTGCTACAGCGACTTCCTTCGCTTTTTTATCCAGCTCCGCTTTCACTTTGCCTAGTTGATCTGTTAGCTCTTTTTTTGTCTTCTCATTTTTGATTTTGTCTGTCTCTGCTTTTGCCGCATCGTATAATTTTTGATCGGTTGAAACGACTTTGTTGCCCTTATACAACTTAGCTACTGCTTCTTTTGCCGTACTGATTTGTTTCAGTTGTCCGCTTGCGTTCTCTACCAATCCCTTAACATCTTTTGTAAAATCAGTCTCTTCTTTGGGGATGCTTTCTTGAATCGATTTGATTTTTTCTTCCGTTAGCCCATCGATAATGGCTAACTCTTTTTCCACTTTTGCGCCATTCATGGCAACTTTATCTTTTGACTGAAACAACGTATTGACCCCTCGTTGCAAGGTTATTTTCTCATAAATACTTCCTATCAGTTTGTCTGCTTTTTCTTGTGCTGACTCATACGCAACAACATGATCTTTCAACAGCTTTTTATCCACTGAAACGTCTTGAAAAACAAATTCGGACTGTTTCAACTGCTGATCCAATGACGCTATTTGTTCTTCTGTCACATTTTCCGCTAAATAAGAGGGGTCTTTTTGATCCAATAATTTGGACAACTCTTTTGTTACCTTTTCTACCGACACTCGTTCTGCCTTCACGGTCTCTTCTGCTTCTTCGACTTGTTTATGTACTTGACTTGCATAGACCGTACCCCCAACACCCGCCACTAGTACGATGGTTATGAGTACAAGTATCACTATTTTTTGTCTCTTCGTCATGGTCATTTTCCCCTCTCAGTATCTTCCATTCTATTCGTTCATGTACTACTATTATACCAATTCCAACAACAATGTAAGCGTTCCATAGTAACCTTTCCGTTGCCAAAAATCTAGAAATATTACTAACCAACTGTAAAAGGTACCTATTTTTATTCAACAATCAATTTTTCGAAATCAAAAATAGCTGAAACAATTTGGATTGTTAACCCAAATTCATCTGTTGTGCATTCTTCTACTTTCCGTACACGACGTTCTTTCTCCATAAAGTCAACAAACTTTAGTTGCATCGCATTGATATGTCCCTTCACTTTGTGTGAATCGGATAATTTCACAAATCCTGGCTTCACATTGCTAGAGGACGTAATCGGACATACCACACAAAAGCCGGTTGTTTGATGGTAATAGCTACTGCTAACAACGAGTGCCGGACGTTCTTTTTGAATCTCTCTGCCTAATGTTGGATCGAAATTACAAATAATCATATCTCCTTGTTGTGGAGTGTATCCGTTTATTGCATATCCTTTATTACTCTTCAATGTCATGCATATACTCCTCTTCCAAAGGAGTTCTTAGATCTTCCCCAGCTTTGGCGGCTTCTTCAAATACATTTTTTAACTTAGGAACGTAGGTGATACTCCCATTTTCTCCTTTTATCGCTACAAATTCTGTGTTTGGTTCTACTTGAAATTTAGTTGGAATGGTTAGAACCAGCGCATTTCCTTGTTGTCTTGCTTTCATGTTAAGCACCTCTTCTTTTATTTTATGACCTAATACTATCAAAAAATAAACAAAAAGTAAATACAAAGGCATTACTTTTTCGCAGTCGGCAACGTGACTCTCATACAATACGCCCATGTTTCCTCGCTTCTTTGTACGGAAACGTAATCCATTTGAATCTGGGTTGTTTTGGCTTCTTGAATGGCTTTGTAACAAGCTATCACTCGAGGTTTTGTCCACTTCTGGGTTCCTTTCGTACGTTTGAAGTAGTCTTCTACCACCACTTTTTTTGTGGGTTGTTCCTCCAAAAACTGCACCAATTCTGCTAATAATTCCTTTGTTTTGTAGCGTTCTTCTGCCATTTGTACTTCACACCTTTCTAATTTTCATGTGGATTAACCTTTTCTTATTTACTAATTTCATTCGAATGTTCTAAAATAAACGGGTCGTTTTGTTTCGCAGGGTTATAGCAATCGTTCCCCTAACTCTGTGAGAGCAGAATATACGCTCGATACACTTTTTAATGTATGTCTTGGCATATCTCTCACCGTACTGTAGCAATGTTCACTTTCCATTTCGGCTTCTTTCAGCCCGGGAAGTTCTAACCCCTGCTCCTTAGTAGCTACGCTGATTGGCAGGGCGGTGACCAAACCGACTATAGGGTTCCCTTCATCTTCACATTCCACAATTTTCCAGATTGTTTTTCGTACAATCATTGTGTTTACTCCCTCTACCTAGCCAAGTGAACATACTACAGAGATTTCACCTCTGAATAGTACTTTTCTTAGCTTCTCGACCTAAGTTCATAGACTTTCGAGATTGTTTTGTGTAATGTACTGACGCTAAAAACCATGTGTTGCTAAAATTAGCAAATAAGAAAAGGTTAATCTTGCCTTCACAACACCTGTTGACTTTCAACAAGGGAATGTTGCTCCCGACTCATTTCTGTTTCCCTTTGTATTTTTTTTCCCATGCCCTTTCCTGTTGACCTTAATTGTGTTGCAGGGTGCGCCCTTCTAGCGATTAGCACCCCTTTTGTCTTTCGATCATACACCCGTTGAATGGTCGGATAGATTTTCTCAAGAGGGAGTCGTTCAAAAACTGTTGGTACTTTTTTCCCCTCTTGGAACACATCCACATACCGTTCAGCATACTTTCCATTGATGAAATAGACTTGTACTCCTTTGTTGGGAAACAGAACAATTCTTTTTCCTAAACGACAAACATCTTCTAAACTGAACGCTAATCCCTTGCTCATGAAAAATCCTCCCACTCTTTCTTCCCCAATAAAAGTGGTTCCTCATGGGCTATTCTTCTTGCGATGACTTTACCTGAAGGAGAGAACACAAACTTTATTCGATCAAAAAGTGACTCTAGTGTCTGCCTTTCCCCAACTGTTTGATAGACCGGAACCCCTTGTTCATACAACACAACCTGATGATACGCAACCCCTCTCGCAATCCAATAAAACTGTTTGTTAAATAACTGAATGCGTCCTTTTTCCATGCCAAGCAGTTGTTCTAGTGATACTTTCGTTCTTCGCTTCATCGTGTCCTTCACTCCTTTTCCATTTTTTTCTTTTTTCCTCTCTTTTCCCCAAGAACAAAAAAAGAGGAGAGTTGCATTGAACATGCATACTCTCCCCTTTGATACAGCTATTCTGACAAACAGTAAGTTATGAACACTGAAAAATAACAAAACAAATGTTCCTTTTTCTATATTTGACTACTCTTTCGAGTCCAAAAGTGCTATAATTTTACTGTTGTGACTATAGTTGCAACAAAGGACCGACGTATGTTCAAAAACGGTTGAACATCCTAATCTCCCTCTAGGTTTCTCAGGCCTAAGGAGACGGTTCTTTTTTTGTTATGTCAAAGATCAAAAGGATCTAACTTGCGATTGTGTGTTGCGCTAGGTAAAAAATGATTTTACCTAGCATAGCACACAATTTTTTTATACGCAACGTTCCTCAAGAACTCCAATTTTATTCATTTATCAGATACTATTTATGGCATTCCAATAACACCACGAGTAGAAATTGCTATAAACAAAAAGTCCATTACTAGTCCCTCCTTCCAAAAAATTATGAGATATCTCAGATCATAATAGCTATTATAGCTACACTTTACCACAATTTACGCCCATTGCAAGAAAAAAAATTGACATTTGTGTATACGAACCAATATTAGCGTTATAAAGCAAAAAAAAATGAAATTCATAAAAAATACCCAAAAAACACCAAAAAACGGTTCGTATACACACGTTTATTTCAAACACTTAATAATTTCATAGAAAAGAGGTAACAACCATGCAAATCAATGAATCCTTACGCTTTTTCCGTAAAAACAATGATCAGACACTAAAAGACATTCTTCCAACCAAAAACAACCCAAAACAAAGTCCTTCCAAATTATCTAGATTTGAACTGGGAACTGAAAGAGTCAGTATTCGGGAATTTTTAGAAATATTAGACAATGTGTCCATCGCTCCAGAAGAAATTCTAAAATTTTCAAACACCGACGCACAAACAGAACAACAACAATACATAACCTTATCCACACTATGTATGAAAAAACCTAATAGCAGTAAAAAAAACGCTTTACTAAAGTATTACAAACATCTTGATTCTAAAGAAAAAAAAACAACAAGAGAACTTTCAAATCTGCTCTCAATCAAATTTCATTTTTCAAAATTATGGAAAAAAGACATACCTCCAATCTCTCAAGCAGAAATTGAACAAGTAAACACGCATCTTTTGAACAGAAAATATTACACAAAATATGATTACTCACTCTTGTTAATGATATGCACCTTACTTCCAGAAAATACAGTAGCCAAACTCATTAGACTCATGATCCCTATTACAGACATAGAGAAAAGAACGCCAGAAACAAAGGCCTATGCCTACAACAGTTTACGGAATATTATTACGACAAGACTACATGAAAATGATCTACATAACGCTCAAAAATACATTCTCATTGCAAAAAGACAATTCTCTCACTCTACTGACTACCGATTCAAGATTCATGTAATTTTTTTAGAATACCTTTTAGAATACGCAACAAAACCAGAGAAATTAGACTATTACTCTAAAATTGTCGCTCTAATGTCTACGCTACAAGAAATTGGAGAATTCAGAGAGATAGAAAGCATGAGATCAGACTTAGACAGAGTAATAGAATCCAAACAAGATCTAAAAGAAAGTCTAGAAAGGTCATTTGCAGAAAATACATCATTTACAGTGTAATTTTACCAAATAGTCCAAATTAAGTCTTCCCACTCTTAGCTACTTAGAGTGGGGTCTTTTTATTATTCCAGAAAAGTATCCTAGATATAATGTATTGGCAGTGTGCATGTTTTGATTTATCCAGTGTCCCAAAGATTTGATTGCTCGGCAAATACCCCTACTTTGTCGCCTGTTCCTGGTGTTTCAAACATCTTAGTTAACATAGCTGCTTCCTTGAAAAAGGTCCTGATTGCGTCTTTATACGCTTCTTTGACCGTTTGATTTACTACAATCACCGTACGGATCAGTGCTTTTCTTGTTGCAACGACTAATCCGCCGCCACGACCTGGTCGTGCTTGTACATAAATTTTTCCTTCTGCTTCTAATTCCTTAATTGCTTTATCAAGTGATCTCTTCGGTATGCTTTTATCCTGATATTTTATAGCAGCTTGTAGTTCACCTTTTGTCGTTGCAATTTCTGGACGATATCGATAACATTGTTCCTCCAGATAGTCCAAAATGTCTGCTTTCCACTCATGGACATGTTATCTCTAAATAAAGATTTTAGCTTATATGACTTAAGATTAATTGGAGATCTAGCAACTCACATTTTATCTTATGATGAATTAATAACTCTTTACAGAAATCTACCAACCTTTGATCCCTACCATTACGGTGAAGATACTGTTATTTACAGAACTCAAATTCATAAAATTCTCAACAACATTTGTGATATTTGTATCAATGAAAATAACATAGAGTTAGCAACTGAAATACTGAACAAACATAAAAATTTTGCTAAAGTCCACACAGATTTACGATACTTGTTTTACATCCGAATAAATGAAATAATGATAAATTATCTAAAAGATAATGACAAAAAAGAACTTGATAAACTATTAGAAATATCTGAAAGCTTCAAATTAGCAGGTGATATAAACACCGCAAACGCAGTTAAATATCAATACAACTCACACAAAAACAAAGAAACATACGAGCTAAAAAAAGCAGTATCCTTTGATTCTCTATAACGAAAAAACAAGCCCTGGATTAAACAATATCTAGGTCTTTTATACTACTAGCAAAGAGGAAAGAAAGTATAAAAGAAATAAAAGTAATTGGCAATTTGCAGGTTTAATTTTATCCAGTGTTCCACTCTTCCAAATTCGCTTGGTAGTACGCTTTTGGTTCAGTTTTAGCAACTTTATTAAACATGTTAACTAAGATAGCTGCTTCTGGAAATACTTTCGTGATCGCTTCTCTGTACGCTTGATTTACTTCTTTTTTTACCAACAATATTGTCTTAATCAAGGCTTGTTTTGTTGCAATTTTTATCCCACCACCTCGGCCAGCCTTCACTTGAAAATATAGTTGGCCGTCTTCCTGCATTTCTTTTAGAATTTTATCTAAAGAACGTGCTGGAATTAGTAAAGCTTCAGTAATCTCTTTTTTTGTCGTCACAAAATAAGGTTTATACGTATAACTTTTGTCCTTCAAAAATGCTAACAAATCTTTTTTCCATTCGTGTTTGTGTGAATATTTTCGCTCTGATCGATTTTTTTTGAATTTATACCAGGTACTAGGGTGACTTCGATAGCCCGCATTTTTTTTTCTTTTCTTTGGTGTCTCAGACGAGCATCCAGAGAGCCAACTCTGTTTCAAAGGTTCAATATAGTCTCTATGTGCTCCTCTATATTTTCCTGAATACGCTGATTTCACAGCTTTCAAGACTTCTTCATCGTTCATAGGTGAGTCAAGATTAGAGTTGAACTGATCAATGTCGTTGTAGCATTCTTCCATCGTTTTTCCAGCTGAATAGTAGGCCAATGATACGGTGAATACTGTGCTATTTCTTCCGAGCAAGCCTTTGTGTCCTTCTATCCCATTACAGGTAATTAAATCTCCCACCCACGAATCAGTAATTTGCTTTTTTTGTTTTCTAGAAGGCAAAGTCCAAAGCTTCGTTTTTTCAGATTTATTGTCAGCTACATAATCAATTGACCAGTCAATTAACTTTTGCATATCGTACGTAAATTCAGGATAAAAATGCTCTACATTGTCTGTTCTCGGAATACGTGTGATTCCAAAGTGATTGCAACCAATATCAACAATTCCAGGAAACACTTCCGCAAAGTAATTTCTAAGACTTCTCGATACATTTTTTGCAACTCCAATAGAGCTGTAATTTGCTGCATTGGAAATAAACCAGGGCTTTTCTAGCACATAGAAAGCCTGATATCCTCCAGGAGTATTCAAGAGGAGTGTTGGAACGAAGCCAAGATCAATGCTGCAATCAATAATATCTTGTGCTGAGCAAGTATTACCAACTTTTAAATCAAAATCAATCATAAACGTGTTGATTTGTTGCAAATTCTTTTCAGAGTGCCCAACAATAATTGATCTATTTTTATCAGCGTAAGCGCCATAAGAATAAATATTAGGTGTCCAGTGGGTTAGTTTGTTTTCGTTCTCCAATAGAGCTTCTTCAGAAGTAAAAACTATTCCACGCATCCCATACTCAGTCATAGATTTTTTGGATCTCAGACCGAAAATAGCCCCTTTTTTCCCTTCTGGAAGGTAGCCAATTGGCTTTATTTGGCTATTTTTATACTTATATTTCCGTATACCATTTTTTAAAAATATGTCATATATGTTAGACAAATTAACAATCATAATGGCTTCCTTTCCAAAAAAAGAAGAACACAAAGAAATCCCCATGTGTCCTTCAATACTTCTGAAAAGGTATATTTTTGCTTCAAAGCACCAAAGAAAGCGTTTTAAACACAACAAATAAGCCTTAAACTATTGTATTTTTTGTCAAAATTTGCTATACTTATTACATAAAAGTGCGTGTAAACACTTGTAATATAACAAATTGAGACAGAAGGATCACGTAGTTGGGTATGCTGATTCTAAAGAAAAAATTTGATTTGCCGTCATTTTTTTCTAGGTCTCTTTTTTTATGTCTTAATAACAAAAACAATACAATAGTTTAAAGCATTTGTAAACTTAAAATTTTTTTTAGATCGTTCTAACGTATACATGTATACGTTGTTCTTCTTTATACATGTATACATAAAACCTAATGTAAAAATTTAGAATATGTTGTAAATTAATTGTATGTATACATATGATTAACGTATACGCGTATACATGTATACATTTCTTTATTTTAAAATGCTGTTATGCTAGTATTTATATTTGTCAGTGTATACATCCTTAATGATTTTTCATGTATACACGTATACCTAATTGGTTATCACTTGACTAACTAATTTGAATCTGGTACTATTAAATCAACTAGTAAGTGGTATACATGTATACTTGTATCTATGTATTCATGTGTACAAATAGGAAAGGATGATTTACTTGGCTATAAGAGTAGAATTTCTACAACAAGATTCAGAGTTGGTTGCTTTAATAAAAAAATTAGTTACTATGCGTAGAGCACCAATTAAAATTGTCATAGCGAATTGGAAAGGTGGCGTTTCAAAAACAGCATCAACAGTCCAATTAGCAAATATTTTTTCAATGATGGGGCTGAAAGTAGGTGTTGTAGATCAAGACGCACAAGGCAACACTACAAATTCATTAATAATAACCAAACAAAATCAAAAAGAAGGTGATTTTGCTTATGAAGAAACATTAATGAGAGGAATAAAGAACGGGGATTTAAGCAAGGTTCGTGTTGAAATAAATAGCAATTTGTATTTATTTCCATCTACTTCAGATTTTTTTAGCTTTCCAAATTTTTTAGATGTCAAGTTTGGTGTTGCAGCTGAAGGTTCTCCTAATTTTGATTCACTTGAACATCAAAAGATTTCCTATCTACCTTCACTTTTAGATCCATACATTCAAGATCTAGATATCTTAATTACTGATACTCCACCAGGTGATTCATATGCTACAAAAAGTGCTGTGTATGGTAGTGACTACATTATCGTTGCTTTACAGACTCAATCTGACAGTTTAGAAAACGCAGTTGACTTTATTAAAAAATTTGTACCAAAAATTTACAAATTCAAACAAGATTTTGATATTCTAGGAATTCTAGCAAGCATGCTTAACGCTCCTGGATCACCTTTAGATTCAAATGGTGAACTACCTCGTAAACGACTTGAAGTGTTAAAAAACACTCCTAAATGGACCTTGGACCTCGAAGTGTATCAAGATGCACTTGATGAATTTGGAGATTCCGAATTGTTTAGCACTATTATTCCTTACATGCGAAGAATTACCTCAGTTCCAAGAAGAGGAATTCGCTTAGAGGATCGTTGGGATAAACAAATACTTGAAGTATACTACAAGCTTGCAATTGAATCACTAACAAGAATTTTGTACCGTGAATCTGGACAGGAATACATAAATTTTGAGAAAGAAGGGGAAAATGTAAATGGATAAAAACTCTGTTCCTAAACGCAGTAGCTTAATGCCTGAAATTGAAGAGACTAATAGAACTTTTAAAGATGGCGTTAAAAGAAACAGATTACCTGAACCTAGCAACCCATATATCCCTGAAGATAAAAACCTTCAATCAAATTTCAAAGAAGAAAGTAACGATTTAGAAGAATTTCAACTTGCTTTAGAAGAATACCAGTTGGGTCGAACAATGATCGGAGTTCAACGCATGCAAAAGGTTGAATACGACGCTCTTCTTGACCTCTTTAGCGATCAATTTGAATACAACTATGAATTGTTAGGCGCAATGATGGATCAAATGATTAATAATTTAGATCGAGAACAACGTTTGGAATTTCAAGACATCGTTCAAAAGAAAAAGCTACGTCTAGTTTCATCATTCAAGAAAAGCTATTATAAAAAAGGTAATTAACTTTTAAGGTATACGTGTATATAAGTATACATGTATACCTTAAAAAAGCTGTTTTAAGAACATTCAAAGCAAAAGAGACAAGCATACATGTATATGTGTATACATGTATGCTTGTCTCTTTTATAAGCTACTCCATTTTTCAAATTCTTTTATTTCCACATGCCTAATTTCATCATAGTCAATTTTACAACCATTAACAATAATTCCCAAACAATCATATCCCTCAATTATCCCTATCACATCTTCAGGGTAATTCCCTTCAGCATCGAGTTCTTCTTTTTGAATAGATACAGGTTTATTATACAAGCGAGCAGTGTAGAGCACAACATCTATTTCTTCCATAGATAAACGGTCTTTTTTCACATTAGTTTGCGATTTAAGCTGTCTTTCTTTCTCTATAACACTAGTGTGCTCTGATAGGTAAAAACCTGTCCATTTAGCCATTTTTCTATCCTGATAACCATTTAATAGTTCACTCATTCTTTTCATTCTCCAATCCATCCATACCTCCAGTATGACCACCTAGAAGAGAACTTCGCTTTATGGCTCGGCCCGAACTTTTCAAGCTTGCAGCATGGACTAATTTTGTAAAACCAAACTTCATTCTAATTTTGTCAACAATCTTATCAAGTTTTTCTTGTGCTTCAGTAATTTCAGGTTCTTCAAATAGATCAAGTTGCACGTTTTCCGTGTATATTAGGTTTTTGTATGTAATACCAATATGCCTAACGTTTTTACCGCTGTAGTATCTCCTAAAAAGTTGTAAACAATGCTCTGTTAGTTTTTTTGTGTTATTGGTTGCTGGTATCTTCATTTGCCTAGATAGAGCTTTCTCAGCTTCAGTTAATGAATAACCTATGTAAATATGAATGCACATTGTTTGACAATGGTGTTTTCGGATACGTGTTGCTACTTGATCGGCCATTTCTCTAATTACCGTTTCGATTTCTTCCTGTCTCACGTAATCTCGATCTAATACTTGACTATTGCCATAAGATTTTTCAATTGGTTTGTAGGGTTCAGATATGATTGATCGATCAATTCCGTTGGCATGGTGGTAAAGCTGTAAGCCAATAACGCCAAACTTATTTTTAAGTCTCCAGGGATTACAATTAGCCAACTCTTCAATGGACCTAATCCCCATTAGATTTAAGCTTTTCTCTGTTCTAGATCCTATTCCCCAAAAATCAGTGAGAGTAGGAATATTCCAAATTGTTTCTTTAACATTTTCATATGTCCACTCAGCCACAAAATTAGAATTATATTTAGCCGCATTATCTAATGCTAACTTAGCCAAAAGCGGATTATCACCAATTCCAATCGTAACAATTAAGCCTGTTTCTTTTTTTACTTTATTCTGGATCATGTTGGCTAGTTGAACTCTTTTTTCACTTCTTGTTAATGAATCATCGGGTACAAACAAATTTAGAGAAGCGGTACAATCAAGAATAGATTCATCAATAGAATAAAAATGTAAGTCTTGATCGGCCACGTACTCATTGTAAATTTTATTAATCTTCATGTTTTCTCGAATGTATAACCGCATTCTTGGTGGAACAATTTCTAAAGAAGGGTTATCAGGTAATTCATTTCCTCTAGTAACATTTGAGATCCCCAATATTCTTTTGGCCATAGGGGAGGCCGCTAAAACTAATCCACTTCCGGTGTTATCTCCAGCACTCATGACAACTAACATTTTCGTTAATGGATCATAGCCACGCTGCACACATTCTACTGAGGCATAGAAACTTTTCACATCAATCAAAAAAATATCTCGTTTAGGTTCTGATGAATAATCAAAATTCAAATATTATCAATCCTTTGCTAGTCTTCAGTTCTTATTATACGAACTTATGTTCTTTTTGTAAAGGGCAGGTTTACAATTTAAGTGCAAAAAAAGCACCCAATTGTAAGTTGGTTGCTCTTTCTACGTTTCTGATTCATGTATTAACGAAAGTTCTGTTTAAATTTTCTGAGCTTTATCAAAATGAAAATGATACTCGCAAAAACAACTATTGAACAAACAGCGAGTAAGATCAGCATTTTCCAAAAAGAAATTATTAACCAACATAGCATCAACAGGAAAAATACTCGTGAACATTGAAAATCTTCTCCAGACCCAATTAAATATTTAACGCCTAGCAACTTTAATAGAAAATCCATTACAATCCCCTCTTTCTGTTTCTTACTAGTTTCATTCAAATGTTAAATTTGAATACTTTTCTCTTATTTTTATGTAAGTTGTAGAGAATCGACTTTCTTTAATTAGTGATTGTTTTTGAATATATATTATAACTTTTTCATATACATTAATTCTCGTTTCACTACTGAAACAACATAATAATTTTTAATTCCAAAACATCTTAAGCTTTCAAAAGACTTGAAATCAGTCCAAAATGCTAGACCTAATGACAGAATAGGTACACATATGAACGTTAATCCAAGTAAAACAAGATATAGGTCACTTATTAACCCTTTAAAAATTGCAGCAGATAGTGGAAGAACAATTAATTTCCCGATTTTTAAGAGCATATTCAGGAGGTAGTCTCTTTCCGCCTTATACTTTACCTTTAGAATTCCAATATCATCTATAAGTTCATCAATGTCCTTATTTTCTAAGCCTCTCTCATTTTTAATTTCTTTTAAATATTGGGTGTATCTGAGGCTTCTACTGCTGTTTTTTTTTATGCTTGAAAAGAAAGATAAAAAAAGGTAACCAAAAGAACAGGCCAATTAAAGCAGTTATTTTTAAATTTCCCCAATCAACTGGTTTACCTACATTTAAAACTTTGTCATTAATAACCTGAGTAATGAGTAGACAAAATATCATCATTCCTATTAATAGAGAAACAAAAAATATTGGTCTAAATTCCCAAAAAGAATTACACACTTTGTTGTATATTTTTTTATAAAAATCAATAGAATCTATCTTAGTAACTAACTTAATATTTTTTTGACTCATACAACACACCTCCAATCTCTTCCTAAACATTTTGACAAGTTAAGAAACTAGCTTAATTGATAAAGTTTTTGCTGTTTCTGATTTTACTTTATTTAATAAATTTAAATCTTTTTCAGCAGATTGATTATGCCAATATTTTTTTGCTTTCTTAGGATCATGCGTAAAAAGAGGTTGTCTATCATTCCAGTTTTGAAAATATACTACTTCAAAAGTTGACGTGGTTTTATTCAAAAACCGAAACTCTATCTTCATGTTATTCTCCTTCCGTAATCCTTTTTTAGAATCAAATCTTCAATCCAATGATTTAGCAATGAAACAGGATCGTTTGTAGGGGAACTATGCTCTCCTACACAATCAGCATAATTCCAATTTAATGGATAAGAATTAGCTCTATATATAGAGGGATTAGCTTTACATTCCAGTTTTTTTGAACACTCAATGAGTCTTTATTGATACACTTTGATTGTTTTTTCGGGAATTCACTATTAGTTTATGCATCATTCTAACTGCCACTGTAGTTTGACTGTCACTAAGAGTTGAGATATCTAACTGAACAAGCTTCTTTGATCTATTTTCTTGTAAAAATTGTCTTACATAACGTCTAACTCTAAATTTTTTATTCATAAAAAAATTCCACCTTCAGTTTTTTTATAGACATATTACATTTTCTCTAAGAGACGTGAATAAAAGTGTTCTGCTTCGTTTAAATCAGCTTGTCTCATAGTAAGAACAGCTTTATAATAATCAGCTATTCTTTGTTTAGAATTTTCTTCCGAGGCATCGAAAGAAAAGACACGTAATCCAAAACCATTTTTTGTTTCAACAACGTTAACAGTATTTAGCGAACCTCTCAGCAATCCATTAACAAAGGGTTCTGGTTCCGAATCATCCTCAAATTCAATTACTGTACCTATAGTGCTTAAACATTTAAATCTTTTAAATTGGAATCCTTCCTTGTCGTATGTAGCTTGCATTATTAAATTTCATTTCAACCTCTTTACCTGCTGGCATTTTTCCAATCAATGTTCTTTTCATTTGCCTTCCTCCTACTATTTTTTATCTTTTTCAGTGCAAATTCGTACGTTTTACAGTTATTTGTGTACGATTTTCTTGGTTTCGGAACACATTTCCTGCTTTAGTGATCATTTTTTAGGGTAATCATAGTATTTAATAGTTCCATCAAACGCTCATCAGTTTCTACCATGCTTTCTTTCTGATCCTTTTTGAAAGAGCTATCTAAGTTCAAGTAACTGTTTAATTCTTTTTTCAACAAATTCAGCATCTTGAATATCTTCAATTGCTGTATTCTTTTTCCTTATCGGAGCGCTAGGATATAAGATAATCATTTCATCTCCGTTATCAAGTTTGACTATAGGGAACCATCTCTTACCTTTACAATTTATCACTGGTTGTGGATCTCTTCTTTCATCGACGAAAACATCTTTTATACTAATAAAACTGTTAGGTAGAGTGTACATTTCAATTCTGTTAAAATTTATTCTGTCCTCTCGCAAAACATACAGGTCAGATAATTCATTCAAAATTTCTTTTCTTTTACTGCTCATAATTAAATCCTTCTTTCTAATAAGTTAGTACTTTTATTGTAAACTTTGTATTTCAATTTTTGAAGGAAGCAAATCAGGATAAAAGAAGTTATTTAGTACTTATTTATCCTTTTTCATGACTCTTCCCTTCTTGATCTTTTTTGAGAGTATCTTCCAACCCTTTAACAACTTTTTCAAATTCAATAGGATTTTCATTTTCAAGAACTTTCAAAGCTGTATAAGGGTCGAATGAACTTGAATTATCCATATTCAAAGAATTTAAAACGTCATCTTTTGTCTTAAATTCCTTAGCGGTTGTGACGATTGCTATAACTACAGCGTAGAAAAAGCCACCAATCATTACAACAATCATGAAAATTAATAATGCATTAACAGTCCAGTTCAAGAATTCCATTCATTATCCTCCTAATTTCTTACAAAATTTTTTAATCGCTTATTTCATTTCTACATATTGTCCACGTCTTTGTATATATTTCTTGTGACATGTCGGACATTCAAATGGACCAGAATAAAAAGTCAATTTTGCCAAGTCTCCACAGTCGCACTTGACATAGTAAGTCATTGATTGATTGAACTGACTTTTGGGTACTTTCCACTGGTCGTAACTTTCTCGCGCCATTTTTAATCCTCCCTAATTTTCTATTCAGTCCGTTATCAACATTAATTAACTGAACGTGCCTCAGAATGTTCCTCTCACAATCGTAAATTAGTGATAGATTGATTTTGAGAGAAATTTTGAGACAACTTTATAAGTCTAAGCTCATAACGGCCGTATCTTTATCTTCTTGTGTGATTCCAATATAGCGCAACGTTTCTCGTTGGGAAGAATGGTTCAACAGCTCTTGGATAATTTCGATATGAGTCCCATTTTTATATAAAAAGTACCCAAACGTCTTGCGCATCGAGTGGCTGCCAATATTTTTTAAGCCCATCGTATTGGCCGCATTACTGATAACCGCCCACAAAGCTTGCCGACTCAATGGCTGATTGTTCCCTTTACGACTCGGAAATAAATAATAATCAAAGTCTTGTATAAGCAGCTGCTTAGGAAACTCATTTTCCACGTAGTCCAGGATCAACTTTCTTAATTTTCTGGAAATGACAATGGAATTATGTTTCCCTGTTTTTTGCTCCTTCATGGCCAATCTTTCTTTGGCCACTACTCGGCCACGAGAAACGGTTAGCACGTCGGATAATTTTAAGCGACGTAAATCAGAAATTCGATAAGCCGTATTTATGCCAATAGAAAACAACAACACATTTCGTTGGCCCATTTTTCCAGCTGATAAAATTCCTTTGATCCCCTCGATCTGTTTTTTTTCTCGAATTGGTTCGACAACGTTCAAAAAAATCCCTCTTTTTCTATCTTTTTCTAAATAAGACTTAAATCTATTATATCATGTATTAAGTCTTATTCAAAACAACAACAAAAAAAGGACCTGGTCATCATCGTCTGTCACCCTTAGAGCCACTTGAATTCATATGAATTTACGAATGCGACACAATCCGATTGTGTCACATTCATAACATTTGCAAAAACTCGATTAACAACTCTTTTTGTTCTTTTCTATCCAGTTTAAAAAATTCTTTTTGTAATTTTTTTGTTGTAACTCCAACAGGAAATCTTTTATTAAAAATACAGTCAATCGTTCCGATTATTGCTAAATCCGTAATTTCCTTACTGCCAGAGATATATTCTGCCAGCTGGAGCATTTCATTTTTTATCTCATCTTTTTTCATGTTAGCTCCTTCCTTTCTACACATTTTTTCCTCCTTTATGCTTGATCCTTTTTGAGAAGTTTTTTACATTCTCTTTTCCATAAACTCTCTCTAATTCTTCCAGTGAGCCATCCATTGTTTGAATCAAAATGTCCTTACTTTTTTTTGTAGATAGAAACTTCTTTAATTGATATTTGTCTTCTTTTGACATATTTTTTAGTTCATTTTCTAAAACGATTTGATCATGATATATTTCCCCCATCATTGAAAATGCCTGACGTTGAGAGCTGGAAACTGATTCTTTTTCTTGTCTATCTTCTAATTCCATTATTAATCTCTCCTTTTTTGCCGATCTTTTTTGAGACTATTTGTAATTTTCCTTCCGATACTACCATTCATTTTGTTATTTTCTTCAAAAAAACCTTTTAAATCATTGTTTTTACGCATGATAGCTTGATTTTTCACTGTTTCATTTTTCAATAAACCAGATAAATAATTAGCTTCAGCATCTGTTAAAATTAGTGGATTCACATTCTTCCCCTCCAATCTGATATCTTACACAAATTGTACAACATATTGTACAAACAAACAAGTAAAAACTCCTTTTATTGACGAAAAAAACACCTGGTTTCAACAACCAAGTGCTTTCTATTTTGTGTAATGAAAACGGCAAGATACAATCTCAACATACGTCTTTTCACATCGATAAATGAGCCTGTGTTCGCTATTTATTCTTCTTGACCAATAGCCACTCCATTGGAATTTTAAAGGCTCTGGTTTGCCCAATCCCTCATAAGGTGTCTCTAAAATATTGCTTAACAGCCGCTTAATTCGGGAAACCTTTGTACTATCATTTTTTTTCCAATATTTTAGATCTTCTAATGCCTGGTCGGACCATCGTAATTCCATTAAATATCCTCCAGAGAAAGAGACGTATATTTTCCTTCATCAAGTTCTTTAATGGCTTGATCTATTTTTTCTCTGTTTGCCTCACTCGACATTAGATAAAAGTTTTCCATCAAGTTGTCATAATCCGATTGTGCCATAACAACAATGTTTTTATCATCCTTTGACGTAACGATCAATGAATCTGCATCATCGTTTACTTGATCCATGTAATCCTTTAGATTTTGTCTAAAATTACTATAGGTAGTTGCTTCCATCACACTATCCCTCACTTTCAGAATTAATCGTACTACAAATTGTACAACTTGACAAGAGACTGCCTTGCTAGATCCTAATTAGTCTTCAGCATATCGTTTGATCTTAGTTGAAATTATCTCTAAGTCATTTTTTACGTTACTTGGCGTATCTGAGTAAAATAATTCGATCTCTCCAGATAAATAAATTTGTGCAATCTCAAATTCTTTTTTATCTTTCACAAGAAAGTAACTACCTCTTCTTTCAGCTGTAAACCCACCTTGATGGAAAATATCGGGAAGATTTCCTTTTCTAACATTTGTATAGTAGAAAATCATGCCACCTGGTAACTTAATGCCATAATTCTTTTTTTGTGGATCTATAAAATCTAATTTGCGCTCTTTAAAAGGTAAAGTTTTTGTATCCACCGTATAGGCATCGATTAATTGTAGCAATTTCTCAATTGCCTCCTTTTCAGTTGTTGTGAAATGTTCTTGTACTTTGTTAAAGTCCTTCAAAGATACTACTTGCCATAATTCGTTGGCTGCTTCAGCAGCCGTTTGGCCAGTTAAATGTTCCATTCCTTCACGAGTAATCACCCAGGTTCCTTTTGTTTTCCCACCATTTAAATAGGCCACTGATCCTGGTAAAAATTTTTGTGGGTGTTTCCTGTGTTGCTGCAAGACATAAGTTCTCTCTTTTCCCCATTGCTCACTAGCTCGTGAAAAAGTCATTAGACCTAAATCAGTAATATTAATCATAAATCCCCCTCAAAAAACATCATTTAATGTATAGAGTAATTATACATTAAATGATGTTTCAAATCAATTTTTAAATTTTATACAACTCATGATATGAAAGCATCTCTACTCTTCGGGGCTTGCCTGATCTCTATAAGACTCCATTTTTTCTTGAAAATAGCTTTCTGTTTTCCCATAAGTCGTGTAGGTAATAGCATTTGCTCCTGCTTCAATTGTTTCTCTAATTTGTTCATCTGTTTTTCCACCAGAAGCAATGATTGGAAAAGTTGGAAAGCTTTCCCTGATCCACTTTACTAATTGTGCTGTATTTTTACCACCAGCGACATTAAATATATCTACTCCAGCTGCTACCAACTTATGAAGATCACGTTTATCATTTACAACAGTATAAATAATAGGAATATCTACAGCTTCATTTACCACTTCAATTGTTCCTAAATCACTTGGACCGTTTAATACTACTCCATACGCTCCATGTTCCTCAGCGAATGTTCCTAAACGTGAAGAACGATTTCCTGATGTTAAACCGCCCCCTATGCCTGCTAAAATCGGCACCTGAGCTACTTGTGAGATTGCACTTAATATACGTGTGTTTGGTGTCCACGGATACACAGCTAAAACCGCATCTGCATCATTATTTGCAATAACTGCTACATCCATTGTATAAATAATACTTTTAATTCGTTTCCCATATATACTAACACCGCTACATTCACGAATAACTTTCGGCATTTTTATAATACTCTGTCTTAACTCTGAAGATAATTCAGGCATTTCTCTATGAATTTTTTCCATAATCGTTGGCTCCTTTTCAAATTAGTTGAGCAAAAAACAAGGCTAGAGCAAGTCTGTTCTAGCCTTGAATAATGCTAATTTGGCCTATAATTCAGCATTAAATAGCTGTTTCAACTGATAGACAACATCATCGTTATCTGCGTTGATTGTCGCACTCTCATTGATCGTTGATAGTTTTTTAAGTTCCTCCAGTTGCGCATTATATCCGATGGTATTTACTGAAACGCTTAGGCTTTTGATAATTGGTGCTGCTTTGTTAAAACTATAACCCTCATTTGTTTCACCATCCGATAAAACAAAAATAATTGGACGTGCATCTGGAATTTCTTTCAACTTTTGTTGCACCATATCTAAAGCAACCAATGTTCCGTCATATGTTGCAGTTCCACCATCCGCAGTTAATCCTTTAACTGCTCCAGTAAAATAACTCCGTTGCTTTGAATTCATTCTTTCAATTGGCAATTCGATTGTAACATCTGAACTATATGACACCAATCCCACAAAGGCATCATCGCCAATGTATTTACTACTATTCAACAGGGATTGCTTCAGTGATTGTATAGGAGAACCGTCCATTGAACCGGAAACATCTGCAACAAAAACAGCAATAATCGGTTTACCACCATTTTTATTCTCTTTCCATAGTTTTTGAATAGAGGTAATTGTTGCTCCATCAATAGGATTTGTCTGATACTCATAATCATCTAATTGATTAAAGCCATAGTCTGACGCCTTTTCTTGATTTGATTTTTCTTGAATAAACTTTGTAAATTCCTCAACTACCTGACGTTTTTCAGCAGTTGTAGCATTTAAGCTATACATAGGTGAATCTTGGCGTATGCCTAATGGAACATATTTGTATTGTTTAAATTCAGGTGTATTAATATACGTCTGATAACTAATAGACAGAATATCAACTGTTCCATTTTTGGCTACTTCTCTTAGCTGAAGGGTATTATACAATGTTGACGGTAAATCTTTTTGAAACGCTTTTAACGATTCTACTGATTTTTCGCTCAATGGATTTTCACTATCAAAGTGATACATTAGTTGTGTTAGTAAGCTAAGACCTGTTGACGAGGTATAAGGATTTGTATATCCAAGCAACAAATCGTCATCGATTACAGATTTCACGAGTGAATCAACTGTGACTTCCTTATATTTCTCTGTAATCTGATTGTAAGTAGACTCCTTCATGAGAAGTCCTCCCGTGTTCCCTATAGTTCGATCAGCTACAGTTGTAATACCTGTACCGTTTGACTCTAACATTTTCCCCCATAATTGATTTGATGGAGTGTAACCATCTGGAGTATAGGTGTCACTTTCGACATAATCCAATCCTGTTCCTGAAGCCATAGGTCTAATAGAAACAGACACAGTCTTTCCATCTATTTTTTTATTTTGCTTGTTAAATTCTTCCGCTAGTTCATTAAACAATCCATCTTTTCCGCTGCCTGCTTTTTCAGGACTAACAAATAACTCTGCATTCAATTGATTGGTTCCTTCTACTGAAAGTGGATAGGTCTTATCAATAGGAGGTAACTCAGCTTTGTTATCAATCGATCCACTATCTATATCTCGCTTAGGTGTTGCTTTTTTAGGGTTGATTTTTTTGATATAACTCTTCAGTTCAGTCTTTGCATCGGCTTCAGATAATTTCTTTATATTATCTGAAGCATTTTCAATCTTCCCATCACTACCAGTAGAACATCCTGCTAAAGTTGCAAGACAAAAAATACTGACTACACACATAAGCACTATCGCTTTTCTTTTCATTCTCTCTTCTCCTTTAAATTACTCAATTGTTTTGTTTAATGTTTGGAGAGCCTTAGTCATATTATCTAAATCTGCTTTTGTAGACGGCGACTTAGAATCTAAATAATTGACCGTTTCGTTCAAAAGAACTCTCACTTGTTGCACAATATCAGCACTATTTAAGAGCCTTTTATTGATTTCATTTTTGTCACCAGCAACCGTGACTCTATTAATTATGCTTTTTGTATTTTGAAATATTTGTATTTTTCCTTGAACAATTGAAGCATTGATTTTATCCAACAATTCATACTCGTTATTTTCCTGTAATTCATTTAAATCACTCATACAATCGTTTATTTGTTCAATCATATCCTGAGCTTTAACAATAGAGTCTCTATAAACTTCACTCATACTTAGTTTAGCTAACTTATTTACGAGTTCAGTTTCCTCATGAAAAGGATCTATTTCAATTTTTTTTGCGTTCTCTTTCATCACATGAACTGTTTGCATTCTTTTTCTAAATTGTAGCCAAATAAATACGCCTATCATTAGAAACGCCAATCCAATCAGGGATTTAGAGAATACTTGATACATTCTCACTGATCGAGAGCCATAGTTTATAATTGCTTGATCAATATCAAGCAACATGAATTGAATTAATAGCCCCCCAATCAAACTTACTCCTCCTAGAACAAGGAATACAATGTTCTTCTTCTCATTCATTTGGACCACTCCTTATTTTGAAACATCTATCAAAGCTTGTGCTAACTCTGTTCTCATTTTCGCCATTTCTTCTTGCGCTAGTTGGCGATTTTCAATCCCTTTTTCTCGGATTTGTTGAATGTCTTTTAAAGCTAGTATCGTTTGACCATTGACTTCTTTTAATGTTTCAATATCTACAATGCTTTTTTCAGACGATTCTGCTGCTTTAGTAGAAACATGGTGGATTTTTTCAGCATTTTTTTTGAACAGATCATTTGTGATATCTGATACAGCATTATCTGCCTCAATAGCCGAAAGAGTATGTTGTGCCGATAACGCAATCACCATCTGCTGTTTCCACATAGGAATCGTGTTATTCATAGTTGACTGAATTTTGTAGGCCATCGCCTTGTTTGAATTTTGAATGATTCTGATTTGTGTGGCCATCTGTTGACTAATCATTTTTGTCATGTCTAAATCATGTACCTTTTTTTCAAATTGGACAAGCTTATCTGAAAAATCGGAGAGCGCATTTAAACTTTCTTGCTCTTGGCTTTGGGCTTTTTGCTGTAGTTCCGGCAAAGTAGTCAATTTGAGTTCGCTAATTTTTTCTTGACCGGCTTCCACATAGACTGACAATTTTTGGTAGAATAATTTGTTTGCTTCAGACATTTCCTCTAAGCTAATAATGTCATTTGTTAATGTTACATAGTGAGCCTCTAAGTTATTGACAATACGTGCGACATTACTATTCACATCTTCAAATTGGATTAACATGCTATTCACTTTATTCTTCCCACGTTTAAAAAGCTTTATAAACATGTTGTCTGATTCTTCTGGAGAAAAGCTCTCTAGTTCGGTTACCAGTTCATTAATTATTTTCCCAACGTCCCCTAACTCATTGCTTTTCACCTTTACTAATGCTTGATCCGAGAATTCAGATAGTTTTTTTTGTTCAACTCCACCATAATTCATAACTCCTAAAACATCATTGATATCTATTTGTTCTTTTAAGCTAGTAATTGCTTCTACTTGTGAATCAGTTAGTTGGATCTCTTCCACTGTTTGAGTGTTAACTTCAAGCAGTTGTTCAATTTCTTTTGATTCTTCTTTTGGTGTACCAAAAGTAAATTCTTCCATAATATACACTTCCCTTTTTAATTTTTAACAGCCTACTTGCTCTTATTTCGTTCATTTTTTGCTTCAAGCTCAGTCATTCCTACCAAATGTTCCATCCCCTCACGAGTTATTAGATATGTTTTCCCAAATTTTCTAATTGTTCCTTTTTTAAATTTTTCAGGGTACTTTACAAACTGCTGTCTTACATACCCTTCATTTTTCCCCCATCTAACACTCGCTTCAGTGGCTGCCATCAGATCATCAGTGTCTAGATTGATTTCCACTTCATTCACCTACTCGTTCCTGGTAACTTGTAATGAATTGTCTGCTACCATTAAATTTGATATACTTTAATCGTAGCAAATTTTCCTAAGAACACTTTGTTACATTGGCTCTTATACTAAGCGAATAGTATAAGAGCTTTCTGATTTAAAAAAAGCGGAAAAGTTACTCTCATTACCTCCTTTCTCTGAAAAATAAGCGACACCGCTTACATATATGATACACGGTATCGCTTATTTTAGCAACAAGATTTTCAAAGCAGCTTTTGATTTAATAAGCTAGAATTAAAAAGACTTGTTCTTCTTTGTCAAATCCATCGGTTATGTTTCCAGGTTGAGCTAGATATTTTGCACGTTTTTTCATCATATTTCCTCCTAAAGTTATTGATCCTTTTTGATAATTTATTCTAAGGTCGCTAACATTTTTCTTACAGATTCTTTTAAACGTAGCTCTTCTGATATTTGAATAAAAGTCATTGAAAACAATTCAATATCTGAAGCCAACTCCATATAGTCACTTGATTCCATGTGCTTGTGTGCCTTTTTTAAACGAGTAATGAGATTTGTAAGTTGCATATCAAACTCTTGTTGCCTTTTTTTCATGTCAGAAAAATTTTGTATTTTCGCTTCCTCAATTTTCATTCTTCTAATCCCCCCTGATCATTTTTTATATATAGTTCGTTATTTTTAGTTTGGCCATTCACCAGGCATTAAATATCATTCGCTTTTAAGAAGGATATCCTGGAATATTTTTAACTTCAGCCGGACAAGATTAATTAAGAAACCGAACTATCCTTTTTATAATTACGAACTTAATTTTTACAGCTGTAACAAAAACACTATCTAATCACGAACTATCTGAACTTTATCTACTAATACATTCCTAAGTCCTGTTTTTGAGAGTACTTTCATTTTAGTAAGAGCTTTTGCTTCTTTTTCGTTCTCCGCTCTGACTGTCTGAGTACCTTGATAGTAACCGAACAGATTTGCTCCAGTTGTCCAGTGTGTTTCATATGTGTTCATTGTTCTTCATCCTCCTTATCCTTTTTGATAATCTATCTCCAATTCCATCTGCTATGAGATCTACTTTTAATTCTTTTCGTTTCTAAACACTTAGAATTGGCATCTGCTGTCAAATCATTAGTATTCATTTCTTCAAGAACTTGTTCTGTTATAGGAATAATAATTTCACCGATTGCTTTATAACTATCTTCATTCGGCTCTTGATAGTAACTACTAACCTTCTCTAAATATATAGGCATTTTTTCAAGCCTTAGTCTTTCGTATACTTTTTCCATCAACAATTCATATTTATCCTTTGTGAAAAATCGACTAAGCATTAGAATTGCATCAACATCAGGATATTCTTGGCTTTCAAAACTGTACGACTTTTTATTAAGATCGTAAATAGATTTGTAGATTAAATTCTGCAATTCATTTTTAAATCTAGTAAATTTGTCCATATAACGCTCATCCATCATCTTTTATCTCCTGTTCATTCATCCTTTTTGAGATTATTTAGTAGCTCAGTTAGTCCATTTTTGATTCGTTTTCTGATTTTCTTGTCGAGCCGACTTTGTGTTTTCCGTATAAATACCCTATAACATTGCAGAACCAAACAAAAAAATGACACAACAAGTAAATGAATAATATAGCAAACGCTAAAATTATTAATATATTTAAACTCCAGTAAGCAAAATCATTGTATTTTTCCATTTATTCCCTCCCATCCTATCCCTTTTTAGAAGCTAAATCTTACTTTAAGTAACTTTTAGAGTACAAAGTAAGCAGAGATTTTATGCCTGATTTCTCCAGTTTATTTTCCTTTATCACTTCATTAGCATGTTGATTCCTCATTTTTTCTAATTCATTTTCTAACCCAAAAGTTGTTTTCGGAACTTTCCAATTATTGCTAAAATCTATCCAATCAATATTTACCTTTACCATAAATCTTCACTCCTTCAGTCTTAATACCTTTTGAGAATATTTTTAGATTCACTTTGTCCATATTGTTTTTCTAAATCTTCTATTGACTGAAAAATGACTGTAGTGTCAATGGAGGTATTTGAAGCATTAGCTAACGATTTTTTTAATCGCTCTTTCTTTTCTTCATCCATATTTTCAATCTCGTGATCTAAAATTAATTGATCTTGACTCAGTAAATGATTTCTGTTTAAAATATCGCTCATAAGTTTCCACCATACTTTCTTTTTGATCCTTTTTGGGAACTATTGATATAATTTTTCAGACAAATCGAACTTCTTTATTTGTTCTTCCGTTGCTGTGTTATAGCTTGAATCATCATCCTTTATTAAATAAGGGCTACAGAACATCTTTCCTGTGGCTTCTTCTAAAAATATTGAATAGAATTCTGAAACAAAATTATTTTCCCAATGTGGAACGAGTTTATAAATATTCCCATTTTTATAAAGGTAGTCGCCTAATTTATGTTTCACCTGCTAATATCTCCTTTCAATCCTTTTTGAGAATTTCGTCAGCTTCAGCCTGATTTTTAACTATAGTTACATTTTTAGGCAAGGAGGATTTAAACGAATCATACTCTCCTGTTTCATCAACAATCACTGTTTTTTTATCTTTTAGTACAGCCTTTAAAACGTTCATTTTTTTATCATCACCTTGTAGCCATGTGCACGCATCTTGACCTAAAAACAATTTATTTTTCATATAATACTATGAAATATATTAAGGCTCCTAACAACATGTATTCTACTTTCATTGTGAAATTTTCCTTTCTACAAATATATACTGAACATTTTGGAAATAAGGTCTCAGAAATTACTAGCTCCATTCGCATGATTCATGTAGGCAATGATTCAGCTCTTCTTTCAACCTTTCTTCATGCTTTTCAGAAGAAACACCTTCAAGAAAAGAAGAAATGGTTTCCTTTGAATAACCAATAGCTTCTAGTTTTCCACTTGTTGTTAAATGGGCTATTTCACTTGCTGTTATAGTCGTTTTCACTTTAAATCCCCCTTCAATCCTGATCCTTTTTGAGATCAAAAATTTCTCTATCTTGTATGATTCTATAAAAGTCTCTTATTATTCCAAATGCTCTCTGTCGTTCATTGAAATCTGGTATACGTTCCTCGAAATCAATTTCTTCTAACAATGTGTATAAATTGATTAAGTCTGCTTGTATAGAAATTCCAATAGTTGTTTCTTTATCATTTATAAGCTGTTGCAATGAGTCTTCTAAGTCTTCTGTTTCAAAATAATCTGACATATACATGCCATGTAAAATCATACCGACTTGATTTGCTGTTAGCTCCATCTTTAGCCCTCCTTTTAAAGACGTTCTAAGGTATTTGTACACCTAAAAAATCTGAAAACGTCTTAGAATCATCCTCTGAAAAACGTATATGATTTTTTGGATTTGATCTGACTTTTGATAGACTATCGAATTTCAGGAATCAAATTGTTTACATTTGTGATCTCGAAATACATTAATAAGTTAGTTAACCCATTTACGCCTAACTTTGCACTGTCAAACGTTCCTTTGTTATACATTTCTAGAAGCATTTCCAATTCAACGCCTGTTTCTTTTGCTACTACTTCAAGCGTGACTTTTTTCTCATCGACGTATTTTTTAAGATTTATTTTCAAAAATATTCCTCCTTTATTTTCCATTTAATTCGTTAATAAAATGACCTTTTGCTAATTCGTAGTAGCTGTCTGTCATTTTTTTTATTAACTCATGCTTAGATATTTTATGCCCTGATTCCTCATACTGATCTAATAGCCACTGCATCTTTCCCTCTGTGTCTGATTCGCCATAGATTTTCTTTTCAGCGTATTTGGTCATTGCAGCAGCGTTCTTGAATTTCATGTTTTCTATTAAAGATTCTCCACTTCTTAATTTACGAACGCTAGTTTCGCTTTTGATCCCATTCTTTTCTGCAATATCAGAATTTGGCTCCCTATCAGGATCATCAAAAAGTAACCATTTAACTAAACTTCCATCCGCATACATAAAAATTCTCCTTTACAGTAGCAGAATTGCTTGCTACTAATTAATTTGATATAGTTAATTAGTAGCAAACGAGTTTCCCAACTTTCGTTGTTACATTTCATACTCTTGGACTGTTACAGCAGTTCAGGAGTTTTATTTTTTTATTCTACGAGGAATAAAGACTACGTTTATTTTTTTGTTCATTGGCAGATCAGGTTCTCCATCAAAATCATTATTTGAAATTGAATATAGTGCAGGAAAATGACAATCTGTATCAATATCTTTCCATAATTTTTGGTTGCAATCCTCGTATACTGCCCTACCCCAATCGTCACATCCTATAAATTTCAACTCTATCGATTCCGAAGATTCTTTCTCAGTAGTTTGAAATTCTGGTTTATATACTGAAATTACTGTCGTAACTTCCCCCCTATCTGATAGGCACTCACAATATGTAATGTCATACACATCACTTGTAAATGGTTCTCTCACTCTTTTGCCAGATCGAAAAAGTTCAATTTGTTCTTCTTCACTCTCAAATACATATACATATGTTGCTTTTGACAACTCAATTTTCTTTTTCATCAAAAACCCACAATTGACTAAGTGAATCAATACCGCCACTAGATCGCCTTTTAGCGTTTCATTCATCTTTATTTCTTCTAAACATTTTTCTTTTTCCATTTGTATCATATCCCTTCTTTATCTTATATACACATTGTATCGCACTTTAGTGCGTTTGTAAACACTTAAGTGCGATTGTGATAAAAATATTTAAGTACATGGTTTTAAGTAAAAGAGCGTATAAAAAAAGTAACTAGTTTTACCTCTAGCTACTTACATATTTTCTTTCCTTAAAAGCATACCTAAATCTATTCCTTACTATACAGATCAGCAATATGTTCCATTGCATGTATGGAACGCTCAAACTTTTCAATTGAAGCAAAATTTTCAATTTTTCTTTGGGCAGTGCTTATCCTTTGAAACATTGGCCCTATATTATTAACGTCTATAGTTCTATCATTTAATGATTTCTCTATATCTGCTAATCTTTCATCAGGAGTCATTAACGCATTCGGATATTCTAACAAAAAGCCTTCAGAAGTAAATTCATCACATTCCTGAGTAATTCGTTCTAATTCTTTTTCTACTTTCCACGCTGTAATACCAATCATCGTAGCCAACTCACAAATTTCTCTCGCCGTTAGCTCTACACTATACAATTTTTCTTTTTCCATTTTTTTCTCCTGTCTATTAATTATTTTATGTTAACTAGCAATCTTTTTTGTAATAAAACGTTAATCCATAATCAAACTTAATCCCTCGATTTTTCTTTGCAGCATCCAAATATTTTGATTTTGGAATATTTTTAGAAGTGATCCCTACACCTTCTGCGTATTCTCGAACAAGTCTCATCATTCTTATGTGAGCCTCTTTTTCTGAATGGACAACTAGCTCATTAACTATATTTGAATCTTTTAAAACAATGACCTTCCAACATTCTGCATTTGCTTCCTGTTCCGTTTTTTTCGTGAGATATTCCATTCCCTGACGTGATATTACTATCGTAGGCTTATTTACATTTCCAATAGTCACAATTGATCCCTTTAAAAATTTATTAGGATACTTAGCCCACATTTGCTTAATATAGGACGCATTGAACCCCCAACGTTCACTTGCTTCTGCACCAGTCATTAATCCTAGTTCTGTTAAATCAACCATCTTTACACCCCTTCTTTCATAACCTATATAGTTTATAAATATATAATAAACCATATAGGTTATTTCGTCAAGTCGAAACTCCATTTCCAGTACACGCTTTTGGCTAAAACCGTGTATGTGAAAACCAGTAAAATAAAGGGTATGTTTTTCAATTCGTCACAAGTACCTAGTTATGTTAAAATAGAAATAAAATAATGTACTGAAAAACATAAAAGACTGGAGCTTTTACTATGAGAAAAAAAGAGAATGTGGAGCCGTTACGAACTGAAACCGAGATTCAAGATTTCCTCTTTTGGTTGCGTCGATCTAAAAATTCTGATCGAGACGTTTTTTTATTTAAGCTTGGGATCAATACAGGTTTGCGAATGTCTGATCTCGTGAGTTTGAAAGTTTCGGACGTTGCTGCTTCCATTAATCCAAAAATTAAAGAGAAGAAAACTGGAAAGACCAGAGTTCTATTCTTGGCCAACCTTCAGGAAGAAATAAAAGATTTTACAAAAGACAAAAACCTTGAAGACTGGTTATTTCCAAGTCGTCAAGGTAAACATGAACCGATTAAAGTGAATACGGTCTATCAATTATATCAAAAAGTGGCCAATAATTTAAATCGGAAAGACATTGGAACCCACACTGTCCGAAAAACTTTTGGCTATCATTACTATCGCAGCACAAAAGATATTGCGACACTAATGGAAATATTCAATCATACTTCCCAACAAATCACGAAGCGTTATATAGGTATTCGTGAAGAAGAAATCAGCGAGACGTTCAAGAATTTTAAAATTGGATAACAAGTTGGGAGATATTAAACAACCTCTGAAAGTCACTACTTAGGAAACCACTATTTAAGTTGTACAATTCAGAAAAACATTATATACTAGGTAATATGTTGGGAATGGCGACTCATCCATGATTCAGAAAGGAGTGTTAGCCATGTCCGCATACGAAACAGTAATGGTGCTTTTGGCAGTCACTAAGCTTTTTTTAGACCACAAAAACGACAAATAAAAAAACTCTTGTCCTTACCTGCTAAGTAAAATCAAGAGTCCAAAAAAAGAAAATAGTGAGTTAGTCCAAACCCAACATTTTTATTTAAAAGTTAGTGTTCTAGCACTAACTTTTTTTATTTGAAAATCAAGCACAAATGTAACCGATTTGTGACTATCTATAGGTTAGCATAAAGTAAATAAGTTTAAATGTCAATTACTTTACTTTTTTTACGGATCAAACAGCAAGGAATTTAGTTGATTTTTTCAGAAAATTTTAGAGCCGATTTTTTCTTTTTTTTTTGCACATAATAATGGAGTTTTTAAATTCCCTTTTTATAAAATCTATGAGATCAATTAACTTCTTTCCCAACCATTTTTTAAAGCTAAGTTTGTTTGATTTTTTGATAGTAATAAATGATAGCATGTAAAGGTTAGTGTATTTAATACGTTTAAAAAAATCAATTCCTATAAGTATTGATAGCGAAAAAGATTGTCTCTTTTTAAAAAGAAACAATCTTTTAAATAATTTTACCATCTATTTAAATCCACTAGCTCTAAACAGAGCTAGACACATGCATATAATTATTATCTCCAGATATTTTTTAAGTCTTTTCCAGCAGCTGTTCCTGGACCATCAACAACGTTTGAATACGTAGTAAAATTAATATATTGAATAATTTCCCTCGAATCAAAATCCACTTGGCACAAGGAATAGTATTCATCATCCTCTAGCTCTGATACGCTCTCTTTTGCATATGCTAACGCATCTTCAAACGTATCAAATATTGCCAATTTAGAAATATCTTTAGTTGGCTTAGATTTGTTTAAATCAAGTTCTGGATCTAAAAAATTTTCTAGAATTATTTTCTCTTTGTCAAATATAAATTTCCCCATTTTTTCCACCTTTTCTTTTTTATTAAATTGTATCATATATAAAATAATAAAAAATGGAAAAATTTACTTTTAGAATAATACTTCTTGATGTATGGACTACTACTGCTTTCTTCCTTTCTTTTTAAGTAGTTTTTTTAATTATACATCGTACTATTTACTAGTCAGAAATCCCACCATTTTTTAAATAGAACCTTTTGGTAATCCTGCTAAAAGATTTTATTAGTAAAATCTTCCGGTTCTGCTGTTCACCAGAGTATCTGTACTAAATCTTACATCTAAACAGATTTTTGACAGAAACTACAGGAGGAATTTAACACCTCTTTGGGAGTGTAGACAAGTCCTTATGTCTGTGTTGTATCCGCATCTAGGGTATCCTTACTATCTGTTACATATATTGATAATAAGGATCACTTTGTATTTCAACAAAGGGTTAGGGAACAACTAGCTACAGCTATCATTTCACTTACACTAGCTGCGATACATTGTTTACCACATGAAAGCTTGTCATAGACGCCCTATTCATAACAATGTACCCCTAAAATTTTAATCTTAATAGACATAAATGCTATAGTATATGTCTCTGTTTTCAGCATTCTCTCTCCAATATTTAAGACCTTTTTTAGAGAGTCTTTTTAACATGGATTTTTGTTGCCTTGTCAATTTATAATGATATTTTGGACTTTCTGCAATAAACTGATTGCAAAGATTTTTAATCCGATTTTGTACTCGTTGTTTTGGTAAGGGTAGCTTTCTTTTGTTGAAGTATCTAACTACTCCAATTTTTAAGATTTCGCGAACTCTTTCAAATGAGTATTCATCATTTGGTATTAGTTTATCTAATTCCTGTTCTATCTTTCCACGCTTGGAATGATAGCTATATTTATGAATAATCCTTGATAAAGAGGAATAATGCCACATGCCTAACTGATTATCACGTTCACCGTATTCATGATACAAGTAAGCATCATTATAGGATAAAAGATTCCCAGCTGCCCCTCTTTTTAGGTTAACTACTGTTAGTTTTGAATAAAGAACGTGTTTTGTTGGATTTGCTTCTTTTTCTTTTCTCTCATTGACAATTTGCCACATAAAACTCGTAGCATTACAATCAATATCTTTATGCTTCTGTTTCAAAATAATCATTCCTTTCCCAACTGTCAGGGAAATGATATAATGAACCTATCAGTTGGATTTTACTTTAGTCGGTTTAGTTCAATGGTTGCTGTCTAATGTCTGTTAGACAGCTTTTTAGTGAATATAATTAAAATAATGGATTTTCTTTAAACCCTTTCTATTTTTTTTAAATCTGCAATATACGTTCCTGATTCACTGAAAACTTTCAAACTTTCTGGATCATAAGTCAATTCGATTTCAGTATCCAATGATTTGTTAACTTCTTTTTCGTCTGCAGAACTTGCAACTATTAAACCATCATATTCCAAAGCTTCTAAACTGTTCAATTTTTTCATTTTATTCTCCTTCTTTCTTGTTTGTTTTGTCGTAATGTTTAATATACTTAAAATACTGTTTATCTGCTTTTAATTCTGCTCTTTTCTTGTAGTATGCTAGTAAGTAACTAGGCTCTAATGGTTTATCTGTAAAATCCTCAGTATCAAATTTACTCACTATAGACGTTACTTCATCTTGTAATTCGAGGTATGTGTGTAAGTTTGCTGAAACTAATGTTTCGTGCATCTTTTGAAATGTAGAAGTTGGTCTTTTACTATATGCTTTCAATTCGCTTTGAGTGATCCCGTATCCTGATCGAGTATTAGCAAGCAATAATTCTAAAACAGCTAATAACTGACCAAAATAATCATCTCTTGTATTCTGATTATTATTGTAAGGATTGTCTGGAGAAATTACGAAATTTGATAATCTCGTCAGCATCCCTTCAGACATTTTTTCTGGAGAAACTTTGTCATTCTTTAGATTGCCAAGAGTGGTGTGGTTCACACCACTCTTTTCTGAAACATAGCTGACTTTGAGTTTGTTTTCTTGTAGTAATTTTCTCAACTCTTTTACTCTGTCAATTTTTACAGTCATGACATGATCCCTCCTTAATTAAAAACGATATCAAAATAATCAAGTGAGTTCGTTTCTATTTTATTAAAAACTTTTTTTACATCCTTGTTAACAATCAATTGTTGTATTTCAGCATCATAGTTGTTGAATGTTTCTAAATACTTGCCATAACCTGTTAGAACAATCGTAGCATTATACTTTTCCATCAATTGATTCTCTACTTCTTCCATCAAGTCGATAATTTCTAAATCCGTTAACTGTTTCATCTGTACATCCCTCTTTCTCTTATCTATAAATTAATTATAGCATATCATTTCAAGTTGTGCAATAGTTTGCAATAGTTTTGAATGGTTTTTTTCGAGAAAAGTGGCTATCTGAAAACAAAATACATTTTAGTAATCACGAACGAACGTGCGACCATGTATATTATTTTTGGATCTAATACCGAACAATTTTCAGCTTCAGGAATTTCTAACGTTCGGATTCAGCAATTATAGACCTTATGTATTGAAAACTAGATAATCCCACTAAAAAGTGCTATAATGAAATAGAAAAAGAGGATATGCGTTAACATATCCTCTTTTGTAGAACCGTTTAAGACGGCAGCAAGTTTTTATAGGTTAAAAATAACCGTTATCTCGCCAAAGATATGAACGGTTATTTTTTTTTGTCGTTTTTTAGCAAGTCAACAACTAGCTTAATCAGAGCAATAGCAAACATGCTAAAGCTTAGAATGAGCTGAATTGTCTCTAATGCAGACAAAAGGCTTACTCCTTTCATAGATTTCAGCACTTACATTCATAAGCACCACACCCTTTCGGAAGTCGCCACCGTCATAACTTTTCTACTCACTCATTATATCATAAAAAAATCGACTTTTAGACAACTCTTTTGAACACATAAAAATACCCTATTAGAGCGGTTTTTCAATCGTCTAATAGGGTATACTTATTTGTTCTTTTTTGATTATGATTCATTTTCTACCTTATCAATGTCTGATCCAGCATATTCGATACACTGGCTACACAAATCATTAGTAATCCAGTAACAACCACCTGGGCAAGCGTTATTCCATGTACAGCCACATATACGACATGATCTAGTATCTTCATCAAAAATATTCCATTGATCTTGATAGACCTTCAATCGTTGTTCATATTTCTCAATTGCATCCATAAATTCACTTCCTTAATTTTTGGATATGAATTTGGATCTATTGCCGAACTATTTTCACCATCAGGAATTGCGATTGTTCGGCAAACTCCAAACTTACTCACTAAAAGATTTCTTCTTAGCAGCGATAATGCTAGTTATATCTGCTAATTTTATGCCGACTTCTGTAACTTCTTTACTTTTGCCAATCCAACCATTTTTATTCAGTCTTACGAGTTGACTCTGACTAATAAGAATAAGGTTTTCTATATCTAAATTTCCCTTATTTCCATCTGCAAACAGGATCACATGCCCTTTGGGGATAGGTCCATTTTCTTTTTCCCAAATAACACGCTGTTTATTCACCCAACGTTCCTGATACGGTCCATCGTCTTTTACTTTAATTAATGTATACCCGTCTTTATCAATCATTTCAGAACCAACAGGTTTATAGGTTACTGGCTTTTCCCCTTTTTTGAAAGAGGTGCTATTACCACCTACGTTATACATTCCTTTAGTTCCTTTGTTAATTGGCACATGTCCTTTTTCAAAGTAACCTGTCAACCCACTAGAAACACGATGATTTTGTTTCCACCCCTTAATCTGCTTGACTTGAAAATTAGTATGAAAATTTTAATTTAATAAATCCGTCAATTCCTGGTTGGATCTATTCTTAACGTTGTCTCTAATAAAATCTTGTTGTTCGAGGGTGAAAATTCCTCCTGTGTTTTTTCTTCTACGACAAGTTCCACTCTTAATCTTATGGTTATTCTTATAATTTTTAATTTGAGCAGGTGTAATCGACAGCCCAAATTTTTTGTTAAATGCAGCTGCTATTTCATCATTATATCTGCCTGGAGCAATTTCTCTAATGAACTTTTTTTGAGCCTCGGTATATTTCATCATAGTCTTAGCCCTCTAGCATTTTTGGCTTAGTTGCTTTTGGAAAGTCTAAATCGTACAGTTGACTACCTCGTATAACTGTATTCGCATTATCTATTATTTTCTCAGCAATACCCTTCATTGCTTGCGCACGCTTGATTTCCTTTTCTAGCTCTTCCATGTTCAAAGCATCGTCGTTCAATCGTTCAATTTGTTCAAACAAATGATTATTTAAGTCCGTTAATTTGTTCTGTGTCATGCTTTCGTCTCCTTATAGTCATTATTTAATTTCAATAAATTTTCCTTTTACTAATTCAAAATAGTAATCTAACGCTAATCTATACAATTCCGTTTCTGATATTTCTTTTCCTTTGAATTTAAACTCTTCCAACAAGTAGTCAATTTTTTCTTGACTCACTTTAGGATCTCCCAATTTCTTTGTTTCAGCATACCTGGTTAACTTAGCAGCGTTGCCAAATCTAAAATTATTGATATTACTGATCCCATTTTTCAGATCCTTAATCGTTGTCGCTGGTACACCTGAATTTCTTGCTATACTTGCTGCATTCTCTTTGTGCTCATGCAATAACCATTCAATTAATGTTGAATCTGCTCTCATAGTTCTCACCCTTCGGTGGTAGTTTGTTTGCTACCACAAATTATGATATATTAATCGTGATAGCAAACATACTCTAGAGGTTTTTTGTTATCTGTCTTGTTCTGTTCCAGCAGAACAAGCTTTTTTTTCATCCAAATTTCCCACCTCCTCTTCATCCTCAGCCAATCTTTCAGCTAAATTCAGAAAATAACCATCCTTACTATCAAAAAAATCCCAATCGACAACAACATCATAGAATTGATTTTTAATTACCACATCGCTCCCGTCTGGTATATTTTCAACACACGCTACAATCTTTGCTAACTCTTCTAAAAACACTTCTTTCAACAATTTTAGCCCTCATTTCTTCATAGAGATACATGGAATAATTTAACCACTCCACCGTTGTAATGTTCATCAAACCAATGCCAAATTTCCTCTCGATGCGTTCCTACTGGAAAATCGTCAAACGTTTCTTCAATACATTCGTTGTCATCAATTGGAATATCCCCCAAGTCGCTCCACATTTCTTCTAACTTCACTTGATCCATCCTTTTTTCACCTCCTAACACTATTATACGACGGTTGTCCGTCGTTGTCAACGGTTAACCGTCGTTTATTGCTAATTACTTTTAGTCTCGAAAAGAAAAAAAGACCACCACTTCGTGGTTAGCATTCGCCAAAGGCTCATGCTGTCGCTTGCGAAGAATCAATATACAGTCGTTCAATCGGAATCGCTTCGCCCTTCTTTCTCTTCCTTTGACGCTTCGCTATATTGATTCTTCGCATCGTCTGACTACCTCAGACGACCGCTCTTTTTGTAATGGCTGCCGACGTGCGTCGACTGCCACCCCACTCGGCTACGCCGACCAGGGCCCCTTTTAGGTCAAACCCCAAACAGTTTTATTTTTTTGCTCGACCCTCTCGGCAACTGCGTTGCCTATACCATAGCTTTCGCTTACATTCGCAAGGGAAGATACACCTACACCTGCATCCAATTAAAATTGGTGCAGCTGTACGCCCTTGCAAATCGCTCAATCGATGGTATTTACTGGTCAATCAACCAAAAAAATAAAAACATGTTTGAAGTAAGGTACTTCAGGCACTACTTAGGAGGAATTTTATGATTGATTTCACACTCGTTGCAAAACTGAAAGAGCAATACCCTACTGGAACTAGAGTACAGCTTATAGAAATGAGCGACCCTTATCCAGTTCCCCCACTTACCCTTGGAACAATAAGACTTGTGGACGATATAGGACAGATTCATGTTCGGTGGGATAACGGAAGAACATTACCTCTAAATGTGGTAGAAGACCACTTCAAAACAATCAAATAAAAATCAAAGGAGTTTCAAACATGGCAAATACTTATTTTGACGAATTTTCTAAATTCACAAAGCCTAAAATGGCACAAGCAATGGAAGACCTAACTTACTTATACAAAGAAACAAAAGTACCAAAAAAACACTACGAGGAACACCTTTCTGCTACCATCGAGGAATTGATGGAAGCGAACGTTCAATTGAACTTAGTAAATACTTACTTTTCCATGCTTAAAGATTTGTACGAACAAAATCCAAAATGGTTCTTTCAAGCATTGCTTTGTTTGGATATGAAAGTGAAGCTTACCAGTATTAAACCCTCACAACATCAAGCATTAGAAGCCACATGGGAAAATCACTCCAGTAAAAAAGGAGCTAAACTCATGGACATTGAAACATTAGCTTTTTTTCAAAATACCGAAAAAAACGGACTAAATAGATAGGAGAGAAAAAAATGGAAAACATACTTGTAGGAATTGTAGAACTAGGTTTTACTGATGAATTTTTTATGCTAGTTAAAAACGAGTGGGCTATCCAGTTAGCCCCTCGTCATCAAACACTACTAAGAATTTATGACGAAACACATGAGTTACTTTTACTTACCAGAACCACAAATGATTCCACGAAATATTATTTGTATTTTGGAACATATGAACATATTGATTCTACCCTTGTTCATCATACTCAATTTGACGTTGAACTACCGACAGAAATGCTTTGTAGCATGGATACGGACGAGTTAATCGAATTTTTTAAAAACGCATTTGCGGAACGAAATTTTTTTTGTATTAAACAAGAAGAAGGGAAGCAATAATATGGAAAACAAATTAGAAGTATTGCTTGAAAATGGTTGGGAGTTACGAATTATAGCAACAACTACTCATGTCACAATTGAACTTTACTGCATCGATTCAGACGAAACCTTTGACACTATCTTACTATCAAACATTTCAGCAATCCCATTGAAAGAACTGATAGCCCATGCTAATAATTTAGCTGAAAACATCCCTAACTACTATTACCACATGATTGAATTACTCAACACCATCAAAGCCAAAGAAGAACAAACGCTTTACCGCATTCAAGTAGAAGATATAGAAGAAGTCGTTTCCGACAAAAAAAATTTAGACACACTGATTGATAAATTTACTCGTGGTTTCTCTTGTTTGGAAGACGTTCAATTTTTCATACAGTTTGCGGAGGACGATATTAATAGAGAACGGCGCAACCAATTAAAAGAACAATTAGAAAGGCGAGAGAGAGCGAATTTTAATTGAATGTACAAACAGGTAGTCAAAAATCTACATTATCACATAAACAGGAGGTACATTAATATGCCTTATTTAGAAAAAACTCTTTTCACTTACATGAAAGGAAAGCCAACAAAAAATAACATTTTAAAGTCAATTTATGTAGAAAATACTAAAAAAAACACTGCCCACATTATCTGTGAACCGTACGACAACGCTTATAACCCTGACAAAGCAATCAATTTATTAAAAAGGAGAAGAAAAAACATTCTAAAAACTCTGAATGTAGAATCTCTCTATGTTGAAATTTACGATGAGTGGGGGCTAATAGCTGGAGGGGAGATTGGTCTTAATTATGACAGTATCGGATGGAGTTGAAATAATGTGTCTTTGACTTTAAAAAATAGTTATAAGAAATCGAAAGGATGAATCAAAATGGAAATACCTCTAACTTTTGAAGATTTTGGAATTGAGAGAGGAATAAAAAACGACTGGTCACTAACTCATCATTCTATTGGAGAGGATATTGCAAGCGTGAGTAACAAGACGCATGAACTGCAAATTTTTGTCTATCGAAGTAGCGGGGAAGAAAACGAGCTGTACTATGAAATGAATTATGTAAAAAAAATCCATTACGGTAATGACGGTGAGTATGACGTAGAAATTATAACATCTAATACATTTGAACCGCTTGAAGACGAACTACAAGAGTTCAATGAAATAGCTGAACACTTTTGCTATGAATTCCTCTCTGAACAACACAAACATTTTAGTAAACAATGGTTTATCAAATATGACGCCGAGAAAAATTATGATATATCCTGTCTTCTTTTGTTCGATACCACATACTTAAAAAGTGTTCCAGAAATCCAAGAATATGTAGAACAGCCTACGTCAGAAAATACGTGGGAGATTATAAATATATTGTACAAAAAAGGATTAGATTATTACACAGTTGAAATTATGCAAGATTGTTAAAAAAAGCGGTCATTCCTTTGCTTAGGCAAAGAAACGACCGCTTTAAGGATAAAACCCGATTACTCCCTTCAGGTCGTTAACAATCGGGTTTGAGCGTGCTAGACAGCACGCTTTTATTGAAGATTCGCCGTGCGTTCCGCTCGTCGAAAAGACCACCACTTCGTGGTTAGCATTCGCCCAAGGGCTCATGCTGCCGCTTGCCAACAATCAATATACGGTCGTTCAATCGGACCCGCTTCGCCCTTCTTTCTCTTCCCTTGACGCTTCGCTATATTGATTCTTCGCATCGTCTGACTACCTCAGACGACCGCTCTTTTTGTAATGGCTGCCGACGTGCGTCGTCTGCCACCCCACTCGGCTACGCCGACCAGGGCCCCTTTTAGGTCAAACCCCAAACAGTTTTATTTTTTTGCTCGACCCTCTCGGCAACTTCGTTGCCTATACCATAGATCTCGCTTACATTCGCAAGGGAAGATACACCTACACCTGCATCCAATTAAAATTGGTGCAGCTGTACGCCCTTGCAAATCGCTCAATCAATGGTATTTACTGGTCAATCAACCAAAAAAATAAAAACATGTTTGAAGTAAGTTACTTCAGGCATAAAAAGGAGGATTTTTTATGATTCCAATTGAAGAAAAAAAAGTAGAGGCTGTTAAGCGATTGAACTACTTCGATTTACATTCTGATGTTATTCGTCAATTTGAAGACGATTCTATCGTTTTCTACACTGAACGCAGTCTTTTAAATGTCAATCAAAATAAAAGAGTGATAGGTGTTCTGTACCATGTCACTGAAGAAATGAAAACACTGATAGAATCATTCCAACAAGAATATAGCGCTTTGGTCTATCACGTGGTAAAAACAAACACTGAATTTGGTCTTCTCTATGATTTTATGTATGTTTCCAACCACTCAGAAGAGTGGCCAGACGATCACGAAGACCTTAAAAACAATACCGCCTTCGTTTACTGTAACAATATTTCAGACCCTCATTGTTCTGAATACGGAACTATCGCTATTCAAGCAAGTGGCGGCGGATTAATAAGAATTTCTTAATAAAAGAAAGAAGGAATGAACATGAATATAACTCAAATTGCTAAAGAATTGAAAGTAGAAAAATTACTATGTAAAAATATGCCTAAGTACTCGGCACACAACAACTTAATTGTTAACCCTCAATCACTTCCAGTGATTGAGGAAATAAATGAATTGAATGGTAGAAACAGCAGTCATTCTTTTTCTATCGTTTCTAATGAAGAAGACTCCCTCAAAGAGATAAAATCTAAAAATTTTGATATTATCGCTTATGATTTTCTATCCCTTGAAACTTACTTAGAATTTAATACCATCATTATGGTTCCACCAATTGAACAACAAGTGCAATATTTAATGAAAGCTATTCTTTTAGCTTCAACACAAGTAGAACACGCGTGTTTCATTTCTTCTGTTATTTCTACGGAAGCTCTTGCCTCAAACAATGGAACGTTAAAAATGCTTGATAAACACAATCCTGAAATAGACTACTATGAAAACTTGTACGATGATGGCAAAACATATGCCGTTATTTCACTAGTTATTGATTCTAAAAAAACCGAAATGTTAGATATCCTACAAACAAGTTACAACCCTAGATACGGAAAATCTGACAAATTAGAAACAGGGTTAAGTACCCTTATAGCCGACAAAGAAGTTCAGAACCGAATGAAAGAAATTCGTTATCTTGTTTCCGCTTATCACCAACATGTACACGTGATAAAAAATTTCTACAAGGCTAAACATGTTAGAGAAGCTTTTGAGTCTAAGATTAAATCAAAAATAAAGGAAGTGACAAGTAGAAATACTTTCTATTACCACACACCAGTAAGTTATAGTTATGAGTCAAACATCAACAATGAAATAATGATTTTACGTAAAAATTATTGGGAACAAATTTTACAAACACAAGAATTTAAGAATCAATTGACTTCTCATGGCTCTTCTCTCATGAACGAAAAAATAGCAGCTGCTAGGAAATTAGAAGTAACCGAAGAGAATATTATACTTCTCTTAACTGCTCTTATGAACAATGGTCATGAAATCATTTTAGAAAGTTGCTTAGAGTGGTTTGAAAAAATAACCAATTACCACATGAACTCAGGTAGTAAAAACATTCATTACTACAACGGATGGAAAACCAACAAAGCACACAAAATAAATAAAAAAGTCATTATTCCGTCATATGCATTTGGGAGGTTCTACTATTTAAATTCTTTCAAAAAAACCGAATCATTTGAGGACTTGAACTACTCAACAAAAGATTATATAAACGACCTATTGAAAATGTTCAAACTACTTGATCCAAAAGTACCTACAGAGTTTACCATGATAGAATACAACCATTTCGAGAACGATTTCATGAGATTTAAGTTATTTGCCAAAGGTACTATGCACATTTGGTTCAAAGATTTAGAATTGCTTGAAAAATTAAATTTTGTATGTGGCCAACATTACGGTTGGATACCTACAAGTGAAGATATCAAAAACAAACCAGAAGCCCAAGAGTTTATGAATGAACATTTTTCCATCTTAGGCGATACAACCGCATTAAATCAATAAATAAAAGGCTAGAAAATCTTTGCTCTTGCAAAGATTTTCTTAAAGGATAAAACCCGATTACTCCCTTCAGGTCGTTAACAATCAGGTTTGAGCGTGCTAGACAGCACGCTTTTATTGAAGATTCGCCGTGCGTTCCGCTCGTCGAAAAGACCACCACTTCGTGGTTAGCATTCGCCCAGGGGCTCATGCTGCCGCTTGCTAACAATCAATATACGGTCGTTCAATCGGACCCGCTTCGCCCTTCTTTCTCTTCCCTTGACGCTTCGCTATATTGATTCTTCGCATCGTCTGACTACCTCAGACGACCGCTCTTTTTGTAATGGCTGCCGACGTGCGTCGTCTGCCACCCCACTCGGCTACGCCGACCAGGGCCCCTTTTAGGTCAAACCCCAAACAGTTTTATTTTTTTGCTCGACCCTCTCGGCAACTTCGTTGCCTATACCATAGATCTCGCTTACATTCGCAAGGGAAGATACACCTACACCTGCATCCAATTAAAATTGGTGCAGCTGTACGCCCTTGCAAATCGCTCAATCAATGGTATTTACTGGTCAATCAATCAAAAAAATAAAAAAACATGTTTGAAGTAAGTCCATTCAAGCACAATTCAGGAGGGTTTCTTATGATTCAACCAAAATTTATTCATTACTCACTCAACAACAATTATTTTAAAATTAAGTATTATGACGTAATTCCAGCATTTACAATCGAAACAATTTCTATTTTACTCGATACTCATAATTTTCTTGGTGTTGATTTATCTAAAAATATCTCGATTGTCTACAGCTTAAATGAACATAACACCTGCTCTCTTAAAGTCCATTGGGATAACAAAGTCGAAATAATAGACTCTGATAATTTTTTGCTTGTTGGTCGTGATCAAAATAATAAATTGATCCCACTAGATCCCATTGGAGAATACGAGGTTGCCTTATTTCTAAAATCAATTACTGTTGAGGTAACTCCCACATGATCCTATTATCTCTTCAGCCGATTTTTAAATGCCTATTATTTCTATTGAAAAAATTTGTTCAGTTTACACTTGTATTGATTCTATTATTATTTGTTTGTCACTTTCCCAATCAATCGTCGTCATTTCAGCAGACAACAATTATCATATTTTCTACTGTAACCCTGGTGATTTTAATAAAAAGACACCATTTCTAAGTAAAAGACTGTTTTTTATTGCCTTTTTGTGTAATATATACAGTGTACTATCATTTTAAAGGAGCGGAACAACATGGATAATGCAACATGTAAATATTGTGGTACTTACCTGGACAAATCACTTCATTGTCCATATTGTGATCTTACTTTTTCTTCAGAAGAAATCTGTTTTAACAGTGAAAGACAAACTCAAATGATTTATGAAATCCCTATGATTAGGGAAAATGAACATTTGATCTTTGAGCTAATGTCTCGAAGTACTGAAGACTTATTAAATGAAAAAACACTAACCTTGTATTATTTACTACGGGCAGCAAGAAAAGCTAAAGATATTTTTTTTAGAGAAAAAGACCAGGAAAGATTTACTTTCTTCACTAAAAAAAATTTTATTATTGAAAATATTTTGTTGGAACGAGAGGGTTGCTTTCCACTTTCTGTTTCCGATGCGTTTTTAAGAAAGAAACAAGAAGAGGTTCAAAAGTTCGAGAATAATTTGGTTTTTAAAAATAGACAAAAAATGTCCGTACTGAAGATCCAATAATCACTCCAGCTTTATAATACTTTTGACAAACCCGTATTTCGACATTTTTAATTAAAAGGCAATTTTAACTTACCAACGTTAAGATTGTTTTTTAGTTTCTAACAATATCTCCTCATTTAATTGCAAAAAAAAAGGCCCGTTGAAGGCCTTAATTAGTATTCGATTGTGTAATATATTCGTCGATATGTCTTTCAATACAATCTTCGCAAGTTACACCATGTACGCTCCAATCAACATTTACTTTGCCACATTGAAAACATGTTTCTAGAAACTCTCTGTCCTCTTCAAGGTCCTTTCCTTGATAGTATATGGCAACATCCTGTTCACTTCCCACTTGCACACTAAAGGACATAGCTTCTATCTCGTCACCCAATGATACTAGTTTTGTCACATACAAATAGCTAACCTCTTTTAGAAGATCCGCTCTGATCTCTGCTTCAACAATGTTACTTAAATGAATTTGCCTTTGCCAACCATAGACTTTAAAAGTTATGCTATTCATCTTGATTTTTAACCTCTTTCCAAATTATTATTCACTTGGACGTTATCTCTACTCTCTTTTTCATTATTTCTAAACAAAATTCTATCAATTGACACACTGGATTCTTCGGGAGACCACTTATAGAAAAGTCTTGCAAAAAAAGAAGAATCTTCAGAATATCTTTTGAAGTACACTCTTCCTTTTTCCACATCAACTTTAGTTATTTCATGCCAGTGACTAGATAGTAATTCAGGTATCCTTTCATCTTCAATAGGTGTGATTAAATCACCGACTGTCAACCCACTTAATTCTTTTATAATTAAAGAATTCTCTACAATTTTTGAAGTTATTTTTACTAAATTTCCACTTTTGTCAATTTCATCATCTTGATCAAATAATGGATACCATTTCAAGGATCTGCAATCGTCCTTTCTAAAATCTTCCAAAAGAAGTTGGTGCAATTCAGACAATAAATAAATGGCTGTTCCTACTTTCGATTTGCCAGTTATTTTTGCTTTTTTATAGTTTTTAACTGTTCCCTCAAAGGTGTAACGAGTAGCAAAATAGCTAGGTATCATTCTTCCCCCTATTTCAATCTCTACATTTTCCTCACCCATAGTGTCCATAATAATACCTAACCCTTGTATCCATGTATCAATTCCTAAGTCAACTTCAAAATCAATTTCTATTACATTTGATGGTATCACTTTCATCTCTATTCCTTCTTTCTTTTCTATGTTATGCTTTCCTGTTAAATCCACCATTTCAATAATTCACTGTCTAAATAACGTAAAATAATAATATAGTGATAAAACTAACAGTGCTCCGTACATTAATAGTCCAAACGTAATAATAATAACCTTACTTTCTCTTATTGTGCTTAAATGGAATAAGAAAAGAGAAATAGCAGTGAAGACTACTACTACAAATAAAATAGAAAACTGCATTGTGATTTCTTTCAGCATCTAGTTAAACCCTCTTTCCGTCACATATCCTTTCAAACTCCAAATGCCAACACCTTGACTTCTGGCGATGTTCTCACTAGCTGTTAACTGTTCTAAATATGTTGTGTTCGATTCACTTACATAAGCGATACGAGCCAACCCTTCCCGAACTAAAATGTCCTGTACTAATTTGCCATCAACAAATACATAGACCAGCGTGCGTGGTTTCCTATCAATTGTCTTTTCTTTTTGATCCCCTCGATCAAACATTATTTCAATTACTGAAGCATTTTCTAAAAGTCCTTTTGTTCGGTCACTAGCCTCTTTACCAAAAGGTTGAACCGAAACACCTGGTTGAACCGTTTCTGGTGTATCAATAAGAAGATAGCGGACTCGTATCGTTTCACCGTTTAAAAGAAAGTCGCTTGTGTCTCCATCAATAGAACGAGCCAATTGAACAGGGATTTTTTTAAGGATCGGAAATGAATTTGCTTCAGCACTGTTCGTCATACCGTTAAGCTTATCTTCTAGTTGATCTGTTTGCTTTTTAATTTCATGTGGATCAATCATACATCCTGATAAAATGAATAAACCAGCTGCTAAAAACAACAGCTGGTTAATCTTTTTGAATCGCCTCATATGTCTCTCCCTTCAGTTCGATCAGAATGGAACATCGTCATCCGTAATTTCCATATAATCATTTGTTCCATACGGATCATAAGAACCATTTTCTTGATAGAGTGAATCTGTTTCTTCTTTGTTCCAAGTATTAGTAGTATTTATTGGCTTGTTGCTAGTAGTATTAGTACCTGCCATTCGTCGATTGATTACGGATTTGGATTCTAATCCGTGAAAACTCTCAACGATAACTTCTACAACGAAAACTTTTTGTCCTTGTTTCATATAGCTTCGAGACTGAAGAACACCTGTGACATCAATCAACATGCCTTTTTTTAATTCTCTCTCAACCTTAACAGCTGTCTCTCTCCAGGCAACGCAAGGAATGAGATCTGTCTTCTTTTTTCCGTCAGCGCCCACATTGTCTCGTTCATGTACAATTGAGAATGTTGCATACTTCACACCCTTCTTAGTTTGACCACAATTTGGATCTCTCACAAGACGTCCAACCACAATTGAATTGTTTAACATAATAACCCTCCATTTTCTTTTTTATCTTGATAAGTTTTGTTGTTGCTGCGTTCGTTGATATTGATTTTCTCGTTGACTTTCCAAGTGTCTATATTCTTCTAACCGTGCGACTCTTTCTCTTTTTGCGGCTAACTCTGCTAACCAGTTGACCCCAATCTTCGGACGCAATGAAGTAACTTTTATTTCTTCCCCTTGATCCGTTTTCAACGTTCTGTTTTCTAAATTAAAATCCTCCAGCTGAGAGACATCATCGAGTAATTGCATTCCACTTTGATTGTTCCCAACACACATTTCAATTTTTTCAATCTTAGCTCCTGAAGCTAATTTTATATTAATATTGTTTGCGACATATTCTGGATTGGCGTCTGACAACGAAAAGAGGATTGTATCCTTCAATTGATCTACATTTAGCGACCAATAACTAAGCAAGTCCTCTGGCGTTTGAAAGAATGTGATTTTATTGGGCTTGCCTAATGTAATATTAAATCCATAACCTTCTAGTGACAGGTCCATGATCTTTTGTTCATAACCCACACGGCCAAAAGCTTTTTTATCCTGGAAAGTTCCTCTTATTTGACCACCGACAACAGTTCCTGACTGATTCCATAAATAGATAATTCGATCATTCACATCTTGACGAATCATGCCTTTTTGTACTAACGCACCCACGATAGACGGGTGAATGCCAAAGCGATCAACGAGTTGTTCCTTAATCTTCATTTTTGAATCCGAATCTTGAATGTAATACGTGAACTCTTCTTTCTTTTGTCCATAAACAAAATCAGGTTCTAGTTGCTTGGCTGCAAGCGGAACTTTCTCAGTAATTAATCCTTTCGCCCGTTCAGACTTCACATAATCGTTCCAATCATTTTGAACAGTTTCAACCACTTCGTAATTCTTCTCAGAATAAAGAGCATATACTCTTTCAAACTTGTGATTAACAAATAATTGGTCAGTGCTATTCCACTTCTCGTCAGGATATAGTCGAATTAATGTTTCAGGTGTTAAATGCTTTTCTTGTATTGTAGCAGCTATTTTGGTCAATGCAGCTCTTACATCAATTGGTCCGATTTTCTCTTCACTCTTGTCTGAAATAGCTAATGCACTTTGAATATCATACTCATTCGCAATTTTGTTGTCGTTCGACATATTCGTTTCAACTTTATGAATAGTAGCTAACATTTCCCACGTTGCTTCTGGAAACTCTTGTGACAATTCTTGATACAAGTCAAAATGTTCTTTAGAAATTTGATTGTTAAAAGGAATCATATTGACATTTGGCGTTGCCTTTCCAGCTTTTTTTTTAGCGATATTTAGATAGTGATAGGCATAATCGTATAATCGGTGACCAGCAGAATCGTTGTCTACACCATAGAAGATCCCGTCTTTTGGCAACTGGTTAAAATTCTGATACGTTTCCTGAATATACTGAATCAGTGAATTTTTCTTTAAGCCTTCCATGCTCATTAAACGGCAATTTGTTAACTCCTTATGCGTCGACCAGAAGGATAATAAATCAATACTTGATTCAAAAAAATAATATGCTTCAGGATTTCCAAGTGTAATGTTAAACCCGTAATTCCGTTTTGAATTTTTTGCAATAAATTTGGCCGTGCCGCGTTTCCCATATCTTTCGTGGTCTATAATTGTTCCTTGCGACGTAGCGCCGACGATTTCCCCATTTGCTAATCCATTCTCTCTCCAAGCAAAAACAACACTTTTGTATTGCTTATCTTGATAAACATAACCATTTTCTATCAAGTAATCTACAATTTCACGATCAATGCCACGCTCGTCTACTAGATATTTTTTGACACGTTCTGTCGTCTTTTCATGTTTGTAAGGATACTTAAATTCTTCTTGCTCTTCTGCTTCTTCATCATATCCCTGGTGCTGCTCAAACTCCTCACCAAGTAAAAAGGAAACAGATTGTCTGAAATTGTATCCTTCGTAATCCATCAATAGACGAATAATGTTATTCCCTTTGTGCTGCCCATTGTGATAGAAGTAATTCTTTTTGCGGTCAACAACAATTGACTTATGACCCTTGATATAATACTTTGGATACCGACCACCGCCCTTCAATTCTCCAGAGCCATGAGCTCCTAAAAACTCGTAAATATCCACTGATTCAGCTTTTTTAATTTCTTCTTTGCTAAATATTTTTACCGTTTTCTTTTCTACAGCTGCCATTTCTTTACTCCTCCTTGAATAAAAGAAAGAAGCCACTAGTAATTAGTAGCTCCTTCCTGAATTTTGTTCTAAGTCACGTTTCCTTTGCTGCTCTTTCCTAAACTCTTCCCGTCGATAGGAGAGTTGATTCAAATAATCCTGCTTAGTTTCTTCCAATAATTGACTCACTCGGTTGAGCGTCTTTTTTGTTACAGCTGGTGCTCTTAATTTTTCAACATAACGTTGAATGTCTTCAGGTGTGTATTGATTCTTCACTTTCCATTCTTCACGGGCTACCATTGAAGACATTTCTTTTAACAAAGCATTTCCCATATTTTTAAATAGTGTTTCATATTGATTATCTTTGTATGTTTTGCCACCATTAGATTGAATCGCTTCTTGTCCATATGCTTTCAAAAAGAAGTCGGATTGGTCTGTTAGTAGTTCGTCCAACTCCTTCAGACTATCAGGATTATTCATTACCATGATTTGTTGAGACAAGCTATCCAGTAACGGCCGAAAATTTATCATTGCTTGATTTCCGTATTTCCATAAGCGACGATCTTTAGGTAACGTGTTAAGCAACTGACTCATTCCTCTCATGACTTGTAGATTCTTTGAATACCCTTGATCCAATGAATTCTTCACAAGCTGCTGTCTCAGCAAAAAAGAAATTCTCGAAAGTGTTGGATCTCGATTCGCAATTTGATTCCCAAACTTACTTTTCATCGCTCGTTGAGTCGCTGGTGGAATCTTTGCTCTATATACCTCTTTCTCTTTGTAGGTCATCTTTTTCAAGGTTGCTTCAGGTTCAGTTGTCACCATCATTACGTGGACATGGATATTATCTGTATCATAATGAATAGCTCCAGCCCACTCAGCCGATTGATCCAGGCCCATGTCAATGATCATTTTATTCATTGCACATCGAGTAGCTTCCTTCAGAGCATCTTCATCAATGAAGTGATGCTCGCCTTTTCGGTATAGCCCCAATTCTTTTAGATACTCATTGTCAAAACTGTAGACAGTTTGCCACATTGGGCTCTCCTTAGCCTGTGCTACTTTAAACAATTCTTTTAATTCTTTTTTTCGAGTCTGATCTAAAGCGTCCTGCCTTCCGTCGAAAAGAGCAGTCATCCGAATGGCTTCATTGGTTGGTATTTCGTTTTCAAAAGCAAAATACTTATCCATATTATTGATACGTTTTGATTTGTCCTTATCTAAATAATTGATGGCTGCTTTATATCTTTTGTCACCTGGACTAATGAATTTATTTCTTTGAACTATACCAGCAGCGATTGTCATTCGTCATTCGTTCCTTTTGCTACTTCTTTTGATGCCTTTCGTTGTTTGAAATGCTCAATCTGTTTGACAATCTTTTCTTCTGACATGGCATAAACATTTGATTTGTGGTGATCTGTTGTCACTACGTTGGTATCATCCCACCCATTTTTAACAATAACGTGATTCAGCATTTCCATTAAAATTTTTGTTTGCTTATCTGCATACCCTGTACGAATTCGTAACGGGTCCAAGTAAGTACGTTTCAGTGAACTGACGACGGACTCGGCAGCCATTTCCGCAATCGTAGTAGCTACAAGAGCGTTTGCGCCTTGCGTTTTGTGTTCGTTGATTATTTTTCTTAACGCCTCGCTAAAGTCGCTACAGGAGTTTTCCTGCCAGTATCGTAGAACGTACTCTAGTTGTTCGGAATCCAACGCAACATGTTTCCCTGACCTTTTAATCCCTTCAGGTTTTATTTTTACCATTTAATCTCCTCCATTGATATAACGAAGCAACTCTTTGACCTCCATCAACACTTTGGTGTTTGCTTCCATGATTTCATTTGTTTCCTTTTGTATCTGGACCATTCGATACTGAACGTCTACGACTTCCTCAGTGTCAGCGAGTTTTATTAGGTGCTCATACAGATATTGATTCAGCGATTTATCTCCTGCTTTTTTCATTAGTCGTACTTTTTTGTCATAAGGAAAACGCCGAATGCGGAGTTCGTCAAACGGTTTTACGATTCGAGTCACGGGGGGGCGGACCTCCTTTCAACTTGTTTGAAAAAGTTTCTAAATTTACTCGTGGAGTTGCGAAGCAACGGAACGAGAAATTTTAAGAAAGAGCATAAGGGAAATCTGTACCCACATACGTGTGTAACCCAGCAGTGCTGGGTGATTTTAGTGGGTACAAGGACGGTGCAGAACCGACGTGTTAGCAACATAGTTCCAACATAGTTCCAACACAAGTCCAACGGACTTCCAACACATAATTCTTTTATTCAGTTGTTTCTTTTTCAATCCGTTCTTGAATTTTACTTATTTGTTTTTCAATTTCCTGATTCTCACTTTTTATGCGCTGAATATTTCCTTCATTGGTTATATTAGCAGCTTTTACTTGTTCAATTGCAATGTTCGTTTGAACAACTTCTTCTTCCGTTTGGAATTCTTTTTCATCTTCATACTGTTGAATATTTTTATTGTTTACCTCTATGGACTGTTCATTTTTTCTTACTTCCTTATTGTTAGCTTGGATTAATTTTTTCTTTTTACTAATCTGATACTCAAATGAATTCAACAAAACAAGTTGCTTACTTGGCTTTACAACTTTAACGTTTTGTTCTTTTTTACTTGCAACTATAACTTGTCCTCCAGATTTTTCTTCTTTAGCAAATTGTAAAGAAACCCGAAAGGCTTCCCATTTTTCTGGCAAGGAACTCATGTACAGAGTGTAGTATCCTTTGTCTCCAGTTATGACTTCCATTTTGACTTTAACATTTTCTGCATTAAAAAATTCAACTGTTGGCACAAGTTCTTTTGATAAATCATTTAGTGAAGGTTCAGGATTTGCAAGAGTAAAAACAGCTGTCCTTTTTTCTTTGTCTACTTTTTTTTCGATAAATTCATATTGAACCCCACCTATGATTACCTTGCTGCCCACCTTCGTTGACCTTATATCAGAACCTGACTCAACGAATACACCGTATGAAATCATTGTTGTGTAAGTCAAAACGACCACTACAAAATAGACAATGTACCAAATTGATTGGTGTCTCCTACGTTTTGTCTCCATTGCTTCCCAACGATCACGAAGACGATCTAACCAATTTTGATTTCTTCCACTCTCCATGTTTATTCACCTAAAAAAAATTCACTTGGAATATCGTGAAGTATAACTGATTCTTCTAAGTGATCCACTTTCCAAGAATTTTTTTTGTCTGATACTAGGGTAAGCCTAATAACATAATTGTTTTCATAGCTGGCATTTCCATTCACTCTAGTTGAAACTGTTCCCAATGTAATTGTTTGCGCTGTGTTCACATTCTTCTCACTATGAACATAGGTTGTGTATCTTTCTAAACGGGTTACTACTTGTTCAATAGACTTATCCTTTATATTGAATGGTATTAAGTTGTCAATAGCCTTATCTGTCATAATTGGTTGCAGCATCTTCATATTTTCTTTCATTTTATCGGTTGAATTTGTGTAATAGCCTTCAACAAATTCTTTAGATGTCTTTAACAAATTAACCGATTGAAACTCCCTCTCTTCGTAACCTTCTAATAGTTTAGACTGCTTACCCCATTCCTTTTTTAAGGACTCTAGATTTTCTGCTGAGTTTTCTTTCTCAGCTGATTGATCCAGCACCTCCACGTCTACTGATTGAGACTTCTCTTTTTCCTCCTGGTTAAAAAGAGTCACAATAAACATAAAGAGGACTCCGCCTAAGAAAAAGAGCAACAAAATAATTGGAGAGGGAGCCATTTTTTTCTCTTCTTTTTTCTCACTATCACTCATTTAACATTCCTTCTTTCTTTTTTATGAACGACTCTATTTTCAGTTTTTACCAAACAAAATTGGTTGTGGATCAATTAACATGTCAGAACTCAAACTACTATTTTTACACATTTCAAGGTGCAAGTGCGCCCCAAAACTGTCACCTGTATTTCCAACGTACCCTATTAATTCTCCTTGCTTCACTTGCCGTCCTACAGTTGCTACCAATCGAGATTGGTGAGCATACAGAGTGACCGCACCACCTTCATGTTGTATTACAATGTAGTTTCCCCAAGATTTATGCGTTGTTGAAATGGTGACCGTTCCTGCTTTACTTGCATAAATAGGTTCCCCCTCATTGGCTGCCATATCTAACCCTCTGTGAAGGTCAGGAGCACCATTAAGAATTCGATAACCAAACGGTGAACTAATGGTGTAATTTTTCAATGGAACTACAAAACCATCCATTCCTGCTTGTAGATCTCCCGTTGCATCGGTTCCTTCACTTCCTTCAGCAATATATTGAAAACAAAGTTCTGCATAGAAAAAATTCCCACTATCACGGTACAAATAAGTCCGTCCATCTTTTTGAGAAACGGCATTTACATAATTGTATTTTGTTCCAGCTGAAGGAAATCCATTCGCTCTTTGAATTGGTGCCATGTAGTCACGAGAATACATTTCTGCAACATCGACCGAGTGTCTTTTTGCATTTTGTTGTAACCATAAGGGATAGTAGCTACCGTAATTGTATCCTTGTACAATTGCTTTTTTATCGTCTGCCATTCCAGCTTTTTTTGCATTCTGTAGTGTTTGATAATAATGAGCAACACCTTGTTTAATCGATAACTCTGGTCCGCTTATACCATTTGGATCTAAACCTGCACTCTCACTACTCTGCATTGGATCTAGGCCTTTCCCACCTGATTCAACCATCATAATAGCTAATAAGAAAGGAACCTCCGAAGAGATTCCTTTCTCACTTGCATATTTTTCAACTGTAGATTTGTGTGCTAACACTTCTGGGGCAAGATTTTTATTTCCTGAAACTACACCACTTGATACCGATTCTTCTGAGGATTGAAAAGCCATAAACATACTAGACATAACAACAATGACAACGGCCATTCCCAACACCCACAACAGGTTAGATAGAACAAAGACAATTATTTTTTTCTTCAATCGACGTTTTAAGTATTCTTTCATGAATGCACCACCCCGCTTTAAGAAGCTTCTTGTTTGCGGCCGCCACCGTCAAATAGCTCCAGTTCTTCAGACGAAGCATAAACGGTCATTTCATATGCTTCCTCCGAATTAATTTTTAGTAATGTTTGATGTGGTTTAAAGCGACCTACCGTTTGTGCTTGATTTTCAGTTAAGTCTCCGCCATTTTCTTCACTCAAATTTCTCAACTCTTTGTCTCCAGGTCTAAAGAAGAAGCGATACTGCATAAAGTCGTAAATATCATCCAGGTCACCGTCTTCATCTTTGTTTCTGGATACCAACGATCGAATACTTTGTGTATCCAAACATAAACCAGCATATCGTTTTCTAGCTTCACGAGCGAATGTATTAAAGTAACTTACCATTCGTGGGTTGCTTTGATTTAACAAATTATGTGCTTCAGCCATAAAGAACATACTCCGCCTAATTTCTTCAAATGTTATTTCATTGGCATGATACTTTTTAGTTTCAACACGACCATTAATAAACATTGTACTCTGAAAAAGATTAAAAGCATTGAACAATTGAGCATTAACGTAGCGTTGGTCAAAGCTGCTTAACCCGTCAATGTTAAAAAATAAAATCTGTTGATTGGAAAGATCTGGAACAGTCGTTGGCCCATTAAACATATCGTTTGTTGTTTTAATTAATTTCGTCAGTGTTGTATGAATGTTAAAAAGATGTTCTCCATAGAAGTTCTTAGCTTCTTTCATTTCTTCTTCAATGAGAGAAATCAAATCAGTCAAGATTGGGTATTTGTCTGGACTAAGACCCGTAACTTGACTTACATCACCAGAACTATCCTTAAATTTGAACAAAACATACAAGTCATCAACAAGGTTATCAAAAATATCTAATTCAGCAGTCGGTGCTTCAGGTTTAAGAATGGAATACCATGTTGCCAATTTTGATTGGTGGAAAGTCATACAAGCCTTTTGATCGACTTCAAGCGTTCGGTCATTGATTGCCAATGCAAACACCTCAAAAATATTTAGTCGGCCATCCTGACCGTCCAAACGTAATATACTTCCTCCTAAAGCAAGGATTAATTTTGTAAACTCACCACTCTTATCAAAGCCTCGTATCATTCCGTTTCGGCCAGCAAGATCTCTCATTATTTTTTTCATGAGCGTTGTTTTCCCATAACCCATTAATCCAGTAAGTAAAATATTATAAAATGTACGACTCGAATCTAACTCGAAAAAGTCTAGCATCATTTGGCCACCAGTATTAGAAATCCCAATGTATTGTCCTCTTGCATCCATTTTATACACTTGGTTTGCTGGATAACTTGCTCCGAACACTGTACTGGATACGTCTAGTCCTGTCCGTCTATTTGGCAACATTTCCTGAGAATAGTAATCAAGAAACAAGGACAGCCACTCTTCTCTTTGTTCGATTGTTAAGTTTGCAACGCCAAACTCCTCACGCTCTAATTTCTTTTTCGTTTCAATTACACGCTTCTCCAAAGCGTCCAATGTATCTGCATAAAGATATAACCGAACAATAATAAACTTCAATATATCTCTTTTTTTGCGAATGTTTTTTGACAGCTTCAGCAAAGCATAGTAATCATCATTTGCAATTTCTTTTACAGTTGCGTCCTTATGATTGTGTCTCTTGTCGTCAAGTTCACGTAAAGAAGCAGCAATATCATTATGCAAGTTTTCGTCTTCTTGTGTTGCTACATCAATCGTCAAAAGCTTATCCTTAATTTTTGTAAAAGGGTGAAGCCACAAATAATCAGGATCACTTTGTAATCGGTAAGTATGTAGACAAGTAGACCAACCAGCACCTGTTTGTACAGCTGTTTCTCTGAATTTTAAATTCCCTTGTGGTTGAATGCGAACCATCATTTCAACATTAATATGGTCTTCTAATATTTTCTTAGATTTCACTTTAAATCCTCTAGGTGGATTAGGGGCAAGCTTTAATGTTGGATTGTTCATTCTAAAGAGCAATTGAATCTTTTCTTCTCTTGTTAACTTTTCCATAACCAAGAGGCCACAGCATTTGTAAAAATCACTAATGTTTTCTCTTAGCTTTTCTTCATCGTACCCATAAATAAATACAAAGTATTCTTCCATTTGTCGATATTTACCAATAAAAGACAACTCTGCATATTTAGTTTCTAATACAGAGCGTTGAACAGGATCAGTTGTTTTTTGGTACATATTTTTGTAGTAGTTTTGTTGAGATATTGTATTCACCGGGGAATGAATTGATAATATTTTAAATGGTGGTTCATATAGGCTAGATAACGCTCCATAGCTACTCATGATTTGCTTGAACTCATTTTGTTTCATGCCAAACAGATTATGTCCACGCATTTTTACTACTTCAAAAAAACCACCAGAATATTTGACAAAGCTTTCTTCTTTCGATTCACCCCATGCACTAATAGGATGTATATCTAAAATTTTCTTTAGATTTTTTTTCATTTTTTTATTCTGTTTTTTTTCTTGTTTAGACAATTTTACTGTCAATTCTTCAACCGCTTTTTGCCGATTTCTTTTTTGTATCTTATTAGGCCTGTTCTCTTCTTTATCAGGCAATGTGGTTGGATTTAGAGTAAATGATATTTTTGTTTTCTTTTCTTTTTTTTCAGGTATTTCAAACTTCAATCCTATTGCCTCCTGATTTTTAATTTTATTTTGCTACCCTATTGATATTATTTGAACTCACGAACGTCAATTGATCGAAAAGGAAGATACTCTTTAAAAAAGTATCTCCTTAAAATCAACCAAAGCATATTGTAATTTTTTTGTTTTGGATTTTCTTTTGGTGGCTTCACTAGAAAAACAGCATTTAGAAAAGTGAAAATGACAAAAGGTATCTCAAAAAGAGGAAAAACGATTCCTCTTATGAAAAAACTAATCACTGTCACCACAATAATAAATATGAAGTCTGGTAGTGAAAGCCAACCCTTAATCTCACGTTTAGGTCTAATACTCTCAACGTTCTCTAATTTTTGACTCATTAGTTACCCTCCCTATCTTTTCTAGGTACAAAATCTTCTAAAGCTTTCTTTGAAGTGTTCTTACCTAATTGTTTATAGCTTTGGTACACTTTTCTTTCTTCCGCTTTTTTAATTTGACGATCCGCCCACTTATTACTGATTACATCTGATAACGTATCCTTAGTAAGTGGTTGACCTGAGTTTGCCAAATCTTGTTTAAACTGTTGTACACCTGGCAATGATTGAATCGCCGCTGGAACACTTGCATTCAACATGGTTGGTGCTATACTTCCAGTGAACCCACCACCACCAATTGCTTGTTGAGTAAAGCTGGTAGGCATTTGACTTATAGGTGCCATTGCTGGAACAGAAAGTATTTTCGCCAACCTTGCTGACGATGGATTGCTTAATGGAGCCATAAATCCGCCTTGCTTCAATTCTTGGAATCCTGACATCGCTTTGATTGCTTCAGGCATTTGAGCAGACATTCCGTTAGTCGAACCACTAGGAGAACTTAAAGCAGTTTGAATCGCAGCCTGACTAGCCATTCCAACGCTATTCCCTCTCGTGGTTGCCATTGAATTCATTGCAGCACCAATTTCTTGGCTAAGTGGTGAAGCTTTTGCCATTGCGCCTTGTGGAATAGCTGACTGTGAGCCAATTGCAGAAACACCAGGAATCGAACCATTTTCAGTAGCCTCTTCCATTTCTTTCTCTAATAATGGTGCCGTAGCTGAAATGCCCTCCAATCCTGATGGTGGTTTTGGAGCTGTCAATCCTTGCCCTGGGTCTACGGAATCAATTCCATCTTGATTTAAATTGGAACTATCTTCACTATCTGCTGATTTATTAGAAAGAGAATCGCCTTCAGTACCTTGCAATTCGTCCTTAACAGATTGATTGAATGATTCTCGTTCCTGATCACTCATTTCTTTATTTGGGTCAGCTGTTGCATTTGTTGGTTGATTATCATTATTTTTTTCTGCTGTCATTTCGTCTTCAAGTGTATCTTTTCCAAAATGATCCATTGCACCTGCACCGATACCAGCGGCAAAGTTCGCACCTTTTTTGATTTTGTCTTTAGCAGAATCAAAAGAGTTTTTTAGCCCTTTCCCTAATTTTTTACCTGCAAATGCTGCACCAATAGCAGAGGCCCCAATTGCTTTTGCCTCTGAACGTACACCACCGTCTTGTCCAGTAATTTCTTGAATAATATACGGCCCTTCAACAACAATTAATGCTAAGAAAAACTGGATAAAAATTTGTTGAATCTTATTAATATCAATCGTTCCAGTGTAGGCCGATAACATTCGATAAAGCTTTAAAGAAACAGCAAACATCACAATGTTAATCGACGTATTGACTATTCCTGTTATTACCTTCATCACTTTCGACGATTCAATGAGATCACTAAAACTAAAGAATGGAGCAATCATGCCGTTGTAAGCTGAATTATAGATACATTTCGTATATTTAAAACTTGCGGCCAGAAGAACAATTCCTGTTGTAATCAACTGAAAAACAATAATCCACGGGTGCCATGAATACCTGTAATAGCTTTCATCCATTTTAAACATGCCCCGATCTAAAGGTACAACTGTGGCTTCTCCATCTATAGTAATAAAAACTTTTTTATTAAATATTTCTTTTGTAATAGGATTATCTGATTTTATTTCTTTCGGCTTCACCTCTGCTGTTATATCCATTAATCGCAGTGAAGTAGCGTCATAATCAATAGATTTTACCTTTTTAGTACTTTCCCAATTGAACGAATCAAATGTTGTCACATCATAGATATTCGCTTTAATAATTTGATCCGCAGTTGTGGAGTCTTCTCCGTAAATACTTTTAGCAACTTTAAATGCTCCATTTGTTAAGGTATACGTTAATGTCAATCCGACGACAATAACGCCCACACCTAACAAGATATTATTTAGTAATGATTTCATCGATGTCTTTTTTGAATTTTGCATATAAGAAATGCAAAATAATAAAATACACACTGCTCCGATACTAAAAATGGCTACTCTATTGTCTTCAACAAATGACTTTAACTGATCTGACTCAATGAAATCAACCATTTTGTAGACAGCATCTAAAAGCGATTCAAAGGCATCAACGATTCCTTTAACTCCTCGAATACAAGCCCATGCAAATTTGCGCCACAACCAGACTAATATATTCGTTACACTTAAATACTCTGAAAATTTATCATAAACTTTAATTAAGTCATCCATTGGCTCCTCCTACTGTTTTTCGGTGAAATACCCCAAGAATTGTAAACTTTCTAAAACTTTCTTATTCTCTTCTTTTTGTAAATAAGAAAAATATTGATCGTAATAATCAAACTCGTCAATTAAATGCTCATTTTCAGGTTTATCTTTTACGAGCGTTTGGTGTATTGTCACTAAATGACCTGGTCCATATACTTCAACCAACTGTTTTCTTTCACCAGGTAAGTAGACGGTATCTATTTTCTCTAAATCCGTTGCAATCTCATTTCCTCCTACTCCTTCATACACGTTATCTAATGCTGCTTCAGGTTCATTCATTATTTCTTGCAGCTCCTTTCTCTTTAAATCGTTCATTTTTTCGTTATCTTGCATTGAAAGAGGACTCTTTATTCTCTCTACAAAGTTTCTTGAATACTGTTCAAGTGGAATGTCTGGCACATAAGGTAACCCTAAATCCTGCCAACTTCCTCCAGGATCAAATTGATCTGTTAAGTATTTATGAGCATACATTAACTTCCCGTCTTCTCCTGTATTGAAAATAGGGTATGGAACAACTGGGTTTCCTTTTAAATCTTGTCTGTGAATCGAACGATCCACCACAACCTCCCCTTCTTCTAATCGACCAAGTTCATAATCTTCTAATAAAGGCCGAACGTCCAAAGTTTCAGTAACCTGTTTATTAATATCAAAAACGCCCCCTGAGCGACTTTGTACCGTGATCTCTTTCTTACCCAGCAGAGCTGAAAAGTCTTCCCTAGCCTTTTGAGAACGGGTCATAAGTAAGAAATAATTCATTGCTTCATCTTCAATCATTTCTCCAACCTTTTCACCATACTTATCATGAAGCTGGTGAGGATGTTGGACATAGAAATCAAATAATATCCCACGACCTGCCCCTACACTCAACATCGAAGACATATTACTAAACCCTGGTAAGTTCCCGAATTCATCCAAAATGATCCGAATTCTTTTTAGCAATTTATCTCCTGGACAATTACTAGCAAATTCACTCAGCACATGATATAACTGGGAGATCCAAGTTGATGCAATAATATAGTTCGTTTGAATGTAATCTGGAAGAACTAAGAAAACCGCTTGTGGTTTGTAATAGTAAAGACATTTCATTCCTTCTCGTGGATCAAATTTACTATTTACAGGCATAATTAAATCATCAACACCAGTAAAGTATTCGTTTTTATTTGGATAAGAGCTGTATTCTTGTTGTTCTACAACAGAAATCTGTCTCTTACAGGTAATTAAATCCCCAAACTCATTTGTAATTTCATAAGATAAAGTGTATTCACCTGGTATCTCAGTGTTTACTATCCCATGAATTTCTACTTCAGCTGTCATGTCAATGACTGTAGAATCTTTTGTACAACGTCTAAAATCAAACGTTGATTTGCTCATCATTTTGGCTACTTTCGGTGCAATAAAGTTTCTAAGTTTTGCTTGTGTTGTTGCAAAAATAGACGATCTCATTTGACCTTCAGCGTATTTAACAGTTGAATATTCCATTTTAGCTGGATTACCAGGAGGTAAACTATCAAAATAGCGATCCAGCAATGTATCGCCACTTTCGTCTGGTGTTCCAAGCTCAACTAGCATGTTAGAAACAGCGTACATTGAAACATATTTTTCTGTTTCTTTTGGACTATCACTCTTTTCAATAAATTCATAACAAAGAGCCAAAATAACCGCATTGACCAAGGCCATTGCGGTTTCCTCCCAAACGGGTTCTTTTGCTTCATCATTGTGATACAACGGATAAGAGAAGGTTTTACAAAGCTCAATTGCATTATCGATATCTTTCTCCAAATATGCTTGCTTTACAAGATCCACACAGTTGTACATGAAGGAACGTTCTAAATGAATCAGATTCAGTACTGAAGGTTCATAACCACGTCGGATATATTCTGGAATTGCAGCAACAGCTAATTCATATTTACCTGAAGCAATAACCAAATGTGGTTTTTCTTCAGAGCGTGAATAAACATCCATGTCGGGTAACACTTTTGTTTGACCTTTAGCAGAACGTGAACGGCCAAGTGTAAAGTTATGAGCTGGATCTGTGTCTATAAACAATTTATCTTTGTGACGAGCCACGATTGTTCCGCTTAAACCTTCATACGTTTCTTCAGAGTTGTTTGATTTTAATGGTACTTGTTTGTATTGTGCTATCAATTCATCCAATGTTGTGAAACGGCTTGTCGCTTTTTTTCCTTCTTCGATTGGTTCGTAGCTTATCTTTATTTTTAGCCACAAAAAATAATAGATTCCAACAGATAGTCCATAAATGATTACATACGTAAAAGAATACCGAATCATATGAAATCCTAACATAGAGGTTGTTGGCATTCCTTCAGGTAGCGCAACAAAAATATTGTAAAAAGCTGAAGTAATCAAATTAGCGAAAAGCGTAGCAACAACAATGACAATTCCCATTAAAACTCGTTTTGCTAAAGGTTGGTCTGCCTTAGCGAAATATTTTTTTAATTTAGAGATAAACACGTTTGCACACTCCTCGCTACATTGACCGTCCAGTTTCTTCTCGGTATGTTTCTCTCATTACTTGGTTTTGAACCAAATGCTTATTTAGCTCCTGACTACGATCATTATTCATAAATTTGGCTAATAGATCCATGCTGCCTAATGAGCATGGAGCAGCATTTAAATGACTTAAATATTCCGCTGCTATTTTTGAACCTGGAAAAGAGAATGTCTCACAGTTACCAGCATCAGTGAATGTCCAACATTCAAAGTTATTCTCACTTTTAGGCGACGAGCGAATCATTAGCTCAGTGTTTTCGTCGGCTAAAAAGAATTGATGACCGTCTACTATCTTCTTATCAAGAGTTAGTAGGCGGTCATGTCTGTATTCTATCGTAGTACCTAATGGATAAGTCTCATTATACACCCAATCAAACAATTGTTCTGATCGTTGTTGTCTGATATTTTTTAAAATATCCCGTTCATGACTAATACTTGGATAACCAAATATTTTCGCATAATTTTCTGATGTAAAAGCCATATCGTCCTTTAGTTCATACAAAGTAGCTAGGCTATCAAGAACGTTGTTCTCAAATGTCAAAGATTTTTCATTCACAAAGTCCATTGCATTAGACACCAACGTGGGGGCATTCTTAAAAATATTTTCAAGAATTTGCTCAACTGAATTAGATGTGACAGGCAACTTATATCGATCATCGATATATAAAAGTTTCATTTGTGTCCGACCGTTTTTAAACTCTACCTCTAAACTGTCGATAACTTCCTGTTCATGTTCCCCAAAAAGACTGCTATCTTGAACAGATAACCATTCTTGCATGTAAGTAACCTGTTGCTCAAATATCCAATTTCTAGCATCCTGAACAGAAGAAAAAACAGGTTCTTTAGTATAATTTTTTTCTTGTAAGAAGGGTTCTGCACGTTCGTTTTTTGACAATTCAAAATATTCAGCAGAGGTTATTGCATTCATTTCTGCTTCCTCACCTCTTGTCCCTTCTAATGCAGCTTCTTTTATAGAAAGATCAATATGTGGATTTTCGATTTTTATTTTTCCAATTGTCTCTAGCCTCATTTGCATTTGTTCAAAGGAAGAAACTTTTTGATCAAAAGACGTTATAATCGACCGATCCTCATAGCTTAGTCTTGTTCCTTCCAAAAACTTAGAATACATTTCAATCACTTGTTCCTTTTCATCAAAAAAAGAGTCCTGTGTTCGTTCTTCCACATCAACTCTTTGATTGTTTAATTCGGTTTTTACTTCATTGGTAAATTCACTACCTTCATTACTCCCAACAAGCGAATGAATATCATGAACAGTCAGTTCTTTATCCGACCATTGATAAGCATATCCTACAGTATCTTCAAAATATTGTTCTATCTCATTGATTCGTTCACTAGAAACAGTATTTTTTAATTGCATATACTCTTCTTCTTTAGAAGATCCATTATCTTCGAGAGCATACATGATTGGATCTTCCTGAAAGAAAGTATATTCTAGTTTGCTGTCATTGAGTGCTCTAAACAACGTTTTTTCTTCACTTGTTAATGAATCAAAGAATGATAAGAAATTTTGTTTATCTGGAGATAGGTTTGATCTTGCTTCCTTGACCTCTTTACTTTCACGGATTTTTTGTGCTCTTTCTTTAGCAAGCTGCTGTAAGTCCTCAGAAGCTTCTGTACCTCTAGTATCTTCCCTCACAGCCGTTTGTCCCATAAGTTCATTTAATGGTTCATAATGGACATGATCAATTAAATACTCCACTTCATATTTTTGGTCTGGTTCCAGTGTTTCCTTAATTTTTTGAAGAGTCTCAGCTGACTTCTCTTGTTCATCTTGTAACTCTTTGAGCTGATTTTCTAAATCTGAAATACTCTCACTGAACCCAGAAGTATCTTGTTGTTGCGTTTCATAAAAAGTTTGAAGCCCATTCTCTTCAGCGATATATTCATTTATTCTATCAATTTGTTCTGACCGAAATTCTTGACCTATTGATAATTCAATGACTTTCCGTTGATCTTTTGTCATTTGACTAAGTTGATTAGAAATTTCAACACGTTCTATGTGCTTATTAATACTCTTACGTATATCTTTAGCTATATCATCCTTACCTGCTTCAGCAAAACTATAAGCTATGTTTTCAGGTATACTCATATCATTAGACAACTCTCCTAAAGTTACTAACACTTCTGAAAAACCACGAATGTTTTCAATAGCACCAGAATCACCTATTGTAATTATGCTGTATTCTAAATCAACATCAAATGGATTTGACATCATTTCTTTGGCTTCAGATTTGGTTAAATCTCTAATAACAGCTACTACCTTAGCTTTACTTCCTGAAAAAGGTTCTCCCCATTTGAGAATATTAACAGTATTCTCACCTTCTAAATACTGTCCTCCATCAACAACTAATACATAGTCTCCTCCTAAGTGGTAATTTGAAGCATAACTTACAGTTGGTTCCTCTACTATTTTTTGATCACTTAGTTCTTTTTCAATATCAGCAATAACGATTTCATTCCATTTCTTATAAAATTCAGGTTGATTTCTGAACATATTCATAAATTCTTCAGCATTTCCGACCCAACGATCTACCAAGTCAACATTGTCGTCAAAAGAATACTGAATACCTACTTCATTATTTTCATTTGTTCCTAGTTCTATTGAATGAATAGGAATAGATAAATCTACTATTTTACCATCCATATACCCACCGTTTACTGTCCCTTTAATAATCAATTCATCCCCTGAGACCAAATTAGCCTCTTTCAATGACTTAATCCATTCATTTATTCGTTCTAAATCTGTTGACTTACTCAATGTTTCGGCTTTTAGTCTATTTTCTTCTTCTAACAAGATTCCGATTTGTGCTTTTTCTATGACAAATGGTTTTGCTAAATTATCAACAAGTATGCCAAGCTCTTTTTGATCACCGTACTCTTTAGAAAAATATTCTATTTTCTTTTTGTACTTATCTGTACGGTCATCTATAAAGTCACTCAGCTTTAACAACACTTCAGCAGACATGTTGTCCCTGAAATTCTGTAATTCAAATAGATATTTCCCTTCACTCGAATCTAAATAGTGGGCCATTGTGTTAAGATAGGTTTCAATTTGTTGTACATCATATTCAAATGTTGAATCTTCGTTTTTGTAATTCATCCCATCTATTGGATTAAAAGTATATTCTGTTTCTAATACATATGCTTCCCAGCGATCCATGCTTACAGAGTCTTTAAAAGAAGGACATTCATTCGCTTTAAAAAACCAAGCAGTTGACATGTTTGATAAATCTCGTTCAATAGTAGCAAGTCTTTCGGATTTCCAATCGAACATATGAGTTCCTTTAAGTTCATCTCTTAAGGTATGAAATTTGTTTCTAAACTCAAAATTAATTTGATTTACAAGAGCAGATACAATTGCTTCTTCTGCTTTAGAAGGTGCAATCAAGTCAGTTGTTTTATGCAAGTAAAGTTCTGGATTTGATTCCATCCCATCCAAGTGCCCTCTCAACCCATTAATATATTCTTGATTTTCTCGTATTTTCTTTCTATTCGAAATACGAGTAATAATATTTTTTTTCAGGTCAGATTGTTGTTTTTCCATATACTCCAGTCTGCCCTTACCAAGTTCTAAATACTCAGGAAATAAGCTTCTTTGGGCCTCCTGTGCATCGATAGTAAAAATTTTAGCCATTATTATTCCTCCCTATCCAGTTCATATAGTGACAGTAGCTCTCTGTGTAATTTATTTGCAAATTTAACCAAAAATTCTATTTCAGAGTCTTCAGCATTTTTTCTAATATCTAAATTTATTGTTAAATCTGGATTTGCAACTGCTCTGCACTCTTTTGTTTCTAGGATAACAATGCATCTTTTACTATTTTTTAATTCTTCATACAGAGTTTTCGGATTTTTCATAAACTTCTCATGGATCTTCATTCCATAAGAATCCTCATATCTAAGCAATTCCTCTTCACTAAAAAAAGGAAGAAACAACTGTGAAGTGCGTCCTCCTACTCCTTTAGCTAAAACCAACTTATGAGTATCATTTTTCAGAGAAATACCTCCACTAAGAGGGAATAAAACAAATTTCTTCTGCACTCGAATTTTTACAAAAGAATACTTTAAAGACACCCTGACATACTGCTTCTGTGTAGCAAATGTTCCATCAGGAAGAGCCTGACCTTCAGCTTCAACGGCTTCTAATTTTACATACGGTTTCCAACGCTCTGAAACAATCAATATTTGAGAGTTAGGATCTCCTACTAAATCAAAACTATTGGCAATAACACGTTCTAGACTATTTAAACTAATCCTCAGCAAAACTAATGAAACTAAGTATGGGAAGAATCCTTCAAACATTTTAATAGGAATGATTGATTCTGTTACTGCTGCATACGTTTGAGGGTTTAAAAGTTGAACTTTTAAAGCAATCGCCCAAAATAAAAGCAACTTCAAAATTTTTTTGCCATACTTTTTCCATGAACTATTTCTCAACATAACCTTTGTACTAAAAAGCAAAAGATACAGTGTAAGTAAAGCATTTAAAAATACAGGGAAAACACCTAACAACTTTGAAAAAGCAAAAGCAGCTTCTTTTTGATTTGAAACATACGTTAATAAAAACTGCTTTCCAATTGCTAACACTCCTAGCCAGCAACCTACCCTTAGCACAATCCAATTAAATTTTTTGTAGATATAACTAGCATTTAAAACTTGCACCGTCCAAAACTCTAGAGTTTTAAGTTTAACCTTAAATTCTCTCCAATTTTTTGTTGTCATACTTCCTCTCCATTTTCCTATTTTTTTTGCAATCATCTTTTTTTTTCATTAAAAGTAAAATTACTAATAAACCAGACACAACGACATTAGCAATGAGAACAAGTAATGCTAAAAAAACAAAAAAAGCTAGTATTGGCAATTGAAAACCAGTCATTATTCGACAAAATAAAAAAAAGTACAACTTTGTCGAAACCGATAAATATATAATGTAGCTTGATAGTATGATTACTAGATAGTAAAATTTTGTAAAAATATTCATCACTTATTCTCCTTAAATTCCTGTCGTAATGTACAAAAGTAGCTAGATAATTTCTATCTAGCTGCTTAGCGTTTGCTTATTTTTCCAAAACCAATTCTAAAGGTGTTTCTAATTTTAATGTAAGCTCTTCACTTTTTTTATGACTTTCTTCATTGGCTACTTTTTTTTCTGATACAAACTTAGGCTCTTCAATAAGGATTTCTTGAAATCCTCTTTCAAATTGTTGCTCCTTTTTAGGTAAAACGGTCACTTTTCTAGTTAAAGTTGTCATTTGACCTTGACGATCGGATACTTGATAAATGACGTCATACACTCCTGCTACACTCGTATTAACATTGTTCGTGACTTGAATCTGATTCGTCGGAATAGCTCCGTCTTCTGTATCGGTTACTGTCACGCCTGCTAATGGATCAAAAGAACTACTTAATTCAATTTCAATATCATTTGCACCATGAATAACGGGTTTGTCATTCACCACTTGAACAATTATTGTTTTCGTCGTTGTTTTTCCCATACTATCAGTAGTGCTGTAGGACAACGGATACTGGCCAACTTCATTTGTGTTGATTGCAGCAAATAATTCTTTATCAATGCTTACCACTAACGGAAGCCCTAATTTGTCGTCTTCACGATCTGTTGCAGTTACACCATTCAGCAAGTCGGCTTCAGTAATTGAAGAGCCAACATGTATTGTTATATTTTTTGTGCCATGAATAACTGGTGCTTCATTTTCAACAACTACTGAACGTTCAACTTTCTCTGACTGTTTCCCATATTGGTCTTGTACTTGATAAACTACTTTATACGTTCCTTCTGTAGTAATATCGACTGTGTTTTCTAGCACGTTCTCTGTTGTAACAGGAATTGTTGTACCATTAAATGATGTTGCAGTTACGCCAAGTAATGGATCAAAGGCTTGATTGATTTCATGATGAACGGTTGGTACGTTAATTGCTGGTGGCCCATTCACAACTTGAACTGCTGCTGAAGCAACTGTTTGAATTCCTGTGCTATTCACAACACTGTAATCGACACTATAAACCCCTTCTACTTCCACGTTAACTGTAGAATTAAGAACAGTAATATTGGCCGTTACATCCCCATCTATTTCGTCCTCAGCTCGAATATATGCCAATGCATCGAACGAATGACCAATCACTTGTTGAATTGGATCTTCAGATAGATAGATTTCAGGTTTTGACGCAACAAAAACAGGAATTTTTGCTACAGCTGATTTTCCAAATTTATTTGTTGCAATTACGATAAAGGATTGATTTCCAACTTCACTCATATTTAGTCCTGTTGTATCGATGTAAATTGATACATTAGGATCTAAAGTGTCGTTCACTTGAATGTATCTATAAGGATCAAACAGAGAGTTTTTAACGAGCACAATTCCTTCTTGATAATTTATTGTAGGTGTACTTTCAATAACAACTGGTGGTTCTACAGGTTTTTCTGGTTTATTCGGTTTTTCTGGTTTATTCGGTTTTTCTGGTTTATTCGGTTTTATTGGATCAGTTGGTTTTGGTAACCCTGGATTAGTAAGTAATTTTTGTTGATCTTCTTTCTGTTTCGTAATAACCCTTGCTACAGCACGCAATTCTTGCAAAGTTAATTCAGCAGTAGAATTACTAGTACTTTTTTTGGGGGATTTCTTAGAATCAACATCGTATTTTTTTAATGTATCCTTAGCTATATCTTTTTTCTTTTTTGGAAGCTTGATTGCGTCGTCTGAAGATTCAAACGTGCGATCACTAGAAGTTTCTGTCGAAACTTTTGAGCTCTGAGATTGCTCTTGGCCTGATTGCATGCCAATTGCTACTGTAGCAATTACTCCTGTGCACACTAAAACCCCCAATGCAACATACAAGCTTTTTTTAGTTATCTTTTTTTGTATTTTCATTAGAAATAAACTCTCCTCCTAAATTCTCTAACCTTTTCGTCCAAATTTTTTGATTTTCGGCATCTTTTTCTTTAATGAAAAATGAAATCATGTCTTTACATGTTTTTGCTGTTTCAATCAGTTCTTCTAAATCAGAATCTTTGATCTTATTTTGGATGGTTTGGGCATCGTCAATTTTCCCCTCTCGGATTTTATAAACAGCATTAACTTTGTAAGTCTCTAAAATTTCTTTTTTTAGGGTGTCACTCTTCAGTGTTTCATTCAATATCTCAGCTTCCATTGGTTGCCGTAATTTAATATAGGCATGAGCTAACATTGCTTGATATTCCTTTGTTAGCTTTGTTGTTTGAAGCTTTATGACATTTTCCCAATCTTCTTGATAAAAGGCTAAATTGAACGCTCCTTCTTCAGTAGGGAAAGAATCTTGAAATGTTTCTAGGTCTTTAAACTTCTTCTTTTCTACCAAATACTCAACAATAAGAACATGATCTTCTGGAAATTTGTTACCAACTTCTATCGCTGATTTTTTTTCTAATGCAGCTACTATTTTTTTTGAAGGATCGTTTTGTTTTTCTCCAGCCGATTGGGAAGTCACCGTTTGAGCTGGAGGTGTCACTTTTTTTGAGAACTCCCTCCCAGCAAATGTGAACCATAAAATTCCTCCCATAACTGTAATGAAAGCTATTAGAAAAATTACTAGTACTGTTTTACTATTCCATGTACTCTTAGCTTTCTTTTCTTTAACGTTGTTATCAGGCATAGGTGATCCATTTCGGCCGTCGGCAAATGAAGTGGCTAACTCTTCAACAAACTGATCTATTTCATTTTGATTATCAGGATAGTTTGATAATAGTTCCTGCTCTACATAAGAGATTAATTCTTGACCATACCCCTTACCAAGTGGAATAGAAGCCGAAAATTCATCAATAACAGTTGAACCTTTTATCATAATTTTCACTGATTCAGAAGATTTCGCTGCCATTATTCGTTGTTCTTCCGAATACAAGAGTTTAATTCCCTCATAAATGGTAACTGCCTTTTTAGGAAATCGTTTGTTTTCAGAAAATTGAATTGTTAACATACGAAACCCTCTTTCTTATTTCATCATTATTGATTGAAGCATCAAGTTGAATTCAACCATTGCTGCTGGAGTATTTGACCAAGTACCTGTTGATGTTTGTAGGTAGGTCATTATTGTAGTGGCTGAAAATGCAAGTACCAGTCCAATTCCTGCATGAACCATGTGATCTTTCCCAGCACTGTGTTTCTGTGGCTCTTTAGACATAAAATCCATACAACCTAAAATGAATTGTACAGCAGCATAAATGCCCATTCCTGCGAGTAGCCATGTTTTAAAATCGGTCATAATATTTTTGAATATATCTCCTGGTGAGTTTGCAGCTGTTAAAATTACGTTGCTTCTGATTAATAGGTTTAGCATGTGAAATTTCATTGATGGTGCCCTCCTTGTTTTTGTGATAATACATTCAGATTGTTAAGTAAATAATCTAACTCTAAGCTGAGTAGCCAGTCCTCATAGACAATTCCCTCTTTTTCCATCATTTCCTTTACTTTTTTCCTAACTTCGTCTTTCTTTGCTTTAGTCATATTTTTTAATATGTCCATTAATTCAACCCCCTATTAATATTTAGACTTTCTTTTGTCCAGCCTTTTGAAAATTAGTAGTGCTCCTGCTAACAGAATAGTGATTGCTAAAGTAATTCGATAATCTTTTACCACAACGTACAAATAAAACATTAATCCCAAAACTGCCAAACAGCCTACAAATGCTACTAGTAAAAATAATGCTTTTTTCATTGTGCTCATGTTAATTCCTCCAAATGATTCGTATTTTTTTATTTAACTTCTTTTGCGTAACGTTTCTCTTTCTTGTTATCAATGTAAAAAAATCAGCGGATCAACAAGCTTCTCAGGTAGTAGAGAACTATCTTGACAGATTTCGACATGTAGGTGTGGTCCGGTACTATTTCCTGTAGAACCAACAAAGCCGATTACTTGTCCTTGTGTAACAATATCGCCAACACTGACCGAAATCATTGACTGGTGAGCGTACAAGCTCGTTATACCGTTTGAATGTTGAATAGCGACATAATTTCCCCATGAGTCGTGATATTGTGCAAAAATGATTGTCCCAGCCGACATGGCGTGAATCGGTGTGCCTTCAGCTGCTGCAAAGTCAACACCTCTATGATTATCTTCCCCACCAAACGTATCTGTAATTGGTTCTTCTGTTGTTAACGGTTGAGTAAATTGTCCGTCCTCAGCTATTACTTCAGCTTCTGGAAAATCGTATTTTGTTAGTTCATATGTTTCAATCAACTGATTGAGTTTTTCGTTGTATTTTGTATCACTTGCATACACACCTGTTAGGCTCTGTGTGGCGTTTTGATAAGTAGTTGCTACACTTTTCCAAGTACCTTGATAAATTGCTTCATTCCACGTAACACCGCCTTTTAAAAGATCGCTGTAATCTTGAAATGATTCTTTAAATGATGGGTATTGTCGGAAAGACGATTGAATCATGTACAGGTTTCCTGTCCCATCGTCCTCTTGTGTGTTAAATGTGACAGATTGTCCTTCAAATTCGCCTTTAATCCCAAATAAATTATAATAGGGTGCTTGACTCAATTGACTGCTGCCACTTCCTGATTCCAATATGGCTTGGGCAATCATTACTGAAGCAAACAAATCATTTTCAGCAGCAACCTTTCGAGCTTCATTGCCTACTTTTTTTACAAATTCTTCGGTTGTCAAATTTCGCTCAATTTTTGTGGACAACGGATCGGCCACTCCTTGCATTTGAACATCTGATACTACTTGCTCTTCTGGCTGATAATTAGTTACTGCTTCTTGCGATGCTTGATTTTCTGGCTCTACAACGTGGCTACTTTCAGTGGTTGCTTCTGGTATGCTTTCAGTACTTTTTTCTGTAGATTGCTCTGTGAGTAACTCACTGCTGCTAGTAGTTGTTTCGGTTGATTCTTCGATTGTTGACGTGCTTAGTATCGTTTCTTCTTGTTCAGCTGCATAAGCATAACTAATAACTGGAAGAGAATGAAACGCTAATAGCATAACTGTGATTAATGTCATTGTTTTTTTCAAGAACTTTTTCCTCCTTACATAGCTAACAGCTGCGACTTTTTAATTTGGACCGACACTGATACTGATTTTTTGTGGTTAAGTTGCAGAGAAAGTAGCTGGTTATGACTCTGAAGCAATTGATTTTCTAATTGGATTTGATTTAATTGTCTAAGTGCGTTATTCTTTTTAGCTTCTGAACGATTGGTTGTGTAGATTAATTGTTTGTTGTGATCTTGAAGTATTAAATTCTCTGTGTTTTTTTGTTCCAATTCAGAAAATAATTGTCTGTTACGTTGTTCTAAGTATTGAATACGCTCAAATATCTGTTTTCCATTCATTCTTATACACCTCTCTTGTATTTTCTCCATGCTTCCACGTCTTTTCGTGTAATACCTTTTGCTGTTTTAAAAGTATATACACTTGAACGAGCCGGCTGTGACTTTCTCATAAATATACCTAATTTTTTGTATCTCCCTGTTCCTTGAATAATAGGAATCACTGGATCACCTACAACTCCCAACACACGAATCGATGTGTATTTGTTATTTTGTCTCAACAGGTTGTTTCTCTCTAATTTCAGAGCCTCTTTTTTATGAATTTGAATCTCAATCAAATTATCTTGATTATCATATAGACCCGTAAAATCTGTGATAAACAGTGATAATGTTGGCATTCAGTTTCCTCCTTCCAAAAAAAAAGCAGCAAGTTATCAGTCGGGCTGCTCTATCATTTATATTTAGATTGTTTCTTTTGCTTTTTTAAGACGAAAATATTCATAACAAACTAGACTTGCTAAAATCACAAGACCTACTAATGTAATACTAACTTTTTCTTGTGTTCCTGTTTGTGGCAATGTCTTAATAATTGTTCTTCCGTCTTTTCCATCTTTACCAGTTGTAATTTTTGTAACTTCACGATCATTTTTCATTTCAAGTGTAACAATTTCGCCATTTTCCTTGATTTCAAATGGAATCAGCTTTTGATTAAGGACATATCCTACAAGAGCATGTTTTTCTCGAAGGAAATACTTACCTTTTGGTAGCTCGTCTTTCTCTAGCTTAATTTTTCCATTTTCATCTGTTTTTCTAGTGATAATGACTTCTTTTTGTTCATTTAGAAGTTCAAACGTTACATGAGCTAAGGTGTCACCGTTGCTACTATCAAATTTAGTAAACTCTAGTCCACCTTTAATGTAGTCATTAATAATTGGAAGATTTGCCATTCTATTTTCTGGTTGTCCTTCAAAAACGACTTTATTTCCCCAAATATCAATTGTGTAAACACCATTGTCACCAGTCATACTGTAGTCGAATTCAAATTCATGTTTTGTTGGATCTAAAACATGATTCTCGTCAACTTTTAATTCTTGAATGTAATATTTCCCTTCAGGAATTTTTTCTTTACTTGTTGACAACCCTTTTACTGTATTTGCTGTAGCAATTAACGCATCAGCTGGAGCAATTTCAGTGCCGTTCCCATCAACCATAGCTTCCGTTAAAAATAGCCCGAACGTTTTATTGTCAGATTCAACAATCTCGTACTGGGCTTTTTCTTCTTCAAATTTAGTGAATTTTTCTTCTGATTTATGGGTTCTAATCTCGATTTCTTGCATAAAATTCTTAACATCCTGTTCAGCTGTCACAACTTCAATTTCTTGACCAGCATATTTGAATTCAAATGGATAAGCTGTTGTATCGATCACTTGACCCGATGGTGCTTTTGTTTCAATCAATTCGTACGTTCCTAGTTCCAAATTTGGTAATTCTGCTTTTCCGTCTTTGTCTGTTGTAAGAGTTCCTACAATTTCACCGTCTTTGTAATGTAGCGTACCATCAGCAGTGATTTTGTCTTTGATATTTTTAATTACAAATTCAGCGCCTTCAGTGTTCACTTGTTCAGTGACAAAATCGTAGTCTTTCCCAAATTCTGTTTCTTTTGTTGTTGCACTAGTAATGGCTTCTTTAGTTTTGTTGATTTTAATTAAACCTTTTTGCGTGTGATTTTTGAAAACTACAGACGTTGTTTCATTTGCAACTATCGTTACTGTTTTTTCTTCTCCATGTGACACATAGCCAGCTGGGGCTTTAATTTCTTTTACTTTGATATTTGTTCCTTGATTCCACTTTCCGTTTGGTTTAAATTCACCTTTGTTATCGGTAATTGCTTTTTGAGTAGATCCGTCTGGATAAGTAATCAGCATTTCCATTCCTGGAATCGGCTTACCTGTTTTTTCGTCTAATTTACGAATCAAAAAGTCGCCCTGAAGATTAACTTTATAAGGAATATTTACTCTTGTTGGATCACTTACTTTTCCAACCATGTTGTTTTGTGTCCAAGGAGCTTCCAATACAATTGGAGAACCTTCATAGTCAGCTGGAATGTCATACTCAAATGTAAGTTTTCCTGATTCTCCTGAATTTTTTCTCGCAGTAAGTGTTACTTGATTACCTGATTTTTGGTAATCAATATTTGCAGTATTAAAAAGCGCTTTAGCCTTATAGTTTGAAAAAGCTCCTGTTGTATCTGTAATCGTAACTGGCTTGTCAATATCTAACGTTAATTCTTTATTATGAAAACTTGGAGTAGTGTAGAACCAGTTTACTTGTCTATTTACTTCATTTTTGAAATTTTGATAATTAGGCGTACCCATGACAATAGCATCTAACCTATTTCCTTGCAATTCCCATATCATCATTTGTGTTTGAAGCTCATTTAATAAACTAGGCTGTTTGTGATATCCGTAAAGAGCAATAATTGAAGCTTTTTCTAAAAAGTCATCATTTCGTAGAATTTGAACGTAACTATCATTCAATCCCACTGACATAGGAACTCCTAATTGTATACACCAAGAGACTTCATTGTTGAATCGTTTTCCATACCAACCAAATTCCTGAATAGAAGCACCATCTATACGTGTCCATCTAGTATCAGTATCAGGAATGTTCGTCCACGCAGGAACATCAATTACAATACCTGCTCTTGCCATTCTAAGAAACTGGTTACTATTAGCACTCATTATGTTAGAGTACTTTTGAATTTTCGCACCTTCTTCACGTGCAGACTCAGAATCATAAATATCGAATCGCTTTTCATATCCATCAAAAAATTTGAGCGCTTCATCATATTCTGTATTTTGTAAAACTGAAGAATCATCAATAGTTGTCTCTTTTTCATTCTTTGGCGTCGTTATTGATTCCGCAAAAGTAACAGTCGGCATTACCAACAGATTTAACAACATGACAATCAACATAAACACATTACTACCTTTTTTTTGCATTTCTTCATTTCCTTCCGTTTTCGTAATTAGTTTTGTATTTAGGCGAATTGAAAAAGTCCATCTTTTTGACGGACTTCTTGATCTTGGTCTCTTCACGTTCGTACCTCCTTAGAGTTAAAATTAAAAGAAAAGAAGTGAAAAGCATTTTCAGCTTTTCACTTCTTCAAATTTGTTTTATCCTGTTATTTCGTACGTATAACCTACGATTACCCCATGTTCACAATACACTGCTTTGACACGAACTCTATTTGCACCAGCATCAAACCCTGCAGCCTGAGCAGCAGCATAACTTGGATACAATCCTGGTTGTTCACATTGAGGACCATGTTGGTTTGTTGGAGGAGCTACTTGTCCACCACCAGTAGACTCATTCCCTGATCCTCCACCAGCACCACCTCCTGCGTTAGGGTTAGAAGGCTCTCCACCAGTATTACCTGAACCACCTCCTGCGTTAGGGTTAGAAGGCTCTCCACCAGTATTACCTGAACCACCGCCTTGATTACCGCCACCACCAGTCGCGTTATCTGTTGGGTAGCCACCACCTGTATTTGATTCATTTCCACCAGTGGCACCGGAGTTGTTATTTGTCACATTTCCTTGCGCTTGTTGTGCTACATTTTGTTCAGCTACTTTTGTTTGCTCCGCTACTTTTTTTACTTCTTCAGCTTTTTTCTTCTCTTCCGCTTCTTTTGCTTTTTTATCAATGTCAGCTTTTACTTTAGTAAGCTGATCGGCAAGCTCTTTTTTCGCTTTTTCATTCTTAATTTTATCTGTTTCTACTTTAGCAGCATCGTATAATTTACTATCTGTAGAAATAACCTTGTTGTCTTTAAACACCTTAACTACTGCCTGTTTAGCAACAGCGATTTGTTTCAATTGATTTTCTGTATTTAAAATCAATTCATTGACTACTTTTTCATAGGGAACTTTTGAATCTTGTTTGAAGAACTCCTTTTTCGTAGTCTCAACCGTTTCCGTTTTTAAATCGTCCACAATTGGTAAATCCTTTTTAACATCTGATCCGTTCATTGCTAATGTCTCTTTATCTTTTTTGTAAAGGTTGTTAATTGCTGATTGTGTTTTAAAGGCTGTTTCTAGCTTATCCATAGATTCAACTGTAGACATTTTTTCTCTGTTGTATTCAGAAAAATCAATTTTTTTATTTTTCTCTTCTGCTACAATAAAAATCGGATCTGTTTTTGATTTTAATTCGTCCACTTGACCTTCTGTAACACCTTTAACAAGAAAATTAGGATCTTTACTATCAAATAGTTTGTTAATATCCTTGTTCAACTCTTTTAACTCACCTGTAGCCTTATTTACAGTTTCTTGGGCCTCTGCTAATTTTTGCTTAGATTGCTCGTTAGCATAGACTGTACCGCCGATTCCGCCTACGGCAAGCACTGTAACGGCTGTAAGTAATATTTTTTTTGATTTTGATAACCCTTTGATTTGTTCTACTAATTTCATTTTTTTGTCCTCCTATAGTTTTTCCTTATTTTTATTATAGCAAACACTGTTATTACCGTCTTCTCTCAATTCTTCCAACTGAATAAAGTCAATCACCTTGAAAAGAGAAAGACAAAGGAGAATAACACTCACTGGATAATATTTATTGAAATCCAACATAAATAATACAAATACTATGACCAACACCGTACTAACTAACATGATTCCCTTTTTCACAATTAACTCCCCCTCATTTTAGTTTATAGAGAATTGTCCGAAATTCTTTACCTCGTTTACACTCTACCCAATGTTCATTCCACTTTTCCCTCAATGTTGCTCGTAAACTAGGTTTAGGATTGGCATAATGCTCTCTTGCTGAAGGAACATTCTCTAATATGTCCTCAATCGTTGACCAGCCGTTTTTTTTCAAGTATTCCTTGATATCTTCAATCATGACAGAATAACCTGTCACTGTTTCTCCACCTTTTGAACCGCCAATATTCCTGTGTGACCACTCTTTTATTTGACAATAATCAACTCACGTCCTGTTTGTTTCACAACTTCTTGCGCCCAACTTAACGTATCCTTCGACATTTTATTTAGATTCATTTTTCTGTTCACTCCTTCTCGTTTCAACTTTTCAATTGTCTTTAATCGTTCAGAAAATCCAATATAATAAACACCAAACCAACCAATAAAAATAAAATAGGTATGACTGTAGACGGGTCTGTCAAATCAATCGATGTGTTTCTTCAGTCACATTTCCAAAATCTGCAAGTTTTTCTCTAACTGACTTCTCTTTTTGACGGCAAACTTTTTTAGCCATTGGATATCACACTCATAGGATCAACAAGCTTTTCTGGTGTTAGTGTAGAGTCTTGGCAAATTTCTAAATGTAAATGACTTCCTGTACTGTTTCCTGTTGACCCAACAAAGCCGATCACTTGCCCTTGCATAACAGTATCGCCAACACTTACTGCAAATGCTGATTGGTGAGCGTATAAACTCACTAAGCCGTTTGAATGTTGAATAGCGACATAGTTTCCCCATGAGTCGTGATAGTGTGCAAAAATGACTGTCCCAGCCGCCATTGCGTGAATCGGTGTCCCTTCGTTAGTCGCAAAATCGACCCCTCTATGATTGTCTTCTCCACCAAAAGTAGACGTGACAGGGGCTTCTTCTGCTAACGGTTTCGTAAATTGTCCGTCTTCAGCTTCTGGAAAGTCATAGCGTGCTAACCCATACGTTTCAATTAATTGGTTCAGTTTTTCGTCATAATGAATGTCTGTGGCATACACGCCTGTTAAACTTTTTGTGGCGTTTTGATACGTACCGGCAATACTTTTCCAAGTCCCTTGATAAATCATTTCATTCCAGCTTACACCCTGTTTTAGAAGATCACTGTAATCTTGAAATGACTCTGTGAAAGACGGGTATTTGCGGAAAGACGATTGTATCGTGTACAGGTTTCCTGTTCCATCGTCTTCTTGTGTGGTAAATGAGACAGATTGCCCTTCGAATTCGCCTTTCATCCCAAATAAATTGTGGTTGGGCGCTTGACTCAATCGACTTGACCCACTACCCGATTCCAAAATCGCTTGTGCGATCATGACTGACGCAAATAAATCATTTTCTTCCGCAACTTTTCTTGCTTCATTTCCAACTTTTTTTACAAATTCCTCTGTCGTTTGATTCCGTTCTATTCTTAGAGGCATTGCTTCCCCATCTAACCGTTGAACGTCCGGTACTACTTGTTCTTCTGAAGGATACTTCGTTGGCACGTCTTGCGGTATTTGATTTAGTGGCTGTTCTATTTGACTACTTTCAGTCGTTGTTTCCGGTACGCTTTCAGTCGTTGTCTCTGTGGGTACTACTGGTTCAGGTTTTGTGTCTGTATTGCTTGTTTCAGTTGATTCAGGGATCGTCTCTGTACTGCTTATTTCCGTGGCTTCTAGGCTCGTTTCTGTGGTTGTTTCTGCCTCACTCTCCATCGCAAAACCGCTGATTGGACTCATGCTAAGGCATAGTGTACTGATGGTTAATAAGGTGACTATTTTTCTCATAAAAAAATTCACTCCTCTTCTTTTTACTTTTACGTGGAATAAATAACCAATACGGTTCTTGTCCCCCGTCTACTTCTTGAAAATCATGGGCAATTCGTCCAATGGGTATCCGTTGGATTCGTCCACCCCCATGTTGGATCTCTAAATATTGCACACGGTGCAGGGCACATGTCAGGTAAGTTTGAGGAAAATGGACATGTCGTTCTTTGACTAAATACGCGATCGTTCCGATCCGTGCTTGTCCGTCACCATGATAGTCTTTATACCGCGTCACAAACCGGTTCGGCACCGATAAAATGCGTGTTTCCGCTTGTCCTTCCTCTTTCCTATGCAACCAGCCCTCGTTCTTGATGCTTGTTTTCATCTGTTTGTCTCATACTGATTCTACTAAAAGAGCGAGTGTCCTTTCCTGTTAGTGGAACACCCGCTGCTTCTTTTCCTTTCTTTGTCTTCTATTTTACGGGAGTAACCCTTGTAAATACTCAAACACTTGGTTCGTTAATCCTGGGAATGTCACTTTCGCTACAGCAAAAATAATTCCGCCTATAACAACTGTGTAAATCATCCAACTTAATATGCTTGTCTCTCTTTCCATTCTATGTTCTTCCTTTCATTGGCTCTTTTTTTGGTGGTTACGGGAGTAACCCTTGTAAATACTCAAACACTTGGTTCGTTAATCCTGGGAATGTCACTTTCGCTACAGCGAAAATAATTCCGCCTATAACAACTGTGTAAATCATCCAACTTAATATGCTTGTCTCTCTTTCCATTCTATGTTCTTCCTTTCATTGGCTCTTTTTTTGGTGGTTACGGGAGTAACCCTTGTAAATACTCAAACACTTGGTTCGTTAATCCTGGGAATGTCACTTTCGCTACAGCGAAAATAATTCCGCCTATAACAACTGTGTAAATCATCCAACTTAATATGCTTGTCTCTCTTTCCATTCTATGTTCTTCCTTTC
>NZ_MIEK01000004.1 GCF_001742285.1 Enterococcus rivorum | reverse complement strand
GAGATTTTAAAAAATCAAATTCAGCAATGGGAGCAATTAAAATATCAGCTGTCGTTACAAATTGACCAAGCGAAAGAATGGAAGCCAGATTTAGAACAGCGGTATATGAATGCCTGTAATACGGTAGACCGAATCCAAGAACGATTGGAAAAATTGTACGCATATAATGCTCATTCAGCCTCTATTTTTCAGAATTTTATGCTAGTTTAGGTGAATTAGATGCGGGATTATCTGCTATTGAAACCAGTGGTGCATGGAATCCAAGCACAGGCACTTTCAATATTAATCGATTAAATATGACGTGGGCGAAACCAATTCAAGAGCGTTGGACAAGATGAGAGCAACAGATTAAAGCAGCGAAAGACAAAGAAGTGAAAAAAGCTCTTGGGAATTTAGATGGATATACGATTGTTTGTACCAATTTGGGCAGTACCAAAGAATGGTATTTGATGAAAAACGGCAAGATTCTTCCGCCAAAAGAATACCCAGAATTATATCGACAGCTAGATAGATGTAAAGACGGGTTAAGTAAAGACCGTTATCGAGTGGAAGAAATAAAAGTTATCAAAAATGAAGTACCGTTATCACTTATTTTTGGTGGGCCTTTAGGTTTGCTTGGTAATGTTGGGAAAATTGGGCAAGGAATTGACGCCATCAGAAAAGGTCTAGGAATCATAAAAGTTGGACAATCCATTGTGAATCAGATTCAGTCAGCACCGAGTTTGAATGCTACGAAAGAACTTGAAACTAATAAAGAGGGCTGGGATGGACAAGATACAAACTTAAATGATGTTGATTTAGATAATTTACCAGAAGGATGGTCTAAAACAGAGAATAAAGGACATACCCATGTTCGTGATGCAGAAGGAAAACTTAGAATTAGAAAAGATCCAGCAGATGGAGTGACTAATTATGATCATAAGCACTATTATGATAGAAACAAAGTGCCTTTAGACAAGCATGGAAATCCAGTAAATAGAAAAAGTCCAGATGCTCATATACCACTGGACTAAGCAGGGGGAAAGTTAACTATGAGTGATGTGGAAGAAATACAAAAAGAGATTGACAAGTTATACTATTGGGATGCATATATTTTGAAATTAGAAACGACAGCTTTCGGTGATAAAGTAGAATTAGTTTATCATGATTCTGATGAAGAGGGCGTGAAGTATATTTTCAAAGAATGTTACGATGTTAAATTAGAACATGATATTACTTATACAAAAGATTTGGATTATGAAAAGCTTAAACTCGGGCAAATTCCTTATTATATTCAAAATGTTAAGGTAGAGAAACAGGAGCGAGAGGGGAAAGAGCTGTATCAATTTGAAATAGATGCTTGGCCAATGAAAGCACAAATCTTGTGTAGAAAATTTGATGCATCCATAGTTTCGGTCAAAGAATTATTGAATAAATTCGAAAAATAATTTTTGTATATGCTTAAAATTTTTAGCTGAACTAACCGCTAGATTCAAAAAATACAAACTAGACATTTACCCTTTAAAAATAAGAATTGTATGTAAAGCTAGATGGGTGGATGGATTCTAGCGAAAGAAGTCTTGATAACAGATGTTGAAGAGTGACAATATAGAAATTGAAAATAATGATGTCTATGTATTAGGTATAACAAAAAATTACATTGTAGTAAATAATAATTATAATGGATTAGTTGTTTTAGATAGAGATTTTTCTTACCTAAAAAATATAGATATTGATGAAGATATCGTGATATATCAGTTATTTTCGTCAGAAATGAATGATTATGTTATTATTCAAGATATCGAAAGTGAGACACTCTACTCAATTGATATGATAACTGATGAGATTTTACAAGTGAATTGGAAGTTGATTTTTGATAATTATTATTATGTGCAAAAAGATACGTTTTATTTGAAATCTAAAAATAGTCAGTATCTGTTTGATTATCAAAATTTGGAACCTAAATTACAAAAAGAAACAGAGGACAACAATAATATTATTTTAGCAAGTAGCCAAGAAGACATTTTATACTTAAAGAACACAAATGAGATTACTTATAAGGACAAGATAATAGAAGTTTCTGGTGATCATGATTACGGATACGGAATTGAAAAGAATCATATCATTAAATACTCAGAAGAAGTTTTGTATTTGTTTTCTAAAGATAGTTGGCATCCAATATTTAAAGTAAAAGAAGATCACTCGATTCGGAAATGTGTTATTTCTTTTGAATATATTTATGTACTTGTAAATAACAAAATGGACATAAGTAAGAGTGAAATTCAAAAAGTTCGTTTGTAAACCATTAGAGGTTAACTCCAGAAAAACATAGAGTGCGTAACAATCATCTGATGCGGATGATTTAAAAATAGTATATTCTGACGTGCAAGACAGTTTATTTGGTTACGAATGATTGAAATTTAGTCAAATAGTGTGAAATTATTGGCAGTTGATTTTTCGACAAAAAGCTGTTATTATTACACCTTAATGTAGATTGAGATTTTGGGATAATAAACCAGGTCTTAAAAAGGCGAGAAAAGCTTCACAGTTCTCAAAACGTTAATTGCGATGATCGTTCGAGTAAACGAGTTACGAGCATCTTACTGGGCGAAGCTTTGCTGAGCGGAGTTACCTTAACGATAGTCGTTGCGAATTTATTCGCTTACGAATACAGTATGGGACGGAGATTTCTCAGGAAATCCAGGCCCATTCAATTAGAATGTTTCAAGACACTTTCCAGTTTTTGGAAGGTGTCTTTTTTATACCTTTAGCTACGAAAATAGGGACGAGTTTTTCAATTCAATCATTTTTGTTCGACATCAAAATTAAATGAAAATCAAGGCTATGATGGAGAAGCTTTTTCATTTTAAAACTCCAAAAACCTATTAGTTTATGACTGTTTTCCATTTAGCAAGGTTTAAAAAAAATTAATAATGGTATAATTATTTATAAAGTTTTTTGATGATAGCGGAAAGCTAACTCTGTTTAATAAATAAGGGGTGTGAAAATGGGAATTACAGTAAGTACAGATGAAAATGCAGTAGCTAAGTTTACTGGTGATGTTCTTAGTGCGAAGACAAACATAGGTTTTAAGCCAACAAGTAGTATTCATGCATCTACAAGTCCAGCGACAGATGAACTGAAAATATTAATGACTTCTTTTCAACAAACAGTCAATGCTTATAAAAATTGTTTAGCTACTGAAATTAGGAATGTTGAATCCGTGCATAATGCAATTAAAGAAACGGATAAAAAAATAAAAGACAGTATCTCTGAAACAATTCAGGCGTGAGGTGTATAACATGGACAAAGAATTATTCGGCTTGCGAATGAAAGTAGAAGAAACAGAGGAAGAATTGAATGAACTAAAAAAAAGTGTTGGAGAGATTCCATTTGCTTATGAGGCATGTCAAAAAGCAATAAATCAACAAAAAGAAATTTGGGAACGCGTATTACATTTTTCCAAAGGAACGGATTCAGAACGTCAAGTCTATCAAAAATTAGAGGCATTAGAAGATAAGCAAAGGAAATTTACAAGAGCATTCTCAATGGCAGATGAAGAAATTGAAAAAGAATTAGCTGATAGAAAAGCAAGGTATGAAAGAGCAGAACAGCTATTTGAAAAAGGCAGAAGGGAGGTACTAGATGAAAATAATGTATGAGGAACTAAATGCGGTCAAAATGAGTATTAGTTCTGAACGATTAAATACGGTAGGGAGTTTTAATACGATAACAAGTGCTATTGATGGATTAGCTGGAAATAGAAATCTATTGGGGAATGGTTGGGTTTCAACAGTAAGTCATTTGCAAGCTTATCAAGAAATAGACAAGGCTCTATTCAATGTATATTATGAAATGGACAATAGTTTAAATCGCTATTTAGCAGATTTTGTTGGAGAGGTTGGAAAAACCGATGAATTGCTAGATACGGATGATTTAGAGGATTTGTTTAGAGAGTTACAAATTGCTCAAAATGAGTACTCTAATTTAATGAATAGTTTGGCTGAATCAATGAAAGGTGTTCCTATATTAGGTGATTTTTTCAAACAGCAAAGTATTGAGCCGATTAAAGAAGAAATAGAGATATTGAAGAAATATCAAGCTTTTGAATCTACCCATTCCGCCCATTATTCTGAACTATCTAGTTTAATAAATGATGTGAATACTGGATTAGCTCAATTAGGGAATCCAGCAAATTTTCTTAATCCAAGAGATGGTTATAAAATCTTAGATTATAGCAATCAGAAATGGTATAAGAATTTAAAAGGATACAATGAAAAACAACCAGCAAGTAGAGTAGAAACAGTAACAGAGTTAGATCATGCTGGAAATGTTATTTATGTTGTGTATACGAATGGTGTAAAAGATGAAAAATTAACTCAAAAGTTAACAGAAGCAATGAAAGAAAGTTGGCTTGATCGGAGTATAGATGCGATAGATCGATTTTTAGATGTTGTGGGAAATGTAGCGAAAACAACATTAGGAGTTATGACGACTATTACAGGTATTGTTGGCACGATTGGAGGATGTGCGGTAGTCACGCTATCTACTGGTGGAATAGGTATTTTAGTGGATGGGGTGATTGTTACCGAGGGTGTTGCATTAACAGCTGCTGGAATAGCAGTAACTGTTGATGGGATTAATGGGTTGACAACAAGCAACTTTGCTTCTAACGGTGGGGGGAATTACAACAAAAAGTTTCCAAAAGGGAATAAAGAATTTAAAAAGACTTTTGGAACGGATAAAAATGCATTTCATAGGGATATTAAGCCTGATATTTTAAAAGATGTAAAGGCTGATACTAAATGGAAAAAATGGTTATTTCAGAATGGAACAAATCCAGATATCGGAGTAGATAGTTTAGGAAATATTGTTTTGAAAAGCACAAAAAACGGAAAAGATATTGTAACTAATTTGAAATTAGAGTGGTATTTATTACCGTAAAGGAGAGAGAATAATTTGTCATATAGTATAGAAGTTGTAGTTGTGAATCAAGAAGAAAATAAAAGTTTATCTAAGGATTTATCTGTTCAGTATGTCAATGAATATGAAAGCAGTGAGCCAAGAGGGTTATATAAATGGCCATTTATGAGTAGTGTTTCAGGGGTTTGGTATACAATTGGAACTGATGATGATGGTACTTTTTGGGCACTTCAAATGGTGGATACAGATTTTGATAAACATTTAGCAGTTAGTGCACCTTGGATAAAAGATGAAGAAGAATTAGAAAATTTTACACCAGTAATTATTAAAGAAAACTATCTAAATGATTTTGAACAATTATTGGCTGAAATGCTAGAAGTATCTCCAATGAACACAATAATGATTTTACCTAGATATCAAGGTGGAGATACGGAAATAATTCAAGGGACTATTTCTCTTAAAGAATACATCCAATTGATAAAAGAAGAGAAAATTCCGTTCAATGTTTGTACAATTGTAAAAAAGTAGGTTAATAGTAGTATAAAAAGGTCAAAACATCATGTTTTCGGTCTTTTCTTAGTTTAAGTAGAGAGCGAACGGGAAGTTATAATTCTAGCGTTCAGCCACCTAAATTGACTAAAAAAATATTAAAATGGTTACAAGATATAGGTTGGAAACTACCTTAATATGAAGGAGTAATAACATGGGAAATATAGATGAATTTATTGCAGAGTGGCAAGGTAGCTCTGATGAAGTCTATTCAGAACATATTGATTTTTTTATCAATAAACTAACTTACAACTATGAGGATTGCATAGCAATAATGAAAGAGGTGAGAACCAAATTAAACTACAGGGCTCTAAATGATTCAAAATTAATGATAAGAATTCAATGTGGGCATTCAAAAAAAATTCAAGACTGGGGACAACAATTTTGGCAGTTAGTAGATGCCAGTTTAACACCTCCAGAACTTTTTATTGGAAAAGGGGATTCATTTAAGTCTTGTGTGTCAAGTCGACAGATTGATTATTCAAAACAAATAGAAAACATTGAAAATTATGTTGTATTTTATCCTATTGAAGGTGGATTCGTTCGATGTCTTGATTTAATAGAAAAAGAGGTGCCAGATGTCTAGTATTATTGATTATTTAGAAAAAATAGAAAAACAAAAGAGTATATTTGTGTATGTAGATGATTTACTTTTGAAAGAGGAAATCACCTATGCTGAACTGGTATTTTTGTTAAATGAGTTTGCTAAGAATCTGCCGACAGATCAATTTTTACAATGTCAAACTTCTTCAGAAACTGAAATTAGTGTAAATGACAGTAAAGAGTTATTAAATTTATTAATTGATACTGAGTGGGATATGCCAAGTATTGAAAGTAGTCAGAATTTAATTTGGCATCCGAAAGAAAATGAGAGGGTTATAACTATTGAAGGGTTATCGGAAACATTGGTAGCTGTATATTATGTACAATCAAATGAGCACTATTTAACAGTAGTGTCTAAGGAAGTTTTTAACAATAGAAGTGTTTCTACGGATGTTTTGGAGTTGCTTATTCAGATTTCTAATGGAGACATGGCTATTTTAGATAGTAGCTATTGTATGGGCAAGAAAAAATTTAAAGAAGTCATAGACTATTTGGTTAAGGTTGAGTATATTTTTGTTGTTAGAAAAAATTTAGTTGATAATATTGAATCTATCGCAATAGAACCAATAATTGATTGGAAACAAAAAGAAAATTATAGCGTAGAGTTTACAAATAAAGGTAGAGAATGTTATACGAATAAAGATTTAGGAATTGGACTAACGACATTCATTAGTGGTGTCCAAAGTTAGATAAAACCCAATTATAGGATAACTTTAGAAAAAAAGGCTCATTGTCAACTAGTGTTGGTGAAGAAAAAACAATAGAATAGTGTAAAGCTAGAAAAAGTTTGCAGAAAGATTATTTCTCTGCAGGCTTTTTCTTTTTCATGGGATTGAAGAGGGTTTTTCCTGAGGGGGAATAGAATTCTCAGTTTAAAGTTATTGAAGCTTCAAAAGCCATACGCATTTCGTTTCAATACTTTAATGTGATTGTTCAAACACTCTAAGGAACTGTTAGAATATGCCTGTTCAAGTGCGTTTAAAATGCATTATTGATAATGTTTAAACATCTTAATTGTTGTCGTTTATTTCTCTAGTAGGTGAGAATAGTTCTGTTCTAAAAACTCTTGAAACCATTGGGGGAGTTTTTGTCTGAACCGCACTAGAAAGTCTTGGAAGACGTCATATCCTTGCTTGAGTTCTGGGCTATATGCATAGGATAGCAAGCGGTCTTGAGTCAAAGGTTAGTTCATTGGTAATGAAGTTAAGTTAATTAGCACAATTTTTTGTATCAGAGGGATAAAGAGTATTAAAAAAAACTTAGTCAAGTTGAGACGGAGCTGTTCCATACTAAGTAGTCATAATGAGGGTGTGGGTACACTTTACTAATTATTAGCGGACATACTAATAAGGTGAAATATGGATATAATTAAGTTTAAAGTTTATTGTATCAACTAGTAAATTCTAAAGAATCTAGGTATTATTCTCACTCTATGTGGTGGAGGATTTTAGTAATTATAGATAAGATGAAACGTATATTGAATATATTTGATACGTTTCATTTGCTTGTCCACTTATATGGACATTTTAATAAAGTAAACGCTATCATTTTAGTGGTATTGTTTTATTAAGGAGTTGAGTGTTATGAAGTTAAGCAAGAAAGAATCAGATTTACTTGAACTTTTTGTCTTAAAAGATACTAAACTTACTGCCAAAGAAATAGCCGACTCGTTAAGCATATCTTCAAAAACTGTATATAGGCTAGTTCATAAAATCAATGAAGCCAGTGAATTTGGTATTTTGATTGAAACGTTTATTGGCAAAGGAATGAAATTGAATTATCGTAATTATTTGAAGTATCGCTCCATATTTAAGCAAAGTGATTCAGAAACAGAAGAGAGGGTTATATCAGTGTTAATGAACTTACTAAGTAGCTCTCCTATTCTTATTTCGATTGAGAATTTATTTCAACCATACTTTATTTCTTCAGAAACTCAATATAAAGATCTTGAAAAAATAAAAAAGAAACTTAAGCAATTCGATTTAAATTTAGAAAGAACAGGAAAGAAAATTAGAATTATAGGAAAGGAACAGAGTATTAGAAAAGCAATTTATCACATGTTATTAAAAACAGCTATTACAGATCAAGACTTTTATGTAATTGATAATATGAATATTAGTCAATATGATATTGATTTTTTGACTACTCAATTGGAATTAATTGAGAAACAAGCAAAGGGAAATATACCTTATCCATATAACATTAATATATTTTCACATTTATATATTTTAGTTATGAGAATAAGAAACGGATTCATCCCTAAGGACAGAGAATATAAGGAATTAGATGAGTATGAGCTAAATTTGAAAGAATCTAACCAAGAAATTTATAAAGTTTCTCAAAAAATAGTAAGGAATTTAAGCCATTACTTATCAGAACAAATTGATGAAATTGAAGAGTTTTATTTATTTCAATACATCATATCTTCAGGCATTGAGGAACAATCATTCGAATTGTATTCAGTTGGCCAATTAAAGCTAATATTTGAAGATGCGATCGATTTTGTGAGTGAACACATGAATCTAGATTTTTCAAATTTAAAAGAAGATAAAAGTTTTTATAATCATTTTAGAGTGATGTTGTACAGAAATAAGAACAAGATAGTTATTGTTAATAATTTATTAGGAGAAATAAAAAAGGAGTATCCAGAACTATTCGAATCAGTAAGAAAATTAGGTTGTTACTTATCAAGGAACTATTCATTAAATTCAATATCTGAAGATGAGACGGGGTTTAATATGTTATATTTTGCTAAAGATTTTGAGAAACTAAAAACAAAAAAGAGAATAATTATTATGTGTAGTAGTGGTGTTGGAACAAGTGAACTATTAAGAGTTAAGGTTCAGAGAAATTTTCCGAATTTAGAAATAGTTGATATAGTCTCAGTTAACCAATTTAAAAACAAATATACAGAAAAAAAAATAAAAGTTGATTTCATTATTTCAACGATAAATATTAACTTGTATAACTTAATTTTAGAAGTACCAGTTGCTTTAGTAAGTGCTATGTTTACAGGAAAAGATCAAGAAACTATTCGAACTATGATGGAGGGAAATTAAATGGAATCAATTGATATTAAAGAAGTAATTAGTCAGGATTTAATTATTGAAGAACTGAATGTGGAAACAAAAATAGAGGCATTGCAAGCATTAGTTAAATTATTGGATGCACAAGGTTATTTAACCGACCCAGAAGAATTTTTAAAAGATGTGCTATTAAGAGAAGAGGAAGGAGTGACAGGATTAGGTGATGGTATTGCTATTCCACATGGCAAGTCTGACGGGGTCAATAAAACTGTAATAGCAATTGGTAAAAATAATAAAGGTATTGATTGGAGTTCATTAGATGATGAATTAGTTGAAGTTATTATTTTATTTGCGGTAAAAAAAACTGATGAGACAACACTACACATTAAAATGCTTCAAAAAGTAGCGATTCTATTAGCAAATGAGGAATTACTACACAAATTAAGAAAGGCTACAACAAACTTAGAGATATATGAATTATTAACAAAATAGAAAGTGGAGGTTTTGATATGAGACTAGTAGCAGTAGTTGCCTGTACATCAGGAATAGCGCATACCTATATTGCGAAAGAAAAATTAATAAGTGCATCAGAAAAGAGAGGTCATACGATTAAAGTAGAAACTCAAGGAACTATTGGCGTTGAAAATGAGTTGACTAGTGATGACATAAAAAAAGCAGATGTTGTTATCATGGCTACGGACATTCAAACAACGGGTAATGAACGCTTTGATGGTAAGAAAATAATTAAAGTTCCAACAAACGTAGCTGTAAAAGCCGCGGGTCAGCTTATTAAAAAGATTGATAATGAATTTAATAAGGGGGATTAACCATGAAAAAGGTGTTGAATGAATTAAAGAGGCACGCACTGACAGCGATTAGTTATATGTTGCCACTAGTTGTCGCTTCTGGTTTGTTAATTGCTATAGGTAACTTGATGGGGGGCCAAGTTATTGAGGATTATACCCAAAGTTTTACAATCGCTAGTGCGCTGACTAGTTTAGGTGTTATGGGTATGGGATTGCTAGCGCCATTTATTGCTGGGTATATTTCATATTCAATTGCTGAACGACCTGGTATTGCTCCAGGATTCTTGATGGGAATGATAGCGAATGCATTAGGAGCAGGTTTTTTAGGGGGAATGATAGGCGGATACTTAGTAGGTTACTTTATTTTATGGATGAAAAAAACGTGGAAAGTTCCTAAATGGGCAGATGGATTATTGCCAATGATGATTATACCTACAGTTTCTTCAATTGTTATTGGGCTTGTTATGTTTTTTGTTATTGGAGGACCTATTGCTTGGATGACTGACCTATTGGTTGCGTTCTTAAATAATTTAGATAAGTCATCAAGAGTCGTCTATGGTTTTATTTTTGGTGTATTAGGTGCATTTGATTTTGGAGGACCAATCAGTAAAGTACCTAATTTAATGGCTGATGGTTTATTGATGGAAGGTATTCTAGAGCCTGAAGCAATTAAAGTAATAGGTGCAATGGTGCCACCGATTGGTGTAACTCTAGCTTGGGTATTTTCTAAGCTTAGCAGTAAGAGAATATTTACTAAAGTAGAAGAAGATGCGATTAAAGTAGCATTTCCTATGGGATTAACAATGATAACTGAAGGTGTAATACCCATTGCGATGAATGATTTACTGAGAACAGTTTTTGCTTGCAGTATGGGAACAGGGATAGCAGGAGCAATTAATTTCTATTTCCAAAATGGTTCGCCAGTACCATCGGGAGGAGTATTTGTTATTCCAGTTATGACTAAACCATTAATTGGACTGTTAGCTTTAGTTGTGGGATCAATTGTTACCGGAGTGATTTTAGTACTGATTAAGAAGAATATTAGTGATGACGAATATAATTCTACTCAATTAGAGGAAGAACAAGAAATGGATTTATCTGGATTTAGCTTAAATGGTTAAAAAATATAGAAACAAAGGTGGAGAAAAAAATGTTAATTTCAATGAAAAGAATGTTAGAAGTAGCGAAAGAAAATAAATTTGCTGTAGGTGCCTATAATATATCTGATTCTAATATTTTCAAATCAGTGATAGAGAAAGCTGAAGAATTAAATGCTCCAACTATTATCGCTATTCACCCAGATGAGCTAAGTTTTTTAACAGGTGAATTTATTGCTTACGTTAGGGAAAGGCTATGTAACAGTCCTGTGCCATTTGTGCTTCATTTAGACCATGGAGGTTCTGTTAAAGATGTTATGATAGCTATTAATCATGGTTTTACTTCTGTAATGATTGATGCATCGCTACTACCTTTTGAAGAAAATATAGCAATTACTAAAAAAGTTGTGGAAATTGCTCATACAGTAGGTGTTTCTGTAGAAGGTGAATTAGGAACGATTGGTGATACAGGAACATCAATTGAAGGTGGCGTTACTGAAATTGCCTATACTAAACCTGAAGAAGCCAAAGAATTTGTTGAAAGGACAGGAGTAGATACACTTGCAATAGCAATTGGAACAGCTCATGGTATTTATCCAGAAGGATTTGTTCCTAAATTAAAACTAGATCTCTTAAGTGAGATTACAGCAGAAGTGGATGTGCCATTAGTGTTGCATGGAGGGTCTTCTAACTCAGATGATGAATTACGAATCGCCATTGAAAAAGGAATTCAAAAAATTAATATTTCAAGTGACATTAAGAAACCTTATTTTGTTAAATTACAGGAAATTTTAAATAATGATTTTTTCTGGGAACCAAATACTGTGTTTCCGCCGTGTATCATAGAATCTAAAGCTGTAGTGGAAGACAAAATGAATTTATTTAATTCAGTTGATAAAATAAGGCATTTTAATTAAATAATTAAGAATATGTGATATCAAACTCTTGATAAAAAAGTGTTTTGTTAATCTCGCTGAAATGCAACTTGGACTTGTCAAGAAAAGTTAGACACTGAGTTAAGAGAATTTAGGGATGTTGCTTCTCAAAATCCTTGGGAGATTGAGAAGTAATTGCTGAATGCAGTCATTTGGTGTTGTAATACGTTACAATACATTTGAATATCTCTAGTTGAGCTCGATCAATATTGATCAGCTCTCTTTTTTTGTTTTATAAAAGGATTCCATCAGAGCTTCTCCGATAGATTTCCTTTGTGGCTTATACTAGAGACGGCTTCTTTCTTCTTAACTCTGATTGGAAGGCAGTGCTGGTGTACTGTAACCTTTAATCCGTATGAATAATGAGTCCTGCCTGCGGTTGTTTTTTCCCACAGGCTTGAAGGAAGGCAGCAATTACCAATTGCTCATTCATTCTGGAAGACATTGAAATAAATAGGAGTTAATCTTTTTGAGAATAGTACTGGGGATTACCTAAAATAATTCCTAGTCTGAATATTATAGTCCATCAACTATAGTGAAAAATACTGATAAGAGAGAAGCATGAATAACTCTAAGTAATTTATTCTTAGTTTTCAATGTGGGGTAAACTGTCTTAAAATTTAAATAGATAGAAAGCGAAAAGATAGCGATAACTACAAGCATTAAAAGGATGAACCAAATCATTATTTAAACACTCCTTAAAATGAATCTTTTTTTTAATTTTAACAAATTTAAAGTTAAATTAGTATCGGACTATCGATGTATTACCAGAAAAAACATCTAACGATTGTTCCTTGTTGCTTAATTATCGGTTTTAGAGCATAACAGGTACAGTAAAAATAAAATGGCAGCTTTTACAATAAAGAGTTTAGGCTTAAAGAGTTATTGAAGAAATCTAGGGCAATATTTATTTGGATTTGAGTCAATATTTTGGATACATTTTAGTAGAGGTAATTAGGTTATTCTGTTTTTTTCCTGATTTTTAAACTCCTATTGTGTCAAATAGTGAACAGATAGTTTTATTAGAAAAATCCTGCTTTAAAATGTTCTCTTTTGAAAGAATCGTTTGAATAGACTTTTGAGGTCTGTATTCTTAAACACAATTGATCTTAAATTTAACTGCGTCATCAGTTTTTGTATATGCTTAAGGGAGACGGATAACTTTTCTTTTAACAACACTTGATGAATTTTTGTTGCACCATATCGCTGTTTTGTTAAAAAAATAGTCGAAATTCTTTTTCTCAAGTCATTATTGCTTATCTCTTTAGCTATTTCCAGCTTATAGATGATTTCCTCTGAAACGCCATATTCTTTCGCTGACTCTCGAACTGAATACCAGGTTTGATTGAGTTCAGTAATCATTTGTTTAAAATTTTTTTCATATTGGGTCATAAAAGCTCATCCTCTCGTAGTTAAGTTTAATCTATTTCTGTCTCTACGAAAAGTTGTCTAAGATTTGATACTAACACGAAAATTATTGGTAGTTGATTTTTCGACAAAAAGCTGTTATTATTACACCTTAATATAGATTGAGATTTTTGGATAACAAACTAGGTCTAAAAAAAATCCGTAAAGCTTCATAACTTCAAAACGTTAAAAATTGTTATATCAAAATTTTCAGGCGTTTCGCACGTTGTGTTGCGAAGCGTCTTTTTTCTACCAAAATAAATTTTCTATGTATTAAGAGTTGTTAGTATTGGAAACGAAGGCGGTGTAAAAGTTGAATTCAAAAGAAAAAATGTTAGAACTAATAAAAAACAAGCAATCTGGTGGGCGTTCTAAACAGATGGATAAGCCGAAAAATGATCGCACGAATATGCGTAAAGGACCGAAAATTTTTAATAAGTAGGTTAGTTTTATTTCTAGGTATAAAGAGAATAAATTTTTAATAAGAAACCTCCAAATTTGTATTTTCATGTACAATATTTGGAGGTTTTTTATCTTCTTATATCAACATCGCAACCCACTAAATCGAAGAAACGGTTGTTCCTTCACCATAATTAGTTTCCCAATCCGCGGTAAAATCATTAACGGCTTTTTCAATGGAAGGCATGTTAAAGGCTTGTTTCAGGATATCGACACCTATTGTTGCTGCTTGGGCGCCGTTTTCAAGGGCAGCGTTGACTTGGCCAATATTTTTGAAGCTGGCAGCTAATATTTTTGTTGTGCTATTTGTCCGAGCGATTTCTTTTGCCATTTCAGCGATGGCTTCTCGGGGATCGATGTTTAGGTTTTCCATTCGATTGAAATAGGGCGCGATATTGTCAGCGCCGGCAGCAATGGCTAAGTAAGCTTGGAATTTAGTATAAATAGCTGTGGCAGTGACGTTAACATTGCGTTTTTTTAGTTCTTTAATGACTTTTAATCCTGTTTCACTGACGGGAACTTTAATAAAAACGTTGGCATCAATTTTTTCTAAAATCGTTTCAGCATCTTGCAACATTCCTTCATAGTCTTGGGCAACGACTTGAACATGCAATGATTTTTCAGTGCCAATAATGTCACGGATTTGTTTCATGTGAGCAAAAAATTCGATTTTCCCTTCGTTTTTTATAATGGATGGGTTGGAAGTTACTCCAGCTAAAGGGATTATTTTTTCGTATTTTTCGATGTCGGCAAAATTGGCTGTGTCTAACATAAATTCCATAGTTTACACTTCACTTTCTGTATTGAATAGTTTTCGGGAATTTTCCGAAAATCTAGATTTTTTGGATGCTATTTATTTGTATTTAGTTTTGCTTCATCTTTCCAACGATTCATTATAGTGCATGTTCCGTCCGGGCAATAATGTCATCTTGCGTTGCTTTTGATAAGGCGTTGAAAAAGGCGGAGTAACCCGCGACACGAACAATTAGATCCCGATGTTTTTCTGGATTTTTTTGAGCGTCAATTAAGGTTTCACGAGAAACAACATTGTACTGAATATGATAGCCGTGTAATCTATTGAAGAAAGTCCGAAGTAAGAGAATCAATTTTTGTTTATCTTCTTCTTTCGCTAAGGTTTGCGGATTGACTTTCTGATTTAGTAAGACACCCCCAAGGATTTCATCCGTTCTTAGTTTGGAAACCGATTTTAAGACAGAGGTTGGACCGTTAGTATCCATATTATGTGATGGGGAACAACCTTCTGCGAGTGGAACCCAAGCGTTTCGTCCGTCAGGGGTTGCCATCGTGCCTTTTCCTTGCCCAACGTTTGCTGAAATAGAGGAAGTACCTGAGTAACGAGTTCCGCCAATTGGGCCTCTGCCAAAACGTGTGCTCGGGTATTTTTTGACTTCCTCAATATAGCTGTCGTAGGCTTTTGTGACTAATTGGTCGGTATAATCTTCATCGTTTCCGTATTTAGGGACGTCTTGAAGAATCATTTGTTGGATTTCTTTGCTGCGCTCACTTTTATAATCGGTCATTAACGCTTCCCAAAGTTCTTCTTGAGTGACTTTTTGCTCTTCAAAAACGAGTTGTTTAATGGCTGCTAATGAGTCGGCTAGGTTGGCAATTCCTACTTGGAGTCCTGAAATGAAATCATAGACGGCGCCACCTTCTTTCAGGGTTTTTCCTCGACCGATACAATCTTCCGTCAAAGCGGAACATAAGATATCTGGCACATCTCTTTCCAGACCAATATCAATGGCGTTTTCTACAATCACACTCATTCGAGTTAATTCTCTGACGGTTTTGTCCCAGGCCTCCTGAAGCTCTTCAAAAGAATCCATGGCTGTAAAGTGTCCATGCCCTTTGACAAAACGTTTTCCTGAAACAGGATCAATGCCATCGTTCATGGCGATCATTAGGATTTTTGGAAAGTTCATATAACTCATACCTGTACAGCGATAGCCCCATTTTCCTGGCACAGCGGTTTCGACACAACCAATAGCACTGTAGTTATAGGCGTCTTCTTCAGACACGCCAATTTTGATAAATGAAGGGATGATAATTTCGTCGTTATTGAAAGCCGGCATGCCAAAGCCTAGTTTCATGACTTCGATACATTCGTTCATAAAATGGCTGTCTAGTCCAGCGTGATAGCGAACGCTTAAGTTTGGTTGTGGCAATTTGGTTTGGGCAACGCTACGTAATACAAGGTAAGACAACGGATTGACAGCATCTTTTTTGTCCTTCGTTTGTCCGCCAATAGTGACATTTTGATAAAGGGGACTGCCGGCGCTACTAAAGGTATGGGCTTGGCTACGGACTTTATTAATGGTTAAGGTTTTAATCCAAAGATTTGTTAGAAGTTCAACAGCTTCATCTTCAGTGATGTTTCCCAGTTCTAAATCTGCTTTCAAATAAGGGTACATGTACTGATCGAAACGTCCGTAAGAGAGCGAATGACCATTGGATTCGATTTGCAAAATCAGTTGGATAAACCAAACAGATTGAATCGCTTCAAGAAAGGTGTCAGCTGGTTGGTTAGGAACTTTACGACAAACACGGCTAATTTCTAATAATTGAGCTTTTCTTTCAGGGGTAGCCGTTTCGGCTAGTTCTTTGGCTAATGTTGCGAAGCGCTCGGCATAAGTTTTGACAGCATCAAGAACAATCAAGATAGCGTTGTAGAAGTGGTATTTATCAATGCTTTCAGGTACCGTTAAATCTAGTGCTGCTTTTGCTTGCACGGTTCGTTCTTTGTAGCCTTTCAGACCAATGGCTAAGACTTGTTGGTAGTCTACTGCCAAGTGGGCGTCTCCAGAGTTCATTTTACCTTCCATTCCGAAGAAGCCTGTTTCCATAAAGACAGACACTTCATCAGGCAATAAAGCCCCCGCCTTTGCTCGTAAGTTGTTATTTTCCCAAAAAGAAGCAATCGAACGTAAATCATCTTTTGTTTTTTCGGTAATGTAAAAAACATCACCATCTCTTTTTTCAAATAAATCTAGTTCGTTTAAAACAAATTCTAACGTGTATTCTGGGAATATTGGCGCATCTTTATTGGAAGCTGCTTGGTTTCCAACAATCATCGTTTCATCTTCAATATAGATGGACATTTTTTCCAAAATATTTTTTAGCATCAAAGCCCGTTTCATCACACTGGGCTGGTTTTGATGCTCTTTATAGGCTTCGGTAGCTAATAAGGCGCGTTCTGCACAAATATAGGGCTTTTTATTCAACACGGATTCACGATACTCGTTCATACGACTAGTTAAGTGACCAAAATGGGACGTGCTTTCGATGGGGGTTCTTTCCTTCGTTTGAATCGTCATCTAAATTCCTCCTTTGATTTCATTCGTAACTTAAAAAAGCTTCTTATGTAATGATGATAGCATAGGGAAATAAAGTGGGTCAATCATAAACCGGGCTAAAAGCAAACAAAAAAAATATTGCACATTTGTGCAATATTTAAACGGTGACAACATTAATATTCTTTTTAGTTAAAAATTCTAGCGTTTGCTTCTGAATACCTGAATCAGTATACACTTTGCTAATCTCGTTAAAACCAAATTCGGAAACCAAGCCATTTTGAGCGAATTTACTGGAATCTGTCAGGACAATGGTTTGGTTGGCTGCAGTTGCTAAAGTTCTAGTCGTGTCGCAACGGGTAAGGTCACTTCCAGTAAAGCCACGATTTTCATCGAAGCCATCAATGCCAACAAATAATTTATCAACAAAGAATTCACTGATGACTTGTTTAACAAGCGGGCCTACATTGACTTGTGATTCTTTTTGATACTCACCGCCAATTAAGATGACTTTGACTGAATCCGCTTTTCGAATGTAAGAAGCAATAAAACAAGAGTTTGTAATGATGGTAATGTCGTTTCGATTGAAGGCCAGCTCTTCTGCTAACAAAGCACAAGTTGATCCAGATTCAATCATAATTACTTCTCCATCTTGCACCATTTTACTGGCTTCTAAGGCGATTTTAGTTTTAAGATCATAATTTTGAGCAAGTCTATAGTTGATATCATCGGTGTTATTCAACAAAGCAAAGCCATGTTGCCGATGTAAAAGTCCTCTTGATTCAAGTCGGTCTAAATCTTTTCTAATGGTTACTTTTGAAACATTTAATAGCTCTGAAAGCTTGTTGACTTCTATTTTTTTATTTTGGCTTACAATGGCTAAAATCTCTTCTTCTCTTGACATCGAATCCCTCCTTCATCCTTATCAGATTACCATACTTTGACTTTTTCAACAATAAATAAAGAGGTATTTGGTTTCGTACGTAACTAATTTTATTTACGTAGTGTATTTTTTCTGGTAAAATGTAGATGAATTTAGAGAGAGGGATGGTTATGATCGAGAAGGCTTGTATTTTTAATATTCAAAAATTTAGTATTCATGATGGACCGGGAATTCGGACAGTCGTTTTTTTTAAGGGATGTCCTTTAAAATGCTTTTGGTGCTCAAATCCTGAATCTCAATACGTTAAACCAGAAAAGATGTGGGATAATCAAAAAAAGGATTTTACAGTGGTCGGAGATTATAAGTCTATGGAAGAAGTCATAACAGAAGTGATGAAGGATGAACTGTTTTACGAAGAATCAGGTGGGGGTGTCACTCTATCTGGTGGAGAAGTTCTTTATCAAGCAGAGTTTGCGACAGAATTGTTGCGACGATTAAAGGAGAAAGGCATTCATACAGCTAGTGAAACGTCAGGATTTGCGAAAAAAGAGGTCTTTAAGAAATATATTGAACAAGTAGATATGTTATATTTTGATGTAAAACACCATGATGAAATGAAACATAAAGAAGGGACAGGGGTTTCATTGGCGCCAATCTTAAGTAATCTTTCCTATGCATTAAAGGAGCATTGCCATGTAATCGTCAGAGTTCCAGTGATTCCTAATTATAATGACGGGGTAGAGAATGCAAGGGCGTTTGCGGTTCTTTTTAATGAACTGGGGATTCACGAAGTTGAATTGTTACCGTTTCATCAATTCGGTGAACAGAAGTATGCTTTTTTAAATAGAGCGTATGACCTGCAAGCTATTCCTCAACTTCATACAGAAGACTTAGTCTATTTTAAAGAAATCTTCGAAGAACAGAATATTTTGTGTTCAATTCGTTAGATTTTTTTGAAGGTTATAGAGGAAAAGTAAGAGGGAATGAAGCGTTCTCGTTTAAAGAGAAAAAGTTGTTAACGATTTTTGCTGCTTTTTTTAGTAGCAATTTTAATCGTTGACAACTTTCTTTATTGGAAAGAATCATCGTTATCTAGGCGTAGCATTTCAATTATGGTTTCTCGGTCACTCACGATGCAATTGATGTATTTTTTTCTAGTCATCGCTAAAAGGGCTTGGGATTTCTGGGTTCCTCTGGCAATCGCTACAGATTTGGGAACTTGGGCTAGTTTGTCTAAAGAGATGCCAATCGTCCGTTCTTGTAATTGATGATAAACAGGGACTCCTTTTTGATTGAAAAAACGGCAAGTACATTCACCAACAGCTTGTTCCTTTTCTAAATTTTGGTAATCTTTTTTTGATAATAAATCGCGCCATTGGCTAGTACTTTCATCTAAGGTTCCGCCAACACCGACGATTGCTACATCTAAATGGTTCCAATAATTAAGAATCTCTTCAAAGTATTTAGACTGAAGGATTCCTTGGGCTATTTTTTCCGATTCTTGAACGACAGTCGCATTTACAAACGCACTTCTACCGTGAAATTTTCGTGCTAGTTCATAGACTAAGGTATTTACATGGTATTTTGAATGAATGTGACTAGGACCACCTGCCAAAGGGCAAAAAAGGGTGTTTTCAGCATGGCGGTTGTCCAATTTTTCAATCATCTTGCTTAAAGTGGAACCCCATGAAATCCCAACTATTTGATTATCTAAAATTAGGGTTCTAACAAAATTCGCTGCTGAGCATGCTAAGGCGTCATTTTTTTCATCTTCTGATTCGTTAGAATTCGTTGAAACAATATCAACTTGATGAAGGTTGTATTTTTTTCTGAAATATTCTTCTAAGGCAAAAAGTTCTGAATCGAACCCGAGGATGTCTATTTTTACGAGGCCTTCTTTTTTTGCTTGTGCTAACATTCGGCTGATGGTTGTTCGATAGATTCCTAAATTTTTAGATATCTCAGCTTGGGTTTTGTTTTCAACATAATAAAGATAGGCAACTTTCGCTAATAACTTTTTTCTTTCGTGATTCATAAGATCTCCTTTCGAATAAAGGAATACCAATTTGAAGTTTCAAGACTATACTATCATTTTTTTTGTTTTTTTGAAATGAGATTACGTTTCAAACGTAATTGATGACTGGTTTTAGAAATTTTTAGGTTTCGGAAGGATAGGTTTGTCTAACTATTCTCTTTTCGCTCATATATGGGAGTGTAATTGCTTATTTTTGTGGACCCACTATTCATTTTTATTATCTATCTTTATTTATTAGTATACTGTATTCAAAATTTTTGCTACTATGTTATGATTGTATGAGTAGAGATAGAGAGAAGATGGAGGTATAAATCAATGGGAAATAAAATTAAAGTAATGACCGTTTTTGGAACCCGTCCAGAAGCGATTAAAATGGCACCGTTAGTATTGGCTTTAGAGAAACGTTCGGAAGAGTTTGAATCGATTGTTGCGGTGACTGCGCAGCATCGTCAAATGTTAGATCAAGTCCTGCAGATTTTTAAGATTCAAGCAGATTATGATTTAGATATGATGAAAGCCAATCAGACGTTGACAGATATTACAGCGAATGCTTTGACTGGCTTAGATGGAGTGATGAAAGAGGCGCAGCCGGATATTGTTTTGGTGCATGGAGATACAACGACTACTTTTGCAGCTGGCTTGGCTGCTTTCTATAATCAGATTACAATTGGGCATGTGGAGGCTGGCTTGCGTACTTATAATAAGTATTCTCCTTTTCCTGAAGAGATGAATCGACAAATGACGGATGTGTTAGCGGATGTTTATTTTGCGCCAACAAAGGAAAGCAAAGAGAATATTTTAAAAGAAAACCATTCAGAAGCCAGTATTTTTATTACAGGAAACACAGCGATTGATGCTTTGAATGAAACCGTAAAAAAAGATTATACTCACCCTGTTTTAGAGCAAGTGGATGCAACAAAACGGTTAGTTTTAATGACGATGCACCGGAGAGAAAATCAAGGAGAACCGATGAATCAGGTCTTTAAAGCTGTGAGACAAATTGTTGAAGAGAATGAGGACATTGAAGTGGTTTATCCGGTTCATTTAAATCCAGTGGTTCAAGAAAGTGCCAAAAAGTATTTGTCAGGACATGATCGCATTCATTTAATTGATCCGCTAGATGTGATTGATTTTCATAATATTGCTGCTAGAAGCTATTTAATTTTGACAGATTCTGGTGGCGTTCAAGAAGAGGCGCCTTCACTAGGCGTTCCTGTGTTAGTTCTGCGTGATACAACGGAACGACCAGAAGGAGTAGCGGCTGGGACATTGAAATTGGTAGGAACAGATCAGCAAACAGTGTACCAAGAAATGCAAGTACTGGTTCAGCAACCAGAAGTTTATGAAAAAATGGTAGGAGCGAAAAATCCATATGGAGATGGACAAGCATCAAATCGTATATTAGATGCAATTGCTTACTTTTTAGGTAAAGTAGATGTAAGACCAACTGATTTTAACGTATAAAATAATAATGTATCAAAAGAAATGGATTTTGGTAGAAGTGCTCTGCCTCGAGAATTAAAAAGGAATGACTGGAAGTAGTTTCTGATTTTTTCGGTATAGTTCAGCTTAATTCCGAAGACCTGCAAGAACTTGCTGCTTTAGTATAAAAAAATATGATCGTGATGAAACGTAGTGGAATGAAGTATACGGTGGCTGTACACTTCATTTCACTACGTTTTTGTGATTTAAAGTAAGTGTAGAGGGAGTTTATGGAGCACCGTTTATTTGGAATTTTAGTAGAAGGCCGTGGCAAAAGTCAAACTTTTGTCATAGCCTCTATTTTTTTGTATATATATAAATTCTAATTATCTCCTTTTTATTTTAAAGGAAAGCAATAAATAAAAGAGGACAATTCTTTGAAAGTGTCGTATGGGTTACAGATTTCCTTTTGAAAATCAAGAAGAGTCCGTTATAATCGTAAAGAAATATTTGGAAAAACAAATATTTTTATGATTTATATATCTTTTTTTGGAGGTGTTACGTAGTGAAAAATAGGAAGGCAATCGGGGTGTTTGTCCTGATAGTTGGCTTAGTTTCGTTTATCATTTATCAGAAATTTCATCAAAATCAAATACAGGATCAACCAAATGAGCAGCAGGAACAGATAAATAAGAAGATAACGGAAGAGACAGATGGAATAGATGAACAGGTGGAAGAAAATCAGACTATATCAAACGATGAAAAACTGGCGGTTCAATTTGTACAGAAAAAAATGACTGGGAAATATGGTCTCTATACGAATTTTTTAGATACAACACAAAAAGGAGAAGTAGCAACAGGACACGAAATTCTTAGTGAATCTGCGGGGTTGTACTTATGCTATTCAGCCAGTCGAGAGCGAAAAGCAGATTTTTATGATGTCTTAGGAAAAACAAGAGCTTACTTAAATAATGGTGCATTATTTAGTTATCGATATACGCCTAAAACCCATGAAAAAGCTTCTATGAATGCTTCTATTGATGATTTAAGATTGATTCGTGCTTTACTTAAAGGCGCAGTGATTTTCCAAGATGATGCTTTACAAAAGGAAACAATGAGGTATGGGGCAAGATTTGTTAAAACGAACATTAAAGAAGACCAGCTAACTGATTTTTATGATTCAAAAACTAAAGTGCAAGCACAATATATTACGCTATGTTATATAGATTTAGATGCATTAAAATTGTTGCCGATGGCTGATAAACAAAAAGAGGACCTATTGAAGAAGCAAAAGAAAATTTTGACGAACGGCTATCTTTCAGATGATTTTCCTTTATATAAAACAAGATATGATTATAAAAAGAAAGCTTATACGGATAGTGAAGAAATTAATGTGATTGAATCCTTGCTGACCATTTTACATTTAAGTAAAGAGTCCTTAGAGGATCCAAGAAGTATTGAGTTTTTAAAAAAACAAGTGGCTATGGGGAGTTTATATAGTCGTTATGACAAAGAAGGAAATGTGTTGGATCAAAATCAGTCAACAGCAGCATATGCCTTATGTGCGTTGATTGCAGCGGTTGTTCACGATCAATCATTTTATCAAGATGCGATGAATCAATTAGAAAAGTTACAAGTAAAAGATACAAGTACTCCTTTATACGGTGGTTTTGGAAATGTAGAGACACACGAATCATTTTCATTCGATAATTTAATGGCCTTACTTGCGTTTACTGTTTCTTGTCAATAAGAAAGAGGCGTTTAAAGAATGAAAAAAATATTGGATAAAACGGAGTTGTTTTTGAATAGAATAGGGCAACGCTTGGCACCTTATTTCCCGCCGGCAGTGATTAGTACCTTAATGGTTTTTTTTGTGGCAATTTTCCTTCTTTTTCTTCCTAATTATGCAGGGATTGCCGATAATGGTACATTTTCCAAATTAATTTATCATTCAGGATTGTATCCGTTAAAAGGGTATGAACAAATGTATACGAATTATTTTGTGAGAGAATATGGTATTTTAGAATATTTTAATGAAACAGGCCTACACTGGGTTTCTTCACAGTCAATTGTTGTCAATTTGGCAGTATTTTTAAACAAAATTTTTTATAGTAAGACAATATTTGATCTGCGTTGTTTAGCTTTAATTTATCTAGGTTTCTATTTAGGCGCGATTTATTTGCTGACCAAAGCATTAACGATTAAAAGTAGAACCAAAATGAACTATTTGATTGCGGTAATCATTGGGTTCATTTTTAGTGATAGTGATTATTTGGTTTACTTTCAGTCTTTTTATCCAAATGCGGTTGCTTTAATTAGTTATATTTATATGTTTTCCGCGGGAATATTGCTTTATCGGAAGATGTATTCAGATAAGTGGTTATTACTCATCTATGTTAGCGGTGCTTTCTTTTTATTGACATTAAGCGCGCAATATCTGTTTGTGGTAGCACTTAGTTTGATTCCGATTATTATGATTGGTTTTATGGATACCAACATAAGTACACGCTTGTTGGCAATGTTTGCGGTCTTGTTTTTAGTGATTAGCGGGGTATTATCCTATCTGTTTATTCCTTTATCGGATAGCGAAAGTCGACATTTTCAAGCTGTATCTCAAGGCGTTTTGCAGGTAACACAGCAGCCCAAACAAGGGTTAGAGAAGATGGAGATTAATCCGCAATATGGGGTGACTAAAGGAGATAATTATTTTGATGAATATTTACCTTATGATAGTCAAGGGACGGATGTAAAAGACAATTTGATTAACCGTGGGAATAATCTAATCTTGATTTCCTATTACTTTACGAATCCGAAAGAGTTTAAGAAAGCGTTGAGTAAATCAATGAGGATGATTTATGAAGTACAGGATGCGAGCTTGGGAAATTTTGAAAAATCAGTTGGACGAGCGCCAGGTGCGAAATCTAGTTTGTTTTCGTTTTATAGTGAAGTTAGACGAAAATCTTTTCCTAAGACCTTAGGCTTTTTAAATTTATTTTTCCTTTTGGTGGTCTCATTGTATATGCCTGGTTTTATTAAAAGTATCTATCTAAAGGACATCCGTGAAGGGATGCGCTTTATGTTGGTTCTTATTTTTTACGCAATAGCGCTATTGAATTTAAGTGTTGTCACAATGACATTTGGATTTAACGGGATTTCGACACACTTATTTTTGGTTCCGTTGACATTAGATTTATTGTTGTTATTAACAGTGTCTGAGTTTTTTAATAAACGATTATTCAAAACAAGGCAAGAACAATTGGAACAGGGAAAGGGGGACCTATTATATGAAAAGGTGGAGTAGTCTCATAGTTTTTTTTCTACTATATGTCTGTTTTTTTCCTTTTGTTTCAGATGCTGTGCAAGCAGCTGAATTAACCCAAGACCCAGATGTGAAAAAGATTTTACTCGTTTATGATGATTTAAATCAGACAACAGATGCGCAAGAAAGAATGACTACCATTCAAAATATTTTATTGAGTCTTGGAGTTCAAGTAACGGTTCATTCCATTGATGAGTATCGGGCAAATGAACTAGATCCTTATGACGGTCTAATAGAAGTGGTGAATGCTTCTGATTTGACGATTCGCAATGAGCATTATCGAAAGGATCGTGTGACGTACCCAAAATTAAAGTTTCATATGGGTAGAAGGTTGCCAATCGAATGGCAAAATGAGATGGGAATTAAGCTTCGCTATATTGTAGATGAGGGAGTAGGAATAGACTCTCCTTATTTTCAAGCAAGCGAACAGCTTATACGTGAAATCAAGACAGAGGCTGTTTCGGATGCCGGTAATTGTCAGGTTTTCAGCTCTATCAACTTTGAAAATCATTTTGGAGATTACCCGTATGCTGTTTTCAAAGATAAAATTACTTATGTTCCGTTTTATATACCAAGCGGCGTCAATTTTATCATTATGCAACGTGTCTTAGCGACGTGGCTAGGAGAAGCGGATTTGCCTGTTGGAAAACCACTTCTTGTTTTTAGAGATGTAACACCTGTTTCAGATTTACAGATGTTGCGTGAAATGACAGATAAACTTTATCAAGCAGGCATTTCTTTTGCGGTAAGTGCCACAGGGCTATGGAATAATTTGGATCAGAAAGCAGCGACTAATTACTTAAATGCATTAAATGAAGTGGCTGAAAAAGACGGATCGATTTTCTTACAAACACCGTATATTAATGATGTCAAAACTTCTTCAAAAGGTGAGTTAAAAAGCAATATGGAGACAGCGTTAAACTTTTTTATAGAGCATCATGTTTATCCTGCCGGAGTTAGTTTTCCTTCATACTGGCAACATGATGCTCAGTTTCAACCAGAAGCTCTTCTTTTTTCAGATACAATGCTTTTATTACCGGATATTAAAGAACCGATTTTCCATGAAAAAACAAATACGACACAAAATATACCGACGGCGTATGTTGGGATTTCTCACGATGCCTTTAGCGGTGTGGAGTGGCGCACTTTTGATAAGAAAGGCTTTTTAACGAAAACGGCTCTAATTTTACCAATGCCTAAAACTCATGAAGAATTAAAAGAAACGCTAAACAAAGTGTTAGATAAGCCGAGTCTATTTGACGATCTAATGTATAGTGACCACCATACCATGACGATGAACCACGACTTGAAAATCATTAATCAGCAAATCTACGTGGATGGGCAGAGACAGTGGATCGAAACGAAGATTCAAAATGATCCCGTAGCGATGAAAGAAGAACCTTATCAAAGCATGGAAAACTTTTTTGCTATTCAAAATAAAATATTGACAGTCATTATTTTGATAACATTAGGGATTCTAAGCTTGTTTTTAGTAGCTGGTTATTTCTTGTACAAGAAAAAATATAGAAGGTGATGATAATGACTTTTTCAGATTACATCTTATTAATAGCGATTATTTGTATATGGGGCTTATTATTAGTCAATATAGTCCTAATTATCGCAGGTTATATTTACTATCTAAAAGTTGAAACAGAAGCACCGCCAGAAGTAAAGGGACACTATCCTTTTGTCTCGATTATGGTACCTGCGCATAATGAAGGAAAAGTGATTGTAAAAACAGTTGAAGCACTTTTGAGATTTGATTACCCACCGGAACAGTATGAAATCATAGTTATTAATGATAATTCCTCGGATAATAGCGCAGATTTATTAGCCACGATTCAAAAAAAACATCCAGAGCGCCAACTACATGTGATTAATACAGATGCGGTTACTGGGGGGAAAGGAAAGTCGAACGCACTGAATTTGGGCTTTAAGCAAGCAAAAGGAGAGCTCATTGCAATTTATGATGCCGATAATACACCTGAAAAAACCGCATTACGTTATCTAGTAGCAGAAATGACGCAAGATGAAAATTTGGGTGCAGTAGTCGGGAAGTTTAGAACTCGTAATCGTGACGCGAATTTATTGACGCGATTTATTAACATTGAAACCCTTTCTTTTCAATGGATGGCTCAAGCAGGGAGATGGCAACTATTTAAATTAGTCACGATTCCTGGTACGAACTTTATTTTAAAGCGATCAGTCATTGAAGCAATTGGTGGTTGGGATGAAAAAGCGTTAGCGGAAGATACAGAAATTAGTTTTAGAATCTATATGATGGGGTATCGAATTAAATTTCAACCTAAGGCAGTGACTTGGGAGCAAGAACCGCAAACATTAGCTGTCTGGTTTAAGCAACGAACACGCTGGGTAAAAGGAAATATCTATGTGATTTTAAAAAATCTTCAGTTGTTATTCAAAAAAGAAGCTCAGGTGATTCGCTTTGATTTATTGTATTTTTTCTCCATTTACTTCTTGTTACTTTCTTCTTTAATTTTATCGGATCTATTACTTGTGATGAATCTTTTAGGGTATGTTAGTACAACTTTGGCTGGCTTTAGTCCGCTCCTTTGGCTGCTGGCGGTTCTTTTGTTTATTTTAGGAACATACATCTCTGTTACGACCGAAAAAGGAGAAATGACCTTAGGAAATATTGGCATCATCATGCTTATGTACATTACCTATTCTCAAATGTGGATAGCTGTCGCAGCTTATGGACTATTTATGTATATCCAAGAAAGTGTATTGAAAAAAGAAGTGAAATGGTATAAAACAGAACGATTTTAGAAAGGTTGAGGAAAGAAAATGAAAGCAAAGATAGCTAGGGCTTTATCACTATTCGTACTAATAGTGTGCCTGTTTCCGATGGTTCGAGTACAAGCAGAAGAAGTGGCGCCTGAACAAGAAACAGCGATTACTAATCTGCAAGAGACAGATATAATTTTATCGGAAGATCGACCAATGATGGAAACAACCTTTGAAATAAATGATTACTGGGAAATAGATCAAGCGTTAGTCAATTTCGATTATCGTTTAACTCAATTAAGTGTAACAGATCAGTCTAATCTTACTTTTTCGGTTAATGGGAATAACTTTTATTCAACGGTAATGAAACAAAAAGAAGGCAAGCAGCATATTCAGATAGAGATTCCTAAAGAATTTCTCAAAGTTGGGAAGAATACGTTAAAAGTGGAGTCCTATGTTTTAACAAACGAAAAAAGTACCAAAACACCGGCAGATTGGCTATTTGCCTATCAAAGTTCCAATGTTGGGGTTATTTATGAGAATAAAGAAAATGAGCCAGCAATTCGTGCTTTTCACGACCGTTTCTCAGGAGAAGATAACATTACTGACAAAAATGTTGCTATATTAGTACCTGACAAAGCGAATGGAAAAGAGTTGCAAGCTGCGACGACTATACTATCAGGGTATAAAAAAATAGGGCAAAAGAATTCAGAAATTATTCCTATTAATCAATGGTCGAATGAAGAGTATCGTCAAAAACCGTATGTAATTGTTGTGGCTGAGTATGACCATCTATCCGCAGATTATCAGAAACTAATTGATCGTAAAAAAGTAATGAATGATGGGCTTTTGAAAGTAATAACAAACAACCAGCAGCAAGTCCTTATCGTCACATCTGAGAATGAGCAAGCCTTAGAAGCGGCTGGGAAATTTGTAGCTAACTCAGAGTTAATGAGTCAAGTTGATGAGTCAGAAAAAGTAGTTTCAGAGAATACAGAGGTAGATACGTTACCTATTCGTTCAGAACAAGCCATTCAATTTACAAAAACAGGAGATCAGTTACAAGGAGAAGGACGCCAACAACGAGATTATTTTGTTCAACTGCCCTCTAATCGTTCGATTGCACAAAATAGTCAGATTTATTTTGAATATCGCTATTCTGAGAACTTGAACTTTGATCATTCACTAGTGACTGTCTTCGTCAATGGAATTCCTATAGGAAGCAAAAAATTATCTTCAGCCCATGCAGCGGGAGATGAGCTAGATTTTAAGATGCCAAAAGACTTAAATGTTTCAGGAGATTTTACAGTGACCGTCAGTTTCGACTTAGAAATGCGGAATGATGTGGAGGGGGCTGAGAAAAGTCAAGCACCTTGGGCGTATATTACAGGGAAATCTGCAATGGCGTTGTTAACCAATGACCGAACAGAGTTGCTTTTCGAGAATTATCCTTTTCCGTTTTTAAAAGATGGTACCTACAACCAAGTGGGCGTTGTTTTACCTAAAGAAATGAATGATGATTATTATCGTTCTCTTAGTAATGTTTTTAACCTTTTAGGAACCTATACACAAGATAACACAGGAGAAATTACTTATATCACAGATAATGAAAAAGTTGACTCAGCAGTGCTGCAAGCAAGTAATTTGATTGTTATCGGAGGGTACCAAGACAATTCTGTAGTACAAGAATTGAATAAACACTTATATTTTAAATACAATGACAAAGGAACTGGTTTTGTCTCTAATGAAAAAATAGCGGTTGAATCTGGCTATGGGCAACGACTTGGTAGCGGGCAGCTAATTGCTTCTCCTTATGAGAAAGGGAAAGGGGTCTTGGTTTTAACAGGAGCGCATTCAGAAAATATCTATCTTGCTTCTAAAGAACTTTCTACCTCGAAAGGTTTAGCTTCCCAAACAGGTGACGCTTTTATAGTAGATAAAAATAATCAAATAAGTAGTTTCCGTTTTAAAAAACAAGCCAATCAGGGGATAACGCAAAATCTAACCGAGACGGTGAAGAAAAACACTTCTCTGATCTCCTATATAGGTCTTTTCCTATTTGTCATTGCTGCATTGATTGTTCTTTTAGTTTTTTCTATCAATAAACGAAGAAAAAAGGAGGGGAGATAAATGAATAAGCAAAAAGTTCAGACTGATTTGTCGTTACTGTTCTTTCTCTTACTTCAATTTATTACGATTGTTTTTGTCGGTTTTACTGGTCAGCAATTAATGATGAATGTTACGTTAGCTTCGGTGGCTTTAATTTTGGCAATTGTTACCTATTTTACCGATATTACAATGGGAATGATTCTAAATTTGATTTACCTTTTTATCCAGGGAGGCTACACTATTTATCTAGTTGTTTCAGGTGAAAAAGCGTTTCAGTATCCCTTTTATTTTTGGCTAGTAATGACCCCTTTATTTTCAATTGCAGTTGCTTTTTTAACCTATTCCATGAGAGTGCTGAAAGACGAAAATGAAACGCTAAATAAGAATATGGATATAGCTAGGGTTAATGCAGAGAATCATTTAAGAACACTGGTTGCGTTTAAAGACGATCATGCGGTTTTTTCATCGGTAGCAGAACGCTATGCGATTCCCTATAGGTTGATTGGGATTCGCTTGAATTTTTGGTATGAATTGGAACACTTACTAACAAATAAGCAAATCAAAGATGTAGAACAATTGGTTATTAAAAGCATTGATAAAGCTCGTTCAGGCAAAGGACTTGTCTATATTTTAGATGAAGAAAATCTTACGTTTGGGATTTTAATTTATCAAAATGAAGAAGAGGTAAATCAAATTATACAGAAGATAAAAGCCGCTTTTGAAGAAGAAGCTCCTAAATCAGTAGAAGACATCGCGATGTCGATTCGTGTTAGTTCTGTTGCTTTTGATAAGGATACAATGGACGATTCGTTTGGTTTCATGAACGAGATGATTAAAGAGCTTGAATATGATGTTTAGTTCTATAACTCAATCACATCTAAAAACGAATAGCCGAGCTGAAATCTATAAAAGGATGATTCTAACCGTGGCTTCAGTTAGTAGCTGATTTTTTTTAAGAATGACCAAAGAAAGGATCGCTAACTTGCAAAAATTAGCAGTCCTTTCTATCTAATTTACAAACGATTTTGTGCGAGAGAGGTATGTTGATGCATAGCTCTCTTTTTATTGTCAAGATACTATGTTGATTCATCTTTACAAATACTAATTTCCCGTAAAAATAAATGTAACTTTTGTTGCCCTACAGTGTCTCTACTGTAGGTTGCACCTGATCTTTTTAGACAGTTTATTCTAAGCATCAATTCTCTTCACAGAAACGGGTTTTCCTGTTTGCCAAGATTCCTTTGCTGCTTGAGCAATTCGTTGAGCCATAATCCCATCTTCAAAAGTACAAGTAATCGGTGTATTTTCGATGATGGATTGGAAGAAGTCGGCCACTTCTTTAATGTAGGCTTCATTATAACGCTCTAGGAAAAAATGTAACGGCTGGTCTTCTAAGATAGCTTTTGAGGTAGAGAGCTTCACTTGGGTATCAATCTCATTTTTACTTTCAGCAGCACCTTTAGAGCCAAAAGCTTCAATTCGTTGGTCATACCCATAGACTGCTTCACGACTATTATCAATCACACCTAAAGCACCATTTTCAAATTTTAATGAAATAATCGCGGTATCAATGTCATCTGCTTTTGCAATTTCTGGATTTACTAAGGCATTGCCTAAAACAAAGACCTCAGTTACTTCAGAGCCAGCAACAAAGCGAGCCATGTCAAAATCGTGAATGGTCATGTCCATAAAGATTCCACCGGAACGTTTCACATAGTCTAAGGACGGTGGTTCAGGATCGCGAGAAGTGATTTTCAAAATGTGCAAATCGCCGATTACTTTGCTTGCTACATACTCTTTGACACGGGCATAATTTTTGTCAAAGCGCCGATTGAAACCAATTTGAACTTTTACGTTGTTTTCTTTCACTATTTGATAAGCATTCATCGTTGCTTCGTCAGAAAAGCTAATGGGTTTTTCGCAAAAAATATGTTTGCCAGCTTTTGCGGCAGCTTCAATTACGTTGATGTGTGTGTCCGTTGGAGAACAAATGAACACAGCATCGATTTCGGGATCGTTGATAATCGTCATTGGATCGGATTCTAAGTGTTGAATACCTAAACTTTGTCCCCATTCTCTGGCCGATTCAATGAAGGGATCTGCGATGGTTTTAATTTCTACATCAGGGAAACGCAGAATGTTTTCTGTATGAAGTTTACCGATTCGTCCAGCACCAATGATGCCAACTTGTAATTTTTTAGTCATCTTTTTTTGTGAAGTGGTTTTTAAATACCACTTATCTCCTTAATATATTTTCTAGCTTTGATAGCATACTCTAATGGATTAGCCTTGGCAGGATCTTGCTCAGCTTCAACCACAATCCAACCACGGTAATCGCTTTCTAAAATAGCTGACATAATCGGACGGAAATCAATCATTCCGTCACCAGGAACAGTAAACACTCCTTTTTTTACGCCTGTTAAAAAACTATCATGCTGACGGGTTACTTCTTGTGCAACATTTTCTCTGATGTCTTTGAAATGAATATGCTTGATTCGTTCTTTATACTGATTGTAAAGTGTCAGAGGTTCTTCACCAGAGAAAACTAAATGCCCTGTATCGTAAAGTAAAGAGACTTTGCTTGGATCAGTGTTATCCATCAGGCGCTCAATTTCAGTAGTTGTTTGCACGCCAGTCCCCATGTGATGATGGTAGACAAGGGTCATCCCTTTTTCGGCAGCGACAGTTCCTAGTTTTTCTAGTCCAGTTGTTAAGTGGTGCCATTCTTCGTCAGTAAAAATTGGTTTTTGATCAAAAACAGGGGTCTCCATTTGGCCTTGAATACTTCTTCCTTGTTCAGAAACAACAATCACTTTTGCCCCCATCGCATGGAGGAAATCTCGATGCTTAATGAATGCTTGTTCGGTCTCTTCATATGGTTTGGTCGTTAAAAAGGCACTAAACCAAGCACTAGCTACTTGCAATCCGCGAAGGTCTAAATATTTTTTTAAGACACTAGGCTCTTTAGGATATTTGTTCCCAATTTCGGTTCCTTTAAATCCAGCTAAAGCCATTTCGCTAATGGTTTGTTCGAAGGTGTTTTCTGCGCCTAATTCAGGCATGTCATCATTGGTCCAAGCGATTGGAGCGATTCCTAATTGAATATTTTCCATTGTTTTTGTCCTTTCTATCACAGGTCGATTAGTTGATTGGTTTGCCAAGAGTTTTTACAGGCGGCTGCGACTTTCGTTGCTTCTAAGCCATCTAAAGGAGTGACTTCCGGTTGACGTTTTTCTCTAATGCAAGCAACAAATTCGTTCATTTCGCTGATAAAAGCTTGTTTGAAACGTTCAGGAAAATCTTGAGACGTAGGGCGGATCGCACCATGTTCATCGTAAATAGTCACTAAGTTTTTTTCAGGAACATTAGCAATTCGCACCATTCCTTTGGTACCAATTAGTTCAGTTTCAACGTGATACCCATGAGCAGCGTTCCGTCCAGCAACCACTAAAGCAATGGTTTTGTCTTGTAACTCTAGCATAGCCGCACCAGTTTCTAATTCTCCAACTTCATCTAGTTCAGGGTAAGCCGCATTTTTTCCCAAAGCCCAAACCTTTTTGACTTCTGTTTTTGAAAACCATCGAACTAAATCGATGTCATGAATAGACATGTCAGCAAAAAGACCACCGCTGTTGCTTGCTTTCGCAAATTTCACGAAGCTCTCCATTCCAGAACTAGGGTCGATTCCATAACAACGAATGACAGAAAGTTCTCCGATGTTTCCTTGATCGACTAGTTTTTTTGCGTAACGATAAGAATCATCGTAACGTCTCATGAATCCTAGCATAAAAATTTGTTTAGGATGTTCTTGAATCAGGTCTACTACCTTTTCGATTTCAGGAATATCCAGCCCGATTGGTTTTTCACAAAAAACATGAAGCTTTTTTCTAATAGCCTTAGTGATTTGCTCTACGTGAAAACCAGAGGGAGAGACGATAACGACACCATCGATGGAAGAAGATGCCAACATTTCATCATAAGAAGAATAAAGTTCGGTGACCTGTAAGCTATTTTTAGCGAAAGTCAGCTCTTCTGGCACAACACTACAAGCTGCAATTAGACGACAGCCAGGCACATTTCTCACTAGATTGTCAGCATGGATTTTTCCCAGACGGCCTAAGCCGACAATCCCTAATTTAATTTCTGTTGGCAAAAGTATCACTCCTTGTGGTTAGACTAGGGTGTATTTTCAAACCTACCCTAGTACAGTTTGGCTTTTTTTAGCATGTCTTTTTTGATTTTTAGAGAAGGTTGCGTGTATCCTTCCTTGGTAATTTCCGCAATTCCGGTGTTCCACCAGCTTTCATAGCCTTCAGTCATGGTTTTTGGTAAAACTTTAATATGAATGAGAGTGGAAGTGGTTTGTTTTTTCGCTTCATCTAAAGCAGTTAATAATTGTGGAACAGAACTAACAGTGTAGCCTTTGCCGCCATATCCTTCCGCTATTTTTGCAAAATCGACTGTTAGTAATTGACCGTCATAACATTGAAATTCTGTTCCGAATGTCGGACTGCCATTGTTCATTTGCAAGTTATTGATACAACCAAATCCAGAGTTGTCAAAAAGCATCAAATTAATTTTTTTTCCGTATTGGATGCTGGTGACAAATTCAGAATGAAGCATGTGAAAGCTACCATCGCCCACCATTGCGTAGACTTCTTTTTCAGGATGGGCTATTTTTGCCCCGAATGCCCCGGCAATTTCATAGCCCATGGTAGAGTAGCCATATTCCATGTTGTAAGAATTAGGGGCTTTAGCTTCCCAAATCCGTTGCATATCTCCTGGTAAAGAGCCGGATGCACCAACGACGATGCTATTTTCATCTACCCAATCATTAAATTTAATTAAGGCGGTTGTTTGTGGCAATTCCGTCTCTAAACTATCAGCATAGTGATTGAGCTTTTCTTGTGTAAAATGTTCTGAAACTTCTGGGGTGAAGGTATCACGGGTAAAAGTAATGGAGCCTAAGCGATTTCTTTCCTCATACCATTCGTTTCGGAATTCTTGGTACTCTTTTTGGAATTGACTTCGGTAGTCACCGAGCTTTTCTGCGATAGCAGTCAGTGCTTCTTTGGCATCAGCGACGATTTGGAAGCCATCGAATTTATACGTTTGCATTCTAGAGACATTGATATTTAAAAAGCTGGCTTGTTCAAAATTGAAGGCTGACTTTGAGGAAGCAGTAAAATCTGTATAACGCGTTCCCACGCCGATAATTAGGTCTGCCTGTTGAGCCGCTTTATTCGCCGCCAAAGTCCCTGTTACACCTACCCCGCCAAGATTATGAATAAAGGTATTTGGCACCGTAGATTTTCCAGCTTGTGTTTCTACCAAAGGAATCGAGTGCTTTTCTGCAAGTTGCTTTAAAATCTCTCCCGCCCCAGAATATTTCGCGCCTCCACCAACAATAATTAGTGGTTTCTTACTTTGCTTGATCCGTTCTAAGGCACCTTTCAATTCGCGTTCTGTTGGTTTTTGTCGATCAAGATAGTGAACTCTTTCCTGAAAAAACTCGATGGGATAGTCATAGGATTCGCCTTCAACATCTTGAGAAAGGGCGATAGTTACAGGGCCACCTTGGCTTGGGTCAGTTAATACTTCAAACCCACGAATTAAGGCACTCATCAATTGTTCTGGGCGAGTAATGCGATCCCAATAGCGAGACAGAGGCTTCAATGCATCATTTGTGGTAATTGCTGCACTTTGATTTTGTTCTACTTGTTGTAAAACAGGATCAGGTTGGCGGCTGGCAAACGTATCTCCTGGTAATAACAGGACAGGAATGTTGTTTGCAAGAGCAGTTCCAGCAGCAGTCACTAGGTTGGCTGCACCAGGTCCTACAGAAGTAGTAACAGCGTAGATTTTCCTTCTGAGCTTTTCTTTTGAAAAAGCAATCGCAGCTTGAGCCATTCCCTGTTCATTTTTTCCTTGAATGAGGTTTAAGTGTCCAGCATCTTCTTGTAACGCTTGTCCTAAGCCTAAAACATTTCCATGACCAAAAATATGGAAAATTCCTTCAACAAACAGGCTTTTTTTGCCATCAATTTCAATGTACTGTTGATTTAAAAATTTAATCAAGGCTTGCGCTGTAGTCAATCGGATTGTCTCTGTCATCTTACTTTCCTCCGTCTTGTTCTTCGATTAACGCCTCTATTTCTGTGACTGTTGGCATCGCTTCAGAGGAACTGTGTTTACTGACAACGATTGCTGAAGAAGCACTTCCAAATTTAAGGGCAGTCTCAATCCCTTTATCTTTGCTGAGAGCATAGAGGAGTGCAGCAGCATAGGAATCACCAGCTCCAAAGGTTTTTAAGACTTTTGCTTTGTAGGCATACCCTCGATAAACATCCCCATTTTTTGTGTAAGCGTAAGAACCGTCTACACCGTGTTTAATAATAATTAATTCTGGTGAGTGTTGGAAAAGGCTGTTGACGGTAGCATCATTGTCACCGGACAGGCTATTTTCTAAACTGTTAAATTCGTCTCTAGTACCAATCACGAGATCTGATTTTTGAGCCGCTAAGGTCAAGTAAACAGCTGTTTCTTCTTTAGATTTCCATGTATAGGGACGGTAATCTAATTCAAACACGACTTTCACATGGTTTTTTCTGGCTAATTCAATCGCTTTTAAAGCAGCTTCTCTTGATGGGCTTTGAGCTAAAGCTGTTCCGGAAATTAGTAACATTTTGGTTTCTTTAATATAAGCTTCTGAAATTTCTTCAGGAGCTAAATATAAATCAGCCACTTCGTCACGGTACATTAAAATGCTAGATTCTTGTGGGCTTTTGATTTCTGTAAAAGCTAAACCAGTTTTATGCTCTGCATCGTCTGTTATCATGTTGGAAGTGTCTACACCTGATTCATTCATATATTGTCGGATGAAATTACCGTGTTGATCGTTAGCTAATTTTCCGATAAAACCAACGCTAAGGCCTAGTTTCGCGGCACCGATTGCGATGTTTGCAGGCGATCCTCCTACGTATTTTTTGAAGGTCATCGTTTCTTCCATAGGGCGATTATATTCAACAGCGTTTAGGTCAATGCAAGCACGACCGATAGCGATTAAATCAAATTTTTTTGTCATTTTTTTCTCTCCTTATTTTCTTTCAAGTATCCAACTATGTGCGGGATCGTCGTGGAAAACCCATTTTTTTTCTGGTCCAGCCATCACGTTTAAATAGTAAGAGGTATAGCCATCAGGCACTCCGACCGGATGATAACCTTTAGGAACAAGCACGATGTCCTTATTTTCAACAGCCATTGCTTGATCGATTAAGCGATCATCCGTATAAACTCTTTGGAAAACAAAGCCCTGTTGAGGATCAATTTCATGATAGTAGGTCTCTTCCAATAGGGATTCGTTAGGTAAAGCATTTTGATCGTGCTTATGTGGAGGGTAGCTCGAAAAATTTCCTCCGTTAGTATAAACTTCTACAACCAACAGCTTGTCACTAATTGTGTCTTGATCTGTTAAAATATTTTGAACAAGACGTTGGTTTTGGTATTTCCCTCTTTGTTCAATGCTGCTAGAGGCATGCTTAATTCGCGTGGTTGGTAATTTTTTCTTTGTTGGTGCATAAGCAAACAATAGTCGGCAGTCGCTTTCAGCAATGATTTTTATTTTTTCACCGATACCAACATAAACGCTGTCGGTAGGGATTTTATCAAAAACAGTTTGTCGAGTACCTAAATGTTCAAAAGTATTCCCTGGTGTTAATACGGTTATTTTTCCAGTTAAGGCTACGAGACAAAGTTCTAAGTCTGGATTGATTTCTTCCATTTCAGTTGCTTCTTTTAACTCTAAAACTTTTACTTCAATATACTCTAGACCACTATTTTTTCTAGTGACAGAGTGCAGTAAATTTATTTGATGATTCAAGGAATAGTTGATTGGTTTTATTTGCAAGTTCATTTTTTTCTCCTTCTAGAAGTTCGTTTTAAAAAGGCAGTCGTTTTAAATATCTTGTTCCGGATAACGGGCAGTCACTACTTTTTTATGGGTATAGAAGTCGACGCCGTCTTTTCCATTTGCATGTAATGTACCGTAAAAAGAATCTTTCCATCCTGAGAAGGGGAAAAAGGCCATTGGAGCGGGTACGCCTAAATTGATTCCTAACATACCAGCATCGATGCTTTCGCGGAAGTAGCGAATAGCGGAAGCGTTATTTGTAAACAGACAAGCACCGTTAGCAAATTCTGACTGATTAGCAATTTCGACACCTTCTTGAACATTCTTGATTTTCATGATAGACAAAACAGGAGCGAAAATTTCTTCTTGCCAAATGGTCATATCGGTTGTTACGTTTTCAAAAATGGTTGGCCCGATAAAGTAACCTTCTGATGGAGCGTTTTTTCGACCATCTAGAAGTAGTTGTGCACCTTCAGCAACACCCTTTTCGATATAGCCAATCGTTTTTTTAAGATTTTCTTCTCGAATGACTGGACCTAAAAAGACACCATCGTCAAGACCGTTTCCGATGCGGATTGCTTGCGCCTTTTCTGTTAGTAATTTTAGGAATGAGTCGTAAATTTCTTCTTCTACAGCGACTACAGCCGCTGCCATACACCGTTCGCCAGCTGAACCGAAGGCTGCTGCTAGGATTGCTTCTGCAGAATCGTTTAAAGCGGCATCTTTTAGAACGATGGTATGATTTTTAGCTCCAGTTAAGGACTGAACTCGTTTCAGATGTTCACTACCTTTGCGATAAATATATTGTCCGACAGATTTAGATCCTACAAATGAAATCGCTTTAATTTGTTTGTTTTCCAAAATTTCATTTACTACGTCATGGGCGCCATAGACAATATTTAGTACGCCCTTAGGCAAACCCGCTTCGGAAAAGAGTTCTACTAATCTTTCTGTCAGTAAAGGTGTTCTTTCACTAGGTTTCAAAATAAACGTATTACCAACTGCAATTGCCATAGGAAACATCCAACAAGGAACCATCATCGGAAAATTAAACGGAGTAATGCCACCAACAACACCAATAGGATAACGATAATTGACTGCTTCAACATCCGTAGCAATTGTTGCTAGTGAATCACCCATCATTAACGTTGGCGCTCCAGCAGCAAACTCAATATTTTCAATTCCTCTTTGTACTTCTCCTCTTGCTTCAGAAAGTGCTTTTCCGTTTTCTAAGGTGATTAGTTTTGCTAACTCTTCTTTATTTTCTATCACTAGTTGTTGAAATTTAAATAAAACTCTTGCTCGCCGAGGAACTGCTACGCGACTCCATGTAGCAAATGCTTTTTCAGCTATTTCCGCTGCTTCTGCTACTTCGGCTTTAGTGGATAGAGGTACTTGTGCTAGGACTTCTTTAGTTGCTGGGTTGTAAACGTCTTCATAAAAATCTGTTTTACTTTCAATCCATTGACCATTGACATAATTCTTTAGCTTTCTAATTGTACTCATTTTTCTACCTCCGTCAAATTGTTGGTATGTTTTGGTTATATTCTATGCTAATCTGATAAATATGTCAATGTGTTATCCAAAATATGCCCTTTAAATTGTAGGGAATTCAAAAATGTTGTGGTTATTTAGATGGCATTCAGTTCTTTTTGTGAAAAATCACATAAAATATGTTGATTATTGATTAACTTTTAGTTAAGTGTTAAAATAATTATAATTGAGATGTAGGAGGTGATGAAATCTATGAAAATTAGCAGATTGCATCAAATAGAAGAGTATGTTTATCAGCATGAGACCGTTTCTTTAGATGAATTGTGTGAGAAATTCAATGTCTCTAAAAATACCATTCGCAGAGACATCAATTTTCTAGCTGAAAAAGGTGTGCTAGAAAAAGTCTATGGTGGAGTTGTGGCTAAAAGTTCAACGCTGAAAACATTTGAAACAAGAACGGTCGATAACCAAGATATAAAATTACATATTGCTAAATTTGCTGGTCAATTTGTAGAAGCGAATGATATTATTTATATCGATTCTGGTACAACAACCAATAATTTACTATTAGATGTTGATCGCGAGATGCCATTTACGCTATTGACGAATAACCTAGATGCGATTAATTTAGCGACAGAGTTTTCAAATGTTCAAATTATTTTGATTGGGAATACTTACAAGCGAGCGACACGTTCGTTTATAAATATGGCAGAAGATAGTACGATTTCTAAGTTTAATATCAATAAGGCCTTCATGGCTGCTACCGGATTTTCTATTCGAGATGGGCTTTCTAATTCCGATCCGTTAGAATGGGAGATTAAAAAACAAATTGTGAAACGAGCGCAATCGATTTATCTTTTAGCTGATAATAGTAAATTTGATAAATCAGCGTTGTATTCTTACGCCTCGCTGAATCAATTAAAAGGGATTGTCACTAATAAGCCTATTTCAGAAGAATATCAACAGTATTTCATGGATCATAGTGTAATTACTTACCTAGTTTAAAAACGAAAATATTAAAAGGATGTTCGTTAGTTATAAAGAGAAAAAGCGGAAAACTTCCTGAAGGAATCATTTCAATGATTCCTTCAGGAAGTTTATTTACGCTTGTTTATTTTTTCTCATATCAATCACTACGGCTCCAACAATAATTGCTCCTTGAACAATTTGTTTTACGTAAGCATCAACACCCAGCAAGGTGAAGCCATTAGTTAAAGTGCCTAAAATTAAAGCACCTACTACAGCACCCCAAACTTTACCCACTCCTCCACTATGACTGGTCCCGCCAATTGTTGCTGCGGCAATGGCTGTTGTTTCAAACATGGTTCCAGCTGCAGGTTGGATTGAGCCACCTGTTCGACCAATATAGATTAGTGCGGCAACACTAGCTAATATGCCAGAAATCATATAGACATAAACTAAGTTTCGTTTCACTTTTATTCCTGAAATTTCTGCAGCCTCAACATTTCCACCAATTGCGTAGATGCTTTTACCGAAACTAGTATAATTCATGATAACCCAGATAATGAAGATAATTAGTACGTAGATAAGTACAGGAACAGGGATTACTCCAAAAATTCTTGAGCCAAACCAGTTCATTTGAGGATTGATATTACTGACGGGTTTTCCTTTTGAAACCATTAAAGCGGCTCCCCGAACGGCGATTTGTGTTCCTAAGGTTGCGATAAATGGTGGAATTCCTGTATAAGCAATTAGGCTACCGTTAATGATACCGACAACCCCACCAATGGCAAGTGTAATTAAAATGGTAACTGCAAGCGGTGCCATCCCAAGTCCAGGGAATATTTTGTCGATAGCGTTTTGAGTTTGGCTAATCGTTCCAGCTAAAATCCCTGCAAAAGCTAGTGTTGAACCAACGGATAAATCGATTCCTTTTGAAATCAAAACAATAAAAATACCTAATGCTAAGATGCCATAAATAGCTGTTTGAGTTAGCATATTCAAAATATTATTCAGTGATAAAAAGTTTGGATTAAGGCCAGTTAAAATGGCTACCATTGCAGCTAAAACGAACACAATTAAATATTCAGATAAGAATTGCTTAAGTGATGAGTTATTAGCATTTTTACTAACGATTGTTTCTTTTTCTGATGATCCCATAGTCTTTTCTCTCCCTAATTTACTTTTTCGATTGGAAAATCGTCTTTTTCGCCACTTGCGTAGGTTAATATCTCTTCTTGAGTTAATCCTTTGTTTTCAAGAATGCCAGTGATTTTTCCTTCGTGCATCACAACAATTCGATCACTCATCCCTAAAACTTCTGGTAACTCAGAAGAAACCATAATGATACTTTTTCCGGTATAAGCCATTGTGGAAATGTTTCGATGGATTTCAGCTTTGGCACCCACGTCAATTCCTCGGGTTGGCTCGTCTAGAATAAGAATATCAGGATTTGTTAAAAGCCATTTTGCGATTAAAACCTTTTGCTGATTGCCTCCGCTTAAGTTCATAATGGCCGTTTCGCCAGAGGTTGTTTTTATTTTTAATGTTTCTACATAAGCTTCGGCATCTTCCTTCATTCTTTGTGGACGTAATAATTTAAATTTATTTTCATATTGATCCATGCTAGAAGATAAAATATTATAGTTAACAGAAAGTAGTGGGAAAATCCCAGTTTTTCGGCGATCTTCTGTTAAAAAGGCTAGTTTGTTAGCTATTGCATCAGAGGGAGATGAGATGTTGACTTCTTTCCCGTGGATAAAAACTTGTCCAGCCGTGTGTTTTCGGTAGCCAAACAAGGTCTCCATTACCTCCGAGCGACCAGCACCGACGAGACCAGCGAAGCCTAAAATTTCTCCTTCATGGACATCAAAAGAGACATTATTAAACATCTTTCCATCCGATAAGCCTTGTACACTTAGCCTTGTTGGCCCAATTTCTACTTCTTGTTTCGGAAAAAGCTGAGTGATGTCTCGACCAACCATTAAATGAATCATTTCTTTCGTACTGGTTTCGGCGACTTCTCGGTCAGTTACGTATTGTCCATCACGGAAAATAGTGATTCGATCGCAAATTTCTTTAATTTCATCTAGTTTATGAGAGATAAAAATGACGCTAACACCTTCGCTTTTTAGTTGTCGAATAATTTTGTATAATTGCTCTACTTCTTTGTCAGCAAGTGAAGAGGTTGGTTCATCCATAATAATCAGTTTAGCGTTATAGGAGATAGCCTTAGCCAGTTCGATCATTTGCATTTTTGCGACAGTTAAATGTTTAATTAAAAGTTTCGGGTCAATGTCGGTGTCAATTCTGTTTAAAACAGATTTTGTCAGGTCGTACATTTTTTTATGATCGATCAAACCAAAGCGGTTTTTTGGTTCTCGTCCTAACCAGATGTTTTCCATGACTGATTTTTCACGGACAGGACTAAGCTCTTGGTGAATCATAGAAATGCCGGATTCTAAAGCTTTGGTTACAGAGTTATGTTCAATCAAGTGTCCATCAAACCAAATTTCTCCTGTAGTGGGCTTGTACATGCCGATAATACATTTCATCAATGTTGATTTTCCTGCACCGTTTTCCCCTAAAATACAGTGAACTTCGCCTTTTTTTACGGTTAAGTGAATATCATCAAGCGCTTTTACACCGGGGAATTCTTTCGTTAAGTGCCTAATTTCTAACAAAACGTCATTGCTCAAAAGAAAAACCTCCTTTTATTTAAATTCTTTCACATTTTCTTTTGTGACTAATTGGAAAGGGACGTAGGTTACTGCTTCTTTAGGTAATTGACCTTTATTCAGACCATCAATAATTTGAATGGCATTTTGACCCTGTCCGACGCCGTCTTGGAAAACAGTGGCGATTAAATCACCTTTTTCTACAGCTTCGATGGCATCTGGGATAGCGTCTACACCGGCAATAAGCAAGTCTTTTCTATTCGTATTTTTCGCTGCTTGAACAGCACCTAAAGCCATCTCGTCATTGTTGGCAATAATCGCATTTAATTTATCCCCATAAGTTGAGATCCAGTTTTCAGCAATACCTAAAGCTTTATCTCTTTGCCATTCGGCAGTTTCTTTTGCGAGGATTTTTATATCAGGGTATTTTTCACTGACTGTTTTGGTGACTCCTTCGGTTCGTTTCATAGCTCCTTCATTTCCGAGGATACCCATAGCTATTGCGATGCCACCTTCGCCACCCATCTCTTCTCCAATGAAATCCATCTGCATAATGCCAGCAGTGATTTCTTCTGAGCCGACATAATAAACATTTTTTGGCATTTCATCTTCTTTACCAGCGTAAGGATTCCTGTTAACAAAAATTAACGGGATTTTTGCATCTTGGGCGGCTTGGACAATGGGCCCCATCGCGCTAGTATCAACAGGAACAACAACGAGGGCTCCGACTCTGTTTTGAATCAATGCGTTGACTTGGTCTTGTTGCGCAATTAAATCTTCTTTTGCATTTTCTACTCGGAATTCATAACCTTGTGCTTTGGCTTCTTTTTTGGCGGCATCTAAGATGTAGGTTTGGAAAGTATCATTCAAGTTGTTAATGGCGTAACCAATTTTTTTGGTATCTGGTTCCAAAACTTGACCACAAGCGGATAAGGTGCTCAATACCAGCACTATTAGAAAACAACTTAGAGCCAATTTAACTTTTCTTTTCATTAATCGTTCCTCCTAGTATAAAGTTTCATACATATCTTGGTTATCTTTTGGTTATATCCTAATTTCTTTTTCACATTAAGTCAATCTTATTTTTAAGCGCTTACATTTATTATTAGAGTCATTGTGCTCATGAAATAAAAAAAGTGGAAAAGATTTATATCACAATATTCTTGAATTAGCTCTTTTTTTCCACTATTAGTGGACAAAATGAAGTTTTTTTCGTTGAACTTTATTCACATGCTTTTTAAAAAAAAGAAGTAACGACAAGAAGTTGCCCAAAAAATGCTAGTATATTTTTATTTATGAGAAAAAATTAGTTTTTTCTCATTTTCATTCTGTTTCTAAAAAATGATTGATTTTTGGTTAGTTTGGATTTTTTCTATTCCATAAAGCTTAAGGTAGTTAGATGACTTCGTTTGGTTAGAAGTGGTGGCAGACTGTTAATTAAAAAATATCACTTTTTGAAATGGTTATTTTATTATAATAATATTTTAAACTTTATCTGATTATTATTTTGTGCTCTTTTAAATATATCTTTCTCTTTCTAATAAGAAATAATAAGGATATGGTTTTATGACTTGTTTTCTGTTATACTATTCAACTGATTAATTATATAATAAAAAAAATATACTTTCGAAGGAGTGATGCTTATTGATAGATAGATGGATGTACTAAAAAAATGGAAGTTCTATTTAATGAGTTGAACTGCTTGAATGGCGTAATGAAAAATTGCTGACTTATTTTAGTCGTTACATATAGGTTTTTTGCTGTTTTTAGGCGATTCTTAGTGATTTCTTGATCAATCCTATAAAAAAGAAGTTATTGTGCTAAGAGTTATTCAACCGTTAGAGAACAAAAAAGATTAATAAGGAGGAGAAAAAATGAAAAAAAGAGGATTCGTATTAATAGTGATTTATCTAGTTCTATTGTTTGGAGGAGCATATCAAGGAAATGCGCAAGAGATAAAGACGCAGGAGATTGTGAGTATCGAAGAGCCTAAGTGGATTTTTAATGCAGGGACCAGTAAAGGGAGATACCACGATCGTCAAGACTTGGGTTTTGTTTTACAAAAGAATACTGTTTTAAAAATTCGACAAACCAATCCGCAATTCAAGGATAAGCTGACTGTGCGATTGTTAGGGAATGACTCTAAGAAAGAACAATCAGTGAAAGTGGGGTCTGACTGGATAACGATTAGTAGTAAAGAAGAGTCGCTGGTGCCTTTTGTCGATACGCCTTATAACGCAGAGGGAGCAATGCTTATGTATGAGATTGAAAGCGATCAAGCTTCAAAACCCTTACCAATCTATGAGCTTAATGATAATGAGGATCATTTTTTTAAACTTTGGGATTCTTCTGATGCAGAGTATGCGTTAATTAAAGGGAATGATTTTCAATTATTACTGCCAAAGTTAGATGAGAAAAAGGTCCAAAATTTAAAAGATTTTGATTCGCTGAATACATTAATAGAACATTATAATGATCTATTCCGTTTTTACAATCAAATGGCAGGTTTTGATGATTCCGCTCCAACCAATAAGAATGGGACCAATCGTTATTTCCTTAAGGCAGATATTAATGGCGCAGGTGGTGCTTATTATGGTAGCTATTGGACGGCTAGCACTGAAAGTACGACTGATATGTGGCTGAAAAAAGTTAGCTGGGGCACACTTCATGAAATTGCTCATGGTTATCAAACAGGCTTCGATGGGCAAGGAATGTATACAGGAGAAGTGTCTAATAATTTATTTGGTGTGCAATATCAATATGAGAAATATGGGAAACATGCAGATAAAATTGGTTGGCTGTTTAATTACGGGAAAAAGGATGCGGTTGAAAAAAATTTGTATACAAAAATAGTCAAAAATGATGGCACCTATGCTTCTGTAAATAATCGAGAAAAACTAATTTTGTTAACGATGTTAAAACAAAAAGCTGGAAATGTTGCTTTCACAAAGATGTACCAAGATTATCGTGTGATTGCCAATCAGCCAGACTTTAAAAGAGCGGATTATCCTTTGCCAGATTTATTAAATCGTAATTATAGTGACGTTAGTCAGTTGGATTTTACCCCAGTTTTAGAGAGATGGGGGTTGTCGCTACAAGAAGGTCAAGCTGATATTAATCGACACCAAAATTATCCAGCCGTCGCTTCCTTGGCAGATGTGGTTCCTGAGGGGAAATTGGTTGCTGCTCGTGCATTAATTGATCCTAACTTGCTGATTACTTCTAACTTCGAAATAGTAAAAAATGAAGAAATAGCAGCGCTAGGTCTACAGGGAACAGCTACGATTCAATTAAAGGTAAACGATCTTGACGAAGTGAAAGGAACAAAAATTCGTCTTAAAGAGGGCAATAAAGTAGTCCAAGAAAAAGAAATCACTAGTGAGAGTGTGCTATTTAATCAGTTGCCAAATGGCGTTTATACAATAGAGTTTGTTGGTGAAGTGATGACTAAATATATAGCAAGTCAACAATACTTGTATGTGAAAGAATCTGAAAATAATATCGAAATAAAGTTATCGAAACTTAATGTAAGTAGCTTCATGAATCAAAGTATCAACTTTTTAGGGCTTAGTGATAGAAAATTTGGAGAATTTAAAACAAATCTTAATGAAGGAACGGGCACCGTTTCTGTTACTTCTGCTACGCCACATAAATATTACAGTGGAGAAACTTACATGACGGTTAAAGTAAGCGATGAGAATGGTGTAGAAAAATATAGTAAAGTAATCGAAGGTACGGAAGTTACTGTGAAATCTGAGACAATCTCTTTGGTTGAAGGGGATCGAGTTGAAATTTATCATGCGGAGACCCGGAATAGACTCACTTCGACAGAGGAAATTATTAATAAGACGGAAAAAACCAATACTTGGCTAGTGACGAGTAAAGGACTTGAGAACATAGCACTTCCTAATAATTTAGAGCAAGAATTAATCAAAAAAATAGAGGCTGAGGGAACCGAATTGCTTCAAAATGAGCGGAGAAAAGACATCTCGATTCAGAAGTCAAATGTTAAGAAAAACTTGTTGCTGGCGATTCAATCTTTACCCGATCCAGTAAATACACAGCTGATAGAAAAATACGCGGAGCTATTTCTTTCTTCTAAACCTCAGCAGGGGCAAGCTTTTGAATATACTTTCAAAGGGGTATATGATCGAGTATTTGCGACGCTCATAGTTTCATTAAATGAAGGTAAAGGGGTAATTAAAACCCAAGGGATTCAACCGCATTCGTACTTTAATGAAAAATATGCATCTATTATTATTCAGGATCAGAACGGTTTAAACAAATATTCAAAAGAATATATTGGGAAAAGCAACTATAGAGCAAGTCAAGAGGAAGTTTCAATAAAAGTTGGGGATTACATTACTGTGTATCATACCGAGTTTAAAAATCGTTTGTTAATTCAGAATCAAGGAACTAGGGAAAATTTAGAGACAAAGGAAACCATTACGTACCAAGTAACAGCAGATGGTTTAGCATTAGTAGAAACGAGTGACATTCCTAAACCGAAACCAGAGGACGGCCGAGCTTTTGCGTATACATTCAAAGGATTATCGGATCGAGTATTTGCAACGATGGATGTTGCGCTAAACGAGGGCAAAGCAGTGATTGAAACGAAAGGGGGGCAACCGCATTTTAACTTTGTTAATGAAAAGTATGCGTCTATTATCATTCAGAATCAAAAGGGTTCCAGTAAATATGTTAAAGAATACATTGGTAGCAATGCCTACGAAGCAAGCCGAGAGGAAGTTTCAATAAAGGTTGGGGATTACATTACTGTTTATCATGCCGAATTTAAAAATTGTTTGTTGATTCAAAATCAAGCAACGGCAGATGAGTTAGAGACGAAGGAAACCATTACGTACCAAGTGACCATAAATGGATTGGTATTAGTGGAAACAAACGATATTCCTAAACCGAAACCAGAGGACGGTCAAGCTTTTGAGTATACATTCAAAGGATTATCGGATCGAGTATTTGCAACGATGAGCGTTTCGCTAAACGAGGGTAAAGCAGTAATTCAAACGAAAGCGACTCAACCTCATTGGTATTTTACTGAAACATATGCGTCTATTACTATCCAAGATCAAAATGGTTCTATTAAACATACAAAAGAATATATTGGTCGGAAGAACTATCCAGCTGAAAAAGATGAGGTGTTATTGGTAGAGGGGGACTTTATTACCGTTTACCATGCTGAATTTAAAAATCGTTTGCTTATCCAAAATCAAGTAACAACAGAAAAACTTACGACTGCTACAACTGTTATATATCAAGTAACAGAGGACGGGATGGAACTTGTGGAAGTGGAATAAATGAATCAGAGTATTTGACTGTTTCTCTAGGTAAAGAGGGACAATAAAAGAATATATTAAGGATTAAAAGAAAGTGAGCCGATAGTCAGGAAGCAATCTGATTATCGGCTCACTTTTTTGACTAAAAAGAGCGAATAAAGTATTGCGTCAAAAATGGCTGGAAAATCGTTAGAAATAGTCTATTTAAGAAGTGGGCACCATTTATTCAGAGAGTCCAAGATAAAACTAGTCTTTCGTTTTGTCTCAGACTCTTTCAAAGAATGTTTAATTGTCAAATGATTTTAAAATTTTTAGTAACAGTAGGTCACTCCCTTTTGGCTTTAGTATTTATTTTTGACAGAAGGTTAGGAACTAGCTCCAGCCACTCAGTTTCAGTTGGAATGTTAGACATTCTAAGAGATTGGCAATAAGTGATCGGTTCGTCAATATGGTAGTTATAAACACAAGTATCTATTTCTAATGCATCTAGCAAGCTATTCGTTAGAGGTTTGTTGAAAATAAAATGAGCGTTGACTCCATTAGGCAAAATATTTAATAGCTGTGTTTTAAAATAATTGAGAGATGAGGGAGTACCTGTCAATGAAAAAAGAATATTCCTTTTTTTTGTAGTATATCGTTCTATATAAGCTACTGTTATTAAGGTCAAACTAGTTGCTAAGTCTAAAGGATATTTTACATGCAAATAATTAGGCATTAAGTTCTTTGTCAGTGTGGTGATCCATTGATTAAGTATCTCTGGATAATTTGATTGAACATACTGCTGAATAGCGGAGCTTACTCGTTGAAAGCCTGGAGTTATATCAGATAGAAACATGGTATTTACTAAAAAAGCTTGCAACATCACTCTTAAATCGGCATTTACATAAGGCAATAATCCATTTTCGGAAAAAAAATAAAAAATCAGTGGCTCGAACTCAGCTAAATAATTCTTGTAATCCTTCATGTAAAAGGGGGTGCTTTCTTCGTAAATAACACCGTCTAGTCTGACAATAAATGCGAACAGAAACTCTTCTTCAGAAATAGATCCTAGTGGCAAACCAGAGAATTGCTGATAAAAAGCTGATTTTACATTTTTAAAATTAAACGTTGCTTCATGTTTTTCTAGCAATTCGATAGGTAGTTTAATAGGATGTCCAGTAAGGATTCTTTGTTCAATGATTAGTAACCAATGGGAAATTCGATAGTAGTCCAGATTTAGTTTCAATCCAAAATCTTTAGTTAATTGAGTAATAGTATTATGAACAGCAGCCAGTTGCTCTGTCTCAGCGAGTATTGAAGCGCTATCGTGTGCGTGTCTGAAGTATTGAAAAAAGAAAAACCGAATATCTGCTTCATTTCCTACAATATTTATAAAAGGTTTGATTCTAAGGGATAGGGAGTATTCTTTTAGAACTTTTTTTAAGGTATTTAAATAAGAACGAATCGTCGATTCAGAGATGAAGGTTTCAATAGAGAAATCTTCTAAAGTTTTCTCTTCTGATAGAAATATTGATTCTATAATCTCGTAAAGGGGATTTCCATCAAGTTGGTCACTAATAAAGCCTGATAATAGGAAAGGGTTGTCTGCAATTAAATAGACACCTTCAAATTCTTTTGAAATGATTTTTATTTCGTTTGGTAGCAACTCATTAATTGTTTTTATTTCTGATGAAACCGTTTTATCAGTAGAATGGCACATTTTTGATAGATAGGTAATTGGTTTTGGCTGCTTAGCTTTTAGTAGTAAAGTGACGATGTCAATTCTTCGTTTTACTCGTTTATCGACAATAAGTTTATATCCAATTTCATTCAATAGGAAGACCTCCTCAACCTTTTCATTTATTATACAATGCTAGTATTATTTATCCAACAGGTAAGTTTTTCATACTAATATATGATTTTTTTGAGAGTTTATTTAGATTTTTTATATTTTCCTCGATTTTTTTCAATAATTCAGCAAGATAATCTTATTTTAGTCATCCAAAATTTTATATATAGCGCTTGAAACCTTTAAAATCAAGTCTATTTCTTTATTTAGAAATTCCACAGCACTCAGGAATTTCCAAATTGAGGGATAGACTCTTTCTTTTTATACTGACCATATAGTAAAAAATGTTATTGGAAACACGAGTATGTTTATTACTATATAAAAAATAACAATATTCTCTTTTTCATAATGTATAACTACTTTTTATATGTTTTTTATTTATAAATGTTTTTTATATTTTAAGAGGAGATTAAAAAAAGGAGACAAAAAGGGGGAATATATTAGACAAAGATGGGAATGAATATGTTAAATTCTAATCATTGCAAAAAAATAACGAAAGCTGGTGATCGATTTCATTTCATTTATCGTGCTGAATACCGATTTCATTTTTTCATTAAATTAAATCAGATTAGATAAAAGCGGTAATAGAAAGGGATGACTACAATATATGGAGTTAATTAATTTTATAGATACTAGTGATCGAGATAAATTAAAGATTGTATCCATGTTTGAAGAACAGGGAACGGAAGAAATTTCTTTTGAGCATTTAATGATGACTTTTGGTTTCTCACGATTCAAATTGAATAATTATATTAAACAGTTAAATGAGGATTTGGAAAAATATGGAGCAAGTTTACAAATTATTTATCTACCATGCACAGAAGTAAAAGTTACTGGATTCACTAATGAAATACTTAGAAAGCTTCGTTTAGTCTACTTAAAGAAGTCAACTCTATTCGCTATGTTTTCTGAATTAATTGTATCTAAGTTGTCGATTAAAGAGTTTGGAAAGAGTAGATTTTTTAGCCGCTCTAAAACGTATATCATAAAAAAAGAGTTGGAAAAAATATTGGCTTCCGTAGGATTAGGTATCTCAAATAAAGAGCTCAGTGGATCGGAAGAAAAAATTCGTAAATTTGCATTTGAAGTTTACTACTATTTTTTCAATGGGCTTGAATTTCCATTTTCAGAATCCGTTAGAAAAGAAACTTCACTTGTTTCTAGAATACTAATGAGTGAGGTAAAAATTGAATCAGTTCCAACTAGAATGACTAAGCTGGAACTTTTTATGTCGATTTCTATTTTAAGGATAAAAAATCGTCATAAGGTTGAAGAGTCTAGTGTTGATTTAACAAAATTAAGAAAGGATATATTTGGTGAAAAATTGAGTTTTTATAAATCAGTAGAGGAGAATTATTTATTATCAGCACAAGAACTTCATCAGGAAATTGATTTTTTACTAGTATTTTTGATTACAGAAGATGTTTTACTACCCGATTTTTTCTCGCTAGGAATAATGAATAGTCAGATTCAGTCACTTACAAGTGAAATGGAAAAAATCTTGATTACTGAGTTACCTTTTTCAAAGGAGTTAGCGGAATACGAAGAAGAAAGTATTCTACTAAATGTGAAGGTGGCATTGTTTAAGCTTCATTTTAAAATTATTTATTTTTCAACGACTTACTTTACGTCAACATCGGAACAACAACTGTCATTTTTTATGGAAACCTATCCGAGATTTCATCATCTAGTTGAAAAATTTCTTGATTTCTTATTTTCTGATAAACAGTTACTACACCTACATAGTAAGAAAGTTTCTCTCTATTACGACTATATGTTGGCATTAATTTCTTCAGTTCCAATGAAATATTTGAAAAACAAAATTTATATTTGTGTTGATTTTTCTAAAGGAGAAATGTACACAAATTATATTGTAAACAATCTAGAATTCTTCGGTAATCTAAATATTGAAGTTCAAAGGAAATTGACAAATAATACTGATATTTACTTATCTGATTATTTTTATAGTAAGGCACTGTGCAGGCAAGTCATTTGGAAAAATATACCTAATGGTAATGACTGGCGATTTTTAGGGGAAATAGTGGCGGATGTCCGAAAAGAATAGTAAGAACATATCGGATAAAGACAAGAAGAGGCAACGAAGTGCTCAATTAGTTTGTAAAGGGGGAAGTCAACATGCATAAAATAGGAATCGTCCAAAATTTGAAACATGATTTTCCGACTTATAGTAAAGAATTAAAGGAATTAGGTTTTAGCCTTGAATTCATCCTAGCAGAAAATTTGCTAGAGAAATTAAATCAGATTGATGTCTGTTTAATTGAAGAAGGTCAATCGTTGGAGACTTGTGAACTTATACTGATGCTACGAAAAAAATCAACAAGTCTCATTTGGATTCTTTGTGAGGAACTTTCTAGAATTAATAAACTTGTCTATTTTGAGTTAGGAGTGGATGGAGTAGCAGATGTAACCAACGAAAAAGAATTATTTTTGTTGCAACTTTGTAATATTTTAAAAAAAGTAAAGAATAGAGCAGACTGTGACTATCAAAAACATACTCCCTCTCTTTATCTAAATTCAAACAATCTCAGTGTTTTAAAAAATGGCATGGAGGAGATTAGTTTGACGCCACTAGAGTTTAAGGTATTAAATTTGTTGTTAAAAAAACGTGGAAAAATGGTTTCTTACAAAGAAATTTATCAAACTTTATGGGAAGAGGAGAAGAAAAACCAACTTTATCGAGTGAACAATTTAATTTTTAGTCTTAGGAAAAAATTGAAAGATTCTTCAAATCAGTTTTATATTCGAACCATTCGTTCGAAAGGGTATGTGTTAAGTAATTGAGTAAGAGTAGTCCAGAGTGTTTTTTGTTAAATGGAAATGAAGATAGAGTCAAATGGTTCATTTTGAAAGAATGTACATCGAAGGAGTACGTCAATTTATGTCTTATTTAAGACTTTTTTTAGAGTTTTGCGCGTATTGATTAACAGGCTAAAAGAATAGGTCATAAATCAGTATAAAAAGAATCCCACAGTAACTAAAAAAAGAAATACAGCCTGAAAACGTTGGAATTCCTCAGTTAAAAGCCGGTTTGCAAATTACGGAATACTAAGGAATTCTCAAATTGAGGATGAGCCCAATATTTCTTATACTAGCTTTACAGTCAAACAAGAAAAGAGTGAAGGAGGAATATTATGGGGAAAACAAAAAGAGATTTTAAAACAAGAAAATTTCAGTTGATAGCAATAGTAGCAATCTTAACTATCGTAATTGCCTATTTATCTGGGACAGGAAAATTAGGCACCATGATTTCAGCAAACAGTTCAGACCCTACAGTCAACGATTTATTTTTCTCAGAGCAAGACAAAGAAGACCCGTTGGATACATATACGGATCTTACTGTAGGAGAGGAATTAATTTTAGATGTTCATTCATTAAACGAACTAGATAAAACAGTTCAACTAGAACTAGTCGAAGGTCTTCAACTAAATAAGGAAAAAACAGTTGAAGCCAATCTGGATCGTTCAGCAAACGAATGGCTTAAGGAAGACAAAGAAAATATTTTAATCAATCTGTCTGACAGCCAAGAGAAGCATCTTACAAAAACAAGATTGATCTTCGATGTTATGGATGAAAAAGAAAAAAAATTAGTCTTAAAAACACTTCGTGAAGAGACTGTTTATCAATCAGCTCCCTTGTTATTGAATTCTGAAGCAAGTGAAGAAAAAAACACTACAACAGAGGAGTTTGAGTTTCAGCCAATTGCTCCTATGAGTGGAAATTTGAATATGGATGTGGACATTGCTCCAGTAACTACATCAGTTCAATCGGGTACTGAAGCTATTTACAAATTGAACCTCAAAACGACGGGTGCGATGATTCCTAGTTATAAGAATGCCTTGCTTGTTGTGACACTTCCGAGCCAGGCGAATTTCACCCAAAATTTGTCAGAGTTGATAATAGCAGGTGTTAGGCCACAATACAATGCAACCAATCGAACATTAACATATAGATTTCCAGAGTTGAGTACAGGACAAGCCTATCAAGTGAATATTAAAGTGATGCCTCCTAATGGTACAACCTTGAATGATACAAAATTAACCACAACTGTGAGGCTCTCAGCAGACAACTTTTCAGCAGTGACAGTTTCAGCTGTAGTGAATGTCATTGCCAGTTTACCTTTTTCGATTACAAAATCCTATGTAGGTGTTGAAGGGAAAACAACTTCGGAAGGACCAAAACCAGGAGACACAATTATCTGGCGGATAAAAGCAACAGCATCCTCTAAAGCATCTGGATTACTATTTTTGAAAAACAATCAGAAGATTGTCATAACAGATACGTTGATTTCAGACTTGGCTTATTCATCAACAACAAGTAGCGTACCGCCAACGAGAAGTGGACAAACAGTTACGTGGAGTTTCGATGCACCGACACTAGCTAATCAGCAGCAAGCTTTAACTAATTCAGCAGATTTATGGAGCACTGAATTTCTCGTGAGAACGAGGGCGTCAACTCTTATAAATGTTACCAAGACGTTAACTAATGACGCTAGTGTAAAAGTGATTGACTTTGGAGATAAGACAACTGAAATGAAATCAAATCAAGCGAGTATTGGGATAGCGACAGGAGGAACAACTTTGACGCCACCAGAAGGAACATGGTACTATCCCACCTATTCTGGACCGTTAGACGGGGCGGGGTCTGCTGGACCAGCGAATCCTGTGCCTACTGTAACCGATATAGCTACTTTAGGATTTGCTCATACTTATATAATATCCCCGTATCAAGAAACGGTTTATGGGAATAAAGCAAAAACAATTCCATACAACTGGAACAATCAGGAAGTTTATACAAAAGGATATAAGTATGTCTCAATCATTGAAAAAATCGATCCTAATCTAATTTTTGAGTCGATTGCATTTTCAAGACCCAAGAATTATGCAAGAAGAGATGTTCCATATAGTGAATTAAATCAAATACCTCGTGTTACGTTTAAGTTTGAGGTAAATACGGTAGGGAATTACAAGACAACTGAAGTGGATTCTGAAAAATTAGCAACGGTACCATTAATGCAACTTAAAAGAAGTGATCTCAAATTAGTTGATTCAGACCGTGTTCTTTCATATCAAGTAGTATACGAAAATAGGGATGGAAGTGCTATCCAAGGGGGATTTGCCTCGGATACTATGGGCGTAATGTATAGAGTAAAAGAAGGATACGTAGGTCGGATAACCAATAATCTTTCTTATGAGGGACAGGTTATTGGAGCCGCAACGCCATTTTATCGGTATCCAACCAATGATGATCCAGCTACTGCGATTGGACCAAGATCAGCAAATGTTGTTAAAGCGAGTACCTCGATACCAGTTGTTTCTACAGCAGTCACAATGGTTAATAAGGAAAATGTGGTTGAAACAGGCGATAATAAAATTTTTATCAGCTTGAAAAATGAGGTTAGCTCTCAAATAAGAGTGAATAAACCCATTAATGCAGCAATCCTTCTACCAGAAGGGGTGAAACTTAAGTCGAATCCAATGCCAGATTACATGGATGCAACAGGGCTTAGAACTTCTCTAAGGGCAGATGCCCGAGGCGGGAGCTATACAAATGTTACTTCGAATTATAATAATACCAACAGGCAACTCGTCAGAGTTAAATGGAATGACCCAGATCTTTTGCCTGGGCAGTCTGTAGGCGCTTGGTTAGATGTTGATGTTGCGGCTACTGCACCTTCGCCACTACTTCCAATTGTTTACGGCTTTTCAGGTAATAGTAAATTCACTGTACCAACGGCTACAGGAAACAGTTTGACAAATTCAATTTTAGAAGTAGATTCTGATGACTTGAATGGCGATGCTAATAAAACGCAAAATCGGGTAAAATCGGGTAATAGCTATGTAATGCTTCGAGAAATGAATGTTCAAACTGAAAAATTAATTAAAGGAGAACGAGACAGCACTTACAGTAGGCTAGGACATACCATCCCTGGAGGGAAAATCGACTACCAATTAAAAATATCCAATACCAATAATGAACCACTGACAAAATTTGTTTTAATGGATATTCTCCCATCAGTAGGAGATTTAGGAATTACAGATGGGGCCCAACGAGGCAGTCTGTTTACGCCATCCATGACCGGACCGATTACGGTTCCATCGGATTGGGTGAACAAAGTGACTGTTTCTTACAGTACAGCAGTCAATCCAAAGCGAGACGACTTAGTGAAAAATGTCATCTATCCAGGTACGACTCAGAAATTAACCAATCCTAGTAGTGCCACAACGCCTACTTGGCTGGCGGCGTCCAATGTGACCAACTGGGCCACGATTCATAGTTTCAAAATTGAATTGAATAGTGGTGTGAGCTGGGTCAAAGGGCAAGGGATTACCTTGAACTTTTCGATGAAAGCACCAGATGAAGTGAGTATTATCGATAGAAGTATTCTAGATCCAGCCAAAGAAGAGACGAGTCGAGCGGCTTGGAACTCCTTTGCATATGGAGCCAATACGATGCAAATTGTTGAACCAGAGCGTGTCGGAGTCGTGATGAATGGCTTAGGAAAAGTGAGTATTCAAAAAGTGGATGCAGCGAATGTTGCCACTAGATTATCAGGCGCTACTTTTGTTATTGGCGCCACAGAAGATCAGCTAAATAGCGGAAATTACATCAAGATTGGTTCAAACGGTAGTTTGGTTTATCCAGGGGATCTCGCTTATTCTACTAGCTTAAAAAATTATGAAGTGACGACCAATTCACAAGGGATTGCCCAATTCGAAAAACTCAATTTGGATGGTACAAATGGTAAAAAATATTATTTGAAAGAAATCAAAGCACCAACAGGGTATCAACTACCCACAAAAAATATTGCAGTGACGGCTTCATTGGATACAAGTCCCGCTACAATTCAAATTGGTAACATCAAAAAAATAGCTATACCGCAAACTGGAAGTATTAGTTTGGTTCTTTTCCTTATAATTGGAACAGGCTTGGTTGGTACTGGGGTTATGCGTTATATAAAGCAACAAAAAAATCAAAAAACTATAAAACAGAAAAGAAGAGGGAATTAATCTATGAAAACTCAACCATCAACGTACAAAAAAATGTTAGCTGCTTTAGCCGTAACAGTCATTTTAGCACCAGCCGCAATTTTACCAGTTGGCTTCCATTCTGATTTTACAACAGCCTATGCTGCGGAAGCGACTGCTCCATCTGCTCAAACAATCGTGATTCATAAATTAATGTATACAGGCACAACACCTTCTATTACCAATACAGGGGAAGCTTTAACGTTACCCGCAGGCGTGAAACCTTTTGACTCTGCTAAATACGGAGATGTTCAATTTACTGTCGTAGATATCACCGACTATGCAAAAACAAGAGCGATTGGAGATATCCAAACAACCGTGAATGGTCTTGCCCAAACACAATATAATAACTTCATTACCACTAATAAAAAAGTAGGAACAACGGCAACAGTGAAATCCGTGGATGCCAACGGAGAAATTTCCTTTGCAAGTTTAGCTGCAAAAGAAGCAGATGGTACTGGCCATACCTACGCTATTTTTGAAACGAAAAGTGCCAAAGGTCTAGTTGGTCAATTGGCGAAACCGCTAGTTATTAGCTTGCCAATGACTAATGTCGCTGGCGATGGCTTCTTAAGTACCATCAATGTCTATCCGAAAAATGAAGTAAAAGAATTGTCCTTTGAATTGTTGAAATACAGTGAAGAAATTGGCGTGGGGAAACAACTAGCGGGTGCAGAATTTGATGTTTACAAAGGGACGCCGGGAAAGGGTACAAAAGTTAATTCGACTAGTTTAACCACCGATTCAAAAGGATCTATTAAAGTTTCTGGCTTAACATTAGGAGATTACTATTTTGTGGAAACCAAAGCACCAGGGGAACATGCCATTAGTGGATCGGCTTTAAATGATGCTGAAAATAGATTAACCTTCAAAATTACGGAAAATACAACGACAGCAGAAGATTTGCATATTGACTTTATTAACTTCTTGAAGCCAACCAGTAAGAAAGAAGTGACGAATGGGACTGCACCTAAAACGAACAACTCGACTTTTGCAATAGGAGATGCAGTGGCTTATCAAAACACCATCCGAGTACCGAAAGATATTATGGGTTCATCAACACTACAACCTAATGGTTCGCTTTTTGAATCAACTCCTTATACAGTCTTTAACTATACTGATACGGCTGGTACTGGCTTGTCTTACTTCGGCAAAGACACAGATATCAAAATAACAACAAAAGATGGAACAGTCTTGAAACTTGGAACAGATTATACGTATTCTGCCGTTGCAAAAGGCTTTAGTATTAACTTTATCGTAGGGGGGACTGTTAGCCCCACTGTTGCCGCAGCGAAAGGAGAAAACTTGACGATTAGCTATCAAATGATTTTAAATGAGTCTGCTGTAATTGATGGACCGATTGAAAATAGCTTTGATTTGGCTTGGAATAATACCCCGGGTGCAAAAGGAGTAAATGATCATATCAAAGGTAAAGTCCCTGTTTATACTGGTGGAGCGAAATTTGTGAAAGAAGATGCATCAACGAAAGCGAAACTACAAAATGCGAAATTCGTGATTATGAATGAAAAAGGACAGTATTTTGATGGTTGGGCGGATGCCAATACCGATGGTGTGAAAGATGCGAAATGGTCGAATACACAACCCACTACAGGTGGTGGAGTCTTCACTTCAAATGCTTCTGGTGCTTTTGAAATCGCAGGTTTATCGTATGGTAAGTACTCGTTAAAAGAAATTCAAGCACCAGACGGCTACCAATTATTAACCAATACGGTTGATTTTGAAATCAAAGACAAAACGTATACAACACAGCTAGCCGTTGAAAATAGCAAACGTCCAACAATGCCAATTACAGGATCTACCCAATTAATTATTACTTTAGTTGCCGGTGTAGCCTTAGTTTCAGTAGCAGGTGTTTACTACAAAAAACGTCAAACGGCTTAATAAAAAGATAAAAACAGAACATAAATCAAATTGAAGAGGGGGGGAGCTTTTAACCCTTTAAGGCAATCCCTCGATTCTAAGTGAAGAGATTTTAGTAGAGTTAGAAAGGACAGGATATATGACAAGTACCAATAACGTGAAACAAAAAAAGAATAAACCTAGAAAAAGAAGGAAAAGCAACCGTCTCATTGATTTGTTCTTTTTGGTTGTTACCATTGCTGGTATTGGTTTGTTACTGTATCCTCTATTTTCTGACTATCAGTTGAAGCACTCTCAAACAATGGCGATTCAAAAATATGAGAGTCGAACAGGAAAGTTGAGTGAAGAAGAAAAAAAGCAAAAGTTAAAAGAATATGAGGAACAAAATAATGAGCAACAAAAAGGAAATGCACCATTAAAAGATCCTTTTGAAAAAATCGAAGGAAAAAAGGGAAGCAACACATTGGATTTAAAAGAGCAATCTTTACCAGAACCAGCTGCTGTATTGGAAATACCTAAAATAAATTTAAAGGTTCAAGTCTATCCCAGTTCCAGTGATTTAGCTTTAGAAGAAGGAATTGGTGTATTAGAAGGAACCTCTTTACCTACAGGTGGAGTAGGAAATCATTCGGTTTTAACAGGACATAGAGGGTTATCTATAGGCCAAATGTTTACGGATCTTCCTAATCTAAAAATGAAAGAGCATTTTTATGTGACTATTTTAGATGAAGTACATGCTTATGAGGTAGATAAAATAGAAACAGTCACACCAGATAACTTAACTTATTTTGATCGAGTACCAAATGAAGACTACATAACACTAGTAACCTGTACTCCTTTAGGCATCAATAGTCACCGTTTATTGGTTAGGGGCCATCGAATTCCTTATGTACCAGAAAAAAAAGACCCAACCAATTATTGGACCATGAAAACCATGTTATTGATTGGCCTAGCGATTACCGCTCTCTTAATTATTCTCGTGCTAATAATAAAAAAGAGAAGAGACAAACAAAAGGAAAAAGAGAGACGAAGACAAAAGCAGATGCAAAAAAAGAGAAAACGAAAGGCAGGTGGTAAAAAGCGTGAAAAACAAAAATAAGCTCCTGGTCGCTCTATTCTTTACCATTCTAAGTGCCATTTTCTTTGTGAAGTCAAGTGTTGTAGCAGAAACTAGTTCAGGGGATTCAACTTTAGGAATTGTTATCCATCGATTGGTAGTCAAATCAGATCAAGTAGTCATTCAAAATGACGGGAAAGAAATTGATAGTATGAAGCTGAAAGAACTAAGTGGTTTAAATGGAGTCACTTTTTCTGTATATGAATTAACAGAACAGCTAGATTCTTTGATAAAAGAAGGTATGACCATAGAGCAAGCTCAGCTTCAGCTGATAAGAAAAAAATATTCGCTGAATACTTTAGTACCAATTCGTTCAATCGTCACAGATACTGTTGATGGAGAGGATGGTATTGCGAGAGTAGCATTGCCGACACTGGTTAATAAGAAACAGGCTTTTTTGATTATTGAAACAGCAACGACTGATAAAGTAGCATTAAAATCGGACCCAATAGTATTAGTGACACCTGTTTATAATCAACATGGAGAACTAATGTCGACAGTTCATATTTATCCAAAAAGCAGAATTGAAGAAACGCCGAAAGAGCCTTTAGAACCTAAAAAAAATGTAGTTCCGATAGACGAAAAAAAACCTAGATTCTTGCCAAGTACAGGGGAAATGTTTCAATCTAAGCTATTTTTGATAGGAGTTGTATTATTAGTATTGAGTGGGTTGCTCTACTATATAGTAAATAGAAAAATAAAAAAGCGAGTAGCGATTAAATAGGTTCTAAGAAGCTAGATAAATGAAGTGGTAGACTGCAACGTTTCTATTGGCGATTCACAGCTATTAACGCTAATTCAACTTCTAACAAGTAAGAATAGGAATTGGCTTCTAGTTGTTAAATAAGAATAAATATAGAGTGTAAAAAATGATGATTCATTAGCACGTATTGATCTATTAATAGAATGAAATGTGAGAAAACAAAGAAAGTCCTTACTAACATCGGATTTGTTAGTATCTAAAAAAAGATGTGAATTTTTTTAGAATTTGTTTCATTGCTACTAATTTTATAAAAGAAAATAGTTGCAAAGTTGAGGAAAAGCTTCAAAAATAATAAAAAAAAAGAACCATATTAGAGGGGAATCGATGGAATCAAAGGATCTATGCGTTTTAGAAATTACCTAACCCTAAGAAATAACTAAATTGAGAGAATATACGGAATTGTTTATAATTACTTTACAGTCAAGGATAGCTAACAGGACTGCGAAACAAAGAATAAAGAACAAGTTGATTTAAAGAATAGTTACTGTGGAACTTACAAGAAATCAGGCGTAGTGATTTTCTAGCCATTTAAAAAAAGTGGTCAGAATAAGACAGACAAACTATCAAAATTAGAATGGAGAGATATGTTGACAAAAACAAAAATAGGCTTAATCTTAGGGGTAGCTTTTTTATTGGTTGGACAACCTAGTATTTCATTGGCTAGTGCTGATTTTGGAAGTGAGTCTGTTGAGAGCGGAACAACAGTAGATACTGTAGAAAGCTCTGATTCTACCGAGAAATTAGACGAAGGCGAACTTCCGCAATCTAAAACTGAAGAACCTGTGGATAGCAAAAGCGCTGATGTAACTAACAATGAAGTGCCTGAAATGGAATTTCAAGCATTCAAATCTGCTTCTGTAGGGCAAACAATAGCGGAATCCTTTACGGATCCTAAGTTGGCTCAAGCGATTGCTGCAATACTTGCTGGAGGTGAGGTTCATGCAGTCTTAACTCAAGCGATGGTTAACTCAACCACAACGTTGAATTTAAGTTCAAAGAACCTCCAAGACTTAACAGGAATTGAGCTCTTTACAAATTTAGAAACTCTAAATGTGAGAAACAACCAGCTGACCAGTTTGCCCGAGAGTATCTCTAGTTTAGTCGGCTTACAAGCACTTTATCTTGATAATAATCAATTGACTAACTTGCCTTCTACTATTGGAAGCTTAGTCAATTTGGAACAGTTAAGTGTATCTAGTAACCAATTAACAGGATTACCCGATAGTTTTCCTAATTTAATTAGCTTAAATCAGTTGGATTTAGAGTACAATCAATTGACTGGTTTGCCAGAGAATATTGGGCAGTTAACTAATTTACAATATTTTTATCTATTTAACAATCAAATTTCAACGTTACCTAACAGTATTGGTGGATTGGTTAATTTAGAAGAGATGGATGTCTCAAATAATATATTAACCACTTTACCAGAAAACTTTTCTAACTTGACCCAATTGGTATTGTTAGACTTAGGTAATAATAGACTAGTAAGTTTGCCTGATGGTTTTGGTGGATTGACTAATTTAGAATTTTTGTCTATAGCTGGTAATCAATTAACCAGTTTACCGACAGGGTTCAATGAGCTTAGATCTTTGAGTAGCTTAATGCTAAACAGAAATTTATTACCCACTGGTTATGATACGACTCTAAAGTCTTTAGGGATGAATGGAACTGTCAATTATCAGACACAGCGACAGCTAGTTTTGAAAAAAGGTATAGTGCCATACACTATAGCGAATGGAACTGATTTAAATGGAATAAATTTGTTTGATACTGTTCAGTTAAGTGATGACAGTACAGTTTCTTCAGATCAACAGCTAGTTTTAACAGGTTATGTAGATGAGAACGGTGCTTCAATTATTTTAAGTGACTACATTAAAAATGGTATCATTCAAAAAAATGGCACTATATTTGCAAAAGTAAGAGCAACAGGAGCGGGCATTTTTCCTGACAACAGTGACCACGCTATGACAGCTGAACAGCTACAATTAAATTTTAATGCAACTTATTATGATACAGTCTTTAATTTGAATGGTGCAACAGGCACAGTACCATCGACACAAGCAGTGGTTGAAGGAGAGTTAAACGTGTCAGTAGAAGAACCGACAAGAGCAGGGTACACTTTCTTAGGGTGGAACACAGCAGAAGACGGTGGTGGAACAATGTGGGATTTTGAAAAAAATGTAATGCCGGCAGAAAATATAACGTTGTATGCTCAATGGAAATCAACTAGCGAAAACCCTTCTGATTTAAATAAAAAATCTGAATCAAAATCTGAATCAAAAAATGATACTGATATTCTAGGGAAAGAAAAAGTAGCAACGAAAATAGCATCAGATGCTAAAGAATTACAGGGAGAAACTACTGCTACAGCTTCAAACTCAGCTTCAACTAGTAGTGTGTCTTCAAAATTAGAAGAGAATGCGAAACCAATATCTGGGGAAAACAAGAATGAAGTGGCCTCTAAGAGAACTCTGCCAAATACAGGGGAAAGTAATTCTTTTTCGATCACATTACCACTATTAGTTTTATTAGGTGTTAGCCTGTTATTGATTAGAAAAAAACGGAAAATATGAATTAAAATTCCTTAATCTCAGAAAAATAGACAGGAGGCGGCTCAGTCAGCGCCCTGTCTATTTTAGTTGTTATTCAACAATCGTCCAAGCGTCAATTGATTTTCCATCCGCATCTTTTAATTCTAACCAACTATTTGTCCCGCCGAAATACAAGAATAAACCAACCTCATTGACACTTTTTAAAATCAAATCTTCTGTGGTAACAAAGTTCTTAATTTTATCTTTGTGGTCTTCTCTGATTTTTTCGCCAAAACGTGCTGAAAAACCTAACGAGCCATCTTTATTTAGGGGTGGTTCTTTCATCATGGTTGCGCCAGCCTTTAAGAGCATTTCGTTTCTTTTGTGCCATAAAACAGTGGCTTTGCTTTCTCTTGAATCAATAAAAAATTCAATTTGACTGATTTCTTTACTCCATTTGTGTCTAGCCTTGGCGTGTTTAGGTTTTGCTGCTGGTGGAGCAGTTGGCTCCTGTTTTTGAAAGAAGTGATAGCCAAATGTTTCTAATACAAGGAGTAAAAGCTCTTTATATTTGGTGACATTTTTAAGGCTATTTGCAGGAATGTTTCGATTTTCTTGTTGGATATTTTTCAAGCTAAGTCCGTTTTTTTCTGCTTCTTCTATGAAAAGAATTTCAAGATAGTCTAATTCGATATCCCACGGAGGAGTGATGACGATTATTTTCTGAAAATCACTATCTTCAAACAGCGCAGTAAGGCCAGTTTTTCCAATGTCAATAATCGTGTTGTTTTTCAGTAAAAAATAAATGCAGGCTTCGTCTAGCAAATTTTTTGTATCGTTATTGTTGAAAATAGTAATACCTCCATGGTGATTATCAAATTGAATAGAGGTTTTCTTTTCATTTATTACAACTGATAGTTTTGTGTCCATTCTGATCTCCTTTGAAGTTGTTTTATTTGTAGAGAATTCGCTTTTTAAGAGAAGTAGCGGAAAAAATATTCATTCAAATTCTATCATGAAGCTTGTAATAAGTCTTACAATAAGATAGATTTTTGTTATAAGGATTTTTGATTTTTAAGTAAATCAGACTAGGAGGTTGGAGATGAAAATTATTTGTTTGCACGCTCATGAAAGTAATCGCTTTTACATGGAAAAAATATTCCAGCATACTACCATATCGTTAGTTCATCTAGTCTATAGCATGTCAATTGAAAAACATTCTGCTAAAAAAGCCGATTTGGAAGCCATGGTGTCGGGGGAAATAACATCAGATGTCAGCGGAATTATTATTACCTGTACCGTTTATTCAGGGGTTATTTCTTCAAACGAAATAAACGGGATACCTGTGTTAAAAATGGAAGATCCTTTGATTGAAACGATAGTAGCGGATACTCATGAAAAAATATTATTTTTTTCTAACCCACAGACGGTCGCTTTAACCATGGAAAAAGTTGAAGCAGCATACAAACGTAACAATCGGTCTAAAGATTATCAAGTCGTTGTCATTCCAGATGTCTTTTCTTTAATACTGTCGAATCAAAAAATGGTGTATCGTCAAGCGTTAATAGGTTATTTAAACGAGTGTATTGGGAAAAATCATGGGAATCTCTATCTTATGCAACTATCGATGTCCGTCATCGAAACAGATGATTTTGACGCTGGAAATCAAGAAATAAAGACTGTTTTTAGTGAAGCGAAGTATCGTTATCAAAAAATATTTAAGGAATAAGCAGGATAGAAAATTTAGATAGCGTAATGTGAACGAGGTTAAAAGGTTATTTTTCAAAAGCTGAAACTTTTTTTGAAATCGTATTGACCTAGCGTTATTTATTTGTTACAATTTGTTCAAATACATTATCAAATGAAATGTGAAGATAAGGAAAGTATTTTTCAGATAGCTTTAAGAGAGCCTCGCTTGGTGGGAAGAGGTAGTGATGTTGGAAGAGAAAATGGCCTTTGAACAGATTGGTTGACTAGTTGAAACCAATACAGGTGCGCCTGTTATAGCGCCACAGTATGTTTGTACTGGAAGAGTGGACTTTTTATAAAGTCAATCAAAGGTGGTACCGCGAAAGTTAACAGCTCTCGTCCTTTTAGGATGAGGCTTTTTTTGTGCATTTTTGGACACTGTCGGGAAGATAATGGATTTATTTAATGAGGAGGAAGATAGTATGAAAAAATCATGGCTAGTAATCAGTGCAGTTTTATTAGGGCTTGTTTTAACAGCTTGTGGAGGGAATCAAAAGAAAGAAGCGACGAATTCAAGCGAAAAAGGAGCCATTGCAGCGAGTCAAAAAATTGAAATAAGCTCGCCGGCACCATTATCTACCTTAGATACAACGCAAACAATGGATAAAAATACCTTTACCATTGTTCAGCACCTTTTTGAAGGGTTGTATCGTTTTGACGATGACAGTACGCCAATCCCGGGATTGGCAAAAAAAGTAGAGATTAGTGAAGATGGTTTAACCTATCACTTCACCTTAAAGGATGACATTAAGTGGAGCAATGGAGAAGCGATTACTTCACAAGATTTTCTTTATTCTTGGAAAAAATTAGTCACACCAGCAACTATTGGACCGAATGCTTATTTACTTGATAATGTAAAAAATAGTTATGCCATCCGTAATGGAGAAAAATCAATCGATGACATTGGCTTGTCAGCACCTAATGATAAGGAATTTATCGTTGAATTAGAACATGCACAACCGTCATTTTTATCGGTGGTTTCAATCGGTTGGTTAGCGCCACAAAATCAAGCGTATGTTGAAAAACAAGGAAAAGAATATGCGCAAGACAGTGAGCATCTTATTTATAGCGGACCTTTTGTGTTAACAGATTGGGATGCTGCTTCAGATACTTGGGTTCTGAAGAAGAATAAAGAGTACTATGATGCAGATAAAGTGAAACTGGAAGAAGTAAAAGTTAATACGATTAAAGAAGACAATACAGGGATTAATTTATATCAATCAGGTGAGTTAGATCTTGTTCGGATTAATGGACAGTATGTGCAGGAGTATCGTGATGACCCTGGGTATGTAACACATTCTGATGTAGCCAATTATTTCTTGGATTTTAACAAAAAAGAAGGAACCGCACCGGCCAACGTCCATTTCCGTAAAGCTGTAGCACTTGCGATAGATAAAGAAGCGTTAACGAAAAGTGTACTAAATGATGGTGCAAAACCGTTGAATGGCTTAATTCCAGCAAATCTTTATAAGAATCCTGAAACTTCTGAAGATTTTAGAAAATTCAGTGGTGACTACTTAGTTTATGATGTGAAAAAAGCACAAGAAGAATGGAAATTAGCGCAAGCTGAACTAGGCAATAACGTTAAACTCTCATTATTAGTTTCTGATGATGAAAACGGCAAAAAGATTTCTGAATATGTCCAAAGTCAACTACAAGAAAACTTAAAAGGGCTAGAAATTACCATTTCAGCTCAGCCGAAAAATAATGTGAATCAATCGAGAAAAGATAAAAATTATGAACTATCGTTATCTGGCTGGATTGCAGGTAGTAGTGAGTTAGATTCATATTTTAACTTATATGTCGGGGATTCAGCTTATAACTATGGGTCATATAAAAATCAAGAGTATGACAAATTAGTTTTAGACGCGAAAACGGTAAATGCTAATAACATTGACAAACAATTTGAAGATTACAAAAAAGCAGAAACAATTTTATTAAATGACGATGCAGCGCAAGTACCCATTTATCAAAGTGCGTCCAACTATTTAATTAATCCAAAAATCAAAGGAATCAGTTATCACTTGTATGGAGACTATTTCAACTTAAGAACCGCATATTTAGCAGAATAGGTAGGGGAAAACATGAGCCAACTTTTAGAACGATTTATCCGTTATGTTAAAGTCAATACACGATCAGATGCAGCGAGTCAAACAATTCCGACAACAGTAGGACAAGTCGAATTGGCAAGTATCATTCAGCGAGAGTTAGAAGAAATTGGACTTTCAAAAATTCGTTATTCCAAAGAAAATGGCTTTTTAACGGCTGTTTTACCTGCTAATACAACGAAAGAAATACCTGCGATTGGCTTGATTGCGCATTTGGATACTGCGGATTATTCAGCTGAAAATATTCAGCCGCAAATTTTTACGAATTATGATGGACAAGATGTTCTTTTGAATGAAGCTTTGGGCATTTACATGAAAGTGAGTGAATTTCCTAATCTAAAAGAATATGTTGGACAAACCTTAATTACGACGGATGGAACTACGTTGTTAGGGGCAGATGATAAAGCAGGGATTGTTGAAATTTTGGCTGCGGTAGATTATTTATTGGCTCATCCTGAAATCAAGCATGGTGATATTTGGCTGGCTTTTGGCCCTGACGAAGAAATTGGACGAGGGGCAGATCGGTTTGATGCTACAAACTTTCCCGTAGAATTTGCTTATACCATTGATAGTGGTCGAGTGGGCGCTTTTGAATATGAGACCTTTAATGCAGCTCAGGCGGTTATTACCATTGAAGGAACTAGCGTCCATCCAGGAACAGCTTTTGGGGTGATGGTCAATGCCATTAAGCTGGGTGAGCGGTTGGATGCGTCTTTACCTAAAGATGAAGTGCCAGAGAAAACAAAAGATTATGAAGGATTTTATTTGTTGACAAAGTTTAGTGGCACCTTGGACTATGCTGAACTAGTCTATATTATTCGGGATCACGACAAAGGGAAATTTCAACAGCGGAAAGAGTATTTAACGCAAAAAGTTTCTGAACTCAATGCATTATTGGATAAGGAAAGATGTACTCTTGTGATTTCGGATCAATATTACAATATGAAAGAAATTATTGAACAGGATATGAGGTCAGTGGAAATTGCTATTAAAGCTATGGAAAACTTGGGGATAAAACCTATTGTCGCACCATTTCGTGGTGGGACAGATGGCTCGAAAATCTCATTTATGGGAATTCCAACACCGAACCTTTTTACTGGCGGAGAAAACTTTCACGGGCAGTACGAATTTATTACGCTAGAAGCGATGGAACAAGCGACGCAAACGATTGTCGAGATTGTGAAGGAAACGGCTATTTTAAAAAAATAGAACCTACTAAAATTAAAGAGGGGGAAACAAAACTGGTTTTTAGTTTTGTTTCCCCCTCTTAGTTAAAAAAACAACAAGAAAAAGCAGCCGTTGCGCTTTGTACCCATTTTCATCAAGCTTTTAATGCTACGGCCTAAAGTTCTTGAAGACCTTCAGATATAAGCTGAACTCCACAGAAATTTGAGGAATCATTTTCGTGAATTTCAGCCACTATATGCTTTGTATCATCAAATCAAAGCCTTCTTAGTGATTTATATCAATGAAGGTGTGAGTAATATAAAGGCGTCCTAAAGCGTAGTTGATTTCGTGCTACCCATCTCTTCTTTGCTATCGAATGGCCTATATTTTATCACTTGGTCGAAATACTAGAATTAAAAGCGATACTAATTAGTTGAATCTATCTCTTCGTTTAAAAACCAAGCAGATAGTACAGAAATCCCGCCCATTAAGCAATAGCTTTTCTTTTTCATCATCAGTCCATAGCAGATTGCGGTTGTCCCTAATAACAAATTGATAGCAGAAGCTTTGGCTAAGCGTTCACTATTTGGATTAGGTAGATTAACGTGAACATTCAATGAGTCGTTGACTTTGTTCAAAGTGGAGTTGATTTCAGATAACATAGGTATTCCTCCTGTCGTTTAATTATTCAATCACATGATCAATAGTAGACTCTAAAATAAACTCGAAAATACTTTCAAAATCATCCGTGACTCTATCGCGGATAATTATAATGCTTAGCAGAGTATTGATAATTTCAAACGCTCTTTTTTCGCTTACTTTAAGTTCTAAATTGGCAATGTGTAGTGCTTCCTCAAAAAATTTCCAGTTGTCTGCTTCAAGTTCAGCAATGATATCTGGCGGTAGTTTACTAATAAATGCTAAAAAATCAGGGTTTGAGAAGTCGTACAAAAAAGGTGAATTTTTGTATTCTCTGAATAAGAATTTCATTGCCTCAACAAACCCTTCTTTAGAAGGTGAAGCATTTAATATATTGCGCCAGTTGGTTTTTAACCGATTTTGGACTCTGCTTAATGTATCAACAAATAAGTCTTCTTTTGTTCCATATAGCAAATAAAATGCACCAGTAGAAATCGAGGCTTTGGATGTTAGTTCAGCGATATTCGTTTTCTTGTATCCGTTAGCGCCCCAGCTTTTTTCGCATGCCATACATAGAGTACTTCTTAGTTCTGCTCTTTTTTCTTCTGAAAATCCCTTAGTGCCAGTTCTCATTAGTAGCCTACTTTCTGACTTTGAATATATTTATATTAATATTCATAATTGTAGTTTAAATTAAATATTTGTCAAGTTTTTATCGTGTATCTGAGTGATAAAGATAGTTAAAAATTAGTCTATCGTAACAAAAATGTTATAAACACTTGACAGAACGAATTTCAAACACTAATATATGAATATAAACTAATGAATATTCATGATTAAATATTCAGGAAAGAAAAGAGTGAAATGTTTATTGAATAATGTGTTGGAAATCAAAAAATTGACGAAGTCATTTGGCGAGCAGCTTGTTTTAGACAATGTATCACTTTCGTTAAAAAAAGGAATGATCTATGGATTGTTAGGTGCAAACGGTGCTGGTAAAACGACAATCATCAAATCGATTTTTGATTTCGTGAAGCCTGATAGCGGAGAAATTTCTCTCTTTAATGAAAAAATGCCTCAATCTGTAGAGCAATTTAAAAAAATAGGCAGTATTATTGAAACCCCTGTTTTTTATGAAAATATGACTGTAAAAGAAAATTTATTACTCCATTGTGATTATATGGGAGAACAGTTCAAAAATAATATAGATAGGGTTTTGAAAGATGTTGGGCTATTTAATGAAAAGGAGAAGATGATAAATCAGCTGTCATTAGGAATGAAGCAACGATTAGGCATTGGGCGAGCGCTTTTGAATGAACCAGAATTATTGATTTTAGATGAGCCGATAAATGGCCTAGATCCAGAAGGGATTATTGATTTTAGAAACTTGATTTTGACTATTAATCAAACATACGGAACAACGGTCTTGATATCTAGTCATATTCTGATTGAAGTATTCAAAATAGTTGATAGGATTGGTATCGTTGCTAAAGGGAAATTGATAAAAGAAGTCAGTAAGAAAGACTTAGAAGAAATGGATTTGGATATTGAAGAGTATTACTTGTCTTTAGTCAAGGGAGGTGTGAGTGTGTGATCAAGTTGTTGAAAATCGAACGAAAGAAAATCAATCTGAAAACTCAATTTATTTCGATGATTATAATGAATGTCATTGTATTATTACTGTCTGTTTTTACCTCAACATTATTAGCCGATCCATCGAGTGAAATGAATCCAACAGGTATAGCCTTTCAACTGACAACATCAGAATTGGCTTTACTGATTACACGAGCAGTTTTAATCGTATGGCAAGCTGTTCTGATTGTTCAAATAATTATTGAAGAATACAAAACAAAAACGATCACTGTACTTTTTACTTATCCGTATAGTAAAAAGCAATTGATTTTGGTTAAGTTCCTGCTGGTCTTTTTGTTAACTGCTACATTTGCGGTATTCTCAACGCTATTTCAGGAAGTTAGTACTTATTTATTAAGTCAAAGACTAGCATTTGTCACGTTTGCTTCAGAAAGCTTGGGGTCTTTGCTAATTGTCTTGATTTCAAATATTTGTCTAGGTTTTTTGCCTTTATTTATTGGGATGAAAAACAGTTCAGTTATCGCGACCATTGTCTCGTCATTAGTGATTGTCGTAATCGGTTCTAACTCACAAGCCTCACCAACGGGGTTGTTGGGAATTCCTATCGTCTCATTATTTTTAGGTGCGGTCAGTGTGCTATTGATGGTTGTGACTTATCGCTCAATGTTAATCAAAGAAATTTAAATGAAAAGGAGATACATTATTATGCCAACTAAGTTTTTAGACAATTCATTTATCAAAATCCCGAACCAGTCAGTTTTGATATATATATGGAGTGCAACAATCATTCTAGGAATCATATTGCTAATTATTGGATTGATTTTAGGGAAAAAGAACAAATTAAAAAATAAAAATATTTCTAAAATTTTGATCTGGGGAGGAATCGTGATTGTGCTTGCTCAAGGAGCACAGTTATTAGCGAGTTTACTATAAGAGAAAGGGCTGACTTAAAATGGAGCAGATTACGCATTTTTTTGAAAATATCGGACAAATTCTAGGTGTGAAAGTAAAATTACCAAGAGTGACAAAAAAGTATTCTGTTATCAGTTTGCTAATTATGCTAGGTAGTCTTCTTTGTTTAAAGTTTTCGCTAATGTTTTTAGTACCATGTGTTTTAGCAGGAGCAAATTTTTTCATAGTGAATAGAAGACGTTAAATAGCCTTATGAAGGAGTGCTTCAATGGAAACTGAATGATGGCTAAAGGTCATGCGTTCAGTTTTCTTATTTCTCAGTCAATGTTAAACAAACTTGGATAGTTTTGTATAGAAGGAGGAGAATAATGGAAATTGAAAAAGGTGTGATCTGGAATAGAAATTTTGCCTATATTATTATGGGACAAACGCTTTCTGTTCTTGCGAACTCCGTGATGAAGTTTGCACTATCACTTTATATTTTAGATTTAACAAAATCTGCTACGTTGTTTGGAACACTTTTAGCTGTATCAATCATCCCGACAATTATCTTTTCGCCGATTGGCGGTGTATTGGCAGATAATTTCAATAAGAAAAAGATGATGGTCATCATGGATGGTTTGTATGCGTGTATTGCGATTTTGGTTTATTTAGCAGCTGTCTCGAGAGCAAATATCGCAGTTGTTGCGATATGTTTACTGTTGATGTCAGTTGTTTCAGCTTTTGAAACGCCGATTGTGCAATCTAGTATGCCGCTATTATTTAAAGAAGACAATCTATTGAAAGCAAACTCGGTTGTGAATCAAATTCAATTGTTTGCTAATTTTGTCGGGCCGATTCTGGCTGGTTTTCTATACAGTTTAGTTAGGATTGAATGGATTTTTGTTATTTGCTTCATTTTGTTTTTTGCTGCTGCTTGTATTGAGTGTTTTATTAGAATCCCGATACTAACTGTTAAATTTGAAAATGGTGCCATTGCAACTGTCATCCAGGACTTGAAAGAAAGCTGGTTGTTTATCAGGAAAGAAGAACCGGTCATAGTAAAAATAATCATTGTGTTAGGGGCGATTAGTTTTTTTGTTTCCGGCTTACTATTTGTTGGAATTCCTTATATCATTAGGATTGTTTTAGGTCTTAGTAGCCAATATTTAGGGATTAACCAGGGGTTGATTTCTTTGGCAGGGATTAAGAAAAAAATAAATGAAAATTAGTTGGTAGCAAGTTCCGTAAGTGAAAGTTATGAGACAACGCTATAATTTGTATGTTCTGAACCATTCCTTCATAGCAATGAGAATTCAAAACATAAAGTAAAAAACGCATGAGTTTTCTGATAAACAAAAAATTCATGCGTTTTTTATTGATTTTTATTGAACTAACGTCCAAACATCGGATGTACTGCCAGGTTGAGTGCCTTTAGTCCACCACTTAGCAGCATAGGTTTTACCATTAAAGGTTACTTTATCGCCGCTATTATATGCTTTGTTTGAATCCCACGGTAATACAATATTGGTTATTAATTTCCAAACGTCTGATTGACCAGGTTGATTGTTTTGAGTCCACCATTTTGCCTCATACTCTAAACCGCCGTAGAAAACTTTATCGCCTGATTTGTAAATTTTTGTGTTCTCCCAAATGGAAAGCCCAGTTACTTTATCTTTGGTTTTAATGGTTAAGAGATCACTTTTTACTGACTCTTGATTTTTTTCATCCACAGCTGAAATTTGATAATTATATGAAGCACTTGGTTGTAAGTTAGTATCATTATAAGAGGTTGCTCCAACTGTAGCGATCTTCACACCATTTCGATAAATAAAGTAGCTTGAGATTTCTAGTGAACTGCTTGATTTATTCCAAGTTAGTATAACAGAACTTTCTGTAAGGTCTGTAGCAACCAAATTTAGTGGTTTCGTCGGTGCTGGAACTTTTAAAGGTGTTTTTTTGTGTGTTGTTACTTTTAGCGCTGTACTTTTATCTGAAGCTGTTTCTGAAGAATCAACGGCAGAGATTTGGTAGCTGTAAGTAACTTCTTCGGCAACAGTCAAATCTTTGAATGTTGTTGCTGACGTACGACTAATTTCTTCTCCATCTCTAAAAATAATATATTCTTTTACGGGTTGAGTCTCTGATCCAGCACGCCATTTTAGTGTTACGCTATTTGATTGGATTTCTGCTGCTTCCAAATTAGTTGGAGCTGTAGGTCTTATTTGCTCATTAGAGTCTATAGGACCAACAGGGACCTTCATTTCATCACGATATTCCCAAATTTTGTGCGTTAGCTTAGGATATTTTTGAAGAGTGTCTCTTGTTTCTTTCGTGATAGGTAAACCCCACATTTCAAAATATGGAAGTAAATTTTTATTGGCAATTTTAGCACTTGAAGTTAAAAAATACTGTTGTTTTGCTAAATCGGTACTTAAATTCGTTGCTTCCTCTCGATAAAGTTTGTGTAATTCTGGGTAAAAGTTATCTCCGAAGGCTAATTCTAATTGCCAAAACATTCCTAATTTCAAAAATGGATCAGTTTGGGCATTGAAATTTTTTGTAGGTTGGTTCAGATATTGGAATATTTTATTATAAGCGCCATCCTTTTCTAGACGGCTTCTTTGCCCAAATGCTTTCTCACTTCTCAGACTGAAAATATTGTTAGTCACTTCACTCATATTATCCCAAGTCATTCGTTGTGCTTGATACGTATGACCGAACTCATGCATTGGTCCCCAAAGTTCTCTGGCGTTCAATAGTGTTGGCATCCCGGAGTTTTTTGAGTAGGCCGTATGATAAAACCAAGCATACATGTAAGCTCCTGCTGCCTGTGTCTCTCTCATGTGTTGAATAAGCCCACGAGATTGTTTGTGTAAAGGAGAGCTGTTATCCAGACCTGCTGTTTCATCATGAATAGCCACAATTCGTTCGTAAGTTTCAATAATCCTTTTAGGTTCTTTCACATAGTTTAAAGTAGCTTTAGATCCTGTTATTAAAGTCTTATTCCCTATTAGTTCATAGCCAGGTGCATTTGGATATTGTTTAAGTTGATTAGACCAATCAGATTCTGTCGTCTTTCCTAGAATAAATCGTGGTAGTTCTTGCCCACCATCAACAGAAACAACTAGTGTTTGTTGAGCAGTAGGATTGGTCTCGTTCTGTAGGTGAATAATTCCTTCACTAGTATCTTTAATCGTATTTATCCCTTTTGTTAACTTTATTTTTGTAGCGGCTGTTTCTTGGTAGCGATTTAGTGAAATTGGAGTAATTGTATAAGTTGGTAATACAGTCTGGTCTGTTTTTTCATCAACATAAATAGTGATAGTATCGGTACTTCTCTTATATACACCTACCGATTGATTTTCACTATGGCCGTAGATGTTATCCAATATCTTTGATGAATAATTCCTTAGATTTTCAGACTGCATCAATTCAGATTTAACCCCTGCAATATTTGCTAGATTCTTTGGTGTAGAGATAACGCTTTCTGTATTAACCACGTTATTTTCTGAAGTAGCATAGGCATCGCTAGATTGTAAAGCACTTATTGTAGCTAGTGATAGTGCAGTTATACTTAATAAAGTATAAAAATTTCTTTTTTTCATTTTTTCTCCCTCTTTCTATTTGATAATAGGATTTAAGTATAAGTAAAATGGATAATAATTGTAGTTCATAAAATGCTTTACGAGAGAATTTTATGAACTCTCAACTATTTTTTAGGCAATAAGAAAGGTGGAGTAAAAAAATAAAACGAGTACTTAAATACAAGAATGCTTGTTAATTCTTGAAAATGTTGATTTTTTTTAAGTGTGTTGAGTGAAACGCTTTCTACTCTTTGTATTAAAAATAAGGAAATCATGACAAAGTAATCATAAAAGTTTAATAAAATGAAAATTTTTGGTTTAGAAATCCATAAAACTAGTTTTTTTGTAAAGATACATAGTAAAAATAGTTTAGTAGTGAGAGGGGGGAACCTGCTGTTTTATTCGTATAAATAGGTACAAAAACAAATGACAATGATAGTAAAATTTTGTTTATCAATAAATAGTTAAGTTTACTCCAATTTTTTGAAATTAGATTAAGCGACAGATAAAAACAGCTACCATTAGTGTTGTATAAGCTAGATGAGACTATTCTACTTTTTTTTAAAAAAGAAGCAACCAGGCTATACTACCAGCAGTTATTGCCAGTGTTTCTTTGGAAGCAGCCCCTTTTTTGGAAAATGGGTTAAACTAGAGGAAGAGATGTTATTTCGTCTCTTTTGTTTAAAAAATAGTGTCTGTAACTACTGATAGAATAAGATTTCTAGTAAAAAACGAGTAAACTCAAAAATAAATAGGGTTGACAAAATTAAAAAAATCTAATATAGTTATCATTAATAAATAAGCTTTGAGAAAGAGGAGTAACAACCCATAGTACTTTTCAGAGAGCTGATGGTGGTGTGAATCAGTAGGGAATGAGTTGTGAATGGACTTTCGAGCGAGATGCTGAAATGGTAGTAGGTATTTTCGGGAACTCCCGTTACAGAGTAAGGTCGTTGATTGACGACTGATAAGAGGAAAGAATTTCTTTCAAATTTGAGGTGGCACCGTGAATATTTCGCCCTCAAACCACATATCTTTGTGTGGTTTGGGGGCTTTTTGTTTTATCTTGATAAAGTAAATAACTCACTATTGTCTTTCAAATAAAAACTTTTTCTACAAGGAAATACTTGTAGCGTTTTTTTAGAGAAACTTCTTTTCACCGAGGTGGTACCGTGGATAAGTTTATTCGCCCTCAAGAAACAGATGTCTGTTTCTTGAGGGCTTTTTGTGTATTTAAAGAAAAATCAGATAGAAAAGGGGAAGAGAAATGAAATTAGTAAAAGAAATTCAAGCAGATTATTTAACGGCTATTTCAGCCTTTTTAAGAATTAAGGGAAAGAATAAATGTTTACTAGAAAGTATTCCAAGAGATTTAAGCAAAGGGAGGTATTCAATTATTGCTTGGGATGCTGTTTCGGAAATCATTTATCAAGATAACGTGTTGACGGTGGCAGGAAACAGTTTTGTTGTGTCAGATCCGCTAAAGGAGATTGAGCAATACGTGTATAAGGAGGAAGAACTCGTTGAAGGGATGCCTTTTGTGGGTGGAGCGATTGGTTATGTAGGTTACGATGTCATTGCTAGCTATGAAGCATTAGGCAAGATTCCATTTGATGAAATGAACATTCCAGATATTCACTTCTATCTATTTGATTCTTTTTTACTCTTTGATCATGTAGGAGAGAAACTTTTCCTAGTAGAAGCGAATACCTATTCTAATAGAACGGAAGAGGAGCTAAAAGCCGCATTAATAAAAAAACAACAGGAATTAACAGTTCCTAATCAAGAAGAGCAAAAGGAAATCAAGCTAGATAAACTGGACTATACTAGTAATTTTTCTAAGGAAGGGTATGAAGAGGTTGTTAATCAAGCGAAAAAGTATATTAAAGCAGGAGATTTATTCCAGATGGTCCCTTCACAAAGACTAACAGCTGATTTTAAAGGACATCCTTTCGATTATTACCGTCGTTTACGAGTAAGTAATCCTTCGATGTACCTCTATTTCCTGGATTTTGGCGAGACGTATATTATCGGTTCTTCTCCTGAAAGTTTAGTTAGTGTGAAAGGTCAGGTTGTTACAACGAATCCCATTGCTGGAACGCGAAAAAGAGGAGTGACACCAGAGGAAGATTCCATGTTGGAACAAGAGCTGATTCAAGACGAAAAAGAACGAGCAGAGCATCTAATGTTGATTGATTTAGGTCGCAACGATATTGGCAAAATTAGTGAGATAGGATCGGTAGAGGTTCCGCTTTATATGGTTGTAGAAAAATACAGATATGTGATGCATCTAGTATCTGTAGTAACAGGAAAGTTAAAAAAAGGTGCAACAGCGATGGACGCATTAAAAGCTACTTTACCAGCTGGAACGGTTAGTGGAGCACCTAAAATACGAGCGATGCAACGAATTTATGAAATGGAGCCGGTAAAACGAGGAATCTATGCCGGAGCAGTTGGTTATTTATCTAAAAACGGCCAAGCAGATTTTGCCATTGCGATTCGTACGATGGTTATTCATAAAGGAAAAGCCTATGTTCAAGCAGGTGCAGGGATTGTCTATGATTCTGATCCAGAAAAAGAGTATGAAGAAACACTGCATAAAGCGAAAGCACTCTTGGAGGTGACCACATGATTTTACTGATTGATAATTATGATTCTTTTACCTATAACTTAGTTCAGCTAGTAGCTAAATATGATGAAGTTGAAGTGCTGAGAAACGATGATCCAGAAATCTTTGAGAAGGCAAATGAAGCATCAGCGATTATTATTTCGCCAGGGCCAGGGACGCCTAAAGAAACAGGGTTTGTTCCCAATATTATTAGAAAGTTTTACAAAAGTAAACCGATGTTAGGAATTTGTTTAGGACACCAAACGATTGCGGAAGTGTTTGGAAGTGAAATTATTTTGGCAAAAAATATTCGACATGGAAAGCAGTCGTCTATTACTCATGAAAACAGCACGTTATTTAAAGGACTGGCGAGAGAGTTACCAGTTATTCGGTACCATTCATTAGTGATGAACAAGCAAGATTTACCTCAAGAGTTAATCGTAACAGGTGAGGCAATCGATGATCAAGAAATTATGGCCATAGAACATAAAAAGTATCCAGTCTTCGGTGTTCAGTTTCATCCAGAATCTATCGGAACATTAGACGGGGAAAAAATAATTCAAAATTTTATGAAGATAGTGGAGGGTGAATAAATGGATTTTTTACTTAAAAAAGTATTTGAACAGCAACGTTTAACTAAAATAGAAATTAAACAAATCGCAGAACAGATGTTTGAAGGCGAATTAACAGAAAGTCAGATTGCTGGTTTTTTAATGGCGTTGAAGCATCAAGGGGAAACAGCAGAAGAGATGGCAGGACTTGCGGAGACCCTCCAAACTAAGGCAATGAAAATAGCCTGTACACGAACGAATGTAATGGATAATTGTGGCACTGGAGGCGATCAATCAGGTAGTTTTAATATTAGTACAACCTCAGCCTTTGTTTTAGCAGCAGGTGGAGTAACTGTAGCAAAACATGGCAATCGCAGCATATCCAGTAAATCAGGTAGCGCAGATATTTTTGAACATTTGGGAGTAGATATTGCTCTTTCTCCTGAAAAATTAAGCACTGTTTTGAATGAAGTGGGTTTAGCTTTCTTGTTTGCCCCACATATGCATCCAAAAATGAGTTATGTCATGAAGGTTCGCCGTGAGTTAGCAACCCCGACAATCTTAAATTTAATTGGGCCTTTAACCAACCCGGTTTTTTTGGATTCTCAGTTAATGGGCACCTATCGTCGAGACTTATTAGAAGAAACAGCGAAAACATTAAAGGATTTAGGTCGTAAAAGAGCTGTCGTTATCAATGGGGCAGGTGGACTAGATGAAGCCTCTTTAGCTGGAACCACCCATTATTCATTGTTAGAAAATGGAAAAATTAGTTTGCATACTGTTGAACCAGAGGAGCTAGGGTTTTCCAAAACCTCCTTAAAAGCGATTCAAGGAGGCAATTCTAAAAGAAACACCGAGATTTTACTTTCCATTTTAAAAAATCAGCCAAGTGCCTATTTAGATACAGTAATTGTAAATGCTGGTTTCGGATTTTTTACCAATGGAAAAGTAAAAACAATTCAAGAGGGTATTTTATTAGCGAAAGATTGTGTAGCGAGTGGTGCTGCTTTTGATAAATTACAACAACTAATTCAAGTACAAAAAGAGGTGAGCTAAATGGATTTTTTAACAAAAATAATGACAGAAAAAAAGCTAGAAGTGGAAAAAATGCTTAAAGAAGAGCTTCAACCTTTGAGAAAAACAGAATCTTTTTATAACCGTGTTAAAAGTTGTCCACAACATGTCCACATTATTGGAGAAGTGAAAAGAGCGTCTCCTTCAAAAGGCACCATCAATGAATCAGTAGATATTCTTGCGCAAGCTAAGGCTTACCAAAAAGCGGGTGTTTCTGCAATTTCGGTATTAACGGATGAAGTGTTTTTCAAAGGGTCAATTGAAGATTTGAGAAAAATAGCAAAAGAAGTAGAGGTTCCTGTGTTGTGCAAAGACTTTATCATTGCAGAAAAACAGTTAATTCGTGCTAGAAATGCTGGGGCGACCATCGTATTACTCATTGTTGCGGCCCTTTCTCAAGAAAAATTACAAGAATTGTACCATCAAGCGGAAGCCTTGGGGCTGGAAATTCTAGTAGAAGTCCACGACGAAAAAGAATTAAAGATTGCTGAAGCGTTAGGAGCAAAATTAATTGGTGTGAATAATCGTAACTTGAAAACATTTGTTGTGGACATCGAGGTAAGCAGAAAATTAGGTGAAAAACAGGAAACTGAAAGTGTTTATATTAGTGAGTCTGGGTTTTCCACAGGCACACAAGTAAATAGTCTGAAAAACGATTATCAAGCCGTCTTAGTCGGAGAAGCATTAATGATATCTGGTAATCCAGAAGCTAAAGTCAAAGAATTACAGGTAGTGAGATGAAGGTAAAAATTTGTGGATTAAAAACGAAGGAACAGGTAGATGTAGCAGTGGTCCACGGGGTTGATTTTTTAGGCTTCGTTTTTGCTGAAAGTAAGCGTCAAATCAAGGCTGCTGATGTAAAAAAGATAACAACAGAGGTGCCTAAAAAGGTGCAAAAGGTGGGTGTTTTTGTTTCACCTAGTAGTCAACAACTAGAAGAGGCGATTCAAGAAGCCATGTTGGATATGGTGCAGATTCATGGGGAGATGCCCGAGCAAAAAATTTCAGTTCCCTACATCCGTGCTTTACCTGTGGATAACTTGTGGATAACTACTGTGGAAAACGAAAAGGAAGCTGATTATTTGCTATTTGATGCCCCTCCAAAAAAATATATTGGTGGTAATGGAGAAGTATTTGATTGGGAGGTCTTTGACCCAAAGAAAGTAAAAGATAAAAAACTATTTATTGCCGGTGGCTTGACTATCGAGAATGTTCAAGAAGCAAAAAGACGATTTCAGCCCTACGCCGTTGATGTTTCTAGCGGTGTCGAAACAAACGGAGAAAAAGATTTAGAAAAAATAGCAGCTTTTATCAAAAAAGCCAAGGAGGAATTTTATGTATAATCAACCAGAAAATGGATTTTATGGAAATTATGGTGGTCAATTTGTTCCAGAAACATTAATGTATGCCGTGAAAGAATTAGAAGAGACCTATGAAGCATCAAAGCAAGATGACGCCTTTCAGGAAGAATTGAACTATTATTTAAAACAATATGTGGGTCGGGAAAATCCGCTGTACTTTGCTGAACGATTAACAGACTATGCTGGTGGAGCCAAAATCTATTTAAAAAGAGAAGATTTAAATCATACAGGAGCTCATAAAATAAACAATACAGTGGGGCAGGTTTTATTAGCCAAAAAAATGGGGAAAAATAAAATTGTTGCAGAAACAGGAGCGGGCCAACATGGGGTTGCTACTGCGACAATCGCCGCTCTTTTTGGAATGGAATGTACCGTATTTATGGGCGCGGTCGATGTGGAAAGACAGGCGTTGAATGTATTTCGGATGGAATTGTTAGGGGCAAAAGTGATTAGTGTTCAATCAGGAAGCAAAACGTTGAAGGATGCCGTAAATGAAGCGTTGCGTTTCTGGGTTGCCAATGTAGAAGATACTCATTATGTGATGGGTTCCGTACTGGGACCACATCCATTTCCTGAAATCGTCCGAGACTATCAAAGTATCATTGGAATAGAATCAAGACGTCAAATTTTAGAAGCAGAAGGAAAATTACCAGATGCAGTCGTTGCTTGCGTTGGCGGTGGTAGCAATGCGATGGGGATTTTCTACCCCTTTATCAATGATCAGGTTGCACTAATTGGTGTTGAAGCAGCAGGGGCAGGACTGGAAACCGAAGAACATTCAGCATCCATTAATAAAGGGCGAACGGGCGTCCTTCATGGTGCGATGATGAAATTATTGCAAGATAAAGATGGTCAGATACTTGAAGCATTTTCAATTTCTGCTGGCTTGGACTATCCAGGATTGGGCCCAGAGCATTGTCATTTAAATGAATCAGGGCGCGCAACGTATGAATCAGCTACCGACCAAGAGGCACTAGAAGCCTTCAAAATTCTATGCCAAACAGAAGGGATTATTCCCGCCCTAGAAAGTGCACATGCGGTTAGCTATGCCATCAAGTTAGCCAAAGAGCTTGGGAAAGAGAAGCAAATCATTGTTTGTTTATCTGGCCGAGGCGATAAAGATGTTCAGCAAATTAAAGAGTTATTTGAACAGGAGGACAAATAATGAAGACTTTAACGAAGAAATTAAATCAGCGGCAGCAAGCTGGGGAAACCATCTTAGTTCCCTACATTATGGCTGGTGCGCAAGGGTTGGACCAATTAGAAGCAGAAATTGAACTGTTGACGAAGGCAGGAGCCAGTGCCATCGAGTTAGGGATTCCTTTTTCCGATCCGGTAGCAGATGGTCCGGTGATTCAAGAAGCAGGATTACGTGCATTACAAAAAGAAGTCAGTTTAGCTAAAGTTTTAGAGACTTTAAAAGGAATGCAAACAGAAATTCCATTGATAATTATGACATATTTTAATCCAGTTTTTAGTTATGGGGTGGAAAAATTTATTGGCGCTTTAGCGGAAACACCTGTCAAAGGGTTGATTATTCCTGATTTACCCTATGAACATCGCTTATTTCTAGAACCACAATTAAAAGAAAGTGATGTCGCATTGATTCCCTTAGTTGCGTTAACGACACCGAAAGATCGGATTAAGGAATTGACTGAAACGGGAGAAGGGTTCATTTATGCGGTAGCGGTCAATGGTGTAACTGGTGTTGGGCGCGACTATCAAGAGACACTAGATGAACATTTAGCTTATATTCAAGAAGTGAGTGAGATTCCGGTGCTTGCAGGTTTTGGAGTTTCATCTAAAGATCACGTGCAACGTTTTAGAAAGAGTTGCGCGGGCGTAATTGTAGGAAGTAAAATAGTCCAACTGTTAGGAGAAGGAAAGACTGAAGAAGTTGAATTGTTTGTGAGAGAAGCTGTAAGCAACTAGAAGAAATATAGTATTGAAAAATTGAAAAAGATATAAAGTGTAAAAAAACATCTTTATATCTTTTTTTATGTGGAGAAAGCGCTCCTTTGTTTAGAAAAAATGAATCAAAGCAATATGATTAATTATTTTAAAAAAAGAAATAAAAAACATATTTACAGTATATAAAAATGTTAAAATAGGGTGGATAGCTAAAAAAATAAAGTAGTTGCTTGAAGAAATCAATTTAATAGCAGAAAGAAGGGATAAATCGAATGAAAAAACAAAAAATGTTGACTGGTATTTTGAGCGTCATATTATTTGGAAACTATGTCATTTCAAGTTCATATGTAGCTTTTGCGACGGAAGGCGACTCTGAGGTGGTAGAAAATACCGTAGAATTAGAACACGAACATTCAGCAACTGAGGAAACAAAAGATATAGCAGAAGATGTAACAACTGAATCAGAACGAACTACAGAACAAAATGATGTAAAGAAAGTGACGACATATCAAGAACAAGCTAATATTCCTGTTGATGCAAAAATTTCTGAAATATTTCCAGATCCTAATATGGCACAAGCTGTGGCTGAACTTTTCGGGAAAACAGTGGCAGATTCATTGACAGAAACAGAGCGTAACCGAACGGTGATTTCATTATTAAGTAAAAACATAACGTCTATTGAGGGAATTAGTGTATTTTCTAAGTTAGTCAATTTAAAACTTAGTGGCAATAAAATAAAAAGCTATCCTCAGGAACTGAATCAATTACCTAATTTGAATGTTCTTTGGTTAAACGATAACGAAATAACGAGTATGGAAGGGTTTGGAGAAGTCGCATTCCCAGCTTTAACTCAGCTATACTTAGCGGATAATCAAATAATCGAACTTCCGCAAACTTTTGTTAACTATTCCATTGGGAAAGGAACGGGCTCAGAGGTTTATTTAGACAATAATCAATTAACGCAATTACCTGAAAATATCGGGACAATTGAAAAAATGAGAACCTTCACTGTTTCTGGTAATTTTTTAAGTGAAGTTCCGGGTAGCCTTTTGGAAAACAATACAGTCAGCGCAATGGATTTATCTAATAATCAGCTAGTTGAATTGCCAGATACGATTGCTTCGGGGTCTAATTTGGCTACATTATATCTTGCAGATAATCAATTGACAAGTTTGCCTACATCTTTTGGTAATTTAACGAAAGTTAGAGACTAAGCGCTGGGTAATAATTTATTGCCAACCTTTTATCCAGAGACTTTAAATGCTCTGTTGACTAGTCTAGCTGTTAAATACGAAGCGCAAGATAAGTTAGCATTGTTAGAACCTAATTTAGAGGTAACGGTAAAAACGAAAGCCGATTTGGTAGAACTACCTTTAGCGACGATGGTAAAATTGACGAGTAGTAGGCGTTTAAATAATCATCACTATGTATTAGAAGATTTTCAAGATGAAGAGGGAAATTCAGTAGATATAGATCATTATTTTAACAGTAAAAACGGTGAAGCGGAACAAGTGGTTTATGCAAAAGTTCGAGCAGTGGGAGAAGGTTTGTTTCCTAATACAAGTGATAATGCTTTGACGGGTGATCGAATTAAAATTATTATTAGTCAACCAGAACCGAACAAAGAAATGATTGAAGCTAAAGATTCTGTTTTGTATGTTGGGGATACATGGAACCCAGAGGATAATTTTGTAGCAGCTAAAGACAAAGAAGGCAATCCTTTGGCATTTAGTGAAGCAATGGTCAGCGGGACAGTTGATACAAATAAAGTTGGAGAATATTTTATTACTTATACAAACGGTGAAGCGAGCCAAAAAATCATTGTTACTGTCAAAGGAAGAACTATTGCTTCTGGAACAGACACTAGTAATAACGATAACAGTAAAAACAGTGGGAACAAGTACAATAACTCAGCCAGTTCTCAACAATCAAGTTCTTCGTTGCCTAGAACAGGGGAGACCGTACGTTCATCTCTTTATATAGGTGGCTTGGTATTGATTAGTGGTGTGTTGTTGATTTATACCTTGAAAAGATGGAAGAAAGAATTTTAATATTTTGTTTCAATCGATTTTTTGTTCACTTCTAACACAGGGATAATAGAAGCTATTTTTTCAACTGTGTTCGCTTTAGATATGGATGTAGAAAGATGAACGAAAAAAGAAGTGTATGTTCAATTAGTCAGTTTCACGGATGAAAAGTCTTTATGAAAGTAGCTGTTGAGGAGATAGAATCACAGCTAAGCTCTAAAGGGCTTTTTTTCATATTCTGAAATTTACATGAGTGCAAATCAAAGAAATTCAAAAGTTCAATTTGAACCAAATAGCCGTGTGTGTTACATTTTTGATAAGTTATTTACGAGATAAAACTTGCTAAAATTGGATTGAAGGGAAGAAGTGTCATGGACCAAACAAAAGTTTTTAAGATGCCGTTTGCTACAGTCTATCCTCTTTATGTAAAAAAAGTAGAGCGAAAAGGTCGAACTAAGACAGAAGTTGATGAGATTATTTTTTGGATGACAGGTTACAACGAAGAGACATTACAGCAACAAATCAAAGATGAAGTCGATTTTGAAACATTTTTCCAGCAAGCACCACAATTAAATAAGAACATTTCTTTGATTAAAGGCGTTATTTGTGGGTATCGAGTAGAAGAGATTGAAAACCCTCTAATGCAGAAAATTCGCTATTTAGATAAGCTAATTGATGAGTTAGCTAAAGGTAAGTCAATGGAGAAAATACTTAGAAAATAGATCTGTATCAATAAGTTTGTAGTTGGATAAAAAAGGGGAAGTTAGCAATGTCCTATTGTGTCTTGGTTGAGAATTTCCTACCTATGAAAAGAGGTTGTTACAGAAGATGAATAAGCGGAAGCCTAAAATAGTGAAGCAAAATGAAGCATTATCGTTAAAAAAAGAAAATGGAACTGAAGTGGATTATTTTTTATTCGATAAATTTGAAGTGCATACGAATATTATTCCAGCTGGATGTGTACAAGATTGGCATAGTCATCAAGCTATCGAGGAAATTATAGTCGTAAACGAAGGAACGCTGCTTTTAGAATGGTTTGAGAATACTATCGTGAAGGAAAATGTTGGAATCGGTGAGATAATTCGTATGAATAACAGTATTCATCGCCTATCAAATCAAGGAAGTTTAGATGCTAAGTGTCTAATTTTTAGATTTGTTTCTCCTGCTGACAGTCAATCAGACATCATAAAGAACGATAAAAAAGTATATTCAGATGAAGAAGTGCAAGGATTCCTTTCAAAGTAACGTACTAATCAACTCCTCTAAAAAATCGATCTTTTCAACTTTAAGTCCAGCATATACTAAAAAGACGCTTCTGTAATACCTAATAGGAAATCTTGGGGAAGATTATAGTATATTGGAAAACATTACAGGAGCGTTTTTTTTCATTTTAAAACACTATCTCCAATAGTCAATACCTATTTTATTTAAGTCGCTTTTTGCTAAATGTTTATTAAGAAAAAAACTGAGAAAATATTAAGTGAAAGCTTGGCTTATAAGCCTTTTAGTGCTAGAAATTAAAAATAAGAGAAATGTAGTTTGTTGAATTTCATTTTTTGTGTAAAAATGAAAAAAAGTGAAGAAAGAATTTGAACCGATCAATAGTGAGTGTGAACCCGCTATTGAAAAACCAGAAAGGAATAGTATGAAAAAACACAGACCACGAAATCCTATCTACAACTTATGCTGTTTATTTGCTCCTTGGCGCTTTTTTAATACATATTATGGCAGAGAAAATGGAGAGATTTGCATTAATGAAAGGAGAAAGTGAAGAGTGGTCTGGCTACTATTCTCTAGAAAATCAACCTAAATATGTGAAAGCGATTATGAACTCAATTACCCATGTTATGATTGAAAATGATATCTTATGTGGTTATATTCGTTGTAAAAACGATGATGGATTTGGAATTTATATTCTAGATTTATTAGTGATGAAACAGTATCGTGGATGTGAATTTGGGCTGAAATTGATTCAGTCAATTGCAAATGTATTTCCGAATGATCCACTCTATGTCACAAGTGATATCGATCCATATTATGAAAAGATTGGGTTCAAAAAAATTGGTTCAATATTGGAATATATGCTTTAAGAAAGCTGGAGGGATACAATGAATAAAGTCTATGAAGTGTCGAGTTTTACAATACAAGGTCAGGGTGGAAATCTTGCAGGAGTAAAAATACTCAAGGAAGAGGAGACCCCCTCTGATAGTTTTATGCAGCAACTTTCTCAAAAGCTAAATTATTCAGAGACGGTTTTTGTTAAACGGCTGAATCAAGAAGTATTTCAATTACGATATTTTACCCCATTAGCGGAAGTTCCCTTATGTGGGCACGCGACGATTGCAGCCTTTAGTTTATTGAAGCAGTTGAATCAGCTTGAAGCAGGAAACTATTTTATTGAGACTAAGGCGGGGAGACTGGCACTTCAAATTCTTGACGATGCTACGATTTATATGGAACAGTCACTACCTATTTTTTATAGCGAACAACCTGATATGAGGGGAATTGCTGAATCATTAGGCTTAGAGAGCGGAGATATTGTTAGTGGATTTCCTATTGAAATAGTTTCTACAGGATTAAAAGATTTAATTATTCCAGTAAAGAATACGGCTATTTTACACAACCTTGTCCCAGATTTTGATGCAATCAGCACTATTTCAAAAAAACTGGCTATCATTGGTTACCATGTGTTTGCGGCCAATGAGGACTGGCAACAACCAATCCAATGTCGTAATTTTGCTCCTTTTGTTGGGATTGATGAGGAGTATGCAACTGGTACATCAAATGGTGCTTTGGCTTGCTATTTATTCAAGAAGAATCAACGAAAAGGAAATCAAAAATATAATTTTTTACAAGGGCGTCAATCAAAAAAACAGCAAGGTCAGATTTTAGTAGAACTAAAAGCTGCTGAAAATCGAATTAGACATGTTTATGTTGGAGGGAAGGCAGTTTTAAAAAGAACATTATCTATTTAAAATAAAAAAGCCAAAAACAGTGGTTGCCGTTGTGGAAGGATAGAAATTTGAAAGTGGATGAACCAGATGAATTCTTTATACAAAAAATTGCACTATAAAATGGAGGAGTTAAGTCCCATTGAAAAGAGTATTTTGAAATATTGTTTACGTAACATTGAAGAGGTTTCAGCCATGACAGCGGAAGAGTTAGCGAAAGAAACTTTTACCAGCCAAGCAACAATTTCAAGAATGGCGAAAAAACTAGGATTCAAAGGCTTTCAAGAGTTTAAATTTGCTATAAAAAGTTATGATAAACAGGAAAAATCTTATGTAACTACTGGTTATTCAATTGATTTTGAACAACGAATCAAAAATATGGTGAAACAAATTTCAACTTCCCTTTCTAGTTTAAGTGAAGTGCAAATTAACGAGATAGCTTTTTTAATAGCTCAATCAGAAAACATCGAATTTTTTGGTGTTGGAGGTAGCATGCCCATCTGTTTAGCCGCCGCAAGAAAACTATCTTTTCTTGGGAAAAAAGCCAACGCAAGAATTGATTGGGATGAACTAACAGTGATGGCGAACAATCTGACCTCTGATGACTTAGCGGTTGTTGTCAGTCATAGTGGTGAAACGGTTGGGATTTTAAGCTACGCCTCGAAGCTTATTAAAAAGAAAGTACCGATTGTAGCGATTGTTGGAGCTCCTAATAGTACGTTGGAGTCGATGGCTGATTACACATTATTTGCTGAAATGACTGCTGTTTACTATGATGATGTTGATTTAAGCTCCCGAATATCTCTAAGTGGTCTGTTAGATATTTTACTGATGCAATACGCTGAAAAATATTACGAAAAACTTGAATGAGCATTCGCTTTTGTGAATGCTTATTCTATTGCCCTTGAAAAGATTGAAAGAAAGAATGGTTTCGCTTACATTTTAAAGAGAAATGAATGGCTTTTTTTATTGAGAATAAATTAGGAGGTTGAAAGGGTGGATCAGAAAAAGAGTAAAACAAGTTTGATGGAAATTTTTCAAGGCTTAGGAAAAACGTTTATGCTACCTGTTGCGTTGTTAGCATTTATGGGGATTTTTTTAGGAATTGGTAGTTCGTTTTCTTCTCAATCCACGATTGATGCATTACCTTTTTTAGGAATACCAATGTTACAGGTTGTTTTTCGCTTTATGTCTGCTATCGGAGGATTTGCTTTTAGCTACTTACCAGTCATGTTTGCGATGGCAATTCCACTAGGTCTAGCAAGAAAAGAGAAAGGAATTGCAGCATTTTCAGGATTTGTCGGCTATGTCGTTATGAACTTATCCATTAATTTTTATTTGACAGAAACTGGAAAATTGGCTGAAGTAGATCAACTTAGAGAAGCTGGACAGGAGCTGGTTTTTGGGATTCAGACGATTTCCATGGGAGTCTTAGGGGGGATTATTGCTGGACTAGTTGTTTATCAGTTGCATAGTAAGTTTTATAATTTTCAATTGCCAGATAGCTTTGCTTTCTTCTCAGGTGCTCGATTTGTACCAATCATTACTTCCCTTGTTTTATCTCTTGTTGGGTTAGCAATTCCTATCATCTGGCCGATATTTGCTATTATTATCACTGGAGTGGGGAATGCGATTCAAAAAGCGGGTGTCTTCGGTCCATTTTTATTTGGGTCTGGGGAGCGCTTGCTTTTACCATTTGGATTGCATCACATTCTAGTATCTATGATTCGATTTACAGAAGCTGGCGGTCATCAGTTAATTGATGGCAAAGAAGTCTTTGGTGCTTTAAATATTTTTTATGGCGAATTGCAAAATGGCTTGCCGATTTCAGCAAGCGCCACTGCTTTTCTTTCTCAAGGGAAAATGCCAACCTTTATGTTTGGTCTGCCTGCCGCAGCCTTGGCAATGTATCGGACAGCGAAGCCAGAAAATCGTCATAAAATAAAAGGGCTGTTGATCTCGGGGGTGATTGCAACCTTTGTTACTGGAATTACCGAACCAATTGAATTTTTATTCCTATTTGTTAGTCCGCTTCTTTGGGTTTTCCATGTGATTATGACAGGACTGGGTTTCATGGTTATGAGCCTTGTCGGGGTTGTGATTGGAAATACCGATGGTGGAATTTTAGACTTTCTGATTTTTGGTGTCATGCAAGGATCTTATACAAAATGGTGGTTGGTACCAATCGTCGGAATTTTTTGGTTTATCGTTTACTATTTTGTTTTTAAAACTGTTATTCTTCGTAAAAATTTGAAAACACCTGGTCGAGATGAATTAGTAGATGAAACTGAATACTCTGATCAAGAAGTGGCTTATGTAAAAAAAGGCGGTTATGATGCCAAAGGAATGTTAGAAGCTTTAGGTGGACAAGTAAATATTGAGTCTCTGGATAATTGTATTACCCGTTTACGACTTGTGTTAAAAGATGCCACGATTGTCGATGATGAGCGGTTGAAAAACTTGGGAGCGCTAGGTGTGGTTCATTTGAATGATACCAATATCCAAGTCATTATTGGAACCAAAGTGACAACGGTTAGAAATCAATTGGACTTGTTAATAGAGGAATAAGTATGTGTTGCATTATAATTTTTTAGAAAAGGATGTTTTGGCATGTTTAATCAAGTCATTAATCGTCAAGGAACCTATTGTACCCAGTGGGATTATATTCAAGATCGTTTTGGAAAAGCAGATTTATTGCCTTTTACTATTTCAGATACGGATTTTAGTGTTCCCCCATCGATTATCGAGGCCTTAGAAAAAAGAATGAAGCATCCTATTTTTGGCTACACTCGTTGGAACCATGACGTGTTAAAAACAGCAGTTGTGAGTTGGTATCGGCAAAGGTTTAAGCAGATAGTGAATCAAGAATGGCTTGCTTATAGTCCTTCTGTTATCTATAGCGTAAAAAAATTGTTAACAATAGTAACAGAACCAGGACAAGGAGTAATCGTACAAACACCAGCATATGATGCCTTTTATAAAGTAATCCGTGGCAACAATCGAATAGTTGTGGCAAACGAATTGATTTATGATGACGGAGAGTACTCAATTGATTTTGATTTGTTAGCTGAGCAGATGAAAGAGAGGAACAATAAAGCTTTGTTGTTATGTAGTCCTCACAATCCTACTGGCCGAGTTTGGACATCTAGTGAACTGACTCAGATCGTTGCGTTAAGTAAAAAATATGATGTGTTTATTATTTCTGATGAGATTCATATGGATATTTTACGAAAAGGGGTGGAGCATCAACCGATAGTCAAACACACGTTAGAGAATGTTGCGATTGTAACTTCTGGCAGCAAGACTTTTAATTTCCCAGGCTTAATTTTTTCTTATGCGTTGATCCCAGATGAAACAATCAGAGAACGTTTTTTATTTGAACTGAAAAATTGTGATGGATTAAGCTCAACGAGTATTTTCGGTTTAGAAGCGACCATTGCAGCGTATACGAATGAAAGTCGTTGGGTAGATGAATTAAATGATTACTTAGACGATACGATTACTTTTGTTACCGAATACCTAACAGAAAAACATCCTGAATTAATTGTTGTTCCTAGTGAATCAACTTATTTAATGTGGATTGACTGTCAGAAGTTAGGAATTCCAATGAAAGAATTGCAGAAAGCGATGATTGATGTTGGAAAGCTTGCGATTATGGATGGGTCCATTTATGGAGAAAAATCAGTTGGTTTTTTACGACTAAATATCGGTTGTTCCCGTGAAAAAGTAAAGGATGGATTGGAACGGTTAACGAAAAGTATTGAATGTTTAAAATAGGCAGAAGGAGCAGTTTGCTATAATGAGGAGCTGCTTTTTGTGTGGCAAAAAATTGCTTTCCGGTATTTTTGAAAAAAATAACGATTGATTTAAGGAAACAGCTTTTTACTATTGAATTCTCCCTTCTTTTTCTGTAAAGTATTATGAAAAGTAGGTGGGAGTATGGAAATAGTATTAGATAGGAAATTAATCTTAGCAGAAAACCAACAGTTGGAAACAGAGCGGTTATGGTTACGCCCAGTTACATTAGAAGATGCGGAGGATATGTTTGAATATGCATCAGACGAAGAGACCGTTGCGTATGTTTTTCCTTTAAATCAAGAATTGGCAGAAACTAGAAAAAATATTGCGGCGTACTTTATGAATGAACCTTTAGGGAAATATGGAATAGAGTTAAAAGAAACCAATAAGTTTATTGGAACCGTTGATCTTCGAGTAGATGAAGTAAATGCCATAGGAGAAATTGGTTATACGTTAAATAAAGCATTTTGGGGACAAGGGTATATGCCAGAAGCCACGAAAGAATTGCTTCGCCTGTGTTTTGAGGAGCTAAACTTAATGCGTGTTTTTGCGATTCATGATGAAGAAAACCTGAAGTCTGGTCGTGTCATGGAAAAAGTGGGCATGACAATTGAAGGGGTGACGCCTAATGCGCGAATTTGCAAAGGGAAAGTAGTGACTGATGTGACTCGAGGTCTTACGAAAGAAAAATGGTTGGAGCTACAAGTGAAGAAATAAAAGGTTAGAGAGGAACATATAAATGGTAATGTTTACCGAAAAAAGTTTTGATGTTTTTGATATAGAAGGACTTGATGCGCGGATGGCGGCGATTCGTTCAGAGATTCAGCCTGTTTTTCAAACATTAGATGATGAGTTTAAGAGCTTGCTGGAAAAAGAACTTGGTGTTGAACTATTTGTGCATATTGCGCAACACAGAAGAAGAACGGTGTATCCGCCAGAAAATACTTGGTCGGCTATCAGCCAAAAAAAGCGTGGCTATAAAATGGAGGCTCATTTTCAATTAGGGATTTGGCCTGAATATATTTTTATGTGGCTATCGTTAATTGATAACCCTAAAAATGAAAAAGAAGTTGCTGAAGCTTTTCTAGAAAATGAACAACTATTCCAACAATTAGATGCTGATTTCCAAGTATCAATTGACCATACTCAGGCAAAAATAGCGGATTTAGCAAGTCTTGATTTAGAGAAAAGTTTGATTCGTTTTCGTGATGTTAAAAAAGGCGAGTTTCAAATTGGAAGAGTGATTCATAAAGACGATGCTTTGCTGGGAAATCCAGAAAAAGCCAAAGAGTATATGATAGATACGTATAAACAGTTATTGCCCTTGTATCAATTGGCGATTGCAAAACAATGAAAAAGAAAGAAGATGCCGTTTTAAAGGGTGTAGTGAGACCCAAAAGTTAGACCAAATACCGACTGGAAAAATCTGGTCGGTAGTTTTATGTCGTTGTCCGTTCACGATATTGAACAGGACTGCAA
>NZ_MIEK01000003.1 GCF_001742285.1 Enterococcus rivorum | reverse complement strand
TCTCATAATAAAAGTTAGAACAATCTTGCGATTGTTAAGCTCAATTTGTTTGCTAGCATATTGCTTGCTTGTTAAATTTGTTGTTTGTTTTTACTTTCGTAAAAACATCCTACACATTTGGTTTGTCTTACTTTGTTCAGTTTTCAAAGGTCTACTTATTTGCCTTGCAGCAACTTTTATATCTTATCAAATCCTTAACAACTTGTCAAGCATTTTTTAAAAGAAAGTTGAATTTCTTTTCCCAACTCGTTCTCTCTGTTTTAAGGAGACAACTTTTATATCTTACCAAACCCTTGACGTTTCGTCAAGTACTTTTTTCAAGAAAGTTGAAATTTCTTTTTCAACTCGTTCTCTCTGTTTTAAAGAGACAACTGTTATAGTTTACCAACTTGTTTGTTATTTGTCAACAGTTTTTTTGTTGATTTTTCAAGTTAGTAGAAAGAAGTCGATGTTATTCTATTCTTTCAAACTGAGGCTGATCTGCCGTTTGGCTATAGTGCTTTGCGACAAGTAATAATATACCAAGTTTCTGCGCTTAGGTCAACTAAAAGTTTGCATTTTTTGAAACTTTTTTTCGTTACCGATTGTTTTTTTATTCTGACGTAATTTCGTTCGGTTTTGAACTCTTTTATAGGTTATTTTCTTTCTATTTTATTGTGTTCTTACAAAAAAAGAAAAGTTGAAACCTAGGAGCAATTCCTAAGTTTCAACTTTATTTACTTATCTCATTGTTGGAAATAGCAAAACATCTCTAATTGATTGGGAATCGGTTAAAAGCATTACTAAACGATCGATCCCTATTCCAAGTCCTCCGGTCGGTGGCAAGCCATATTCTAGCGATTCTATAAAGTCTTCATCCACACCATGGGCTTCATCATTCCCTTGTTGACGTTCTTTCTCTTGGTCTTCAAAGCGTGCTCTTTGATCAATAGGATCATTTAATTCAGTAAAGGCATTGGCAAACTCTTTTCCTACAATAAACAGTTCAAATCGATCTGTAAAGCGTTCATCTTCAGAATTTTTCTTAGCCAGTGGAGAGACTTCTACTGGATGTCCATACACAAAAGTAGGCTGAACTAGAGTTTCTTCAACAAAAGTTTCAAAAAACTCATTGATAATGTGTCCAAGTGCCATGTTATCATTTATTTCTACATTATGTTCGTTGGCTAAACTCCGCGCAGCTTCTAGTGACGTTTCATTCCAAAAATCAACACCTGTTTGCTCTTTAATTGCATCTACCATATGGACACGTTTAAAGCCATTACCTAGTTCTACAATCGTCCCTCCATAAGTAATAGTTGAGGTCCCTAGAACTTTTTCGGCTGCATTGCAAATGATGCCTTCAGTCAAATCCATAACATCTTTGTAATCAGTATAGGCTGTGTAAGCTTCTAACATAGTAAATTCAGGATTATGAGTTGTATCAATTCCTTCATTACGGAATACTCGTCCGATTTCGTAAACTTTCTCCATACCGCCAACAATTAGTCTTTTCAGGTGCAATTCTAAAGCAATACGTAAATACAAGTCCATATCTAACGCGTTATGATGGGTAATAAACGGACGGGCAGCTGCCCCACCAGCTTCATTATGCAAAACAGGTGTTTCTACTTCCATATAGCCATGGCTATCTAAATAGCGACGAATTTCACTGATGATTTGGCTACGTTTCATAAAGCGATCAAAGCTTTCTCTATTACTAATTAAATCCAAATAGCGTTGACGGTAGCGTTGTTCTACATTTGTCAATCCATGATACTTATCTGGCAATGGACGTAAAGCTTTGGTCAAAAGAACAATTGTTTTCGCTTTAACCGTTACTTCACCTGTATCAGTTTTCATAATTTGTCCTGTTACACCAAAAAAATCACCTAAATCAGCATGTTTAAAAATTTCATAGGCTTCATCACCTACTTGATCTTTTCTAACATATATTTGGATTTGTCCTTCACGATCTTGTAAATGAGCGAAGCCCGCTTTCCCTTTACCACGCTTAGTCATCATTCTTCCTGCGACACTTGCAGAAAGCTCCATCTCGTTTAATTCTTCTTTTGTTTGCTGATCAAATGATGTATGCAGTTCTTTTGAATTATGTGTACGATCAAATCGCTTGCCAAAAGGATCGATTCCTTCTTTACGTAAGTTTTCCATTTTTTCACGTCTTACAAGCATCTGGTCATTTAAATCATCTAAATGTTCTTGTTGTTCTTCTGACACTCTATTTCCTCCATTCTCAAATTTACATATTCTTATAATGCCACAATAATTCGAAAAAAAGCAAGCCGAATTTGTATTTCGACTTGATTTAATTTTCTAGATACTTTCAATTGTTTGTTTTCTTAGATCATTTTCTGCTTTCTCAACAAAGTTATCCATAATATCTACCATTGCTTGTTGTGTTTCTGCTTGATTGATTGCAACTTTAACTTTTGCTGCTCTTGGAATGCCTTTTAAATAATAGGATGCATGCTGACGAAATTCTCGTGCGGCAATATTTTCTCCTTTTAGATCAATCAGTCGTTGTAAATGAATTTTAGCAATTTCAACTTTTTCAAACGGCGTTGGTTCTGGAAGTAATGCTCCAGTTTCAAGATAATGTTGGGTCCGTTTAATCATCCAAGGATTGCCTAACGCTGCTCTACCAATCATTACACCGTCTGCTCCTACATATTCTAGCATACGTTTTGCATCTTCTGGCGTTTTAACATCGCCATTCCCCATAAAAGGAATAGATAAATGACTTTTGACTTCTTTTAGAACATCCCAATTTGCTTGGCCTTCATACATTTGTACTCTTGTCCGACCATGCATCGCAATTGCAGCTGCACCAGCTTTCTCTGCAGCTATTGCATTTTCCACAGCAAATAAGTGCTCTTCATCCCAACCTGTTCTCATTTTAACGGTTACTGGTAAATCAACAGCTGAAGACACTGCATCAACCATTTCATATACCTTATCAGGATTTAACAACCATTTTGCACCCGCTTCTGCCTTAATAACTTTGCTGACAGGACAGCCCATATTAATGTCAATAATAGCTGCTTTTGTGTTTTCTTCCACAAATTTTGCCGCTTCCACTAACGTCGCTTTATCTCCACCGAAAATTTGAACACTAAGAGGGTACTCACTATCATCAATATATAACATTTCCAATGTTTTTTTATTTCTAAAATGAATTCCTTTATCACTAATCATTTCGCAAACGACTAAACCAGCACCAAATTCTTTCACGGTCACTCGGAATGCTGCATTACTAATTCCCGCCATTGGTGCAACAACGACACGGTTAGGAATTTCTATGTTTCCTATTTTCCACAAGGTGGTTTCCCCCTAAATTTCTTTTGTATTTTTGATTGCTTCATCTCGTAAAGCAATTAGATCAGCTTCACTGTATTGATATTTGTTTCCACAGAATTGACAAACCGCTTCTGCTCCATGATCTTCTTCTATCATGGCATTGATTTCATCTAATCCTACAGCAATAATGGCTGTCCCAAATTTTTCTTTTGAGCAAGTACATTTAAATTGAACTGGCATTTTTTCAAGAATCTCAATTTCTTTTTCACCTAACAATAGTTCTAAAATACTTTCTGGAGAGTTTCCTTCTTCTAAGAGTTTTGACACCATAGGTACTTCAGTCAATCGTTTTTCAATAAAATCAATGGTCTCTTCATCTGCTCCTGGCATTACTTGAATCATAAAGCCACCTGCTGCTTTAACACTTTCATCAGGATCTACTAAGACGCTTAAACCAACTGCTGATGGCGTTTGTTCTGATACTGCCATGAAATAGGTGAAGTCTTCTCCTATTTCACCGGAGATAATCGGCGTTTGACCTGAAAATGTTTCTTTCAACCCAAGATCTTTAATAACTGTAAATATTCCTTCCGTTCCAACAGCACCTTTAACATCTATTTTACCATTTTCATTTAAAGTCAAGCTAACATGAGGATTTTTTATGTAGCCTTTTGTATTTCCACTACCGTCACTGTCAACAATAATTGAGCCTGCTGGTCCGTTCCCTTGAACTTTGACGGTCATTTTATCTTCACCTTTAAGAGTAGCGCCAAGTAATAAAGCTCCTACCATTGTTCTACCTAAAGCCGCTGTTGATGAGCTCCAAGTATCATGACGTTTTTGAGCTTCTGAAATTGTATTTGTTGCACGAATCGCATACGCTCTGATTGATCCTTCATAGCATAGTGCTTTCACTAAGTAATCTTCCATTTTCTATTTCCCTCTTCTCGTTGGTCCTGTTTTCGACTCATTATCAGATAATACTAGGATTTCATTATTTTTTCAACTAAATTATTTCATAAGTTAGATATTAGATAGAGAGAATTTTATTAATTAGACAGAAAAAGCGCCCTAAAAAGGGCGCTTTTTTCTATTTATAGCGATCGTCAAAGTTATTTCGATCATATTCACTATCGTTCTTATGATCATCATCTTTGTCATTGTTTTCTTTTGTTTCAGATTCAACTGTTGCTTCAGTTTCAGCAGCTTCAGCTTTTACTTCCGCAGATTCGTCAGTTAATTCTTGTTTAGACTCTTCAAATTCATGTTTTTCTTCCGCTTGTTTTTGAGCGTCTTTTTCTTCAAGAGCACGTTTTGCTTCTTCAAAAGTTTGTGCTTTTTCACTCGGGAATTGACTATCAATCACATCTTGCGGCATTACACCTTTTTCAAACAATGATTTGATACTACGTGCATCTAAGGTTTCAAACTCAAGTAATTTTTCAGCAATCAATTTATGTTGCGCACGGTGCGTTTCAATAATTTCATGGGCTTTTTGATGAGCCTCCATTAAGATACGACGTACTTCTTGATCGATTTCAAAGGCTACTTGTTCAGAATAAGCTTTTGTTTGACCATAATCGCGTCCAACAAAGACTTGGTGGTTCCCTTCATATTGAACAGGACCCAATTTATCACTCATTCCATATTCAGTAACCATACTACGAGCAATTCCTGTTGCTTGTTCAAAGTCATTTGAAGCACCAGTAGATTGAACATCAAAAATAATTTCTTCTGCTGTACGTCCACCAAGTAATCCAACGATTTGTTCAAACATATCATCTTTTGTCATTAAGAATTGGTCTTCTTTCGGTAAGGCAATCATATACCCTCCGGCACGACCACGAGGAATAATCGTTACTTTATGAACAACACGTGCTCGGCTTAAGACTAAACCAACAATTGTGTGTCCTGCTTCATGATAAGCAATCATTTCACGTTCTTTTTTATTAATTGCACGATCTTTTTTAGCTGGTCCTGCAATAACCCGATCTTCTGCTTCATCTACGTCAGAAGCATCAATTTTCTTTTTATTACGACGAGCTGCTACTAAAGCAGCTTCGTTCAGTACGTTTTCTAAATCAGCACCAGCAAAACCTGGTGTTTGTTGAGCAACAACTTTCAAATCAACGTCATCAGCCAACGGTTTGTTGCGCGCATGAACACGTAAAATCGCTTCTCGGCCTTTTACATCTGGACGACCCACCAAAATTTGGCGGTCAAAACGACCTGGACGTAATAAAGCTGGGTCTAATACATCAGAACGGTTAGTAGCTGCGATCACAATCACACCTTCATTTCCGTCAAATCCATCCATTTCTACCAGCAATTGGTTTAAGGTTTGTTCACGTTCATCGTGTCCACCACCCATACCAGCGCCACGTTGACGTCCAACGGCATCAATTTCATCAATAAAGATAATCGCAGGTGCGTTTTTCTTCGCTGTTTCAAATAAATCACGAACACGACTTGCGCCGACCCCTACAAACATTTCTACAAAGTCAGAACCTGAAATAGAATAAAACGGAACACCAGCTTCTCCTGCTACAGCTTTAGCAAGCAAGGTTTTACCAGTTCCCGGAGGTCCCTCTAAAAGAACACCCGCTGGAATCCGTGCTCCTAATTCTACAAAACGTCGTGGATCCTTTAAGAACTCTACAACTTCAACTAGTTCTTGTTTTTCTTCTTCCGCTCCGGCAACATCAGAAAATCTGATACGGTTCGCTTTTTTGTCTGCTTCTTTGGCTTTTGATTTACCAAAGTTCATCACACGACCGCCACCGCCGCCACCGCCGCCTTGTTGTCCCATCATCATATAGAAGATGAACACAATAAAGACTAATGGTAAGAAACTAAATAATAAGGATAACCATGCACCACTATTAGATTGTTCCTTCACAGTAATTTTTACTGAACTGTCTTTTCCAGCTTCTTGAATACTGGTTAAAGTACTATCGCTTGGTAATACAATTGTTGTAAATTCAGTTGTTGAAACTTCAGTTGAACCCCATAAGGAAAGGCCACCTGTATTTTTTACTTCTTGTTTTTCTTTATACTTACCAGTAATACGAAAAACGCCATTTGTAGGCTGAATTGTCATTTCTTTCACTTTACCATCATCTAGCTGTTGACTGAAAGTAGAATATTCAATATCAGGTGATTGTTGATTACTATTTCCAAAAATGAAATACACGACCATGACCATCGCTAAAATTACTAACACATAGTATAAGCCATTTTTCATCGTGCCGTTATTTTTTTTGTTCATGCCTGTCCTCCTTTAATACTCTTCGTAATTTATTTACGTTTTATTTTACGATGCGTTTCCTTTTCATTGTAACATAAGTCTTTCATTGAGAGATATTAATTTGATTCATATATCTCTGGTTTTAGGACACCTACATAAGGTAAATTGCGATATGCTTCAGCATAATCTAGCCCATAACCTACCACAAATTCATTAGGTACATCAAACCCGATGTAATCTGCTTCAATATCGACAACTCTTCCTTCTTGCTTATCAAGTAAAGTAACGATTTTCACAGACGCAGCTTTTCTGTATTTAAAAAGATCAACTAGATAGGCTAAAGTACGGCCACTGTCAATAATATCTTCAACGATTAAAATATGACGACCTTCAACATTTGTATCTAAGTCCTTCAATATTTTTACTTCACCAGAAGATACTGTTGCATTTCCATAGCTGGAAACATCCATAAAATCCATTTCCAAATGTGTATCAATTTCACGAGTCACATCCGCCATAAAGGGAATTGCTCCTTTTAAAATACCAATTACTAATGGATTTTTATCTTGATAGTCTTTTGTTAATTGTTTTCCTAGTTCTTTTGATTTTTCAAGAATTTGTTCTTTTGAGATTAAAACTTGCTTAATATCTTTCTCTAGCATAATGCTCTCCTTCCGACTCTTACTCCTTTGTTCTATAAAGGAGTCTGTAGTGTATTTTATCAGTTTCTGTTGGAATACTCAAATAAGAATTCGCAAATTTAGGTACCCAAATAATTTCTTGTTCTGCTGACAGAATAATCCATGTTTGATTTCTCACTAAGTTAGGGGTTTTTCTATCAATAAAAAGACGATTTAACTTTTTGGTTAAGCCTTGTTTCAAAGCAACTCTATCACCGTTTTTTCTATGTCTTACGATTAAAGGCAGCGCTGTATCCGAAGTAATACAACAGCTAAATTGCTGCCAATCACTCACTTCATTTGGAATCGTTAATGGATGATTGGATGTTTCCAACCCCAGCCATTCATTTTCAGAAAGATAAAGATTTTCTAAAAGATTTAAACGAAAACTTTCTTGCTGGTTAGAAATAGATTTTTTTAGTAAGTAGCCGATATCGTATTCTTTTATGAATACCCATCCTGATTCTAACTCAACCTTTAGTTGTGGGGTTGATTGGTTGATTACTTTCAGCAGCTGGTGTAGTTGAACCTGTTTGATTTCTACATTCCTTTTTATAATTGTTTCTTGTAATAAGGTATTCATAAAAAACGTTTGAAAGCTATCACGCTCTTTTTTTAACTTTCCTAAATCAATAGACCACCCATGTTCTTGTTTCTGAACCCACTGATTGTATTTCGGTTTGATAACCGACTCAATTAAATCATCCGCTAGTTGGATTTGTTCACTAAACTGCGACACATGCTGTAAAAACTGGACATTTTCCTTTTTTAGGACAGGAATTACTTGATGTCGTATTCGATTTCTCATATATAGGTTGGTTTGATTCGTGCTATCTTCAAAAAACATCAGTTGCTTTTCTTCGGCATAGCTTTCTAATTCCTCTTTCGAAAAAATCAAAAGAGGACGAATTAGTTGTCCATTTTTAAAAGACTGCTTTTCACGAATGCCAACAAAATTGGAAAAACTGCTACCTCTTGTCAATTTCATGATAATCGTTTCAGCTTGGTCATCTCTGTGATGGGCTGTCAACAGAATTGAATAATCTTCCATTGCCATTATTTCAGCAAAAAAATCATAACGAAATTTTCGTGCTCTAGCCTCCATATTTTTTTCTTTATTTTCAGCCAACCACTCTTTTCCGAAGAACGGAATATTATGTTGCTGACAATGTCTAGCAATAGACTGAAATTCTCCATCGGATTCTTCACGAATTTTGTGATTGATATGTGCAACCCCGATGAAAAACTGTTTTTTTTCAGCAAGTTTTTCCATGAAATGAAGTAACACCATAGAATCCACACCACCCGATATAGCTAACAGGATCTTTTGTTTAGAGTGAAAATATTCTTTTTCTTTTACATAATTGGCAAACTTTCCAAACATATTCTTTCCTCGCTTTCAGAAAATGCTTGTTTTATTTTTTTGACGAAGCACCATTAAGCTAAACAGAAAAGCCGAGCTTTCGCTCAGCTTATATTTCTATTTAGTTGCGGCGGCCACCACGACCACCACGTTTGCCCTCAGTGTTTCTCTTCAATGAAGATAAACGATCGTCACTATCTTTTAAAAATGAACTCATCAACGTATCAAAATCTTGTTTTGTATTTGTTGGCTGTGCTCTTGTAAATTGTTTTTTAGGTGCCGGTCTTTGTCCTCTATCATGATTATCACGACGTTGGAACTCACGTTTTGGTTCTGCTGGTTGTTCTTGCGCTTTACGAATAGACAAGCCGATTTTACCATCGTCACCAACGGAAGTTACTTTAACGGTTACTTCGTCTCCCACTGTTAATACATCATGAATATCTTTAATAAATCCATTTGACACTTCGCTGATATGCACTAACCCTGTTTTGCCTTCTCCTAAATCGATAAAAGCACCAAAATTCGTAATCCCTGACACTTTCCCTGGCAACTTAGCTCCTATTTCGATTGACATAAAAAAAATGTTCCTCCTAATTTACCCTAATTATATTATTCAGTTCTCTATCCCAAGTTAGTTACTTGATGAATGAGACTGTGGTTGACTCTCTTCTGATGATGAAGATTGTTGTTTTGATTCATTGTTGGAATAAGCAGTTCCATTTAGCTCTGGCACAGCGTAGATTTGTTCGCCTTCTTTAGAAAAATAATAGCGGCTACGGGCTAATTTAGCAACATAGTCCTCATCTTTCAATAAGGCCACATCTTGTTCCAATCGTTTCAATTTATTATCCATTTCACCAGATTCTGCAACTGTTTCTACTTTTTGCTTTTTAAAATCACTGAGTTTTTGATAATCTTTCATTAACTGAAAACCTGAAAATGCAAAAATCACAAATGCGATAAGAAAGATAACAGCTAAACGACGACGTCGAAAAATCAGCTGTTTGTGCTGTTTTTGAAACTCAGCATATTGCTCTTTGGTGTATTCATTATCAATAGCAGCAACTTTTTCTAAGTCATTATTGTTTTTTCCCATCTGCTTCGCTCCACTCGCTTTTTTAGATTGTCCGCTTTATTATACCAACATCTAAGAACGTTGTCTAATCTAATTTAGTAGTATTTTCAACTCTAGTTTCAGAAATGACTTGATACATTTTTTCTGCATCTTCTTTTTTGGTTGAATCATGCAGCTCAAGTACTTCTATTTCCAGTGTTTTGTTGCCAAATTGAATCTTGATTTGATCGCCTATTTTCACATTACTTGATGATTTTGCCAAAATACCATTTACTTGTATTCTGCCTTTGTCAGCGACTTCTTTTGCTACGGTTCTTCTTTTAATAATTCTTGATACTTTTAAAAACTTATCTAATCTCATCTTCCTACCTCTTTTTCATTCGTAATAATTTTGCTCCAAATGGTAGCATTAGCCATTCTCGTACAGTAAATAGTTGTATCTTGATGATTGTATAAATAAATGTACTGCCGCCGAGGGCTACTCCTATAAGAGTCACCATTAAGGCTTGCCCGCGATGATCAATTCGATTAATAAGGATGGCAATAACCCCTTGATAAAGTAATAAAACAACCATCATTATTCCAATACTAATCATTAACTTTTTCAAAAAACCATGTTCTACCGTGAAGCGATTAATCTCCTTGTTTGAAAAATATACTATAAAGATTAACGTTACCATCAAACCTAAAATCGTTGAAATGCTCGCTCCCATAGTACCTAATAATTGGGTCAAGATACTGGTCAGTAATCCCTTAATCAACAAACCAGCTCCCGCAGCTATCATTGCTGAATTAAATTTATTTCTACTTTGTTGAATACTTTGGTAGGCTTGAATAACAGCCATAAACGCAATCGAACACACATAAACACCTAAGACTCCATTGCCATTGTAATCTTTAAATAAAGTGAAATTCATATAGGGTAGTAAGAGCGCTAATCCAACTGAAGCGGCGGTTGCAACTGTAGTCGTGAATCGCAAAAAAACTTTTGAGGCTTGTAAAAACCGATCGTCTTCCTCTTGGATAAAATATTTTGTAAGTACAGGTAAAAAAGTAGAACTCAGTGCTAACGCTACAACCAATCCTAATTGAACGATTGGTTGTCCCCGATCATAAATCCCTTTTTCAATTTTAGCAGCTGAATCACTTAAACCAGAAATTACTAATGCATTTTTTACAAAAAAAGAATCTACTAGTTGAAAGAAAATCAAAAAAGCGCTATAGACTGATACTAAACCACCCTCTAGTAAAAGTCGCTGGAATAAGGTCTTAGAATCTTTCTCAAACCTCCACTGAGTCAAATATGCGGAACTTCCGACGCGTACTTTATGATCATAATACCAAAGAATACCAACTGCAACTACGCCACCAAATAATGACCCCGCCATCGCCACAGTTCCCGTTTTATATACAGACCAACCAAATGTGGAAAAAGAATAGGCAGCAACTAAGATTACAAATACTCGGACTAGTTGTTCCAATACCTGAGAGATGGCACTGGGTGTCATTAAAAGATGCCCTTGAAAATTCCCTCGATAAAACGAAAGAACAGGAATTAATAAAAATGTAAAGGAAACAACTTTAATTAGGGGACTTAGTTGGGCATCTCCCATTAGTTCTGCAATAAACTGGCTACCTAGAAATAGTATTCCCCAACAAATTAATGCTAAAAAGAAAACAAAGGGATAGAGTTGCTGTAGGATTTTTTTTTGGTTACTAGGCTCTCTCTGCTCTGCAACTATCTTAGAAATAAACTGTGGAAACCCAGACAAAGCCAATGTCATGGCAATTCCATAGATTGGGTAAACTTGTTGATAAACGTAAAAGCCTTCATCCCCAACAAAATTTTGAAAAGGAACGCGGTAGACCGCACTCAATAATTTCGCTATAAATGACGCAATGGTTAAGATCATTGCCCCTTGCATCATTTTTCGCATCTCTTTATGAGCCATTGTCTAGCCCTCCTTGTAGTTGATCGTTAACTAAAACAATCTTTTTTTCGTTAAGCTCCCTCTACTTCTGCCACTGCTGTACTCTTGTATTTTTCTTGTCTCAAAGCTTTCGTAAAGGCAGCAACTTCTTGAAGGTAAATTGCTTCTTTCATATCCACTGGAATTTTTAAGCGAATAGTCATTTTTTCTTTTTCTACGGCCAAATCAGCCTTTAATTTTGTTGCGGTTAAAGCTTCAAAAATTTGTTCCACATTGAATGTTTTCGTACCAATTTTACTTAAGGTAAACTTCACTTCTTGGTTTATTTTTCGAATTGTTTCAATTAACGCTCGGTCTCCATTCATTTTAATCTGTCCGGTTGTCAATAAATGAGCAACTTCATTTGGATACTCACCAAAGCGATCTAACAAATCAGCTTCTAATTCTTCATACATATCCATATTTTCTAGCTGACGAATGCGTTTATAAATTTCGATTTTTTGGCGCTCATCTGTAATATACTCTGACGGCAAATACGCGTCAATTCCTAAATCAATTTCTACTGAAGTTTTTTGATCTTGAATATTTTTCCCTTGTTTACGTGCAACAGCTTCTGAAAGCATTTGAGCATACATATCAAATCCAACTGAATCAATAAAGCCATGTTGCTGTGCTCCTAACAAGTTCCCTGCTCCACGAATAGATAAATCACGCATCGCAATTTTAAAGCCTGAGCCTAATTCAGTAAAATCTTTAATAGCTTCCAAACGCTTTTCGCTGACTTCGTTCAGAATTTTTTGTTGCTCATACATAAAGTAAGCATAGGCCACTCGATTGCTTCGTCCTACTCGTCCGCGAAGCTGGTAGAGTGTGGATAAACCCATATAATCGGCATTTTCAACAAACAAAGTATTGGCATTTGGTATATCCACACCAGTTTCAATAATTGTTGTAGTGACTAAAACGTCATATTGCCTTTCAATAAAATCAAACAACGTATTTTCTAATTGAACTTCTGTCATCTGACCATGTGCATAGGCAATTCTGGCTTCTGGCACTAACGCTTGGATTTCTTCTACTTTTTGTTCAATGGTATCGACTCGGTTATATAAATAAAATACTTGTCCATCTCTAGCCATTTCCCGTTCAATCGCTTCTCGGATCGCTCCTGGATTGTTTTCCATAACATAGGTTTGAATTGGGTAGCGATTTTCTGGCGGAGTCTCAATTACAGAAAGATCTCGTACACCTAGCATAGACATATGAAGCGTTCGAGGGATAGGTGTCGCCGTTAGTGTTAAAACATCTACTTGAGAACGTAATTGCTTCAATCTTTCTTTATGTTTTACGCCAAAACGTTGTTCTTCATCGATAACTAATAGACCAAGATCACTAAAGATAACATCTTTAGAAAGTAGCCGATGCGTTCCTATCACAATATCAATTTGGCCATGTTTGATTTTTTCAATGGTTTCATTTTGTTGCTTTTTTGTTCTGAAACGACTAAGTAAACCAACTTCTATTGGAAATCCTTCAAATCGTTCTAACATCGTTTCATAATGCTGTTGGGCCAGTATCGTTGTAGGAACTAAAAAGGCCACTTGTTTATTATTACTAATTGCTTTAAAGGCTGCTCGCAACGCTACTTCGGTTTTCCCGTAGCCAACATCCCCAACTAACAAACGATCCATAGGTCTTGTTTTCTCCATGTCATGTTTGATTTCAGCTGCACTTCGTAACTGGTCGTCTGTTTCTGAGTATGGAAAAGCATCCTCAAATTCTTTTTGGTAGGCATCATCAGGTGGGAATGCATAGCCTTTTTCAGACTCTCTATCCGCATATAATTGGATCAAATCATCCGCGATATCCTCTATTTTTGAGGTTACTTTCCTCTTAGTTTTCGTCCACTCACTGCCACCTAATTTATTGATTTTAGGAGATTTTGCTTCAGCTGCAACAAATTTCTGAATTAAATTTAACTGTGTTACGGGAATAAATAGCTTATCGTCATTTTGGTATAAAATAGTGATGTAGTCTTGATGAACACCATCAACCTCTAGCGTTTGCATCCCAACATATTTACCAATCCCATGATTTGCATGAACGACATAGTCCCCTGTTTTTAACTCACTATAACTCTTTAGTCGTTCTGCATTGGAAATGGTTTGACGACGTGCTCGTTTCTTAGTTGTTGTATGAAAAATTTCTTTTTCAGTTAAAACGACTAATTTTTCTTTAGGCATTTCAAATCCACTTTGTAACATACCCTCTGTAATCTGGATTTGCCCTTCAATAATCTTTTCATTAGAAACTGTGACACTTGAAATATCAAAATCTTTAAATAATTCTTCTACTTTTTTACTTCGTTCTTTCGTTGGAACAAAAACTATCACAGTCTGTCCTTGTTTTTGCCAACGATCCATTTCCGTTTTTAACAAGGGCATTTGACCAAAGAACTGCTGCATCGAACGATATTGAAACGGATGAACGGCCTGAAATTTTAAATTGCCCATTCCTTTTTGGAATAAAGAAAAATAAGTTGTGGTAAATGCTTTTTCTCTTAACTGATCATGGAGACTTATCCCAAAAGTTTGTTCTGAAAATACTCGCATCTCTTCCAGTTTCAGTATTTGCCATTCGCCTTCTTCGCGAATTATTTCGCGCTCTGTTTCCAAGATTCGAGAATAATCATCTATAAAGAGTAACCCATCCTCAGGTAAATAATCTAGCAAAGTTGTTTTCTCTTCATATAAAAAATCAGTATAATAATGAGCTGTATCTGTGGGAATTCCTTGTTCCCATGAAGAAATAAGTTGTCCAAAATACTCTTGTAAAAACTCAGTTTCAGTTTTATCTTTAGCAACTGACAGTCTTTTTTCTAGTGCTTCACCTAAACGATTCACCCCTTGAGTTAAATCATTCTTTGAAAAAACCAAATCGGTCGTTGGTGAAATAGTCACGCCTTCAATTGTTGAAACAGATCTTTGTGTATCAGCTTCAAAAAAACGTAAAGAGTCAATTTCAATATCAAACAGTTCTGCTCGAATCGGATGTTCAGAATTTAGCGGATAAACGTCAATGATACTACCTCGAATACTAAACTCCCCAGGTTTCCCTACTAAAGCTTGACGCTCATAGCCCATTAGAACTAGTTTTTTAGCAATCACGTCTAATTCTACTTCTGTGCCTATTTCCCAATAAAGCTGTCCTTGTTCCCAAGTTTCTTTACTTGGTAAATATTTTCTTAATCCTGCAACTGGAACTACGATAATTCCTGGTTGATTCGTTAATAAAAAATTTAATGTAGCGACTCTTTCAGCCCGAGCTTCTGGAGATGAGAAGGCCATTTCAGCAGAAAGTACCTCATCAACAGGAAATAGATGTACTTCTTCATCAGAAAGTACATTTCTAAAATCTTCTACTAATTGGTTAGCGTAATACAAATTAGGTACAGCAACAACAACTTTTTTCTTTTTCTTTTTGTAACCACTGGTCATGACTAACGTTTTAGCTGAGCCAGCCAAACCAGTCATCAATTGTCTTGTGTTATTCGTTAGTTGGTTTTGCCATGATTGAACGGTTTCACTTTGGGCAATTCTTTTAATAATATTCATAGCAAACTCCTCCTTTTGCAATGGCTCTTTTCATTAACATACCATCCGTAGCCTTAACTTTATTTTCCATTAAATTGGTTCATAGTATCAATAAAACTATGTCCTTCACAACTGTAAATTGCCGCGTCTGCAGCTTTTTTAACAGCAATTAAAATTTCTTCATGTTTATCCTTTGGAAAACCACTTAACACATGATGTACAACGGTTGTATTTCCTAAAGGACGACCAATTCCGACTTTGATTCTAGGAAAAACATTGGTGTCTAAATGAGCGATCAAGCTTTTGATTCCATTATGACCACCTGCACCACCTTTTTCCCTTAGCCTAATCTTCCCGATGTCTAAATCTAAATCATCATAAATAACAATCAACTCTTCCTCTGAAATACCATAATACGTCATCAAAGGTCCGACTGAACGGCCTGATTCATTCATAAAAGTCAACGGTTTTACAAGCATTATCTTTTCTGTACCTATAAAAAATTCAGCAATATCTGCTTCAAATTGACTTTTATTAAATGTTGCTCCAACACGATGAGCAATTTCATCTATAGTAATAAATCCAATATTATGTTTAGTCTCTTGATATTTCGTACCGGGGTTGCCCAGCCCAACAATCATTTTCATTTTTATTCCTCCTTTAAGCAAGACTTCCCTACTATTTTTTCAAATGAAATACAGTAGTCATCCTGACTAGCAAAATTCTCTATTTCTATCTACTATCGCTCTATAAAGTAGCCCATATCTTTTTTTCATCTACCCTTAGACGCCAAAATACCTGAGCAGGAGAATCCTCTGCCCAGTTTTATTTTTATAAGTATAACACAAAAACTCCTGTTCTCGTATCATTTCATCCCTTAAAAGTTTCTAAACAGTCTCAAATAGTCAAAATCTACCCTAAAATTGTAATAAAACAAATAAATGCTTATAAAACCCCAAAAATGAAACAGCAAAAAAAACTGTACTACTATCGAATGAATTTACGTGACAAAAATATTAAAAGATGTTAGTATTTCTGTAACAAAACAATTACCTGAAAGGAATGGTACACATGACTGCATCTGCAATAAATAAAGACCATCAAAAAGTTATTCTAGTAGGGGACGGCGCTGTCGGTTCTAGTTACGCTTTTGCTCTTGTCACTCAAAATATTGCTCAAGAACTTGGGATTATTGATATAAACGTAAAGAAAACAGAAGGAGACGCAGCTGATCTATCACATGCCCTAGCCTTTACTTCTCCCAAAAAAATCTATGCAGCAACCTATGATGATTGTCACGATGCCGATATCGTTGTCTTAACTGCTGGAGCACCGCAAAAACCTGGTGAAACACGGATTGATCTTGTTCATAAAAATTTAAGAATCAATAAAGAAATTGTAACTTCTATCGTAGATTCTGGGTTCAACGGCATCTTTTTAGTTGCAGCAAATCCTGTTGATATTTTAACTTATTCTACTTGGAAATTTTCAGGATTTCCTAAAGAGCGAGTGATTGGTTCCGGTACTTCATTGGATTCAGCACGTTTTCGTCAAGCGATTGCTGAGTTAGTAGACGTAGACGCACGTAATGTCCATGCCTACATTTTAGGAGAACACGGAGATACAGAATTTCCTGTTTGGTCTCATGCAAACGTGGCTGGCCTACAGATTTATGAATGGGTTAAAAGCAATCCTGATGTTGATGAAGAAGCAATGGTTAATTTATTCTTTAACGTAAGAGATGCGGCTTATTCCATTATTGACAAAAAAGGGGCTACTTTCTATGGGATTGCAGTTGCCTTGGCTCGTATCACAAAAGCAATCTTAGATGATGAAAACTCTGTCTTCCCTCTTTCAGTCTATTTAGATGGCGAATATGGACAAAAAGACATCTATATTGGTGCTCCTGCGGTTATTAACCGCCAAGGAATTAAACAAGTCATTGAAATTCCTTTATCAGATTCTGAAAAAGATCGGATGAATGCTTCTGCCTCAGCTCTAAAAGAAGTTATTGACTCAGCTTTTGAAAAATTTGAAGCAGAAGGGTAATTTTTACCTCCCCACGCTTAATTAGGTAGAAAGAACTCTGAATCACTCGTTTTAAGATAATCAAACCGCTTGAAATCCACTTTTAAACTGTGGATTTCAGGCGGTTTATTCTATTTTTCTTAGCCCAACTTTACTGAACCAAATTTTTCTTGCTATTTTTTTGGATTGTAGTAGCATCAGTAATACCTCATAAAATAGTACTCCAACCTCTTCTGATAGTCAGATATCTTTTTATATGAGCACCTTAAAAAGCTTTTGATTTTTAAACAATAGGAAGTAGATCATCAAACTAGAGATAAACCACAAACATGGAGCTATTTCAACTTTTGCTTCTATACTATAGACTTTAAACAAGAAAAAAAGAATTTCGACCATCACTGTAACTAGCATTCCCAAAAAAGAAGCACTAAGTATCCAACTATACTTCCATGATTTTTTTTGTAGCTCAATAATAATGGTACTCAAAAAATGAGTCAATAAAATGATCAGTACATAACTAATCACACCTGATTGTAAAATTACTACCTTAAATACTTCCCCCATCTCTTCAATGAGCAAAATACAAACGGGATGGATAAAATAGTAATATTTTGATAACTCACGAATTTTCCTTGTATCAACTTTTACTTCTTTTGGAAAAGATAGAATCCATAGAAAAAAGAAGAAACTAAATGGAACCAGCATTAGTAAAAAGTTCATATCTAATCGCTCAAAGTTATATAAAAAAAATCCTTCTGCTACAAGTAATGCTCCACATAATACAGTAAAGCTAGGTACATATTTCAACAAAGAACTCAACTGTTTCTGATAATCATAGATAAAATAACCCGTTACAACAAAAATGGATCCAAATAAAAGTCCTGTTCTAGTTGTAAAAAACACATGAATAACGGCATCAAAAGTATCTTTCAATACTCCTTGAGGTAAAAAACCATAGTAGGTTTCCAAGCTACCAAAGACAAATAGTAACGTAGAAATGACAAACATTATTTTATAGGAAACGTATTTTAGCGATTTATCAATAAAGTATAATGAAAAAATAAGCGCAGGAATATACCACAAATGATAGTAGGTGCCTACTTGAATCAATCCAAAAATAAAGGCCAAAATTATAGCAAATCCTGAAAGTTGCAAATGCTCATAAATCCAAAGAATACCAAGAGGAATAAAAATTAGACTCCAAATAAAATAAGTCTTGCCTAAGGTTTTTATGTATTTTTCTAAATAGTTTTCTTGGTGAAAAGAACCTTTTCGCACAAAATAGGCGCTACTGACACAAAAAAAAGGAACCGCTATTCGACAGACGACATTCTTTATTAAAAAATTTAATTGCTCTTGGGGAAAAATAGCGCTACAGTGAATACAAATAACCATGATAGCTGTAAGATACTTTACTACATCAACCATTTTGTAATTATTCAATTTTGCATTCAAAGATAATTTATCCATCTGTATTCACATCATTTCATTTTGCTATTTTAAAATCTGAATAAGCGAAAAAACAGAAGAAACATCACGTTATGGCTGTGGCTGTATACTATTGAATTAGAAGAGCGGATATCTAAAAGTCAACAATTATTTCTCTGACTTAAACACCGCAAGTCTATCTTCACTTTCCCACTGAAGTCACTACTATTTTCCTTTAAAGACACTTTTCATTTTTTACTTGCTTTCATCATACCAATTCTATTCCCTAATATATATCAGTCCCTAGCCTGATAATTGACAGAAGATATCTGCTAAAAATATCATTAGTAAAAAAAATCATATGGAGTCTAAGGGGGGATATCTTCTAACTGTAAAACATAAAAAAGAAGCAAAACAAACCAAATGCTGGTTTCATTTTGCTTCTCTCTTTTCTTACTTAATACAATCCATCTTTTTCTTCTTTGGTCACAATATAAATATTTTTCATTTGGCTATAAGCATCCAACATTGATTTGTGTGTTTCGCGACCAATTCCAGATTTTTTGTAGCCGCCAAAAGGAGCGCCAGCAGGTAATTGATTGTAAGTATTTACCCACATGCGTCCCGTACGAACTGCACGTGAAACACGAAGTGCCGTATTAATATCTTGTGTAAAGACTGCTCCACCTAACCCATATTCTGACTGATTTGCTAAAGCGACAACCTCTTCTTCTGTCTTAAATTTCATAACGGTCGCGACTGGTCCGAAGATTTCTTCTTGTGCAATACACATCGCATTATTTGCATCTGCTAACAGTGTTGGTTCCAAGAAAGCTCCATTTTCTAATCCTGAACCGGTTACTTTCTTACCGCCAGTTACTAAGGTTGCGCCTTCTTTGACACCAATTTCAACGTATTTCAAAATCCCTTCTAGTTGCTTATCATTGACTTGGGCACCCATTTGTACGCCATCTTCCCAAGGTAATCCCACTTTAATTTGCTCAAATTTTTCTTTTAATGCTGCAACAAATTTATCATAAATTCCTTCTTGAACAAATACTCTAGATCCTGCACAGCAAACCTGCCCTTGGTTAAATAAAATCCCTAATTGAACGCCTTCTAAAGCTCTTTCCCAATTAGCATCATCAAAAATGATATTCGCTGATTTTCCACCAAGTTCTAATGTCGCCGGAATTAATTTATCAGCAGCAGCTTTTGCAACTGTATAACCAATTTCTGTGGAGCCAGTAAACGCCAATTTATCAAATCCTTCATGATCCAACATATAATTCCCAGAATCAGAACCTCTTCCAGTAATTAAGTTGACTACTCCTTTTGGTAAGACTTGATCAAAAATTTTAAACAATTCCAACAAGCTTAAAGAAGTTGTTGAAGAAGGATGGATAACTACTGTATTTCCGGCTGCTAAAGCGGGTGCTATCTTCCACGCTCCCATTAATAACGGAAAATTCCAAGGGATGATTTGCCCAACAACACCGATCGGTTCTTTAATGACAATAGAGAGAGTATCTTTATCAAAGTCTTTTACTGATCCTTCTTCTGCACGAATCACTCCTGCAAAGTAACGGAAATGGTCTGCACTAGCCGGCACATCAATCGCCATTGTCTCTCTTAAAGGTTTCCCATTATCTAAAGTTTCCACAAGCGCTAATTTTTCTTTGTTTTCATCAATTAAATCAGCAATTTTTAACAACATAGTACTGCGAGTAATAACATCTAAATCTTTCCAAGTTTTAAATGCTTCTTGTGCTGCACTGATCGCCTGGTCTACGTCTTCGTGGGTAGCATCAACAAATTCTGCTAGTTTTTCTCCATTACTGGGGTTATAACTAGTAATTTTTTTGTTCCCAGAACCATCTGTCCATACACCATTGATATACAATTGGTACGTGTCATTTACAGCCTGTTTGATATTCACCTTGTTACTCATGAAATCTCTCCTTTTCCTTTTCTTTTCCCCACCGATTCTTACGATTTCTATGTTTCTTTCTTCTCAGAAAATCGGCGCTCCACAAATAATGGTTGCGCTTACAATTATACATGGAATACAAAAAAAGTAAATAGCCAGTTTAATATTCTTTTGATAATTAAAAATTTCACAAATGACAAATAGTGATTGGACAGAAATTGATGCTCTAAAAATACTTTTAAAGTAAATCTATTCTGTCCAATAATTTCAAACATTCTTTTATTCATTTTTGTAAAGAATATTCTTTTCTGCTAATGCTTTTTTTATCGCTAATAATTCTTCTTCATTCTGACAACGGATGGTATGGAGATGGATGCCACTTGTTAATTCAGACAGTAATGACGCACGACTTTTTTCATAGTTATAAATAAAGTCAGCAATTTCTGTATTATTTTTAATGTGAAGTCCTCCTACTAACTCTCCATAGATAGGATGCTCAACAACAACATCAATCACTTCTCCACCTAAATCAATAATAATTTCTAATTCCTCTTTTGTCTGCTCAGGGGTATGTTGGCAAGCAATTTTTCTGATGATTCCTTGCTTATTAACCTCTGCATCTAATAAATAGCCTCTAGCTGTTGCTGTAATATCATATCCGGCAGCCCTTAATAAAGCTATGTCACCAACAATAATTTGTCTACTGACCTGAAACTCTTTCGCAAAACGACTAGCACTAAAAGGTTTTTCTTCTGCTTTTAATCGTGCTAAAATGGCGTCTCGTCTTTCTTTTCCATCCATTTTATCGCCTCCTACAATTTACTTCATTTGTTGTTGTTGAAAGTTTTTCGACGCATCCATGATCCCTTGATACGTTTCTGCTATAACTTCTTGGTACTGTTTATTTGATACATAAGAACTAATTTTTTCTATCACTTTTTGCTCCCTGACAGGGTCAAAAATCTGTTGGTTTGTCGCTTTTTTTATGGCAGCAATTTCTGTCACTATGTCCATCCGTTGCTCTAATAAGGCAACTAGTTCTTTGTCTAAAGAATCTACTTTCTCACGTTGATTTGCTAAAGAAGAATCCTTTTCTCGCCCATCTACCTCCACTGTTTTAATTAACTTAGCAGGATTTCCACCGATAAAGCTATTATCTGGAAAAGACTTGGTAACAACAGCACCGGCACCAACAACCACGTTATTCCCTAAAACAACTCCTGGGGCAAGAATGGCTCCCCCGCCAATCCAAACATTGTTACCGATTGTGATTGGTTTTCCGTACTCTAGGCCACTATTTCTTTTTACTGGATGTAAAGGATGCGTTGCTGTATAAAGTTGAACATTGGGGCCAAACATGCAATTATCTCCGATTTTTATAGGACAAACATCTAAATAGATATTGTTAAAGTTAGCGTAAAAATTTTTACCTACGTGAATATTAAATCCATAATCAAAACTAATTGTCGGCTCTACGTAAGCACCCGTTCCCGTTGAACCAAACGTTTCTTGTAATAGCTGCCGACGAATATAGGTATCTTTTTCATTATTTATTAAGGCCATTTGTTCTCTCGCATGAACTCTAGCGGTTGCTAACTCAGGATCACCAGCGAAATACAACTCTCCCGCAATCATTTTTTGACGCTCTGATTTTATTGTTTCCATCTCATTACCCCTTTTTATAAATTAATTTTATTGAAAATCTCTAGTGCATTTCCTTCGTAGAAATAAGCCGGTCTATTTAATGTAATTGGTGTTTGATTAATAACCAAAATTTTAGTTTCATTTTTGACATAATGGATTAAATCACAAAATGGATGCACGTTAAAGTTTGTTCCTACAATCGCGATTACCGAAGCTTGCTCTACTACTTTTATCGCTTGTTTGACTGCCGATTCAATTAATCCTTCTTCATATAAAATAACATTCGGGCGTATCTGTCCTCCACAAAATGAATGAACATCACTCTTTAAATAATCTGACCATCTAACTGATTGTCTACATTTTCGGCAATAACAATCATAAATATCCCCGTGAAAATTAACTAAATGACGCGTTCCTGCTTTTTTGTGAAGGCCATCAATATTTTGTGAAACTACCCAAGTTTCCTTTGTTTCTTCTAATGCTGCTATCTTTTGATGAATCATATTGGGCTCCGCTTGAGGATGGTACAACGTTTTCACAAAACTATAAAATTTTTCTGGTTCTTGTTCCAGACAAGTATGACTTAAAAGATATTCTGGCCGTTGAATTCCTTGATAGACACCTGAAAGAGAGCGATAATCTGGAACACTTGACTCTGTAGAGACACCAGCTCCTGTTAAAAAAGTAATGCTATCTGTTCCTTTGATATAGTCAACTGCTTTCTGACTATCAATGGTTTCCATTACACTTCAACTCCTCAATATGTTTATTATAACTTAAGTTCTATCCAGTTTGAAAAAAATATTATTTCAACTAAAGTTTTAACTATCCTTTCAAACCAAACCACTATTTTACTTTTGGATTATCTTATCTCACAAAAAAGATTATATAACAAAAAAACAACTTCACTTAAGATAAAGTTGCTTCGTTTCAAACATTCCTAAAACTTTCCTATGCAGTAATTTCTATCCGATTTTTTTCAGGATCTTCTATTACTGCTTCATAATATCCATCTCCAGTTGTCCGTGGTCCATTTAATAAACGGTATCCTGCCGCAACTAAACTACTTACTTTCATATCTACAGCTTCTTTTGTAGCCAATGAAATAGCTAAGTGGGCAAATCCAAGTGCTTCTTCTTCGAATCGATTTTGAATATCTGCTCTAGTCATAATCTCCAATCTTGCTCCTTCTTTAAATGATAAAAAGTAGGAATGAAAACCAGTTTTAGGATTAAAATACAATTCTCCCGCGTTGGCATCAAAATGCACTTCGTAAAATGCTTTCATTTTTTCTAAATCACTTACCCATAGTCCGATATGCTCAATTTTCATCATTCTCGCTCCTTTATATTTGTATTATCATCAAAAAGCAATTTTGATTCTAGCAAGTACGTTACGTCATATTTTTGTGCTAAGATTTGTAAGAAAGGGAGAAAAACGTCCTTTTCAACAGAAAACTCTTCTAGTAACTGACAATATCGCTCTTTTTCTGCTTCCGTTGCTATTTTTTTAAAGTACCCCCACACATGTTGATAAGCATTTAACAAAGAACCTTTCGTAGGATTTTTAGCCAACGCATGTTGAAGGTACTTTTGAAACTCTAACTCTTTCGCTTCGTCCCAAGTATTATCTCGAAAAAGTTTCCTAATTTCCAGATAATCTTCCTGCGATCTAGACATGATGAGGTATTTAAGCTGGGCCCATTCTTTTTGTTTTTCTTTGGTCATTTTCATCTTCTTATCTTCCTTTTCTTCAATACCTCTATTATACCAGATAAAATTATCGAAAAAAAAGCCTGCATTTGCATGCAAGCTTCTATGTCTATTTTTAAACTTATTCTTAATACCAGCCATTTGCAATCCAGAATGCTTGGGCTGCTTCCCATGAACCATAGCGTCCAGCTACATAGCTATCTGCTACACGTTCTTGATTTTCAGGTGAATAATCACCATTTAAGTATGAAGCGTCTAATTGGTATCTTCCAATATAACGACCGTTTGTTGCTGAATAAGAACCACTAGATTCTCTTTGCGCAATCCATTCTTTCGCAGATGAAGAGTCTGCTGGCGCTTGTGCTGCTACTGGTGCTGCGGCTTCTTCCACAACAGGTGCTGCTTCTTGGACTGGTGCAACTGGTTCTACTGGCGCAGTTCCATCTACTGTTGGGATAGTTAATTTCTCACCTTCAAAAATCATATTAGCATCAGATAAACTATTTGCTTTAACAATTTGGTCAATCAAGCTGTTATCACCTTTGATTTTGTGTGAAATACCAGATAGTGTATCACCTTTTTGAATTGTATATAGGCTATCAGCATGTGCGTCCGTTGTTCCCATAAAGAAAGCTAAACCTGCAGCTAAAGTCGTTCCTAGTAAAATTGTTTTAATTGATTTCATGTTGTTTCTCCTTCGTAAAAAAAATTTAGTCGTTGTCGTTGTAATCGACTTTTCATACTTTATCATCGATTAATATTTCATAGGTAATAAAACAATGACATTTTTTTACTAGTGTTCATTTTTCATGACAACATCTGAAACAAACGTTCGAAACGCCTGTTCCCTATGGTTTTCTGCAAATATTCAAAAAATATATCAAACGCTTTCTTTTTCTTTTTTCTTTTATTCTATTTGAAAAAAAGATTGAAATATTACAAAAAAACGTTAATAACACATGTTTTTTAATCAAATTCAAGAGGAATTATAGCTGTTTATTTGATATTTATGTCTAATTTCCATCGTTTTTGATGAATTATTCTAAATTATAAGAAATAATCCGTCAGAATTACACTATTCTGATGCAAAAATAGTCTTCTGCTTAAGATAAAATTAATAAAATACTCCTCTTTAAAATATATGATTACTTTCTATAAACTGCCAAAAACCTCTATTTAATCACACAATTAAGCCTTAATGCTTTCATTAAATAACATTTTGTTTGATTCACAAAAAAAAAGAGTAGCTATTGTATAGTTGTTCTATAATAATCAGATATTCAACCTAATTTACAAAGAACAAAGAATACTCAACGACTCTTTTTCATCTATTCTATTTTTCTAATCGAATATATTTAAAACTATAAGGGGAACCAAATGCATGTTTCACAACACCTGTCACTTTTTTATTTTGTAACAACGCTGTTTGCTGCTGATAGATAGGTGCAATTGTGTAATCTTCCGCAAGTAACAGACGTTCTGCTTCAAGTAAGTCAGACCATCGCTTCTCTTCATCAGAAGCATCCGTTGTCATCGCTGCTTGAATCAAGGCATCGTATTTAGAATTGCTATAGTTCACGTGATTTAAGCCCGAAGTTGATTCAAACATATCTAAATAGGTTATTGGATCTTTAAAGTCAGGCATCCATTGTCCAAAAACAAGATCATAATCTCCTGACAAATAGCGATCCTGTAAATTATTACTTGGTAAGGTCGTTATTTCAAGGGTAAGACCAGGTAAAACTTCACTAATTTGTCCAGCTAGATATTCCGCAATTTTTTTCTCAGTATCTGTATCTTTCGTTAAATAAACTAAGTTTAATTCTTTTACACCAAGTTCACTCTTGGCTTGTTTCCACGCGTCAGTTGCTGCTTCTTTATCAAATTTTTGTTGGGTACCACTTTCTGTTCTAAAATCTTCTCCTGTTTTAGGATTTTCTACAAAATTCTTAGGAACAAAGCCTGTCGCTGCAATCGAGCCATCTCCTAAGATATTTTCTACAAATTCTTCTCGATTAATAGATAAAGCTATTGCTTTTCTTAAAGACTGATTCTCTAAAGCTTTCCCACTCCCTTGGTTAAAGCGAAGATACCCCACTTTGGTGTCATTTTGATTTTGAAAGTCTGCATCATTTTTATATTGCTTAGAAAATTCACCATCTAGCACCACTCGATCAAGCTCATCGGTTTGATACAAATTAACTGCTGTACTTGTAGATTTTACTACTGTTGTTTTTATTTCATCCATTGCTACATTTTTAGCATCCCAATAGTCTGGATTTTTTACATAGCTCCAAGTATCAGAATTTTGAGTCCAACCAGCTAAAAGAAACGGTCCGTTGTATAACGTTGTCTCGCTGGAAGTCCCATAGGATGTCCCTTGTTTTTTTGCAAATTCTTCATTGATAGGAAAAAATGTTTCAAAGGTTAATAATGAAGTAAAGTAAGGAATTGGTTTGATTAGGTGCACAACTAGCGTATAATCATCAGGTATTTCTACTCCTAACTTTTCTGGTGCCATTTCCCCTTGATAGATGGCTTCCGCATTTTTAATTGAGGACACAAATAAACTAGCATAGGAAGGTGCTGTTTCTGGTGTTACAGCTCGTCTCCAGGCATATAAAAAATCTTTTGCAGTTACTGTTTCACCATTTGACCATTTTGCATCTTTTCTTAAGGAAATAGTATAGGTTTGTTTGTCCTCACTAATTATCGGTAGTTCTTTAGCGACTGCCGGAATGGTTTCATCTTTTTCATTCAATTGATACAAGCCTTCTAATACCTGATTTTGTGCGTTAAAACTGGTAAAATCTTCTTCTTGTGTAGTATCTAACGTTAATAATTCTGCTGGTTCAGTAAAATGAACGATTTTTTTCGTTTCACTTACCGGCTCCGCCTCTTTAGAAGAGCTGCACCCTGTCAAAAGAAGTAACACTAAGCCACTAGCCATTAAAATTTTTTTCATCATAATCCCCCTTTTCAAAACGAATAAGTAACTAAACGAATATTACTTGTTCAAAAACTTTAATCTCAGGATCTAAAGATTGCATGACTGGACAATTTTTAGTAATCAGTTTTGTTGCCCTTTCAGCTTTTCCTTGTTCACTTTCTGGCACTTCTAAGTAAAAAGTAATAGTGACTTCACTTAATGGCTTTGCTGGTTTAGTTTCAGATCGTTCATAAGCTACTTCTACTCGCTGGGTTTTATAAGTTATTTTCGAGTTTGTTAAAACCCTTTCATAAACATAAGCACCACAGGCTGCTATTGAAGCGACTAATAATTCTACTGGCGAAAAGCCTATTTCCTTTTTAATTATCCAATTTCCATTTTTGTGAATCAGCTCAATTCCTTTTTCTGTTGAAATAAGTTCCATGCTGGACACTCCTTTTCTTTCCCGTTTCATTTTACTTACTTTTTGTGTGTTTAACTCCCCTTATAATAATACAAAAAAATGGAAAAGGATAATAAGGATTCTTAGTCATGATAGAGAAAAGCTATCACTCTTTTTTATTCAACAAAAAAATAAGAGGAACAAAACCAAACATTTGGTTTTCTCTCTCTTATTTCCTATTTTTTGTTTGCCAGATGTTTCTCAGCAAGCTGTATTTCGTTTTGGACTTCTACATCTGTCTCTGATTTTTGTAAATCACTTAAAATAGACAACCATTTTTCTGGTTCGCGATTCCCTAGTTTTCCTATGGCCCAGATTGCTGTTCCTCGAATCACAGGGCGCACGTCTTTGGTACACTCTAAAATATCAGGTAAAGCACTGCGATCCCCTAGGTTTGCTAAAGCAATTAAGGCATTTCTTTGAATCGGTTTCTTTCCACGCCAAGCCCCCGATAAGTGCCCAAATGTTGCCTTAAATTCTTTGTTCGTTATAGCCAGCATTGGCTTTAATTTAGGATACACAATTTCAACTTCTGGTTCCATTTCTTTATGAAAATGATTGTCTTTGCCTTTATTGTAAGGACACACTAATTGACAAATGTCACAGCCATAGATAACATTATGCATTTTCTTACGGTATTCTTCTGGCATAAATCCTTTTGTTTGAGTTTGATAAGAGAGACAGCGTTTGGCATTCATTCTACCATCTCCTAGCAATGCTTCTGTCGGACAAGCCTTCACACATCGAGTACAGTCTCCACAACCAAAAGCAACTGGTTGATCCACTTCAAACTCGATATTTGTGATAATTTCTCCTAAGTAAACGAATGAGCCAAATTCTTCAGTAATTAGCAACCCGTTTCTACCAACGAATCCTAAGCCTGCTCTCTGAGCCACTGCAACATCCACTAACTCGCCAGTATCAACTTGTGGTGCAAACCGCCACTGCGCTATTTCTTCTAAAGATTCTGCTTGTTGTCGAATAAAAGCAATTAATTTTTCTAAGCGCTCTTTCAAGATATCATGATAATCAATTCCCCATGAAGCTCTAGCAAACTGACCTCTTTTTTCATCTCTCGGCACTTTCTCTTTTATCCTAGTTGGATATGCTAATGCAATTGAAATAATCGTTTTAGGGTTTTCAAACGTTTTTTCCGGATAAATTCTTTCTTCTATTACTGGATGTTCAAAACCACTAGTAAATCCACGGTCTTTTTGCTCTCGCAAAGAAGCTTCCAAATCAGAAAATGGCTCTGCCGAAGCGAAACCAATTTTATCAATTCCCAGCTTTTTACTTTCAGCAATAATTTTTTCTTTTAATGTCATGATTTCCTCCAAAGCCTTTCATCAAATGACAATTTTTATGTCTGTTAACTTTTTTAATTATAAAAGTTTAGCTCTATAGTACCAATTTTGTGATATCTTGTGGTTTTTCAATAATATAAGTAGCTCCAGCTGTTTTTAGTTCCTCGTAATTACCAAAACCATACAATACTCCGATACTCTCAAGTCCATTTTCTTTCGCACCATTAATATCATGACTTCGATCGCCAATCATAATCGTTTTGTCACTAGTTGTGATTTTCGCTTTATCCAACCCATAGCGAATTACAGTTGCCTTTTGAGAACGAATCCCATCAAGACTTGCCCCATAAATTCCTTGAAAAAAACTTGCCAGTTGAAAGTGAATTAAAATTTTTTCGGCATAAATTTCTGGTTTTGAGGTCGCAATATATAATTGACAATCAGATTGTTGTAGCGTTCGCAATACTTCGACGATTCCCTGATAAATTTTATTTTCAAACATGCCCGTTGTTTCATAATATTCTCGGTAATAGATAACCGCTTGCTGGGCTTCTATGTCTGACAAGTCAAACATCTTTTGAAACGATTCTATTAGTGGCGGTCCAATAAACACGCGCAAATTTTCTCTATTAGGAACAGGTAGATTCAGCTTGTTCAAAGAAAAAATTATGGAGTTCAAAATTCCATCTTCTGAATCAGTAATCGTTCCATCTAAATCAAAAAAAATATTAGTATATTTCATATAGGCTCCTGTCTTATTTTCCTTTTATTTGTTGATAAATTCCAGCTTTGTGTTCTTTAGAAAGCTTTGTATAGTGTTGTGCATTTTTTTGATTCGCTACAATTTCTTCTTCTGTTAACTCTCGAATAACCTTCGCAGGTCTTCCAAAAGCCAAAACATTCGGCGGAATAATTTTCCCTTCTGTTACTAAAGAACCCGCACCGATTAAACTGTTTTCCCCAATCACTGCACGATTTAGAATCGTCGTTCCCATGCCGATTAAAGCACCATTCTCGATAGTACAACCATGAAGCAAGCATTGATGCCCAACTGTTACTGCATTTCCAATCGTGACGGGCATTCCTTTATCAGTATGAATAATCGTTCCATCTTGAATGTTACTTCCGTCACCAATTGTGATTGAGTCATTATCTCCTCGTAAAACAGCTTGAAACCAGATACTACTCTTTTTTCCTAAATGAACATTTCCGTAAACATCTGCACTGCTTGCTATGAAGTAGTCTTTCATTCTGCACTCTCCTCGCCTTTCCTATTAATTATTAGTATACCAAATTTGAGCAATTATTTTTACATGGATGTTTCTTCACTAAATAAGAAGGAAATTAAGACAAAAGTGTTCCGCTTAATTCCGAAGATTTTTAAGAACTTTATACTTTAGCATATAGAGCTTAATGAGATTGAAGCAAAGGGCAATGGCTACATTTTTTGACTGTTTCTTTAACTTAAAAGAGCGAGACAAAACTAATTTATAGTTTTATCCCACTCTCTTCATCTTTTAATCATAATCGCCATCTTCAGCAAATTGACTATTATATAGTTTTTCGTAAAATCCACCTTGTTCCAACAATTCTAAATGCGTGCCTTTTTCAATAATCTCTCCTTGATTCATCACTAAAATCAAGTCAGCTTCACGAATAGTGGATAAACGGTGCGCAATCACAAAACTGGTTCTTCCTTTCATCACTTGATCCATTGCTTTTTGAATTAAAGCTTCTAATCGAGTATCAACAGAGCTAGTTGCTTCGTCTAATATTAAAATTCTTGGATTAGAGATGACTGCTCGAGCAATCGTCAACAACTGTTTTTGTCCTAAAGAAACGTTGTCGCCTTCTGAGTTGATCTCCATCTCGTAGCCATCAGGCATCGTCCGAATAAAATGATCGACATTCGCTGTTTTCGCAGCATCTACTACTTCATAATCGGTCGCACCCAATTTACCAAAACGGATATTATCGGCAATTGTTCCTTCATATAGCCAAGCATCTTGTAATACCATTCCAAAAACAGAGCGAACATCACTACGATCCATTTTCTTAGTATCAATGCCATCTATTTTTATTGCCCCTTCATTTACATCGTAAAAACGCATTAACAAGTTAATTAATGTCGTTTTCCCTGCTCCTGTCGGTCCAACAATCGCTACCGTTTGGCCTGCTTCCACCTCAAAATTAAGATTTTTAATTAAAGGTTTCTTAGAATCATAACTGAAGCTAACGTTGTCAAATTGAACAGAACCCTGAACTTTTTCTGGCAATGATACATCTACTTCATTTAATTCTTCTTCTTTTTCATCTAATATTTCAAAGACACGAGAAGTGGCAGCTGATGCACTTTGTAGCGCCGCAGATAATTGTGTAATATTCCCCATCGGCTGACTAATTTGCCAAATATACTGAATAAACGCTTGTAACTGCCCCACTGCAATAACGCCAGTAATTACATAGTAGCTTCCTAAGACAGACATACTAATGTAACTACTATACGCTGTCAACTGAACAAGTGGCAACATCAGTCCAGATATAAAGGTTGCTTTAAAACCAAAACTATTCAATCGGTGATTTACTTTTTTAAAGCCTTCTAACGTTTCCTTTTCGCGACCATAAAGTTTTAAAACACTAAACCCAGTCATGTTTTCTTGAACAAATCCGTTCAAACTTCCAAGCGCATTTTGCATTCCTTGAAAGTGTTTTTGCGAAATTTTAACAATCGTTTTTGAAATAATTAACGACAATGGAATCATGATAATCGCAATAACAGCCATAAATGGATTAATGACAAACATCATCACCACAGCCATCAGGATTCCTAATAATGCTGCAACAATATTAATAAAGCTTTGTTGCATTGCATTACTCACGGCATCTACATCGTTCGTTACACGAGATAAAATATCTCCTTGTTGATTTCTATCAAAATAAGAAACTGGCAAACGATTGATTTTTTCATCAATATCTCGACGTAAATCACGCATCGAATGTTGAACAACTGAAGTCATTAAAATTCCTGATAAAAATTGAGCTGCACAGTAACCAATTCCTACAAAGAAGATCCAAATTAGACAATTGATGATGTATGGAAAATTTAATTTTTCCCCTGCTGCAATATTCTTACTAATTTCAGTAATAGGTAACCCAGATACGTACGGCATCGCTGCATTAAAAGCAACAGTTAAAACGGTAAAGATTAGAACTAAAATGAACGTTCCTTTGTATGGTTTAATATATTGACCTAAACGCTTGATAGAAGAAATGGCTTTTTTCATGCTAATTCCTCCTCTGACAATTGAGAAGCCGCAATATCATAATAAATTGGACATTTCTCAAGTAATTCTTGGTGAGTTCCGATTCCGACAACATCACCTTCGTTTAAGACAACGATTTTATCTGCATGCATGATTGTGCCTACTCGTTGGGCGACAATTAAAACAGTTGATTCTGTCGTTTCTTTTTTTAACCTTGCTCGAAGATTAGCGTCTGTTTGGTAATCCAATGCAGAAAAACTATCATCGAAAATATAAATTTCTGGCCGTCTAATCACCGCTCTAGCAATTGCTAAACGTTGTTTTTGTCCACCAGAAAAATTCGTTCCGCCTTCTGATAACAATTCATTATAGCCATCAGGTTTTTGAGAAATAAATTCGGTCGCCTGAGCAATGTCAACTGCCGTTTCCATTTCTTCCATAGTAGCGTCTTCTTTTCCGTAACGAAGATTGTCTTCAATTGTTCCAGTAAATAGTAACGCTTTTTGTGGAATGTAACCAATTTTATTTCTTAAAGCACTCAATTGATAGTCGCGGACATCCACACCATCAATCAATACTTGTCCCTCTGAAACATCATAAAATCTAGGAATTAACTGAATCAACGTGGATTTCCCACTACCAGTACTCCCGATAAATGCAACTGTTTCTCCTGGTGATGCCGTAAAACTTACATTACGAATAACCGGACTTTCAGCATGTCCTGGATAAGCGAAGGTCACATTTTTAAATTCTAAATAACCTTTTGTTTGCGTTTCAGATATGCCCTCTTCATTTTCGTAGATAGCTGGTTCCATATCAAATGCTTCTTGAATCCTACGAGCTGAAACAGCTGCACGAGGATACATCATGAAAACACTAGCAAACAGCATAAAAGAAAATAACGCATGGAAGATATATTCGATAAAAGCAATCAAATCCCCCACTAATAAATTGCCACTATCAATTTGCAAAGCACCTTTCCAAATAATTAGCACCATAACAATATTAAATAGAAAGAAGAAGCCTGGCTGAGCTGCAGCCATTAAACGGAATAAACTTTTTGAGCTTTTTGTGTACGCCTCATTCACTTTTGCAAAACGACTTTCCTCAAATTTCTCATTTACAAAAGCACGAATGACTCTTAATCCAGAAAGGTTTTCTCTCAAAATCCCATTGATACCATCAAGGTTTTTTTGCTGATTATTGGACAGTGGTTCCGATATTTTCGCAATCAATACTACGGCAGCCAGTAAAACAGGTAATGCCACTAAAACAAAAATTCCTAAAGAAGGACTCGTTCTCATTACCATATACAAACTGACAATAAACATCATGGGTGTCATAAAACCCATTCTTAAAATATTTCCCATAAAAAGCATAATTTGATATGCATCATTGGTAGTTCTAGTAATTAAAGAAGAAACACCTATTGTTTCATATTCACGGTGGGAAAAAGTCTGAACTTTTTCAAATAAATCATCTCGAATATCTCGAACAATATTGGTGGTTATTCTTGCTCCAAAATACCCTAACATAATATTCATGGCTACGCCAACAACGGTAATTACAACCATCAATAACCCCTGTTGCTTCACATACTCAAAATCATTATTTGCAATTCCTTTATCAATCATTCTTGCCAAAATCGTTGGCAAACCTAACTCAATTAAAATAAATCCAAAAACACAAATGAAATCAGCAAACAATAATTTCTTATATTTCATCGTGTAACGCCACATTAATTTCAACCAATCATCTCCTATCCTAATTCTGAACCCAGTACTCCCACTATATCATAAAAAACATCTTGAGGAAAATGAAAAACAAGGAGTTTATCATCACTATATATAGAAAAGATAGAGATACAATATGATAAAAAAAAGATAGACTCGCTCTATTTATCTGAATGAAAAAGTAACTGAAAACATGTGATAATTGATTCTTCTTACAAAATAATTGTAGAATCGTTCTTCCTTAAATTCATTTATCTATTTTATATTCTGAAAACCAAATTATCTTAACCAAATGCGATTAAAAATCAAATAGAAAGATATAAACATGCCAACAATGATTCTTTCTCTGCTGTTTTAGTATTGTAAAAAATTGAAAATGGTCATCTAAGTTCGATTTGATTACAACATTTATGAAACATGCTATACTAAACAATATTAAAATTTTCAAGAAAGTAGCTGAAATAAAGGTCATGAAAAAAATCATTTTTATTTTATCAGGATTTATTACTTTTGGTTTAGGAACCTTAGGGATTTTTCTGCCTATTTTACCCACAACTGTTTTCTATATTGCTACAGCTTTTTTATGGATGAGAAGCTCCGATCATTTGTATGCAAAATTTATACAGTCTAGTTACTACCAAAAATATATTCAAGAATCTTTAGTAGAGAAGAAAATAACATTTTGGGGCAAAGTAAAACTTTTTTCTACGATATTTATCGTTTTCTTAATTCCTTGTTTACTTGTTAAAAATCAAATGATGACCATTACTTTGTCTGTCGTTTTTGTGCTACATTTTATTCTATTAAATTGGTATTTCAATAAGAAAACTCGTGTGCCTTTAGAAGAAGAAAAATAAATTGTTTTTTACTAATTCGACTTAGCACTTTCTATACTTATTAGTCATTCTGTGATAAAATGTTTTTAATTGTTGTTTCAAACAACACAAGGGACGGTTGAAATTAGTAGTATTTTTTTATAAAGCAATGACAAATGGAGCAAAGTCGAGGCTTCATTTCACTATTAACCTTTTGTTTTTAGTGACAGTTGTTTTTTTAGGTGGTTGGCCACCTCATTTTGGTGTGTTCTAATATTCGTTATTTTTTAAATCAGATGATAGTCCAAGGGGTATTTTTTTCTACCTTTACTCATTTATTAAAAATAATGAATCTACACCAAATGATCCCTCTATACCACTACTGTCTACTGTTCTTAACAATCTCTCGCTACCTTTTCACGCCTTCTATCGTCTGAAATATTAGGATGATAAAATATATTTAATTACTGTAAAATAAAAAATAATACTCTGCTACTAGCAGAAAAAGGAGAATAAAACAATGATTTACAAAGTTTATTATCAAGAAACAAAAACAAGAAACCCAAAAAGAGAAGATACAAAATCGCTTTATATGGAAGCTGAGAATGACATTATTGTGAGACAGCTTGTTGAAGAAAATACACCATACAACATTGAATACATCCAAGCGTTGGATGAGAACCATTTAGCCTACGAACAAGAACATGCGGAATTCTCTTTAACGGAGTTTTAGTATGAAAGTAAATATTAAAAACAACGAAACTGGTGTTTTTGCTATTGGCGGATTAGGAGAAATCGGGAAAAATACTTACGGTGTTCAATTTCAAGATGAAATCATTATTATTGACGCTGGGATAAAATTTCCAGAAGACGATTTGCTTGGTATTGATTACGTTATACCTGATTACAGTTATATCGTTCAAAATCTCCATAAAGTAAAAGCACTTATTATTACCCACGGACATGAGGATCATATTGGTGGTGTTCCTTATCTGCTTCGTCAGGCAAATATTCCAATTTATGCAGGACCACTTGCTCTCTCTCTGATTACAAATAAACTGGATGAACATGGTCTATTGCGTGATGCAACCTTACATGAAATTAATGAGGACACAGTGATTCGTTTCAGAAAAACCTCTATTAGTTTCTTCCGTACGACACACAGTATCCCAGATGCATTAGGAGTTGTTGTAAAAACTCCTTCTGGAAATATTGTAGCAACCGGTGACTTCAAATTTGACTTTACTCCTGTAGGGGAACCAGCGAATTTACATCGCATGGCGAAACTTGGAGAAGAAGGCGTTTTGTGTTTACTATCAGATAGTACAAATGCTGAAATTCCAACCTTTACAAAATCGGAAAAAACAATCGGTTCATCTATTCTAAAAATAGTTGAAAAAGTTGAAGGTAGAATTATCTTTGCTAGTTTCGCTTCAAATATTTTCCGCTTACAACAAGCCGCAGAAGCCGCTGTTCAAACAGGTCGCAAGATTGCTGTTTTTGGACGAAGTATGGAAAATGCAATCGTAAATGGAGAACGCTTAGGCTACATTAACGTGCCAAAAGGAACCTTTGTAGATGCTTCTGAATTGAACCAACTACCTGCCGGTGAAACAATGATTTTATGTACTGGCTCTCAAGGGGAACCAATGGCTGCTTTAAGTAGAATTGCTAACGGTACCCATCGTCAAATCTCTGTGCAGCCTGGTGACACGGTAATCTTTTCAAGTTCGCCAATTCCAGGAAACACTACAAGTGTGAACCGTCTTATCAACTTACTTTCTGAAGCAGGTGCTGAAGTGATTCACGGTAAGATAAACAATATTCATACTTCTGGTCACGGTGGACAAGAAGAACAAAAATTAATGCTCCGCTTGATGAAACCAAAATTCTTTGTGCCTGTGCACGGTGAGTTTAGAATGTTAAAAATTCATGCTTCTCTTGCGCAAGATACAGGGGTTCCGGCAGAAAATTGCTTTATCATGGAAAATGGAGATGTTTTGGCACTGACTTCAGAAGAAGCTCATGTTGCTGGACATTTCAATGCAAACGATGTATATGTTGATGGTAACGGGGTTGGCGATATTGGGAATGTCGTTTTAAGAGATCGCCGTATCCTTTCAGAAGAAGGCTTAGTCTTAGCTGTTGCTACTGTAGATATCAAAAACAAAGAAGTTTTAGCAGGTCCAGACATTTTATCTAGAGGTTTTGTTTATATGCGAGAATCTGGTGAAATGATTCACGAAGGACAACGTATTTTGTTCAATGCTTTAAGACAAGCATTAAAAGAAGAAAATTGTACTGAAGCAAAATTATGTGATGCTTTATCTACAGCTTTACAACCATTCTTATTTGAAAAAACAGAGCGTCACCCAATGATCTTACCAATGATTATGACGACTTAATTTAATAAAAAAGATAGGATTGTATGAATCAGCATAGAAAAACTGGTTCATACAATCCTATTTTCAAGCGATAAACAGCTTTAGCTGTCTATCGCTTTTTCTTTTTGCTTCCTTTTCTTTCTTCTTTCCTGCGCCTGTTCTTTTTGTTCTTTTTCTTGTCGATCTTTTTCTTCACGTCTCTTCATTCTATAAATAAGCCACATTAGAATTAAGATGAAGAAGTTAATCACGATAAGAATAATTAATGGGATAATACAACAACAATCCATATCTTTTCCTTTCTTATCTTTGTCTTCTAAAGGAACTCTAACGCCTCTAACTAACAAACGATGAGTATTAATCATATAGGGTGTACAGGTCAGTAACGTTATGTAATCTTTTCCTGGAACTAATTGTAAATCTGAGATATCTTCTGGAACTACGGTTTTAATCTGATCTATTTCATATTCATGAGTTTCATCTAAAATATCGACAAAAAATTTATCGCCTTTTTTTAAATTAGGAAGATCTGTAAATAGCTTAGAGCTAGGCAATCCTCTATGTCCTGTAATGACACTATGATTTCCTTCTCCTCCAATAGGCAACGAAGTTCCTGGTAATACTCCTACTCCTTTTTGTAATTGAAAATCTGATGCCCCGCTATATATAGGGATTTTTGCATCAATTTCTGGAATCGTAATATATCCTAAAACCTCACCTAACTTTTTTTCCAAAGCATCCAGAACTTTATGTTTGGTTTTCTTTTCTTTCTTTTTCTCTTCCTTTTTAAAGGGATCTGTAGTTGCCGCCCCTTCTCCTGTTGCCATTTCTTTATTGTACTCCATCATATCTTTAACTAAATCCGATTTTTCACTTTCAGATTTCTTGTCAACGTTCTCTCTATAAGAGTCAATTACCCGAGTATGGTAAAAATTAGCATACAAATTACTTAAAATAGGGTACATAAAGATACCCAATCCTATCATAAAAAAAAGAATCATAAAAATCTTGGGTAAAACACTTTTTTTATTTTTCATTTTCTTTTTTTTTGCCATTTTTTCACCAAACATTCTGATAATTAGTTTAAATTGAAAAACATGAGACAAAACATTGTCTGTTTTATCTCATGTTTAATTATCACTTGATCACTAGTATGCGCTTTTTATGCTGATTGGCTTTCATATCTTCTATAGAAGAAGTATACTATTCCCATCAGAACAAGCCCGATAGCAAAAAAGATGATAGTACCAATTCCCCCAGTAATGGGTATGGTAGGCGCCATTGTATTCACCACTAAAATCATTGCATCATCGTCATAGCTATTTGGATCTACTGTAAATGTTTGAATACCATTTAACAGATTATAACCACCTGGTGCTTTCACTTCTTCAATGTTGTATGTGCCATAAGCTAAACCATACATTTGGAAAGTTCCATCATTTGCAGAAGTAAAGACTGTTGCATCACTCTTAGAGTTTACCCAAGTCACATTTAGATTTGCGCTTTGTTTCATGTAAGAAATACTGTTATCAGGATTTGTTTTAGAAACAACAAATTGTGCACCTTGCAATGGATTATTATTTGGGTCAACCTTCATAAATTGACGTCCACCAGTTTCAACCATTGGTGGATTCGCTTCTGTAGAAGTTGCATCCACCCATCCATTATTCATAGTCAATACAGCATTATTGGGGATTTGTACTCCTGGTATTGCTGTATTGTTAACAGTCGTATCGAACTGAATATTGAATTTGTCTCCGCTTTGGATTGCTCCAATATTTCCTTGAGCAAAAATATCAGTAAAGGTAACTGTAATCACTCTGCCATTTACCTGAACATTATAAAGATTTGGGTTTAATGGTGCGTTGTCTAACGTTACTGACATATTTCCTACATAAGTTAATCTAGTATCTAATGTATCTGTAATTACATATTTCGTATAATCGGTTAAGTTCAATGGAACATCTGTAGAAATTTTCCATGTCACTGTTTCTCCAATGTCTACACTTTCATCAGTAGTACGAGTTTTTTGTAAGGTTGGTTTCATGTAGTTGACCAAGCTAACCGTTTTGACCTTGTTTTGTAACAGTTGCCCATTTGAATCATAAGCCATATCGGTATCAGCTACAGTAAATGGTACTTGTTTCCCATTTAATAAGTAAGTATCTAATGTACTCGTTTCAACAAAGTAATAATTACCAACTAATAAGTTTCCAACCACATCTGTATAACCATCACTACCTGTAGTTAGATTATTCGCAACCAAAGTATCTGGGTTGCCGCTTGTTCCTTGCATATAAAGTGAGAAGGTTGCTCCTTGTAAAGGATTATTGCTTGGATCTAATTTTTGCATTTTAGCTGCACCTAGAGTAACCCCATCCTTAGTATAGATATGGACGTTGCTATTCCATCCTGTTCCATCTAAGTTCATCATAGGAATACTCACCACAACTGGTGCTGACATAGAATACGTACCTGTTTCTGGCATCAATTCAACAACCACATATTGCCCAGCTGGTAAGGTTTTGGTAGTATACGTACCATCTGCTCCCGTTGTTCCTGTATCTTGTGGTACATTAGCATTACCTATAACAGAGTTGTAATAGTTTAATGCATCCTTTTGACTAGGACTCATGCTTAAATTGCTTCCAGTTGTCGAAACAATCGCAAACTTGACTCCCGGTGCCGGTAAAGCTCCTGGTGGTAACTGACCTAGCTGTGTTCCATCTCCAGCAATTGGAGGAATCAAGGATGGATCTATACCGTCAAATTTCAATTTGTGGATAGTTAAGGTTCCCGACGTTGGTTTATCTACCGCATGCGCCTTGGTTCCAAATCCTAAAGCTCCAACTGAAAAGATCAACATCATAACAAAAAACAGGCCCGACAGTTTCTTTAAAAAGTTCTCTTTCATTTGAAAAGCTCCTTTCGTTTTTCTATTTTTTTGAAGCGAGATAATGTAACCCCTCACTTCTTATTCCAATCATATCATGGAAGTGATTTTTTTTAAAAAATAAACCTTCCAAAATAATAAAAAAACAAAGAAATATATTCCTGCCATATAAAGAAAAACTTTTACACAATGTTAAATAACAAATCGATTTCTCATTTCACCTCTCAAGAATGCTGTTTATTTTTTCTTCTTTGGATTGTTCACTACCAAAACATTTGCATCAGAATGGTTCACTACATAAGAAGTAGTTGACCCCACAAGTGCACGCTCTAATCCATTTAATCCAGTCTTTCCAATGACAATTAAATCAATCGGCTCTTCTGATTCATCAAAATGAGCGATTAATGCTTTAGGATAGCCATACATCACGTATGTTTTAATAGCTGTTACTCCTTGTTCTTGCGCTTTTTCTTCCCGTTCCTTCATTCTATTTTCTTCTCTTTTTCTCAATTCTTCCATGACATTCCCCATTGAAATCGTCAATTCACCAAAATAATTACCTGTTTCTTCAATAACATAAAGAACATGTAAGGTTGCGTCGTTTCTCTTGGCAATACTCATCGCTTCTTTAAAAGCAAATTCTGATTGTTTTGACCCATCAACTGCTACTAAAATATTTTTATACGTATCATTCATTGTAAATCTCCCCCTTCTATTTGATACTTCTATTCTACTACGAAAAAGCGCTTTCTCAAAATAACTTGGTAGTTTGAGGCCACTATTATTCTTTGCTTTCTTTAAAATTCTAATAATCTCTTTTGTCTTTTTCATTAAACGTGCTATAATTAAAACAGGAATTTCGTTATCACGTCTCGTTGCCTTTCATGGAACAACAGAAAGGAGAATAATTATGACATTTGATAACAATGTATTGGAATACCGTATTGCACTAGATACAAATAGAAACTTATTTATGGCTATAGATGCAAATAACCAAAGAAAAGTTGCTTATGGTATTACAATTAAACAAGCAGTAAAAGAATTGAAAAAATCTATCTAAGGAGTGGCTACATCCAAATGAATGATTCAACTTCTAATACTAAATAGGGCATCCGCTGAATGAAAAATCGCGGATGCCCTTTTTGTTGTTCTATTTATTACATTTAAATAAAAACCACTGATTCTTATAAAAAAACATCTGACAGACATTCTGTCAGATGTTTTTGATCGAATTAAATTAGTTTTTTTCTACGTTTACTGCTTGTGGTCCACGATCTGAATCTTCAACATCAAAGCTTACAGATTGACCTTCTTCCAAAGTTTTGAATCCATCTCCTTGAATTGCTGAGAAATGTACGAATACGTCGCTACCGTCTTCACGAGAGATAAAGCCAAACCCTTTTTCTGCATTAAACCATTTTACTGTTCCTTGTTCCATTCCTGTTCCTCCTCGTGCTTAAGCACTAAATAATTGCAACTTTGCCCGTAAACGACAGGGTTTTTATAAATAAAAACTTCTATGTTGTTCCAAACAAGATTACACATTTATTGTACACGGGCAGATTTGTTTTTGCAAGGAATCCTGTTGAATCCTTCTATAAAAAATTTTCCTCTCGTAAACTTAGGTATTCTTCCTGACCAATGATAATGTGATCCAATAGTTCAATCCCCATCATTTCGCCACATTCCTTTATTCTCTTGGTAAACAATAGATCTTGCTCTGAAGGTGTTGGATTCCCAGATGGATGATTATGTGCAATAATAACTCTCGCCGCTGAATATTTTACTGCTTGCCGAAACACTTCTCTAGGATGAGCGATAGATTGGTTCAAAGTCCCTTTGAAGATTGTTTCTTTCTTCGTCACTTCATTTTTTGTATTCAAAAAAAGACAAACTAAATGTTCCTGTTGTAAATCCTTCATTTCTCCCATAAGATTTTGTGCAATTTGATAACTAGAAGAAACTTTTCCATATTTTAGTTGAGTACTTTCTTGAATACGGGTTCCTAATTCAATCGCTGCTCGTATTTCTAAGGCTTTTACTTTACCAATTCCGTCAACTTCCATCATTTCGGTCACTGTGGCCTGTTTTAAAGTATGTAAATTCTCAAAATGATTCAAAAAAGAGGAAGCTAACTTCATAACGTTGTACCCTTTCTTTCCAGTTCTCAAAATAATTGCTAGTAATTCTTGGTTAGATAATGCCTTTTCCCCTACTTCTTCCATTCGTTCTCTTGGCAAACAGTCTTCAGGCATTTCTCTTATAAACAGATTTCCTGATCTCATAAAAAATAAAACCCTCCTTCGCTATATAAACTATACGCAAAAGAGGAGCTTTTTTATTATATAAATCCGGGTACTTCTTTTAAGCTAGTTAAAATGTTCAGTGTTTTTTCTTCCATATCTTTTGTTGGCTCTAATAAGTCAGGAACCATAATGACAGGAATCCCAGCGGTATGTGCAGCTGTTACACCGTGATAAGAATCTTCTAAAATCAACGTTTTTTCTGCTGAAGTCCCTAGTCTTGCTAGAGCAACTTGAAATATTTCTGGATCTGGTTTTGCTCTCCTTACATTCTCACAAGAGATAATATCATCAAAATAGTGTCTAATTTCTGCATTTTTTAGTAGTAAATCAATTGTTGAACGAACATTACTTGATGCAACCACACGAGGAATATTTTTCTCTTCCAAATAGGTTAGTAACTCAACAACTCCTTCTTTAAGAGGAACATTCCCCGCTTCAAACTCTTGGTAAGTATCTTCATAAGCCAATCGAATAAATTCATCCACTTTTTCTTTGCCATGTCCTTTGTAAATTTCATGATAATTTCCTTGGACTTCTTCATCTGAAACACCAATAAACTTTTGATATAGAGCCCTTGAATAAGGGAAACCCATTGCATCTGCTACTTTTTGAGTTGAACGATAATAAATCAATTCAGTATCAAACAACAAACCATCCATATCAAAAATAACGCCTTCTACTTTAGTCATTTTTTCCTCCTAAATTTAGTAATAATTCTCTTACCTGGGAAACAAAATACAGTGAACCCGTGATAAGTAACAAGTCATCTGCTGCCATTTTTTCTAAAATTTCACCTAACCCAAATTGCCAAAGCGATACCAGTTCTGTTTTATCATTTTCTAGATGAGACATTTTTGTTAACGCAACTGCTTTTGGGTATTCAAAGGTTGTTAAATAAAGATGAGCGTTTGGCACTGTCCTTAAAATAGTAATCATTGCTTCAACGTCTTTTGATTCCAACGCGGAGAATAGAATATTAATTTCTCTATTCGGAAATTCTTTTTTTAAATTCTCTGCTAAACGACGAACAGCGTGTTCATTGTGTGCACCATCTAATACAATCAGTGGTTCTTCACTCAAGCGTTCCATTCGGCCAGGCCATTGGGCTTTTAGCAATCCTTTATATACATTTCTTTCAGCAAAATGAATATTTTGTAATCTACAATATAAATAGAATAGCTCAATCGCTATTGAAGCATTTTCGACTTGATGACGACCAAGGAGAGGTATTTTTATATTAGGAATTTTTCCAGACTCTCCACAAAATTCAAAGACTTCTCCCCATGTTTTATCTGGATGTAAATAGTTCACTTCGTATTCTTGACCATATCGATAAATAGGACTGTCGTTTTTCTGAGCTGATGCTTCAATTACTTTTAAAGCTTCTTGAGTGATATTTCCAGTGACTACAGGAACATCGGGCTTGATAATGCCAGCTTTTTGATAGGCGATTTTCTCTAGCGTTTCTCCTAATATTTCTGTATGGTCTTTGCCGATAGTCGTAATTGCTGTCAACATAGGATGGACGACATTTGTACTATCTAAAAGCCCGCCTAATCCAACTTCTATGATTGCTACATCTACTTTTTTTTCAAGAAAATAATCAAAAGCCATTGCGGTAAGTGTCTCAAATTCAGTGATTCCTTGGATTTTGTCTATGCTATCCATTTTTTCCACAATTGGTTGATATTTCTCAACATATTTTATTAGCTCTTCATCTGGAATTCCCTGTCCGTTAAGAGCAATTCGTTCATTGAAATATTCAATATAAGGCGATGTGAATGTGCCTACTGTTAGACCCATTTCTTCCAGCATACAGCGTAAATAAGTAACCGTAGAACCTTTTCCGTTCGTACCAGCAATATGAATTGTCGGTACTTTTATTTCAGGATTTCCGACTCGTTCTAATAACGCCTCTACTCGATCAAGTCCTGGTCTGGAACCAAAAGGCAATCGACTATGAATCCAAGTAATTGCTTCTTCTATCGTAATTGACATTCTATCCCTTCTTTTACATTTATTGTCGTTCGTTTCTGATCCTTATTTGTCCATTATAGCGAAAGTATCTTTCATTTTCATTAAATAAACAGATTTTCTTTCAAAACATCCTGATTTCCTATTTTATCGCTAAATACTTAGATGTTTTTAATAATTCTAGCAGTGAATATTTTGGTGCATCCGATGTCACCCATTGTGATAGGGCTTCCCTCACGGATCAAAGCTTCTAGGTACATTCTACACGACCAGTTCTATTTTTAAGAAATGATTGACGAATGAATCCAAATTATATATATTGATATTTACGAGGAACTGAAAGTGAGCTGAATTTACTGTGGAAGAAAAAGAAGAAAAAAGTCTTGCGAAAAATATTATTTATTTTCTACCAATTTTGGGAGTTGTTATTTTCACTTTATTAGTTGTTTATGGTTATTCAATTGGCATCTTTCACTCTGTCCAATCCTTGCAAACATTTATTAAGCAGTTTGGAGATTATGCGATTTTCTTTTTCATTACTTTGCAAATTCTTCAAGTGATTATTCCAATTCTTCCTGGAGGAATTTCTTCTGTCGTGGGAATGCTAATGTTTGGAAATATCCCCGGCTTGATTTATAGCTTTATTGGTTTAATTATCGGTGATATCATTGTCTACTGGCTAGTGAATTACTATGGGAAAGATTTTGCGCGAGCGTTATTACCTCCTAAACGTTATTCAAAATTTGAGAAGATGATTAATCGTCCGCCAGATGGGATTAGGAAATTATTGATAGCGACGTTGCTAATTCCTTTTGCGCCAGATGATTTAGTCTGTTTGGTCGCAGGATTGACTGATTTTCCTTTTAAAGAATATATGAAAATATTATTACTTTTGAAATTCTGGTCTGTAGCAACCTACAGCTTCATTTTACTTTATTTATTCAATCATCTGTCTATACTATAAAAAAAGCGTACCTTCTCATCGTTTTCCAAAAAGGAGACAGCTTTGTCTTACTTTTAATGGTCCTCTATAGAATAGGTACGCTTTTTTTCTATTTTATTATTTTACTGTCCGCAATTGAGCAATACGCTCTTTTACAATGACTTGTTTTTCAAGGTAATCTTTTCCCTTCGCTTTTTCAGCTTCAACGACTTCTTCAGGCGCATTTGCCACAAAACGGTCGTTTCCTAGTTTTCCTTGCACTCGTTTCACTTCTTGATTCCATTTTTCTAACTCTTTTTCTAAACGAGTAATTTCTTCTTCGATGTTAATTAAACCTGCTAATGGCAAGTAAATTTCTACTCCTGTCAATACCGCCGACATTGCTAATTCTGGGGCAATGATCTCTTTACTAATTGTTAACTCTTCTGGGTTACAAAAGCGTTCAATATAATTGGTATTTTCCACTAAGAATTGATCTATTTGGTCATCGGTTGTTTTGATAAGCAATGTGATTGGTTTTGAAAGTGGTGTGTTTACTTCGGCACGAATATTTCTGACAGAACGAATTACTTCTTTTAAGACTTCCATCCCGCGAGCTGCTGTTTCATCTGTCAGCTCTTCTTTCACAACTGGATACGCTGCAACAACTAGCGATTCTCCTTCGTGAGGAATACTTTCCCAAATCTCTTCCGTTACAAAAGGCATAATTGGATGGAGTAGACGTAAAATTTGATCTAGCGTATATACTAAGATGCTGCGTGTCGCTTGTTTCGCTGTTTCATTTTCTCCGTATAAGATTTCTTTACTCATTTCGATATACCAATCACAGAAATCATCCCAGATGAAATTGTATAGTTGACGACCTGCTTCACCAAATTCAAAGCGGTCAAACAAATCTGTCACTCGCTCAATTGTTTCATTCAAACGAGTTAGTATCCAACGATCAGCTACTGTTTTTTCACCACTAAAATCAATATCTTCTACTGTCATACCTTCAATGTTCATAATAACAAAACGGCTGGCATTCCAAATTTTATTGATAAAGTTCCAAGAGGCATCCATTTTTTCATAACTAAAGCGTACATCTTGACCAGGAGAAGAACCATTAGACAAGAACCAACGTAAAGCATCTGCACCGTATTTTTCAATCACGTCCATTGGGTCAATCCCATTTCCTAGAGACTTGCTCATTTTGCGCCCTTGTTCATCACGAATTAAACCGTGCATTAAGACATTTTTAAATGGACGCTGTTCAGTAAATTCCAAGCTTTGGAAAATCATGCGGCTTACCCAGAAGAAAATAATATCATAGCCAGTCACCAATGTATTCGTTGGGAAATAGCGTTGATAGTCTTCATTGGCTTCATCGGGCCAACCCATTGTTGAAAACGGCCAAAGAGCAGAGCTAAACCATGTATCTAAAACATCCGAATCTTGTATCCAATTTTCAGCATCAGTCGGTGCTTCCATTCCAACATACATTTCACCCGTTTCTTTATGATACCAAGCAGGAATTTGATGTCCCCACCATAATTGACGAGAAATTACCCAATCATGTACATTGTCCATCCAACGCATAAAAGTTTGATCGAAACGTGGTGGGAAAAATTCAACAGCATTTTCTGTTTCTTGGTTCTTCATCGCTTTTTCTGACAAAGGAGCCATTTTTACGAACCACTGAGTTGATAAACGAGGTTCAACAACTACCCCTGTTCTTTCTGAATGACCAACGCTGTGGTTCATGGTTTCAATTTTTATTAAACGACCCATTTCTTTTAAATCAGAAACAATCAATTTACGTGCCGCAAAACGATCCATTCCTTCATATTTTCCAGCAAGTCCATTCATAGAACCATCTTCATTCATTACGTTTACACGAGGTAGATCATGACGATTACCTACTTCAAAGTCGTTAGGATCATGGGCTGGTGTAATTTTTACCACACCGGTTCCAAATTCCATATCTACATATTCATCAGCAATAATCGGTATTTCCTTGTTTACTAATGGTAACGTAACCGTTTTGCCAATTAGCTCTTTATATCTTTCATCTTCTGGATGAACCGCAATCGCGGTATCACCAAGCATCGTTTCTGGACGAGTGGTTGCAATCTCAACGATACCAGAACCATCTGTTAGAGGATAGCTCATGTGGTAAAAAGCACCCTCGATATCTTTATGAATGACTTCAATGTCAGAGAGGGCTGTTTTCGCTTTTGGATCCCAATTAATAATGTACTCACCACGGTAAATTAAATCTTTTTCATATAGAGAAACAAAAACTTTACGAACAGCTTCAGATAATCCTTCGTCTAGAGTAAAACGTTCGCGGCTATAATCTAAAGAAAGCCCCATTTGTGCCCATTGTTCGCGGATATGAGAAGCATATTCTTCTTTCCACTCCCAAACTTGATCGACAAATTTTTCGCGGCCTAAGTCATAACGAGAGATGCCTTGCTCTGCTAATTTTTCTTCGACTTTTGCTTGCGTTGCAATCCCCGCATGATCCATTCCTGGCAGCCATAATGTGTCAAATCCTTGCATCCGTTTTTGGCGAATAATCATATCTTGTAACGTTGTGTCCCAGGCATGACCTAAATGCAATTTTCCGGTTACATTTGGTGGTGGAATTACAATCGAATAAGGTTTTGCCTTCTTATTTTGATTAGGCTTAAACAAATCTTGATCTAGCCATTTTTGATAACGTCCTTTTTCAACCTCGTTTGGCTGATATTTTGTCGGTAAATTTTTTTCTTCAGTCATGCTATTTCCTTCTTTCTACTTGTTTTCGGAGAAAAAATAAAGCCCTAAAATACTTTCGTATTTTAGGGCGTATAATTTTACGCGGTACCACCTAAATTGTGTTTGACTTTTCTTCAAACACCGCTTCATTGGTGAGGTAACGGTCACAAATCGAACAATTCTATTTACTTCAAATTGTTAACTCCCAAGCTACCTTCTTACTGGCTGTGTGAAAATTTTTCAGCAATCAATTTTCTCTCTAAAACGACACCAGTAGTACTCCTCTTGTTCATTGTCTTGGCTATATTTTACATGTTGGGTTGGAAATTGTCAATTTTGTTCCGCTAATTGAATTCAACAGAATTCATGTTAATGCGTCTCTGTTAGAAAGGCTTCTAGACAGCCGGTTATTCGTTAAAACTATTTAGATAAAAGCACAAATAAAATGATGAATAGTCAGGATTGGAAGCTCAGAAGTGACAGCTATCCGTTAATAAATCGGTGAAATTTCTTACCAAATACCATTGCTGCACAGAGTCAAAAAGCTGCAACAGAAATGTTTATCTACAGACAAACATTTTTCTATAGAATACACCTTCAAAATATTCCCATTCTCTTATCAGTTACTACATGTATTGACAAAGCGACAACTCTCTTAGGCGGTCTTCTTTTTGATTTTCTTATATCCTAAACTGATCACAAGAGTTAACCACGATAGCAACGACAAAATAAAAGAAACAATTTGGAGTGTTGTCCAATGGTACTTCATCTTTAAATTTCCACTATCAGTTACGTTAACTTCACACAAACCAGGCACAACAGAGCTATTATTGACTTCAAGTGGTTCTCCGTCCACAGTTGCTTTATAACCTTTATAGTAAATATAAGGTAAAATAATTTTAGCTTCTTCATTAGATTTTTTTGTACTGTAGTATAAATCAATGCCGCCATACTCAAAAGAAACATTTTGCAAGGAAACATTGTCGCTGTTCAAAATTCTTCTTGGCTCTTCGATGACTTCAAAATAATCTGTTTTAAAAGGAAGGTATTCCATACCCCAGCCTAAAAAATTTTGAGGAATCGCTTCAACTTCTTCTCTCGAAACATATCTAGAAGTGTCAGAAATAAACAAACCATGCAAAATTAACAGTCCTGTAGCCAATGTAATACTTCCAAAAAGTAACATTTTATTTAAGGTCTGTCTTTTAAATAACCTGTCAATATTGTCAGCAAATAACCAACAAACACCAAATGTAACTATTACAAAGAAGCGCCAAGGAAATTGAACAGAATTGATAAACGTGTCTTCTAACAATCGATACGGAATCAGACTTGTAGATGAAACCAAAAATAGAAAAGTTATCAAAAATAATTTTTTTGAATCTGTTAATAAAGCATTAAACCTTACTAACAAAAGCATAAACAACAAAAAAATCAAGATTCCTAAATTATTAACACCACTATTTACCAAGGCAATTTTGATATACTCTGGAATAGTATGAGTAAAATCACTCATTTTGGCCACTTGATTCACTTGAAAATTAAATGATTGATCGAACGTCTGCTCAACTATTGGTAACAAAAATCCTAAACAAAGTAACACTGTCAAACCGACAGCTTTCAGTAAGGCAAATAATCTTTTTTTGTTCTTCATAAGTGTAGTCAGATTCATTATTAGATAGAAAAAAATGAAAATACTAAAAATAAATGCACTCAATACATGAGTAAATATTAAACAAGCCATTCCAATAGACAGTATATAATACTTCTGTTTTTCTTCAAAAAATATAGACCAAAGTCCTATAAAAGCTAATGGAATAAACATAAAGGATAGTAACTCACCAATAGCTGCTCTCTCTGTTAAATCACTTAAGCGATACGATGCCCCTCCATAGAGAACAGCAAATAGGAACGCTTGGTAATCTATTTTTTTATAATAACGAAAACATTGATATGCAAGCAGATAGGTTAGAAAATTTATACTCCATAAAAAAATAATATACGTGTTACTAATTGATATTCCTAAACATCTTAATATCCCTGCCGGATATAAAAATAAATCAGAATAAAAAATTGGTGATGCATACCCCATTCCATGTAGAAAAAAATAGTTTATTTTTTGAAAAAAGAGCCCATTTTTTATTCCTTCTGAAATCCCTTCTATACGACTCAAATGAAAATAAATGTCATCACCTCTGTACATTACAGGTTTACCTATATGAGTAAACAACAAAGAAATAGTGCTTAATAATAAAAATACCAAAATAATTAAAAATGTTTTATTTTTTTTGATGCTCGCTGTTCTTTTCATATTCTATCCTTTCATGGTGGTAATCTCTATCCAACTATCCTATCTTTGAATAATTTACTATCTCTTTTTGAAAAGGTATGTTGTCTTTGGAAAGATGAATCTGAATTTCCGATTGATTACCTTAGGGAATAGAAAAAATTTTATAATGATATGGCAAAATATTTTCTAGCTTGACACTAAATAATCGTAAAACTTCCCAACATATTCAAAAAAAACATCTGCTGCTGACTTTTTATGTTTTAGTTTACTTAATAAACTTGATCTCTATCTTCTGATTTTCCGTTTTTTTATGGTCTATTCAATAAAAATTATCTTCTCATATTTAAGTCATTAGCTCATCCTTGTTTTAAGGTTACACGTCTCTACATAAACTATAATACCAAAAAAAATAAAAAAAGGAATCTTTTATTACAAAATAAATTAAAAATTAGTAAAAATTATTGTTTTTAAATACCAATTTATTGTAAATGAATTTCATTTAAAGTATATTATCGATATAAAAACAGGCTAATTACATGTTATTTATCTGAATTACATCTAATAATAATAGTAAAAAAGCCCCTATCCCTGACAAAGGTCACTGCCAAGTAGGGGCTAATACTATTTTGAAACGTGCTATTTTTTTTCAATCAATTCCAGTAATTTTAAAGAACGTTTTGATGTGCGCTGTAAGTTTTGCTTGGCATTTTCCATCGCTTCTTCTAAGCTGGTTATTTTATCGATAATAGGAACAATTACCGAGATTCCTTCTTTTTCAAATAAGGAATCATCTCCTAGGAAGCTCCCCACAAAAGCAACGACTGGAACTTGATATTTTTTTGCCATACGTCCGATTCCAACTGGCACTTTTCCATGGAGGCTTTGGTTATCCATCTTTCCTTCGCCAGTGATAACCAAATCTACTGTCTTTATTTGTTCTTCCAAATGTGATAATTGCGAAATTAAATGAATACCAGAATACATTTTCCCATTCAAAAAAGTTCTTAGAGCAAAACCAATCCCACCAGCCGCACCATCGCCAGCTTGACTTTTTGCTTTGCCGATTACTGTTTCTTGATATTTTTTCATTGCTCGATCATAAGCGATTACTTCTTCTTCCTTAATCCCTTTTTGTTTCCCAAACATCTGAACAGCTCCACTAGTACCCGTTAACTGACTATCCACATCAGAGGCAATCAAAAATTCGATTTCTTTTACTTTATTTGACAAGTTCTTAGTAGAAATACGAGTAATTTGATCTAATATGCCACCTGAGACTGGAAGAATTTCTTCAGCTTTATTGTAAAACTCAACACCTAAAGCACTTAGCAATCCTATTCCACCATCAACGGTTCCTGTTCCACCAAGTCCAATAATGATTTTTTGAGCTCCCTTATCGATGGCTGCAAGAATTAGTTCTCCAGTACCATAAGAGCTGGTATTTTTGGGATGTGTTGTTAGTGTTCCATCTAAAAATTGAATGCCCGAAGCTGCTGCCGTTTCTATAACCGCCATTTTTTCTTTTTCAAGCCAGCCAAATTCTGCGGTTATTTTTTGCCCACCTAATGAATGAACAGAGGTTGGTATGATTTTTCCAGAATTATTTTCAATGACCGCCTCTACAGTCCCTTCTCCGCCATCCGCAATGGCTATTTCTATCACTTGATGCCCTCGTTCTTTGAATACTTCTGATACAACCTGATTGGCCTCTAGGCTAGATAAAGACCCCTTCATAGAGTCAATCGCAATCAAAACCTTCATCCCTTTCCCTCCTTATGATTAAGCAAAAAGCAAAGAAAAAACAACTTTCGTCTTTTCTTCACTTCCTTTTTTCTTTAATCAGCTATTTTTACTGTTGTTACTTGGTTTGGTTTTATTTTCACTGAACAATCACTATTTATTTTTTCTTCGTTCAGTTTATAACTATCGTAGTTCCTTTTCATTTTATCATTTTTCTTAATCGAAAGCTCTTCTAAACAGTTTGTAGGGTTGTAAAACCTCGCTAGTAATATCTGGTCTTTTTCTGCTTTCTTCAACGTGCTTAAAACAATCTTTGGATTTTCTTGTGTGAATAATGAATACGTTACTGGCGACACCAATCCGCTTGGGTTCAATTTCATTGCGTGATAAGGGATTTGGTTATAAAAAACAATCGGTGTTAAATACTCTTTCGCTCGATTTCCTATTTCCACATTCGAGAACGAACTTTCTTCAAAATAGATGCCAAAGTCTAAAGTGATTTTTCCAAGCATTTGAGAATCTGGTGTAGCCAATTTAATCCCAGAGGGCCTTCCTGGTCTACGCAATAATTTTTCTTTTCCTAGAACACCAATTCCTCGGAAAAGTGTAATCGCGATTTTATCAAAATTAGAGCCTGTAATCTGATACTCTCTTGAACTATTTGAAAACACTGCCACTGTAGACTCAGTATTGGTTAAGCTGACATGGCTTAGAAAAGGAAAAATTGTATCGGGACGTTCATCCCAGTCTTCCGTTTCCCAAACAGCCGTTGCAGAATCTTCTACAGAACGTTCAATAATCCCAAACTGATTATCTGCAATTGAGACCAGCGCTTGAATCTTTGTGGGAATTAAAAGCCTCATTCGATGGTCTCCACATTGATTATCAATAGAAAGAGTCAGTTGGATAGTTTTACTGTTTTTAGGTACTGTAACAGTAAGGCTGATCTCTACAAAACTGTCAACGATCCCTTCTCTTCTAGAATCTAAATTTTTAGGTAGCTTCCACTGATAGCTAGTGGTCAATTTCCCACAAAATTGTGTTTCAGCTCCTCCAATGGTTGCTTTTACGTAATCTGAAGAAACAGAGGGTACTTCTTCTCTTAATGGTGAAAAATCGTATTCATCCCCATCATCGCCACAATCTTCAATGGCAAAAACAGTATCATAAACTTCGCCATTTTCTTTGTTTACTATTTTGAAAGTACCATTTTCTTTAGCTGTGATAATATAATACTCTGATTCAATCGTATCCTTTAACCCAATTTCTTGAGTTATTTTTTGCTCCCCAGCCTTCACATACAAGGTATCATACCCCATAGCTGGTAACTCTCTATTCACTTGAATTGTATATTCAATAAATGGTTCGTAATTTCCGTAATGAACAATTTGACGATCAATCAAACCAGGGTCAATGATCTCTTGACTTATGATTTGATATTCTACAGTAACTCCTTTAGTATCTGCTAAAACGAACGAAGGCAATTTAGAAATAATTTTTATTGTAACTACTTCCTTCCGTTTCTTAGGTAATAGATTAAAAAGAACTACTTTATCGTGACTTTCAGGACTTGGGATTCCTTCAACTATTTTTCGTTGATAAAATTCTATTAAACGATCGGTTCGTTCTTCAGCATTGATAAATCTAGCCATAATTTCCGCATGAACTTTGTCTGAACAACAACAACCAATACTGTCATGGGCATGATTTTTCATTATTTCTTTCCAGATTCCTTCAATTAAACCATGATGATACTCATGTCCTAAAGAATAAGCTATTGAAGCTAGAGGTTCCAGTATATTCGTTATTTTATTTTCAATTCTAGCGTTAGCCGCTTTGATATCCATTCTTGTAGAAAAAATACTTCGATGAACTCGGCTGTATTTCCCATCAATAAATTCTCCTTTTATCACAGGTAAATCTATTGTTTCTTTCAATTGATTAAATACATGCTCATAACGACTCAAAAAGAATTTCCGTTCTGGGTACAATTCTTCTAATAGTTCAATAATAGTGAAGATATTTCGTTGTACCGGCATTTGGTCATGTCCATTGGGTAAAATTATATGATCCGATGTTGCACCTTTGTCCAATACAGGGAAATATTTATCCATCCGCTCTTTCAAGGCTGAAGCCTCTTCTGGCAAGTATTTACCAATGGCATAACCTAAAGGGAGCAGTTGCGTCAAGACTTTTGAACCATCGTCACCTTCCCAATAAAATTCTGTTTTATCGGTTCCATGTCGCTCAGAAATGCCACGCCAGAATATCGCATAATCAATCCCAAAACCGTTTAATATTTGTGGCATTTGACTACTTTGTCCAAAAGAATCTGGTAAATAGCCAATCTTCATTGGTTCACCAAAAGCTTCGCAGTCAGACATTCCATAAAGTAAATTACGAGTAATGGATTCCGCTCCTACAACCAACTCATCGGTTTGAGTGTACCAAGGGCCAATGATTAGTCGTCCCGCTTTCACTAGTTTTTCTACTCTTTCTCTTTGTTCGGGGCACACCTCAAAATAATCTTCTAATATAGCCGTTTGACCATCTAGTACATAGCAAGGGTACTCAGGATGTTCTTCTAACATGTCCATGATTTCTGTCATATTATTAACCAAGAGTATTCGAGATTCTTCTGTAGAAAAGTACCATTCACGATCCCAATGCATATGTGGGACGATATGAACATTCTTCATTTAATTTCCTCCTAAAGGGCTTGTTTCTTCAATTTTTGACTTCTAGTAATAATTAATAAACAGGTTGAAATTGCTGCACCTAAAATTGCTGCGAAAAACCAAATGAGGGCAGCCGTTAAGCCATTCATCTTTGAATCTAGAAGCCCCATTGAAAAAATACCCGCACCTGGAACAGTTAGACCTATTTGGAAATAGGCAACAATGGCACCTGTAACAGCAGAGCCTGCAACAAACGAAGCAATCACTCGAACAGGATCATTCATCATGAAAGGAATCGCTCCTTCTGTTATTCCTGCAAGCCCAAGCAACCAAGTTTGATCGCCAATTTCCTTTTCTTGTTTTGTAAACAAATCTTTTCTTATTATACAAGCTGCTGATACAGAAAAAGCAGAAACCATTTTAACTGATGCAAAAGCGGCATAAGGAATAAAATTTCCATTAGACATCGCACCGATACAAAAAGCATAGGCTGCTTTATTGACGGGACCACCTAAATCAAAAGAAACCATCGCTCCAAGTACAGCACCTAATAGTAGCGCATTTGAGCCTTGCAGTGTGTCCAGCCAATTAATCAAGCCGTTGTTAATAAAGGCAACAGGTTTACCGATAATAAAGAGCATCAAAATTCCTATCAGTAAGGAACCAACTACTGGATAAACCCAAAAACTGACGAAGCCAGCTAAAGCCCCTTTCGCTTTGATGTGTTTTTTCATAAATTTCATTAAAAATCCAGCTGCTAGTCCAGCTAACATTCCACCTAAAAAACCACTGTTAATTGTCATGGCTGCCAAACCACCTGTAAATCCTGGGGCAAGACCTGGCTTATCTGCAATCGAGTAGGACATAAACGCTGCTAGAACAGGAATCATAATCTGCCCTAGTAAGCCTCCACCTAAGCTTTTTAGTAAAAATAGCCAGCTTGTTTCTTCTGCCATAACTTCTTGAAGACCAAAAATTTGAGTAATCAGAACAGCAAAGGTTGTAATCATTCCCCCCGCAATAATGATTGGAATAATATACGATATACCTGTTAATACAGAATCTTTTACTTCCATGCCAAATGATTTTTCCCCATCGTTCTCTTCAAAATCTAAATGAACCGATTCGTTATCTGGTTGAAAATTTTTTGATTTATCCAACGCTTCTTGAATGAGCTCTTTAGCATTTCTTAGAGGATCCGCTACCGTGGTATTAACATGTGGCAGTTTTGCATAGCGCTCACTATTTTTCACCGCAACATCATTAGCAAAAATCACAGCTTTGGCTTGACTGATTTGACGAGTAGTATGACGATCTTCAATTCCGTTGGCCCCTTGTTTCTCAACAAGAACTTTTACCCCTAGCTCTCTTCCGGCTCTTTCCAATGCTTCTGCGGCCATATAAGTATGAGCAATCCCTGCTGGGCAAGCGGTTACACCTAAGATTAACTCATTTGATTCAATAGAAGTAGGTTCTTCATTTTTTTCTTGTCTAGCTAAAAGTTTGTATATTTCTTCTGAATCTTTAGCTTTCATAAACAATTTGAGATAATCCGGATTAGATAATTTTGTTACCAGTTCAGATAATAATTTTAAATGAGTGCTACCAGCTTCATTAGATGGAATCGCTAGTAAAAAAACCAAAGTAACTTGATTATTCGGATCAATGCTTTCATATTCTGTAATAGGATTTTGTAAACGGGCAATTGCAAATGAGGCTTCTTTCACCGCATCCGATTTTCCATGTGGAATCGCTAAACCATTCTCGAATCCAGTTGGCGAAAGTTTTTCTCTTGCATAAACATCGGCTAAGAATCTTTCTTTTGATGTTATTTTCCCAGCAACAAATAGTTGCTCTGTCAAAAATTCAAGAACCCCACCTTTTGATTTTTCCATTATGTCTACAAAAATTAGCTTTCGCGATGTTGCTTTTTGTAAATCCATCCCTATCTCCCCCTTAATTTTATGGTTAATTTACTACAAAAAAAGAAGATCTTTAGAGATCTTCGCCTATTTCCACTTAAATTTATTTAATCCAAAAGCTTTTGTGTATTTGTACACATTTTTTGATACGCTTCAAAAAGAGAATTTAACACAATTAGAAGGGGCGTTTTATCTGTAATATTATATCCATTCAAATATTTTTCTGGAGAATAGCAATACAAATGATAATCACAGACTTTTTGCAGAGAGTTATTAGACAGATGCGTCACTCCCAGTAAAGAACAGTTCTTTTCTCGCGCTTTTTCAGCGATTTTTATTAGTTGAGGGGATTCGCCAGACAAACTCACTAAGATTAGAAAAAGATTCTTTTCCGTTTCTAATTCATAGAAAACCTCATGTTGATACGTATGAAATGTTGACTTATGGTCTAACGCTTGAAAATTTTTTGCATAAATTTCTGTTGGATACGATGTTTGTCCAACCGCAAAGAAAACAACCTTTTTAGACAGCATAATTTGCTTCGTAATTTTTTCTTCTAATTCATGATTGATAAGATCGAAAGTTCTCTTGATCACTTCCCACTGTGGGGCATGTTCAATGGGATACTCTATATTATTTTCTATCTTGATCGCATTTTTCAACTCAGAAAAACCACTGTATCCCAATTTTTGACTATATCGAACAATTGTATTTGGTACCGTGTACAATTTTTCTGCAAGCACTCTGATTGTTAACTTAGGGAAATCATTTCTATTTTTCTGAATAAACTCAGTAATAGTATCATCGGTGTCATTCAATTTATGTTCAAAATTAAGAATACGATCGTCGAATTTCAACTTTTTCTCCCAACTTCCATTTTTTTATCAGTTTATCATATCTTGTCTTTGTTTTGTAGAGTGTTACGATGAATAAAAGAGAGAGAAAAGCTTAAAACGATTATTATCTTTCCTAAAAAAAATCTAGCTATTCCCCACTTTTTCAACGAAAATAAATAGACTGAGAAAAAATCAAATAAATTTATCTCAGCCTATTATTTAAGTTCATTTAAACTTTTCAATCCATAAGTTGTTTTTTAAAATGCTGGAACCAACGTAGCATTTTGCTTTTCTATTAAGAAATCACGCACTTTATCACTCGTCATCGCTTTTTTTAATGCTTTTATTTTAGCTGAATCTTTGTTGTCTTTTCGTGCCACTAAGCTAATCGCAAAACGGTCATCAATATTTTTTTCCAATATTAAAGCATCTTTTGGTGTTAATCCGACTTTTGCAATATAGGTTGGATAGTTGTAAACAAGTGCTACATCCGCTTCATTATATGCTTCTGCCAGGTTTAATAAATCAACAGATAGCCACTCTAATCTTTTGGGATTGGCTACTACATCTTTGATTGTTCCTTCAAAACCAACGCCATCTTTTAGTTTAATCAAGCCTTCTTCAGCTAAAATTGCTAAGGCCCGGCCTTCATTTGAAACATCACTTGGTAATGCCACTTTGGCTCCGTCAGGAATATCCGTTACTTTTTTGTAATTTTTAGAATAGAAACCAACTTTTGCATTGTAAATTTTTTGAACCAGTACTAAATCGCCATTTTTTTCTTGATTAAATTTTTGCATGAACGGTTCGTGTTGAGCAAAATTTGCATCAATTTCTTTTGCATTCAATAATTCATTATATTGGATATTATCATTTACTTGAACCAACTCAACCTGATAGCCATCTTCAATGGCTTCACCAGCAATTTTAACAACATCCGTCATTGGTGGCATATGAGAAGCTACTTTAATAATTTTGTCTTCCTTTTTTCCTTCGTTTGAATCCGTTGTAGCCGATTTTTGACTACCACATCCAGCAAATAAAAACCCTGTTACTGCAAACAATGTTCCTAATAAAAAAATTTTTTTCATTTTTTTCTCCTAACTAATGTTTTTTATCTATTTTTTTAGCAACCCGACTTCCTAAAAATTGGATTGTACTAACAAAAAGAATCATAAGCATAATTGCTGTGTACATCACTTCGTATTCATACCGTTGATACCCATAGCGCATCGCAAAATCGCCAATGCCGCCACCACCAACTACACCCATAACGGTTGAATAAGAGACAAGGCTAATGACCACTGAAGTCAAAGTCAACACCAAACCTGAGCGAGCTTCCACATATAAAAAGCGGAAAATAAACTGGCTCTTCGTACTGCCTAAAGCCTTTGCTAATTCGATTGTTTCAGCGGGAACTTCTAGCAATACCTGTTCAACTAATCGAGCATACAAAGCAATCGACACGATGGATAGGGGGAATGATGCGGCATAAGTTCCAAAGGCCGTACCTAAAATGGAACGAGTAAAAGGAATTAAGGCAACGACTAGTAATAAAAATGGAAAAGAGCGGACAATATCTACAAAAGCATTTAAAACTACTGAGAGCAGGCGACTTTTTTTAGACGTATTCAAGCCTGCTAAATAAATAAATGTTCCTACAGGTAAACCAATTAAAACCGCCGTTGTAGTAGAAATCAGTAGCATTATTCCACTCTCAGACAAGGCTTTTAACAGCTCGGGGAAATAATAGGTTAGTTTCTCGGTCATTCGCCTAAACACTCCTTAATTCGCTCGTAGTATGAAGGAAATTGTTGCTCTTGCTGTTTTTTAGAAATCAGCATCGTTTCTATCAATTGCCCTTTTTCTAAAATTGCTGCCCGGTTACATAGTTGCTTAATGACAGCCAATTCATGGCTAACAATAACCATTGTCGTTCCAAAACGTTGATTAACCTGACGGAGGAGTTCAACAATCTCATAAGCATGCTGCCCATCTAATGCAGAAGTGGGCTCATCACAAAGTAAAATCTCTGGCTCATTAATCAATGCTCGCGCAATTGCCACTCGTTGTTTCTCTCCACCGCTTAACTGTTTTGGGTAAAACTGTTCTTTCCCACTCATCTGAACAAAATCCAATATTTCAAACACACGCTTCTCATCTTTTTTGTTAGTTAAAGTTAAAGGCAAATGAACATTTTGGAAGACTGTCTGATTATATAACAGATTGAAATGTTGAAAAATCATGCTACTTTTCTTTCTGACTCTTCTCTGTTGTTCCTTTGTTAAATCATTTAAAAGCAACGCATCAATTTTTATTTTCCCTTCATCTGGTTGCTCCAACGTATTAATCATTCGTAACAAAGAGGATTTTCCTGAGCCGCTTTCGCCAATCACACCAAAAATTTCATGAGAATCAATGGTTAGATTTATCTTATTCAACGCTTTTATCTCTGTTTCTTGATGACGGTAAACTTTAGTAATGTTCTCAAAAGTAATCATTTTCCTTCCCTCCCTCGTTTCAGTACCTACTAACCAATTAACAAGCCGATAAAATCGGTCTTTGAAATATTTTTAAAATATTCCTCTATTGAAACATTTTTCAACGCCAGTGCTAGTGATTTCTGATTGTACCCACAACCAACAAGCAAGGCCTCAATCTCTTCTGTTTTCTTCTGTCCAAAATAATCGCCGTAAATCGTTAGAGCTACTATTTTCCCTTTATCTACAGAAATCTTTGCTTCAATCGTCCCGCCTTTAAACCGCTCTTCTTTCTGGATTGTAAACTTCGGTTCCTCACCAAATATCCAATCCTCATTAGCATAAATATCCTTGACTAATTGGTCAATCGCTTCATCATCCTGCGGTGTTAAGTGGTATTCGTGAGAAATAATTTCAGCTAACGTCTTTGCGTTAAAAAGATACAGCAACAACTGATCCCGAAACTCTTCAATTGTTAAAGACTGATATTCTGCTGACAAATACGGCCTTAAATTCGTTACTCTACTTCTAACCGACTTTGTGCCTTTTGATTCCAATTTTTTCTGAGAAACCGTTAACACACGATTGGCTTCTTCAATATTTACATCTAACATCAAGGTTCCGTGCGCGTACATTTTTTTATTTTTCGTATACATAGCATTCCCAGAAAATTTCTTCCCATCAATGAGCAAATCATTTCTTCCACTGACTTCAGCTCCTGTTGCACCCAGAAAATGCAAGGCTTTAATAATTGGCTTCGTAAAGAGTTTAAAATCACCGAAAGACTGACTATCTGCATCCACTACAAAACTAAAACTTAAATTGCCTAAATCATCGTAAACGGCCCCACCACCAGATAATCTTCGAGTGATCGTAATTCCCTGCTCTGTTGCATAATTCATGTCTACTTCTGACAATACATTTTGGTTTCGTCCAACAATCACGCAAGGTTTCTGTATGTAAAAGAGAATGAGTGGCTCATCAAAAGAAACATGATTTAACAAATATTGCTCTGTTGCCAAATTTCGACGAATATCATCTGACTTCATTATTACGTAACGCATTAGCAACCTTCTTTCATCCCTATATTATCTAAATAGAAAAATGAATCCTTTTTAAGACACTTTTAGTCTATCATTCTGAAATTTCAAATGACATATTTATGCTCAAAATTTGAGCTTTTTTTCAAAAAAAACGCTTTTTTATATAACAGTTTTACCACCTGTTACAGTTATTAGTACAGTTAAAAAGCATCATTAAATATAAAAAAATCTATGTATTAGCTTAATTAACTACCAATACATATAACAGAAACAACAAAAAATATACACTGTATTAGTAAATCAGAAAATATAGTAAATCAACAAAGAAAAAAGCATTGTTGAACCAGAACTCAAAGCTCTATGTCTGGTAAAAACTATGCCTATACGAGGGAATCAACGGGCTACTATTTATATTGAGGAGGTTAAATGAATCAAAAGATGAAAATTCAAAACAAAACCTACTGTTTTATGGATACATGATTTTTTTTAACTTCTTAAAACAAAAAAAGACCCGCCTTTTGGGGAAAGGCGGGAAAAGGAGTTAAAAATGAAAAAGTGTTTTGTTAGGGTTGTTTTGTTGGTATGTCTATATAATACAAGCTAATTGTGATGAAAATGTGACCATTCCATTCCTATTTTGCAAATTTTTTCTAAAGGAAAAAAGAAAATGCTTATTTTCACCTCTATCTCAAATAAGCAATTGAAACTCTTTTTAGCTAGTAGAAAAAAGCCTACTATTTAACTTTACGTAATTGGAAAAAGGCAATCAATTCTGAAATTCCCATAAAAATCAAGATAGCGCCAAATAATTGGAACAGAAATAGTAAACTGCTGAAAGGGTTAAAAACTAAAACCAAGCCAGCGACAAAAGTAATTACCGCATATATCATTAAAGAAACCCAATTAACTTGTGGATAATTTTTTAAATTATTCGCTTGAATAAAGCGCGCAATCCCAACGATGACAATAATGATTCCTAAGAAAAATGGTAAGATACTAACGATTCCTTTAGCAAAGACAAGAATAATCCCCGCCAATACTAATAAAATAATACCGCCCATCATACTCATACCATATTCGCCTGTTTGCTTTTTGATTTTAACTCCTTCATAGACACTTAATAATCCCATAATTGCCGTATATGCTGAAATAAAGTAAACAGCTAAATTAAACACAGCATGGGGATTCATAACAATTACAATTCCAAAAAGAATATACGCAATCGCTCGCAAAAGTGCATATTTCCTGATTTGATCCATCACATTACTCATCTTTATCCCTCCATTCATTTCCTCTAGCCCTATTGTATAAAATATCTTGAATAAACACGAGTCATAAGTCCTTTTGGCAGTATGATTCCTTCACACAAGTTAGTTTGACATTTTCTTTTCAAAATATTTCGCTGCACCAATTAGATTAGCTTGTTCCCTAAATTTACATTTTAGTAGTCTAGGCAGCTGAATTTCCAAGATTTTTTTTTCATCTTTTGGAGCCATAATATTTCGAAACTTTTCTAATTGATCTTTTTGGTTTTGAACAAGTTCCTTAACTTTCTCTAAAACATTGCTGAAATACTGTGGATTCGCTGTAACGCCACCTCCAATAACAATTGCCGTCGGATGATAGGCTAGATTTAGAATAATTAATACTCTAGCCAAATTTGTATACATTTCATCTAATTCAGAAATTAATTCTGCATCTCCTGCTTTCGCTTTTTCTAAAATATATTTACCATCAAACGTCACATGTGATTGGTTTTGTTTCTTTGCTATTTTTTTACTGACTTGAACCATTGAAATCGCTGAATTATTCAACGCTTTAATACTTTCTGCCAAAAACACTTCCATTTTTTTCTTCTTTTCAGGCAATTCACCAATTTCTCCGAATTCATTTACATAAGCTGTTCCAACACCTGTTCCCATCACTACGTATAAGTAGTTCCCTTGATTTTTGCCAGCTCCTAGCGAATATTCTGCTAATGCAACACACTTCGCATCATTACACATTGTAATTGGGAGTTTAAAGTACTTTCTTAATTCTGTTAGAAAGAAACCAATGTGAAGATAAGGAACGAAGCTAAGCCCCATAATTGCCCCCAATTGCTCATTTACTTCTCCTGGACAACTAATGGCGATCCCTTTGATTTCAAAGTTTGTTTGAAAAGAAATTAATTTTTCTTCTAGAAAATCAAAAAAAGCTGTTTTACTTTTTGGCGTTGCTACTTTCCCTTGTTGAGATAATTGTTCATTTTCCCAAATCCCATATTTTACTGCTGATCCCCCTATATCCAATACAAGTAATGTCATCTTTTCTCCTATCTAAAAAAATCAATGATTTTTTTTTCGCTTTGTTGCCTCTATATTACCATTGATTTACTCCTATTTGATAAAAAAACTCTGTTCACTACGAAAAATAGCCTCTGTAGTCTACCAAAAAAAAGACCCGCCTTTTGGGGAAAGGCGGGAAAGGAGTTAAAAATGAAAAAGTGTTTTGTTAGGGTTGTTTTGTTAGTATGTCTATATAATACAAGCTAAATGTGATAAAAATGTGATGATTTTATCTTTATTTGCTTAAGAAAGTTTAAAGGTCGTTTCGTTTGTCTATTTGTCTTATATAGATAAAAGATTCACAGAATCCCCCCCTTTTTTTGACTTTCCCTTATATATATTTCATCATAAGAGTTGCATAAACAAAAAAAACGAAACAAAGTTTTTTCCTCTAGTTTAATCAGTTTTCAAATAAGGGTTGCTTCCGAAGAAACAGCAGTTATTACCAGTAACCGTGACCAGAAGCCAATGTGAATTACTTGAGCTTGCCATTTATTTAGCTCAAATTTGAAGCTTGGAAGCTCTGAGACCTGACCTTTGGGCTCAGAGCGGTTCCACGGTTTTTCACTCGCAATAGCTGCTGGTAGTGGAGCCTAGTTGCCTTTTTTTCAATTGAAAGATCAGAATAGTTTAATCTAGTTTATACAACATTAATTATATCTCATTTTTTATTTGCTCTAGTAACTCCTCATAATTGACTTTTGAAAAATCACTTACTTCTACTTCAAAAAGTTCCCCTAACTGAAATTCATTGTATTTCCTTTTAGCAATTATCTCTGCAAAGTCGGCCTTACTAATATGATTATCCGCTTTTGCTCGCTCAAGTAAACAATCTCCCGCTTGATAATGACTCATTATATGACTAAGATGGCGTTCCTGTTCCTGATCTCTCAATTGTCGTCTTTGCCATAAGACGTCAAAATCTGCTACCAGTCGAATCGTAATCACTTGATAGTCATGTCTTTCTGCTAGTATTTTCAATTTAGGTTTTTGTTTTTCACTAAATGGATATTCTGTAACAATCACTTTTTTTCCTGCTGTCATATACTGGTCTAAAATAGAATAGTAAAACTGCCAAACTTCTAGCTCTAAATCAGCTTTTTCTTTTAAATTATCAAAGCCAAATCTATCAGCATACATTTCTTTAATTTCATCTGGTGTAATTAAGAAAAAATCTGGAATCACTCGTCTCATTTTAGAAATAAGGTAGGTTTTTCCTGTTGCTGGCGGTCCCGCTAACAAGAGTAACGTTCGCTTCATTGCTATACACCCAGATTCGTTGGACTATTTAAGTTCATAAAAAGCTTGATTTTATTTTTGACAATCGCTTTGACCCGTTCATTAGCAGGAATAACATTGTGACGCAATGATGTATTTATGGCTGTTTCTCCAAATGATTCTTTCGCAGTACTCGTCCAATTTACAAGTAATTCAGTTCCCACATTAAATTTCCGAATGCCATTGTTAATGAGTTCTGGGTAGTCTTCTTCTTTTACTCCAGTGCCACCATGAATCACTAGTGGAACCTCTACTACAGCATTAATCTCTTTTAATAATGGAATATTGACCTCCGTTTTACTTTTAAATTGTCCGTGATTTGTCCCAATCGCAATTGCTAGAGCATCAACTCCTGTTGCTTCAACAAATTGTACAGCATCCTCTGGCTCGGTATAGACTTTATCGTTTTCGTCAACATGAATCCCTTCTTCTGTTCCACCAATCGTTCCTAACTCCCCCTCCACGCTGACCCCCTGTTGATGAGCATATTTTACGACTGCTTGGGTTTTCAAAATATTTTCTTTAAAAGGTAAATGTGAACCGTCAAACATCACTGATGTATATCCACTATCGATTGCTTCTTTAATATCTTCAAAGTCTCTCGCATGATCTAAGTGTAACACCGCATCTACCATTTCTGTTTCTGCTATTTCCTTGACTACTGCTACTAAAACACTCATCCCAATGTATTTTGCTGTATCAACACTGGTTTGAATAATAATCGGTGCCCCCATTTCTTTCGCTCCACGAATCATTTCAGGAAGCATCTCTAAGTTATGAGCATTAAAAGCGCCCACTGTAAAATTTAGTTTTTCAGCTTGATTTGTTACCTGTTTCAATGTTGTATACATAAGTAAACTCCCTTTTCTATTTTAGCCACTAATTGTATAGTTTCTTGCTATTTGTCTTAACTCATCCATTTTTCCCATCCATTGATCAATCCCCTCATCATCACCAGCATACGCAGCTTCAGAACGTTTTTTATTGTAAAGGTTCATTAATATTTTATAGCCCTCTCCAATTGATGGCTTGTAGGAAAAACTTTTTTCTAAACTGACGATTGAAGCCTCTACATCTAGTTCCGATTGTAAAACACCTAATTCTTCATAGACTTTAGCCAGTATTTTAGCTTCTTGATGGTCCCTTTCTAAATAAATTTGAAGTTCCTTTTCTTTTTCCAAAATTTGTTCTTGTCGTACCTTTTTTTCTTCATCGGTTAATTCTTTTTTTTCTAATTCTTGCGTTTCCTTTTTTGGTCTCTTTTTAAAGAAATTTAACATAGGATGACTGCTCCTTTTCTCTTAAATCGCTTTTAGAATTGGACTAAGAATCCACGCGTAAAGTAACGCTGCCATGATTGTATCGACATCTGTCGCTGTAGCGTTAATGAAGCCCATACTATTAAAAATAGTCACTAGTAACGCCGGCAATAGCGTAATGAAAAATCCATGCGCAATTCCACCAATAATCGCACCCCGGCGACCGCCTACTTGATTCCCGAAAATTCCCGCTGTTCCTCCAGCAAAAAAGTTCGTTAACATTCCTGGTAAAATCATCGCTAAACCAAATGTTGGTAAAACAAACATCGCAATCACAGAACCAATCGTCGTTGTAATAAAACCTAAAATAACGGCATTAGGACTATATGGGAAAAAGACTGGACAATCCAAAGCGGGGATTGCATTTGGAACAATTTTCATGGCTATTCCTCGGAAGGCTGGGACAATTTCCCCAAGTAATAGACGAACACCTGCTAGTAATACATAAACCCCAACAACAAATTGAATCGACTGGATAAAGGCAAACATTAAATAGTTTTGCGAACCAGATAATTCTGATCCAAATTCTGATCCTGCAAAAGCTGCCGTAATAACAAATAGTGGCACCATAACAACCATTAATGACAAATAAGTATCTTGTAGAAATTCAAATGCTTTTGGGAGTTTAATCTCTTCAATTGATTTTTTCTTTGCTCCTTTTTCGCCAAAAACATAGGCTACTCCTGCTTCAAACATATAACCAATTGTACAAAAATGACCTAAAGCAATATCGTTGGAACCAGTAACTTTTCGAATAATAGGTTGTGCAATAGCTGGCATTGCAACAGCAAAAATCCCTCCTACAAGCCCACCAACAATAATTAGTAGAACTCCTCTTAACCCTGCAAAATAACCAAAAACTGTTGTCATCGTAGCCATCCATAAAATTGCTTGTCCCGTTAAGAAAATATATTTCCACTTTGTAAACCGTGCGATTAAAATATTAAAAATAAAGATTGCTAAGAACGTCAGCGCAATATCGCTACCTAAGCCAAGTTCATTCATTGCTTGGCCGTTGATAGCTTCGATTGAAGGAATAATTCCCTGCATAGCAAATCCTTTAGTAAAAATCTCGCCAAAATAAATTAAACTACCAACAATAATTCCTGACCCAGCACTTAAGACTTGAAAACCCAACAACGTTTTAAAGGTTCCCGAAATAATTTGTCCAAAAGATTTTTTCTGTAAAGACAAACCAAGTAAAGCAATTAAACTAATTGTAATAGAAGCTTCTGTCAAAATATTATCAATAATAAAGTTTACAATGCCCATGTTTATGCTCCTTTTTTATGTTTTTAAATGAGTCCTTTTTCTTTTAAAATAGGGGTTATTTTTGCTTCAATTTCTACTTTAGAAACAATGTTTTTCAGATACATAATGGTTGTCTTGCTTTCATCAATAGCATATTTTTCAAACTGCGAACGGAAATTTTCTGCGGTAATAATCAAATCTGATTTCATCGAAACGGCGGATGAAATATCTGTGTGATCTAAGTTAGCTTCTATTCCTAATGTTGTTAAAACATCTTCTGTTGACATCTGGGCGGCAAAACTACTACCTAAACCTGCGCCACATACAAATAAAATATTCAACTTTTTCATTTTTATCCTCCTCTTCACTTATCAACTACCAAAATAACAGCAACTATTTCTTTTACAACATGGAAACTCCTCCCTCTCTCCCTGCTATCGGCTTTGATAGAGTATTTTCTGAAACTCACTCGTTGTTGTGGCTTCGGTCAAAAGCTTAATCTTCTCTTCATCGTGAATTAAAGCCACTATGTCTTTCATAATATTTAAATGTGAGTAGCTATCAACAGCTGCTAAGCAAAAAATAATTTTTACTGGATCGTTTTCTTCATGACCAAAAATAATCGGATGTTCTAAGGTCATAACACTAATCCCTAATTCTTTCACCCCATCTTCTGGTCTTGCATGAGCCAATGCCAGATTTTTTCCAATCACAATATATGGCCCAAATTCATTTAAAGAGGCAATCATAGCGGTTACATATTTTGGTTCAATAACTTTAGCCGTAATTAAAGGTGTCGCTACCTTCTCAATAGCTTGTTCCCAGTTTGTAGCTGGGACGTTCAAAAGTATCCCAGATTCATTTAATACATCTTCTAGCATAGGTTGTATCTCCTCTTGATTGATTTTAAGTTGATGATTTTTAAAGGTTTGTTCAACTTTTTGATATACTTCTTTGGTAACTGTACCACCACTTGCTTCGATAATTCCTAATAGCGAAAACAATAAACTTGTTCCATTTCTTGGTTCATTAACAACACGGCGGAGATGTTGGTATTCTATTAAAAATTCTTTGATTCTCCGCTTATCTTTCTCAAGTAGAATTGGGTTCAGCAATAAGGTTGGTAACGTTTTTTGTTCCAAGCGAACCGTTGAAAATAATAAATCAACATCCATTTTCTTCAAGACGGTTAACTCCCTCGAGCTTAAAATCGCAATCACTTCAACCGAGAATAGCTCCTTCAAATTTTCTGCTAATAAATGAGCAGTTGCTGTTCCATGATTACAAACTACTGCTACTTTAAAAATATATTCTAATTCTTGATTGATTCGACTTTCCGAAGTAGAAAAATAAATCGCTAAAAAAGCCAGCTCATCCTGAGTAATTTCATTTTTGACTATCTCTTCAATCGTAGGAGCAAAACGAACTACGGCTTCATAAATTTCCGGATAACTACTGGCAATATTTTCTGTAAGAGGATTAAATACTTGAAAGTTGGTTTTCATTCGATGCAATAAACCTGTTAAATGCTTATATAAACCTTCGTATAATCGTTCTTCTCTACGACTAAAAGGGATCTTCGTTTCTTTTTCTACATGCTGAATCAATTGGATGGTCAACAATTGGGCTTGAACCCACTCAATGGAATTGTTCATATCTTTTTTGTTAAAACTTTCAAGGATAAAAGCAATATATTTCCGTTCATTCAAAGAACAAATCAACTTGAACTCTATCATTACTGCATCCACAAAATCTAGAATTTCTGATTCATTAAAAATAGCATTTTCTGATAAAGTATCAGCAATGGTATTCCCTAAATTGAAACGACTCACCCAAATAGCTGTAAACATTAAAACCTGTTTGCGATAGATATTTTCCTCCCAAGCAGAAATCTTCCGATTATAAATTTCATCTAATTGGTAAAAAGTTTTTCTAGGGATGTAAGTAAATAAAATTTTATCCAAAATACTTTCATCTACTTCATTTTGCTGGTAATCAACAAGGCCAATAAATTTTACAATAATATCAAATAGCATCGTTCGTATAGTTCGTTCTCCGCCACTTAACACAAGGCCTTGCTTGGGGATGCTAACAATATCGATACTGTATTTGTATAACAATTGCCGCACTCTTCGCATATCATCGTCTAAGGTACTTTTAGACACTTGATAGTCAGCTTCTTTGGCATATAAATAGGTTGCCTGTTTTCCCAAACCACTGGCTAAAATTAAATCAAATAGTCGTTCTTCTGGTGTAAAATAAATAAACTCTGACCATTCTTCAAATACCGTTAACAATTCTGATTTCTTTTCAGTGTCGGTTATTAGTTTTAATCCTTTTCCTCGTTCGTTTTTGATTGAACCTATTTTTCGTTGAGCTAAAAAGTCGTTAATTTTATTGACTTCATTTCTAAGCGTTCTTGCACTCACTTGAAATTCCTTGGAAAGTTGTTGAAATGTGACGTCTTCTTGATTACTGATAAAATATTTAATAATCTGGATCGTTCGTTCTTTCATTTCCTCACCTCCGCTTAAGTTCATTATAGCTTCGATTAAAAGAATATATCAGTAGAGATTATTGCCATCTGAAGTTGCAACAATCTAAGTGGTCTTTTTTTATAATAAAGCACAGGAAAGATTATCTTTAGAAAAAATTTGCAAAATAGAGATGAAATAATCACACTTTCATCACAATTAGCTTGTATTATATAGACATACCAACAAAACAACCCTAACAAAACACTTTTTCATTTTTAACTCCTTTCCCGCCTTTCCCCAAAAGGCGGGTCTTTTTTTTCAGTTATACATCATGATCTGTCAGTGCTATTTTAAAAAAATTAAAAATACTATTAAACCAAGGTAAATCTCCTTGATTTAATAGTATCTTATTAGAATCCATACATCTATTTTGTTGGAATAAGCAATCTTAATCCATTTAATATGACCAAAATGGTACTACCTTCATGAGCAATTACGCCAATGGTTATATCCATTTTTCCTAAAATATTAAGAATAACCAATAGAACAACAATCATCATGGAGAAGATAATGTTTTGCCAAACCACTCGATCTAGTCTTTTTGATACTTTATAAGCATAGCTAAATTTTGTTAAGTCATTTTGCATTAAAACTGCATCCGCTACATCAATTGCAATATCAGTTCCATCGCCCATTGCTACACCAATATCAGCTGTCACTAAAGCTGGTGCATCATTGACACCATCACCTAACATCGCGACTGTACCATATTTTTCTTGCAAGGATTGAACAATTGCTGCTTTATTTTCAGGTAAAACATTCCCAATTACTTCATCAATGCCGATTAGGTTTCCAACTGCTTGTCCTGTAATCTCTGAATCGCCTGTAATCATAGTTGTATGAACATTTTGCGATTTCAAATAATTAATCACTTCTTTAGAATTTGTATTTGGAACATCCATCATAGCGATTAACCCGATTACTTGATTGTTTTTAGCAAAGTAAATGACTGTTTTACCTTCCTTAGAATAGCGAAGGTTTAACACCTGAATCTCAGAATCTACTGCTTTAAAGATTTCGGGCTTACCAATTTGATAAACTTGGCCTTCGTATTCCGCTGTTAAGCCATGTCCAATTTTATTTTCTACGTCAATTGCTATCGTTTTTTCAGCAGTAAATTTTGTTAAGATTGCATTTGCCAAAGGATGATTCGCTGTTTTTTCCATCGCAACGACAATATCAATCCACTCTTGCTCTGAAGCACCTTTTTCTTTCTCAAAGTAATAATCTGTTACGGAAGGTTTCCCTGTTGTGAGTGTTCCTGTCTTGTCAAAAGCCACTGCTTTAATTCCAGCTAGATTTGCTAGGAAAGAGCCACCTTTAAACAGTACACCCCGTTTGGCTAAATTGGAAATCCCTGATAATGTTGCTGGAACTGCACTAGCAGCCAATGCACAAGGAGAAGCTGAAATCAGAAAAACCATTCCGCGATAGATACTTTCATCCCAAGACCATTGAAATACGGAGGGACCCATCAAGATAAAAATAGGGACAATAATCAAAACAGCAGTGACATAGTAAGGCTCTAATTTTTGAATCCTAGTAGCCGTTTTAGATAAATTTGATTGCGATTGATTTACTAACTGAAGAATTTTTGCAAAAAGTGTATCACTGCTATCTTTGGTAACTTCCATTGTAAATGTACCATTTCCGTTAATCGTACTCCCGAAAACTTCATCTCCGACTGTTTTTTCTCTAGGAATACTTTCACCATTAATTGACGATTCATCAATAGAAGTTACTCCAGATAAAATAACGCCATCTGTCGCAATTTGATCGCCATTTAGGACTTGTAACTTGTCACCGATTTTCAACACGGAAACGTCAACTGTTTTGACACTACCATCTGCTTGAATCAAACGAGCTTCAGTGGGATTCATTTTCAATAGGTTGGTAATTTCTCTTTTGCTACGTCCTTCTGCATATTCTTCAAGAAAGTGAGCGGCTGCGAAAATCAAAATTAGCAAGGCGCCTTCTTCATAGTTCCCAATAAAAGTTGCTCCCAGTGCTGCTAAGGTCATCAAGATATGAACATTTGGTACAAACTTACGTTGTCTTTTTGATTCCTTAAATGTATCACCGATTCCTTCAATAATAATATGATAACCAGATAATAGCATTGCTCCTACAAACAAACTATTTTGTAAAAAAGACCCTTCTTGCAGGAAAAAAGCGGCCAGAAAAGCGGCTAATCCTACAAAAAATAAAATAACAGCGGAATTCCCATGGTCGTGACTGTGACTATGGCCTTCATGATGATCATGATCGTGTTCATGATTATGACTCGATTTCTTTGAATTGATTGTTTCCATTCATACCCACCCTTTCTTATTCCTCACTTTACTTTTTTAAGTCCAGCATATTATTTCATTTTTTTGAAAAACGAATGAATGCTCACTCATTTGTAACTCCATAATACATGAACGAACAATCATATGTCAAGTGAAATCCACTTTATTCTATAAAAGATTACTCGAAGAGAAAGAAATTCGGCTAAATTGATACACAATATGTGATTTACCGAGCGATTTTTTCTAGCTGATTGATAGATGATTTATCCTTTTTATGCTATTATTTATAAGATATTTGTAAATATTTGAACAATTACTTTTTATTTGAAAGGAAGACAAAAACTAGTGACTGAACTTTTAGATTATCAACCGTTAAATTTGTACAGCAATTATCGTGACGCCGCAGACCATACTCCAAACATCGCTATTATTCAAGATGAGGTTTTATCTGCATTTCCAGAATTAGGACTTGAATATACTTACCAATTGAGCCATGAAGCTATTTTAAATCGTGCGTATCAATTAGCAAGTTTGGGAGTCAAAGCTGGCGATAAAATCATTATTTACAAAAGCTCTAGATTTGATACGTATTTACTGGCCGTTGCTGCTTCCTATTTGGCTGCCGTTCCAGCAATGATTTCTTATCATTTTCCAGCTAAAACAATTGAGGTATTTGTTGATCGCTTGGAAGATCCTTTCATTTTATTTGATGAAGAAACACAGGAAAAAGTTGCTTTAGTAACAAACAGCTCTAAGGAAAAACAAATCTCTATCGCTAACTTGTTAAAACAACCAGCGAAAGCCGTACCACAAGCAGAGCTACCTAAAGATCAAATTTCGTACATGACTCATACTTCTGGTACGACAGGCATCCCTAAATTAATCTGTCATTCTGCTAATTCCATGGGCTGGCGAACAAAATGGCAAAAAACAATCTTTACTAAAATTGCGGAAAAGAAACTTGTGGGATTTCATATCTCACCTGTTCACTCACGTTTTAATATCGGGATTTCTTCCCTAATGGCGATGGGCTTTCCAATGATGCCTTTGTCTAAATCAAACACTGAAACTGTTGCAACAATGATAGGAAATCATCAACCAATAGCTGTAGAAACACATCCAAATAACTTTGTTCAATGGGCTTCACTTGCACAAGAACAACCAGAAGTTTTTTCAAGTGTTCGTTACTACCACTCAACTTTCGATGCGATCAATAACGCAACAATGGCTAGCTTTTTGAAAGCTTCTGAAAAAAATGACCCTATCTTTTTACAAGTCTACGGTCAAAGTGAATGTGGTCCGATGATTCTTAAGGCGCATACGTTAGATTCATTAAAAACATCCGACGCACGAGATATGGGTGTTGGTTTAGAGGGACTTACAGAAGCAAGAATTGCCGATAAAGAGGGAAATGTTTTACCTGCTATGACAGATGGACACATTCAATTTCTCTCAAAAGGAAGAGCACTTACTTATTACAAAGAAGATGACCGCTTCCAAGCGACTGTTTTCGGTCCATGGTGGGATAGTGGGGATTATGGTTTTATGAACGAAGAAGGACATTTATTCTTAAAAGATCGTCAAGTTGATTTGATTGAAACTATTGATAGCAGTTTAGCCATTGAAGATCAGTTACTTGATGCCTTAGACTTTTTAGAAGAAGTTGTTATCGTTCGCGGAAAAGAAGATTCACCGCAACCTATTCTAGCAGTGAAACCATCTAGAGAAATGAATTGGGATGCATGGTGGGAACAAGTAGCTGATTTACCTCATTTAAATAAACCAATCATCATGGCTTTTGAAGAAATTCCTAGAACTGCAACCATGAAAGTTCAACGATTGCAGATTGAAAAGGATTTGAAAGAGAACTAAAAAATAACGCAGAGATAATTTTGACACTCACTGTTCAAAATTATTCCTGCGTTTTATTTGGGTATGAGGAGTAATCGATATGTTCTAATTTATCCGTTTACATTAGTCTTAAAAAAACGAGCCATGTTATAAACTACATAAAAATCGATGTTACTTACTATCTTTAAAAGCTTATGTTGGCTATAATAACATTTAATAGATGCTCTATTTAAGGATTATAGAGAGACGGAAAAATTGCACCTGACATACATTTTATGTATTTAAGTAGGTAAGTTATCGTTGATAATTTGAAGCAAAAGTTAATGATCATAACTGGTTACTACTTGTATTTGTCAGAAAAACTGTTGTTGCAGAAACTCTGTTTGAATCATACAAGAATTCTACATTCTTTGATGGCGATTGAGTATGGTGTGTTCATCCGTCAGGGTGAGTATGTTATCAATAAGAATCACAAAAAATCAGTTAAAAGGAGAAGAATCATGGATAAAAAACGATTTGATATTGAAAGTACACAATTGAAATTCGGTGTAGAAGTAATGATACTTACAGATAAAGTTACCGGAGTTCAGTATCTCTATCTCAGAAACGGTACTGGTGGTGGAATTACCCCTTTGTTGGACTCAAATGGTCAACCTGTAATAAAAAAATAAGTGGATTAGCAAGTCATAATTGATTGTTTTTTTATGTAGAATTTGCTAATGAATTATTCTTTTTTATGAATCGAAATTGGCTTTATAACCAGAAAAATTATAATTTCTCAAATAGAAGTGGAGATGAAACCTATGAAATGGAGCATAGATTTTGATAAATTTGAAGATGAGATGGTCAACAAAGCCTTTGGTCACGACTTATTAGTATCTTTTCCGAAAAATGATAGTTATGGTGCCGTCAAGGATTATCCTGAGTTAGTCCCTTTAGGAAGATATGTAACAACTCAGCTATCTGGTGGCGTAGTTCGATTAAATTCCAAGTTAACTACTGAAAAGATCCAAACTGAATTTTCAAAAGCTCTCAAAATAAGTACAGAGAAAATTAAAGTAACGGATACTATTCCTACTCATTAATGCTTTTCAATGCACTATTTAAATGGAAAGCTACGTTTAACAACTAACTGGAAAGGTAGCACCTAATAACTATTTTTAATCTACCTCAAATAAATTAGTGTGTTCACTTTTATTGCCAGCTTACATTTATTCTGTACTTAAACACCACCTATATATAAAAAAAGCAACTTACTCTTTATTTGAGCTAGTCGCTTTTTTTATACATTAAGTTTGAAATATCTACCGAAAAAAACCGTGAAGTCTCTGATAGTAAAAGATTTCACGGTTTGTAGCTAACTATTTTTCTAAAGCTTGAACAATTTCATCCATGTTTTTTGCACCAAAAATGATTTCTTTGTCATCAATAATCATTGCTGGTACGCTCATGATTTTCTTCTCAGTTTTCAACTCAGGGAAAACGCCAATATCAATCATTTCAGCCTCTACATTATGATTTAGTGAAGCAATTCTCTGACATGCTGCTACAACATCTGGGCAGTAATGACAGGTCAATGAAACGAATATTTGCACTTTTTTCTTAGGAAGTTCTTTAATTTTTTCGATAGTAGACTCTGCTACTGGTTGTCCAGCACTTCCAACGTTATAAACTGCCAAAACAATGGAGTTTACTTCATGTCCACTCGGAATCCCGCTGAACTTGATTCCTGTATAATTGCCTTCTTCATTTAAAAGAACCACGGTTGGTAATTTATCAATCCCATATTGTTCTTCTAATTCAGGTTTTTCACCTTTTTGAATTGTTTCTAATGTCAGTTTGTCACTCATAGAAACAAATTCTGTTAAGAAAGAATTTAGTTCCAGAGATTTTTCTTCGGCATCATCCATCACTTGTAATAAGGTTACTTCCTTCGTCAATTTAGCAAAAATGCCACTTAATTGTTCACGCATGGCATCTGGGAACCACGTATGAGGACCACTAGCTTTTGGTGCAGAGGTTTTTGTAGGTGCTGGTTTTTCTTCTTTACCTGCTGCTTCTTGAGCCGCTAAACGTTTCTCTAAGCGCTCACTAACAATCGGTAATCCAGCTTTTGTTTTCTCTTCAGATACAAATTTTTGAGCACGAGTAGCCGCGATTGCTCCATCTGCCACAGCTGTTACAATTTGGCGTAATTCTTTGATTCGTAAATCGCCAGCAGCATAGACTCCTTCAATATTGGTTTCCATGTTTTCATTTGTTACCGCATAGCCTTTTTCTAACTCAATTTTGCCTTCAAAAATTTCTGTATTTGGTTTATTTCCAGCTAATACAAATAGGCCAAACGTACTGCCTTCTGGCGCTTCATAGACCGTTTCTTCTTGCGTTTGGTTATTGATAAAAACAGCTTTTTTGACGAAGTCGTCTCCAGTAACCTCTTTGACTTCTGTATTATACAAAATATTGATACCAGGATGACGCTTTACCATCTCAGCAGTTAATTTTGCACAACTGAAGTCTGATTTACGCATAACGATTGTCACAGATTTTCCATAACGAGTTAAATAAATTGCTTCTTCAGCCGCAGCATAGCCACCACCAATCACAAAAATATCTAAGCCTTGGAAAAATTCTCCATCACAAGTGGCACAATAGGCTACTCCACGCCCTGTAAATTCAACTTCTCCTGGAAAACCGATTTTTCTATGAGTGGCACCCGAAGCGATAATTACTGTATAGGCTTGATACGTTTTTGATTGAGATTTTACTAGCTTGACTTTTTGGCTAAAATCAACATCAATCACTTCATCTGTTGCAAATTCTACCCCAAAATTCACCGCTTGCAAACGCATCTCATCCATTAATTTAGGCCCAGTTACCATTGGAACCCCAGGATAGTTAGCAATTTCAGAAGTTGTGGATGCTTGTCCGCCAATTTTATCTTTTTCAATAATTAAAGTGTCTAGCATCGCACGTCCAGCATAAATCCCAGCGGATAGGGCAGCTGATCCTCCACCGATAATGATTAAATCATAAACCTCTTGACTCATCTATGTACCCCTTTCTCTATAAGAAAGACTCCCTAAATAAAGGAAGTCTCTCTGTTTATTTTAGTTATAATCCTTAAATTTTACCTACTAAATCTAAGCTTGGTGCAATTGTTTCTTCGCCTGGTTTCCAGTTTGCTGGACAAACTTTATCGCCATGTTCAGCAACAAATTGTGATGCTTCTACTTTACGAACGATTTCATCAGCATTACGACCAATGCCCATATCGTTAATTTCATAAGATTTGATTTCACCTTCTGGATTCACAATAAATGAACCACGGTAAGCTTGTCCTGCTTCTTCATCTAAAACACCAAAGAAACGGCTAATTTTTCCACTTGGATCTGCTAACATTGGGTATTTAATTTTGCCAATAGTATCTGTTGCATCTGCCCAAGCTTTATGAACAAAATGGCTATCTGTTGAAACAGAATACACTTCACAGTTCAATTCTTTTAAGTGCGCATAGTGATCTTGCATATCCCCTAGTTCTGTTGGACATACAAATGAGAAATCAGCAGGATAAAAGAAGAAAATGCTCCATTTTCCTAAAACGTCATTTGTCGAAACCTCAATAAATTCTCCATCTTGGTACGCGTCACATTTGAAGTCAAGCAACTTTGTGTTAATTAAATTCATTTGTATTCCTCCTAAAAGTTTATAATATAAGACTAACAGTTTGAAATAACTATGTCAATAGAATAATTCTAATTAAACTACTTTTGTTTACCAATTTTTATGCAGCTATTTGAGAAAATATAGTTGTTATTCTCAATAAAACAAATTATTTGTTAAATTTCCATTCCCGTTTCCTATACTCCTCTATTTTACTCCACTCTACCAAATTTTTAAACCCTTAACTTTCATTCTCTAAACTATGGTATGATCTAAAAAAGAGTTATTTAGGAGGGACATTAGTGAAAATAATTGGTTTATTAGGTGGGATGAGTTGGGAAAGCTCAACTGATTACTATAGAATAATTAATCAAACGATAAAAGCTGAGTTGGGCGGACTTCATTCTGCCAAGTGTGTTCTTTACAGTGTAGATTTTCAAGAAATAGAGCAGTATCAGTTTTCAAATCAATGGGATAAAAGTACAGAGATTTTAACAGATGCTTGTCTCGCTATTGAAAAAGCAGGTGCAGACTACATTGTTATTTGTACAAATACGATGCATAAAGTGGCTGATAAGATTCAGGAAAAGCTTGCCATTCCGATTCTTCATATTGCCAAAGTAACTGCAGATGTTTTGAAACAGCAAGAAATCAAGAAAGTTGGATTATTAGGAACTAAATTTACAATGGAAGAGGATTTTTATACCAACATTCTTGAAAAAGAAAGTTTAGACGTCGTAATTCCCAACGAAAAAAGTCGAGAAAAAGTTAGCAAAATTATTTACGAAGAGCTTTGTTTAGGGATTATCAATGAGGAATCTAAGCAATTTTATTTAGATACGGTCAAGGAGTTACACGATGCAGGAGCCGAAGGAGTTATTTTAGGCTGTACCGAAATTGGTATGCTAATCAGCCAGAAAGATACTTCCATACCGCTGTTTGATACGACTGAAATTCATGCAACTCAAGCTGCTCTACTATCTTTGCAAAAATAATTCCTTTAAACAACAAATAAACTGCCTAGCTTCTGTCTTTAAAATAGTCAGAAAATGGGCAGTTTTTTCTCTTCGAATACTTTTGCTTTAAAAATTATAACTCTACGATTTCTTGTTCTTTCGTGATTAAAATAACGCCATCTCCCAAAGGAAGCAATGTAGACGTTAAGCTTGGGTGGTTCATAACCGTTTCTAAAAATTGATTTAGCTTCCGGTAAATGGTTCTTTGTCCTCTCGGGATTTCCTCGATTGGATCTAAAATCGTTCCCCCTTGAAAAACATCATCTACCATTAAGACACCACCTACAGGTAATAAACGTAGACATTCTGGTAAAAATTCAATATATTTTGACTTTGCACTATCCATAAATATAAAGTCGTAAGGACCTGTCAATGTCGGTAGAATATCAGCAGCTTGCCCTTCCAATAAAGTTACCTTATCGGTCAATCCCAGTCGTTCATAGGTCACTTTTGCTTTTCTAATCATCACATCAAAGCGATCAATCGTGGTAACATGCCCTTCAGTTCCAACATATTGTGCCATCAAACTTGAAGAAAATCCGATTGCTGCTCCGATTTCCAAAACATTTTTTGGCTTTAATTGTCCTAAAAAGAATTGTAAAAAAACCACAGTTTCGTGAGGAATCACTGGTACTCCAGCTTCATGGGCTTCTTCTTCAATCTTGCCTAGTTCACCTGCTACTTTTTTTTGTTTATTTCGCATAAAATCAACCAATTCTTTTTTTACTACTGGTCGATTCATCATTTCGTTTCGCATCTAAATCGCTCCTTTTCGCTTCTTTATTATAGGGGGAGAGAAACACGATGTCAAAGTAAAAAATAAGTCCAAAAAAAAAGAACTCATAGTCCTTTCATAATCTTTTCTGGAAAGTAAGCCCGCATTTTCTTCACCTATTAGGAAGATTCAATATTATCAACTCTATTGAATGCATAGAAATCCCCTGTTAGAGCGATTTTCAAATCGATCCACAAAGTATAACTTATTAAATTATTTCAAAACGAACAAAGAGCTTGAGTCCTAAGCTCTTTGCACATAGTTATTATTTTAGATAGTAGCACTTAAGAAAATAAATTTATTATTGGGAAAGATCTTGCTCTAAAATCCATTTATTCAGTCCATTTAAATAGTAAGCCAATTTTGAATTAGATTGTCTTACTGGCTTCACCTGTATTGCTGAGTATCGTTTATTTCTAAAGGACGGATCAATAAACTCTCCGGTCTGAGCATTACTTGCTTTCGATAATAATAATACATTTTTATTTAATAGAGCTGTTGCATAAGATTTTACATCTTGCTCTAATACCCACTGATTTAGCCCTTCAAGATAATAAGCTAATTTAGAGTTAGATTGTTTCACTTCTTTTACATCTTTAATAATATATTCTTTACTCCTAAGATTTGTAGGAATATTGCCACCGGTTTGATACTGTGAAGCAAATGACTGTAGAGTCACAATTGTATTTATCTTATCCTTGTATTTTCCTTGTCTATAATTATATATTGATCGATACCATTCATAATTTGTTGATCCTAATGTCATATATTGTGATTTACTTGATACAATAAAGGTATCTTCCCACCAAGGATTCCAGTAAAAGTAGTACGGTGGATAGGAGTTAATATCTCCACTTTTAGGGGCGGTATACCCTATAAGAGCAATTGAATGGCCTGCAGTCGTTGTCGACTTCAAGTCAGTAATGACAGGTGCTTTATTTATGATTTCATTCTTTATCATTGTAAAAGGGAGTATATCATTCTCGAATTTAAGTGAATAGTTATAGGTTTTATTCACATAATTTATTATATCAAATAAACTTTGTTTAACAATCCAGTTACTGTCCATCAATTGTGCTTCTGTTGCCTTAGGATGACTCTTATGAATAATATCGCTAGCTGAGGTAACTTGTTTACCTGCTTGGTGATTAATTGCTGCAGCCATAGTAAAACTTTGGCACCACGGCTGGTTTCCTTGTGTCTCATAGACGTTCCATGGAAGAATATTTGTATCAAACTCTACCAAAGCTCTTGCTGATTTCAAATTTGGTTGTGCTGTTGGCTCTGTTATATCAATTGTTTTAACAGATTGGCTGGTAGGAATTTCAACTGGAACATCTGTAGTATTGATTGTTAACAAAGGCTGTTTTGTATTCATATAGTTATAGAAGACATTTTGATTTAAACCGTCTAACTTAATTGGTTGCTCATTATTCGTAGTAATTGTTAAACTGACATCTTCTAATTTTTTTGCCAAAGCCTTTGATAGCATGAAACTATCAGGATTTTGATTATTTGAAGAATCAATTTGTAAAAGATAAGCTATCTGCTTGTTTTCTTTCGCTATAATTGGATAATTAAAGGTCATACTTTCAGGGTAACTAATGGTGAAAGGTTGCCCTAGATAATAGTCTGCAGTACTTCCATTATCTGCCAGCATCATTTTATTTAAATAGTCTTGCCAATTTTGCGTGGCTAGCACAGTCGTTTCATTTGGTACATCAGTTGATTCAACATACAAAGAAGCAGCATCAGCTTTTGTTTCTAATCCAACATTCAACATAAAACCAACAGTCAAAAACAATCCAAGTCCAAAACGTTTTGCATTCTTCATCTGTATTCCACTCCCTTATTTGTTAAACCCGTATAATGTAGAAACCCATTTAAAGGTGATATTTGCAGTAGGATCTGTTTGACTTTCAGTCAGAAGTAATGGTATTTCACTTTCTCCTCCACTATAAATAGCACCTTTACCATGCGTAACGCTTTGATACATATAAAGAATCATAGGCGGTCTGCCAGGAAAAGTAATTTTTTGATAACCATATATAATTATTGACGTTTCTTGCTCAATCCAATAATTACCATTTGCAGTTAGATATGCAATAACAGGACGACCATTAGATAGCTCTTCTTTCAATAAGTTTATATCTGGATAGCCTTTTAAAATTTTGGTTTGATATTTTTGACTAGTCAAATAATTGTTAGATTGCTCAAGATTAGCCGAAACTGTATTTAGTTGAGAATCATTATATGTTGGATAAACATATTTGAGTAATTCCTTTGGTGTTCGTTTATTTGATTTTTCAATAAAATTCAAAATGTAGGCTATTGATTTTGGAGTGGGTTGCATGGTAAACCCTTTTTTTATCGAGTCAGATAACTCCTGAATTATTATATTTTCTACTTCTGGAGGAGTAAAATCAGCGTTAGCTTTCTCAGGAGATAAAATTAGCACCAGTGAAAAGATAATTGAGAAAAGTACCAAAAAAATTTTTTTTATATTCATACAAAACGTATCCTTTCAGTTTATTAGAATTTTTACCAATAAAAATCAGCAGTTTCAATATACAAATTACTTATTACTAAATTTACCTATAATATAGCTTAAAATTACAATAAATAGATAAAAAATTAACGGAGCCAAGTTATTCATTTTATAAGTTGTTAGAAACACAAAAATTACAAGTAGAATAAAAAGTAGAATAACAATTCTACTTTTTTTATTATTATCCATAAGCATTGATTCCTTTATTAGTTATATCAAGAACTTCTGTAACAGAAATTCTAACCCCTGCTTTTTTATGCTCAGCTTTATCATGTTCTCTCATAATATCTCTAGCTGCTCCAAAATAGGTAAATGCATAAGATCCTAGAGCGGCTAAAATTCCCGCCAAACCAGCTGTAAGAGCTGATCCAAGTCCTAGTGCCGCAGCAATCAATCCAGCAACTCCTCCCGACCCTCCTATGAAGCCTTCAGAAAATGAAAGATTAGCAAAAATGTTAGCTAACTTATTAATTCCTTCTTTATTATATGCAAAAAAATTAATTCCTCCGTTGACTACTTTAACTTCTGTCGAAGGTTGCGCTGGTTTGACATTTCTACTAAGTGGTGTATCTAAGGTGAGGGACATACCTTCATATTGTTTTAATAAACGATTAACTTCATCAGCTTTTTCGCTAACTGTCATATGTTCCATTTTCTTTAATTGGCTATCTACAACTTTTTGTGTTTCATTTAAACTCTGATCATAAGCTTCATTAGCATAAGCATAACTACTCGAAGTTATGAATGGAGTTAGTGTCAAGAATATCCCAGCAATAAGACATACTAATTTTGATTTTTTAAACATATAATGAACCTCCACATTTTTATTTTAGTAAGCGCTTAACTAGAGTAAACTTAACATTAATTATAGTATTTGTAAATAATAATATGAATATTATGTTTATTTGCATATAACATTATCCTTACAGTTATATTTAGTTTCTCATGTTCAATATAACAAGTTAGTCATTAGGATGTCTCTACTGTATCCAAGAATTCTTTTCCATTCAAAACTTACGATAAAACTGCTGTGTCATTTTTTTATTGTAAATTTTCTTTTAAAACATCATAGACTTTATATCGATAAATAGCACAAATTCGTATTATATTGAGAAGAACAGATATTATCTGGGGTGCATTTATCTATTTTGCGAAATAAGTCGAAAGAAATTATGCCATTAAATTAAAAAGTGACAATAGGGACTCTTTTTTCAGATAGTCGCGAGTACCTAGTTACTTTAAACTAGAGGTAAAATAATGTGCTGAAAAAGACTAAAGACTGGAGCTTTTATCATGAGAAAAAAAGAGAATATGGAGCCGTTACAAACTGAAACCGAGATTCAAGATTTCCTTTTTTGGCTACGTCAATCTAAAAATCCTGATTGAGACGTTTTTTTATTTAAGCTTTGGATCAACACAGGTTTGCGAATGTCTGATCTCGTGACGTTAAAAGTAGGGGACGTTGCCTATTCAGTTAATCCAAAAATTAAGGAAAAGAAAACTGGAAAGACCAGGGTTCTATTTTTGCAAAAACTTTAGAAAGAAATACAGGAATACACTGAAAATAAAAAACCTGACGACTGGTTATTTCCAAGTCGTCAAGGAAAGAATGAGCCGATTAAAGTGAATACGGTCTATCAGTTATATCAAAAAGTGTCCAATAATCTAAATCGCAAAGACATTGGTACTCATACTGTCCGCAAAACTTTTGGCCATCATTATTATCGTAACACGAAGGATATTGCGACACTCGTGGAGATTTTTAACCACACCTCACAACAAATCACAAAGCGCTATATTGGGATTCGTGCGGAAGAAATCAGTGAGACATTTAAAAATTTTAATATAGGATAAATGAATTACTAAGCTCAATTCGGTTTCTTTTGTTTGTCCCGAAAGGTATCCCAAGTAAAATGAACTACTGTAAGCGATGCATTCATCGCTAATTGAGCGTATCTTTTAGGTAATTCTTTAAAGTTCTTGCCTTTACCATGCCCATCTCCTTTATCATTTCTAAGAGAAGAGAGACCATCAACAATTGAATTAAAACTACTTAGTATTTTCTTTACATCATCATTGTTTTTAGCTGACACATTTGTTTTGACATCTAAATTAAGTATCGAAAAAACTTGTTTACGAAGATTTGAAATTGGAGTTCCTTGGGAATAAGATTCACCCGACTCATCTAAAATATGTTTAAAGCAAGACTCCAATAGTTCCTTGGCTTTCCCTACTACGTCTGTTGGTGAAATCTCAAGAAGTGATAACATTAGTTCCATTTGTTGCTCAATAAATTGATCATCGAATCTATCTTTGACTTCACTTGCTAATTTAGTCGAAAACGTTACTGCCTCTGTATGTTGAGATAATAACTGGAGTAACTTGGGATACAGATTTTCTTTACCTTCTGGTAGACTAGCATTACCAAACTCAATATAATTGACTAGATCATTGGCTAGTTTCAAAATTTTATCATCAGTTTCATTTTTTATAAATTCATTCAAAGACTTACCTTTTGATAACCTATACTTACTTTGAATAGGAATACCCACAGAATCAAGTGTAAAGGTATCAAAAGTAGAATCTGAAAAATTCAAAACATACCCTGCATTATTAAAAAATGAAGCTATAAAATTTTTTTCATTAAAATCTAACAATATCTATCTCACTTCTCTTTCTTTAAGTAGAATGTATATTAATTTATTCAGTAAAAACGTGTATTTGAATTTTAAAAGCTATATCGATTTCACTTCATAAATTTGCATATCTGTACGTCGACGTGACCTTTTTTCACTCTACTAAGATAGTAACAAATTGACAATGTTTTTTCACTATTATTTAATCCAAATAATAGTGAAAAAGACTTATGGTTATAAATCAAGTCTACCAATTTTTATTAAAGATTGTTTTTTTTTAGATAGTAAGTAATGAGAGCCAATGAAACAGTCTATTGCTTATCAAGTCTAAACTATCAATACTTATAAGTTTTGATAGTAAAAAAAGATTGCTTCTAATCTTTAAAATCAGAAACAATCATTTTTAATTGTTGTTTTTCAAATTTTAAATACCGTAGTGAACGAGTACATTATTTTCCAACAGAGCCGTATTACATAATTTGATTACATTTAGCAATTCTTTCAATATATTTTCTTTGAAAAAAGGTTCTTCTGGATAAATTGCTTTTTGCATTGTAAATTCATTCGGCGCATTTTTGAAAAGGGATACCCAACTCTACAATATCGATTTTAAATGTGTTATTTCTTCATCAACAAAAAAAGTAACCCTATAATAATTAATACCTATATTTTTTTGGGAGATATCATTCCAGCTAGATTCTACCCATTGTAAGGAATCTAGTAAATATAGAATCAGAGCATCGTCCACTGAAACTGCCTCTTTCCACTCCACCACTTTATAAGTTAATTTTTCTGAATATGGAACTATCGTAAAGTCATGTTTAGTCATGAATTTTCTCCGTTCTGCTATTTTCTAGCGGTAGAGGTTTTTAATTTATCATTTTGAGTGCAACAATTTTTTGGTATCTAGTTAGATTCGTTCAGAATCTTCTTTTGTCATTTCAGGAAGACTTTTTAAAAATTCTACGTGAAAATCATAGAAATCTTCAAATTGGGCGCTCAAGTGTCCATAAATTCCAATTAACTTGACCAAATTACTCTTAAATTGATAGTCACTCACAATTTCATCAATTGCCTGACTTGTATCTACCGACTTTAAATCTTTAGTGATAGCTTTCAGCTCTTCTAAATCTTCTATTATCTCTTCAATAACATCTTCTTTAAGACTATAGGCAATGTTTTTTTCTCCTTCTGCAACATCAGTATCCACTTTATATGAAGACAAATTTAGTTTATTGCCATTTTTTTCATTTACTTTCTTGTAAAACTCGAATAAATCATAAAAATCATCAGATCCTATTATCATTTCAATCTTCTCCCCAAACCTCTTATTGTTTTATCCACATTAACAGATCCATCTAAGTTTAATACTTTTTCAAATTTTCCTTTACTATTAAACACCTCCAAATGATCTTTATGCAAACCATCTAGATAAATTTGATCTCCTTTGTTCAACCCCAATTCCTTAGCCTTTTTACTATCTACTTTATAAACCGATTGACCATCAATACGTTTTGTAGTTTTTGTAAGATTTTTCTTCAGTTCTGATCCAAAGTCAGTTTTGAAAAATTCATCCATATTATTTACATTGTTATTAGCCCCACCATAGGAACCACTATTCAATCCTCCCCACGCACTAACAGCAACCGCTCCTGCATGCCCCCAAACTAATCCTGTTTGAGCTGCTGCATTTGGAACAAGGGTTAGACTGACTCCTCCAGTTTCTGGCGCCGTCGCTGTTCCTGCAAAACCATTCGCAAGAAACCAAAGTCCACCGCCTAAAAACTCTGCACCACTTTGAGCTAAACTGAAAATATTTGCAGTGACACGACCAATATCATGCCCTGCTGTTCCTTTTAGTTTTTGGCTAACAAATCGTTCTCCAAAAAGTTCGTCTAACAAGGCTTGTCCATTATTTTTTGACAGCTGGTCAAGAAACCCTGCACCAAATCCCTTTAACAAATCAACATTTCTAGTCCGAACTGCTTCCTGAACGATGTCAGTCGCTTCTCTATTAAATATACCATCCACATAAACACCTGTGACATTTCCATAATCATCAAATGTGTAGGTCACTTCCTGATTGGCTAAATTATAGGCTTCAACTTTCGCTTTTATCTTTTTGGCTCTCGTTTCCCATGCTGTCGCAATTGGAGTAATCCATTTCAGATTCATTTTACCTAAATCAAATGTTCCTGTACTAGCATTCCAGGAAGAGCTACCTTCTATTTCTGCCAGACCTTGATCCACTAAATTTTGTGCAGCTTCTACCTCTAAAAAAATACCTGGAGATTGACTGTTGAATGCTCGTAGCTTCTCTAACTTTTGCTGTAATTTCTGAACAACATCTTGCATTCTCATAATGCTCTGTTCTAAAAATTGATTTGGTTCTTTCAATCGATCTAAAGCATAACTTTGTTGGGTAATAATATTCTTTGCACTTTCAATATCCTCAACCAACTCCTCTTCTCGAACATCACAACTAGCCACTTGTGCTTCAAACTCTTCCGGAAACTTTCTATGTGCTTCCGTTAAAGCTTCACAAAGCATCGTCACACCATTTGATAACGGAGGATAGACGGTTGAAAAGTAGCGCTTGGCGGAATCGTAAGTCTTTCCAGATAAAGGAGCGTTCAAAAAACCATCAATACTAATTTTAATATGAGTCACACCATCAGAATAAGCGGCGGCCAATTGTGCAGCACTGTTAGATTGTGCTCTCACTTCTCCTAAAAACATGTTAATAGACATCTTTTAGCTCCTCCTTTTTATCTGAAGGAGCACTCAAAAAAAATCGAAGCTCTTCAGTGGCTTTTTCTTCCTGATCCACTAAGTTCTTTTTTTCGTACAAAAATTGTTCCATTTCGTCTGTTACCAATTCTAAACTCTTTTGTTGACAGTAATTCAATTCGTCCCTGGCTTCAGCAAGGTAACTTCCTAGTTCATGTTCTTGCCATTTGCCTTGCAACTCGTTAAAAAATTGATTTTGTTGGGTATAGATTGAGTCCAATTGAGCTATATTTTCTTCCTGAAGACGAATATCTTGTCGATTTTCGTCTTGTGCTTCAGCGATACCTAAAAGTTTTTTTCTTAATACTTGTTCTCCCATCAATTCCCACGTCCTTTTAGAGAATAGAAAGGATCTAATGCAGCTACTTTTTGTTGGATTACTTGATCCACACGTTCAAATTCTTTTGCTACTGTATGTACATTATCAATATCTTTATTAAACGCTGCAACCAATCGTTTCACGGATTGATTCGCTTTTTGAATGGACGTTTTTGCATTAGAATTGCCGCTAACGGTGGTTTGACTAGCTTCATTTGATTGACTATTGATTGAAGCTAAGGCATTTGCTGCTTGGCTCATTGTTGCAGAAACTTGACTAGCAACACTTGAGTTACTGACAATTTTACTCATAGCTATTAACTCCTTCTAAATTATATGAACAGAAATATTGTTCTTATATTTAGAGTAACGAAATTGCTACCAAAACACAATATTTTTATTTAAATTATATTAAGAAACTAGATAATCCAACTAAAAAGTGCTATAATGAAAAAGAAAAAGTGGATATGCGCTAACATATCCTCTTTGTAGAACCGTTTAAGACGGTAGCAGATTTTAATTACTTAAAAAAGCAACCAGTTAACCTACTAAAGTTAATGACTGGTTACTTTTTTTTGTCGTTTTTTAGCAAGTCAACAACTAGCTTAATCAGAGCAATAACAAACATGCTAAAGCTTAGAATGAGCTGGATTGTTTCCAATGCAGACAAAAGGCTTACTCCTTTCATAGATTTCAGTACTTACATTCATAAGCACCACCACCTTTCGGAAGTCGCCACCGTCATAACTTTTCTACCCATTTATTATATCATAACAAAATCGACTTTTAGAAAACTCTTTTGAACACGTAAAAATACCCTGCTGAAGCGCTTCTCAAATCGTTCAACAGGGTATTCTTTATTGATCCTTTTTTGGAATACTTCATCAAATTTTTTTACTATTATCACAGGTCATATTTCAAAAAGCTTCATAATCATCGGTAATAAATGAGATTTTTTGCTTTTGAATTTTGAAAAATCCTATTTGAGGAACATCTAGATGGGTTGATTCTTCGTAGTCTAATCCTAAGAGATAGCCTCTTAAACCCCTGCCAATTAACCCATGCAACATAACAATAATCGGATTGTTTCTGGAACAGCTAGTGAAGACAACCCGTATTTTAGTAATGCGGCATTCTGTTCTACTTGCTCTATACCAATCTTAGTTAAAGGAGAATCCAAAACCTCTTGATATCGTCCTAATCAATTATATTCTGTCTCTCCATGTCTTAATAAATAAATTTTTTTATTTTCAGTCATCTTTCACCGGACCCCTCTGTCTTCAATACAATAAGTCCACGAACTCATCTTTTTCGATATTTCCAAAATATTTTTTTACATCAATTTTTTCCACAGCTTCGGCAATGGCTGCTTTTTCATATTTCACACCCGTCAACAGCTCTTCTACATCTTTAATCTCACCTAACCCGAAGAAATCTCCATGAACCTTGATTTCCTTGATCACTCCTTCTGAAACATCCATTTTTGCTTCGATAGAGCCAATCGGGAAACGTTGCTTCCGTTCCAAATTAAATTCAGGAGATCTCCCATAGTTCCAATCCCAATTTCGGTAATACTCTTCAGAAATTTGGTTAATTTTTTTCCAGTCTTCTTTTGTTAATTCATAAGTTTTGACTTGGTCGATAGAAGCAACACCAAATATTTTCAGTAAAATTTCTTCACGGAAATCGATTGTCGTCATTTCTTGTTTTTCTGCTGGTAAAAATGGTTTGATATTGGTCACTCGTGAACGAATCGACTTTATCCCTTTTGATTCAATTTTATCTTTGCTAACTTTCAATGCATTGACCACTTCATTAATATCGCTATCAAATAGCAACGTTCCATGAGCAAACATCCGTCCCGCAGTAGCATACATCGCATTCCCAGAAAACTTCTGGTCATTAATTACTAAATCATTCCGACCTTTCAATTCAGCACCTGCTACGCCTAGCTCATGCAATGCTTGGATGATTGGTTGTGTTAATTTGGCAAAATCACGGAAAGAGTTGCCGTCGTCAGGCATAATAAAGCTAAAATTCAAGTTTCCAAAATCATGATAAACAGCACCGCCACCACTTAATCGGCGAACCACGTGAATGCCATTTTCTTCGACGTATTCTTTATTTATTTCTTCAATTGTATTTTGGTTTCGACCAATAATAATCGATGGCTCATTAATATAAAACAGTAATATAGGTTCATCTAAAGGCTTTTCTTTCAATAAATAAGTTTCGATTGCTAAGTTGATCCGCGGATCGTTGTTTTCATTTGGGACAAAAATCACTGGCTTTCCTCCTCATAATAAATGACTATTTATAGTTGAATTTTTAAATTTTTCTCAGCTAAAATAACGGACACTTGATTTCCAGCAGCTTTCTCTGCCTGTTCTTTCAATAATTCTAACGAACCGTGTTGAGGTAAATGAGTTAAAATCAACCGTTTCACTCCAGCGGCTTTGGCAATTTCTCCCGCTTCTTTTGATGTAAAATGAGCATGATGCTTTTCATTTCCTTCAAACAAATACGTGTCGGCTAAAAAAACATCGGCCTCTTTGGCAAAATCTACAAAGCTCTCTAAATACCCTGAGTCTCCTGTAAAAACAAATACCTTACCTGTTTTTTCTTCTACAAAACGCATCGCGTAACAAGGCACTGGATGAATTGTTTTCATAAACGTAACAATAAATGGGCCTAATTTCAATGCTTCTGCTTCAAAATAAGGAATCCCTTCTGAGACACCATTCATACTTAACGCGTCAAAATGGACTTCATCGTCTGTATGTCCATAAATTGGCAAGATAGGCGTCGGTTCCATAACAGGATATAATTGGCGATAATATTGTAAAACACCTAAATCAGCAATGTGATCATGATGGTAATGGGAAAGTATGACCGCATCTAACGTTAGTGGATCTATATGTTCTTCTAAATTTACCAGTGTTGTACTGCCAGCATCTAGTAATAGTTGAAACCCATCAGATTCGATTAAATAAGAACTAGTTCCTTGATTTTTGTAAGGATAGGCTCCTAAACATCCTAAAATAGTTACTTTCATAACTCTACCTCCACTTCATTTTTCTTCTATTATATACTACCATTTTTTCGATTAATACACTGTTTAGAAAATTGCTTATTTTACTGTAGCTATTAATAAATCTTTACTTACGTCAAAAAATAGGTAAAGCAGTGATAATAATTATCAAAACTCTACCTATTAACGATTGAAATTAGTTCTTTCAATGATTTGATTTTATTGAACTGGATTTTGATGATTTGTTTCTAACACACCCGTTGTTTCACTTATCGCTCTTTTTTTCTTTAAAGTAAAACTTAAAATAATCGTAATAAAGGGACACAATAATGGAAAGAATGCATATGGTAAGTAGTCTAAGGCACTGACTTTTAACGTACCCATGATAAAAGTGCCACTAACGCCCCATGGAATTAATGAGTTAAACGCTGCTCCAGCATCTGCCAAGGTTCGTGTTAAGTATTTTTTATTGATGTTTAATCGATCAAAAGAGGATTTGAACGTTTCTCCTGGTAAAATGATTGAGAGGTACTGTTCACCAACCAATAAATTTACACCAACACTGCTGATTGCGGTTAAAGTAATTAGTTTAGTTGGTGTATTGACGTAACCTTTAATTCTTTCAATCAAAGTTGAGATTATTTCGTATTTAATCAAGAGTCCTCCTAGTCCTAGTGCCAGTAAAATCAAGGCTGCTGAACTTAGCATACTTTCAATTCCACCTCTAGATAAAAGTAGATTAATGCTTTTATCTGGTGTATCTGCAATATAACCGCTCATTAAGATAGTTGAAAGTTGTTGTAGCTTCAAGGAAGGATTGTGAACAATAGCTAAAATAACCGCCATCGTTGAACCTAACAATAAAGTCGGAATTGCTGGAATTTTACGCCACGCGCAGAAAAATAAGGTGATGACTGGTAGTAGCGTAATGGGTGATATCCAAAAGTTCTTTTCTAGCGTTTGAATCATTGCAGCTACAGCTTTTAAATCAGCTGGTCCAGAATGGTGTCCTAAAAATAGATACCCTACTAAACTTAGAATAAACGCAGGGATAACCGTTTGCAACATGTTTAGTATATGGTCAAATAAGTTGATTTCTCCAATGCCTGCAGCTAAATTGGTTGTGTCTGACAAAGGAGAAAGATTATTCCCTAAAAATGCTCCTGAGACAACCGCTCCTGTGACCATCGCACTATTAAAGCCAAGAAGATGCCCAATCCCTAGAAAGGCAATTCCCATTGTTGAGATTGTTGTAAATGAGCTACCCACAGTTACGCCAACAAGGGAACAAACAATGAATACCGTTGGTAAAAAATACTTGACTGAGATTAATTCAAACCCATACACCATCATCGTTGGAATGGTTCCTGCAAGAATCCATGTAGCAACTAAAACACCAATCAGTAAAAAAATTAGAATTGGAATAATTCCTGGGGTAATGCCTTGAACAATCCCAGCATGGATTTCATCCCAAGTAAATCCTTTATACCTACCATAAAGTAGTAATAGCATAGAAGCTAACAAAATGGGAATATGCGGTGTCAATTTGGCTCCGATAATTAAAGTACCTAAAATAGCTAAAAGTAACACTAAAATAATGATACTCTCTATAAATGAAACGCGAACTTTCTTTTCGTGCATTAGAAAAACCTCCTATTTACTCACAGCTGGAAGGCAGCTAGCTAAAAGATGACGTAAAACTATTTAGAAATAGGCTGTTGAAAAATTCCTTTCGAATTTCATCACAGCCTATTTCTACTATCTAATCTATTGATCTAATTCTCTTTTTATTTCTGTTAACCAGTTATCATTTTTAAAACGATAAATAATTAAGGGGATAACAAACATTGAAATTGAAATCAATGAAACTAAAATAGCATCTGCAACGGTTGACGTTCCAATAGTTGCAAAAACAACTACAGTGATACCTAAAATCAGCATGATTGAAACTGTATAGGCAAGACCGTTTCCTTTTTTACCAATTCGATAAGGTCGAGGAAAATTAGGTTGATCTTTCCGTAACTTAATAATAGCAATCGCAATTAGAATATAGACAATACTATAGATAATTGTTGTCGCATTCGTTAATGTTAAGAAAACAGCATTGACATCATCCATGACACCATACAATAATGAAAACAATGAAATTACAATAGTTTGGGTCAAAACAACATTTCGAGAGACACCATATTTGTTTTCACGATGGAAACCAAATTTAGGCGGTAACAATCCTTCACGAGCCACTTGAATAATAGTTTTGGACGGGCCTGTGACCCAAGCTGATAATTGTAGTAAAACACCTAGAAAGACCATGAAACTAAATATGTTGCCTATAAATGATGGCAAGCCCAAAATTTGACAATAAATTAAAATTGGTTGTGTAATGTTAGACAATTCCATTGTTCCTTTTGGGACAACATTTGCTACAAACATCGCATTAATGACATTTAATAAAACTAGGCCAATTAGTGAAATAAAAATTCCTTTTGAATAATTTTTTGTCGCATCTTTCAAGCGTGGCATGTAAACAGAAGACATTTCCATCCCTACGAAGATAAAAGTAATCCCCGCTAAGTATTTAAACGAATCCATATGTTGTAAATCTGGTACTATTTTGGACCAAGAAAAAGTACCTAAGTAACCATTAGAAACTAATCCCACTTTAATAAAGGCAAAGATCCCTAAAATGAACATTACCAAAACGGGAATATAGACTCCTAACCAGACGCCGACTTTACCACCGATTTTTGCCATATCGAATTTCAAATTCAAAATAGTAATCGTCCAATAAATAATCAAAATACAAGCTAAAACGAACCAATGATTTTCACCAAGTTCAACATTTCCAAAGGTGTTTCCCAGTAATGGACCTAACGTTGAAGCTACCATTACCATTCCTGGAAACATTTGAACCCATAATAGCCAAGCTACAACAAAGCCCCATTTACTACCTAATGCTGTTTTAACCCATAATTGTGGACCGCCTTCTTGCGGTAGCATGGTGGATAGCTCTCCAGAAATAAGCGATATAGGTCCCGCAAAAAAGACTACGGCAAAAATTGTATAGAATACTAACGTCCAACCAACTGCGGCTAAGGTAGGAATACTACGTACGGTTGCACACAGAGCCATTGTTAGCCCGATAAAAGTACCTAATTCTATTTTTTTTACTTGTTGTTTATTCAATTTCTTTTACTCCTTATCAGAAACTTTCAAGAAAATTTTCTTTAAAATTTTCATAAATTCCATCTTAAATTTAGGCGATTAGGTTTTCCCTGATCCCCGCCATTAATTCCTATTTCTTTAGTTAAATTTTTGCTGAATAAATTTGTTCTAATTTTTCTTGTAAAGCTGCTCTAATTTTTGGTGCATAAATAGCGAATTCTTCTGCTTTATTCATGTAAGGAGTCATAACTGCGGCACGTAACACTGTTACTTTTTCTACTTTATTCCATTCATCTGTACTTATTCCTAAGTTGTTAACGAATTGTAATGGGCTATTACCATAATCTGGGATAGCAAAATCTGTATGTGATGTTATAAATTCATTATTGTAAATATTTCCTTTCACATAAGAAGCATAGTCGTAGACATCATGATTTAATTTATTCATTGCAGTTAAATCATCATTCCCTTTTTCTTTAAAGACATAATCAACCATATTAAAATCTGGATAAGTTAATGTGTGAACTTCAATTTCTTTATCGCCAACTTTAAAGGTTTCCGCTTCTAAAAAGTCATAGAATCTGTGTGAACCTTCGATAGAAGCTCCAATTAATTTACCATAACCAGAAACATTTAATGGTAATACGTGGTGGGCTGCCCAAACGGATGCCGCTGTTGCCCCAGCTTTTGATCCTTCAAGAATATAAGCACCTAGTAAAGCAGGAATATCTGCCCCTTTTTCAAATACGTATGTTGCAAAGTATGAAATAACGTCACGCATGCGAACATCTTGAATCACGATACCACCGGCTGAATAAGGAATATAACCCATTTTATGTGGATCAATTGTAACCGATTCAGCTAATTCAATGGCTTTATAGGCTTCATAAACGTCTCTTGAAAGGTGTTGTTTTTTCTCAGTAAATACCCCGTATTCTTCATACACATCTTCTAACTCTTCAAAAGGAATAAAATTGTTGTCTTCATCTAGGAAGATTGCGCGTCCATAGCCACCATATGCTGCATCAATATGAACATAATAATAGATTCCTTCTTTTTTAAGCTCTTCTCTTAAAGCAATAATTTTATCGATACTATCAATTGCACCTTCTTCTGTTGATCCAACAACACCAACAACACCTAGAATTGGAGTTTCTTGCGCAGCTAATTCTCGCACTATTTTTTCTAATTCATTAATGTCCATCCGATATTTATGATCTACAGGCACTGGAATCACTTGATCCAAACCAATTCCGATAATGTCCGCTGCTTTTAACCAAGAGTAATGTTTTGTTTGTGGAACTAACCATTTGCCTAAACGTTGTAAATGTTTCCCACTACGTGCAGAATGTGCTTTTATTTCATCCATATCTTCTTCTACAGATTCTAGCGCATCCATAATTTCTTTTGTGGACATGTTCAACATTTCCCAATCTGATTTACCTGCAACTAATTCTGGTCTTACTTCTTTCATTGCAAAAGGTAAAGATTTAATGTTACGTGCATACCAAAGACCTTCTAAGTTAGCTAAAGAACCATCAGCAACAATGTGACCCCAACCTTTTTTGTAACTCATTAATTGTGCAAATTCTTGACCGACCTCTTCTTCCATTTGTGAAGTAGCAGGTGAAGATTCATAGGCAACATTGTTTCCATTCCAAAGCATTGCAAAGTTATATGCTAATAGTGAAGGCATTAATGTTTCAGAATTCATATGTCCCCAATAGCGACCAGCAGTATGCCAAGGCACTGAGTGAGTACGCATGCGTGAAGACATTTCATTTAAGACATCCTTCATATGGTTAACCGTTTTACCATAACTTTCTGAAGATTTGTCTTGTGAAGAAATTGCTGGCATATCTTGTGGCATGTAATTTTGACGCCAGCCTAAATGCTCATCCACTAAATCAATTAGTAAATCTTTGTACAGTTGTCCGTTCTCAGCTTTGTCCCCAATAAATAATGCGGATAAATTCATTTCGTTTTTTGATAATTTTTCGTTGTTCATACGAAAAGGCCTCCTAGATGTTTTTTGTTTGTTATTTGCTAACAAAACTTACACCCATATCGTGATTCTGTAAAGGGATAAAATAACACTTTTTATCATAACTTTTTCATGTTCTCATTTCCCTTAAATTGTCTTGACACCTGTCTTGTCATAAAAAAGGAAAGTCAGTTTACGAATGTAAACCCACTTTCCTATGGATAAATACCTATTTTTTTCTTTTTTTACTTAATTAAAAAATTTAGCTATGCTCAAATAATCACACACATTCTCTTCTTAAAATTATTAGTAAATTCTAATCGACTATTTTGGCCAAAAAGTAACTTTTCTTGCCTTTTCGAACCACAATTAGTTTTCCATCAAATTTTTCAGTGACCGTTAGGATGTGTTCAATATCTGTTACTCTGTGACCATTAATACTAATTGCTCCGTTTGCAACATCTTCCCTTGCTTGTCTCTTAGAAGGCTCAATATCCGTTTCAACTAGCCACTCTACAATATTGGTCGGTTCATTGCCTACAGTAACGGTAGGCAAATGTTCTAACCCTTCCATAATTTCTTCTGTGGTTAACTCCTCAATGTTTCCAGAGAAGAGAGCTTCTGTAATTTTTTGGGCTTCTAGTAACGCTTCCTCGCTATGAACAAAACGAGTAACTTCTTCTGCCAAACGACGTTGTGCCTCTCGTTTTTCAGGAGCAATTTTCGTTTTTTCGGCTAAAGCATCGATCTCAACTTTATCTAAAAAAGTAAAGAATTTCAAGTATTTAACCACATCTCGATCGTCTTGATTTAACCAAAATTGGTAGAATTCAAAGGGAGAAGTTTTTTCTGGATCAAGCCAAATTGCACCACCAGCGGTCTTCCCAAATTTTGTTCCATCTGCTTTTAACATTAATGGAATCGTTAAACCAAAAGCTTCTGCATCGGGTCCAACTTTTTTCCGAATCAAATCAAGACCAGCTGTTATATTGCCCCATTGATCGGCACCACCAATTTGTAACTGTACTTGATGATCCTTGTATAAGTGGAGAAAATCAATTGATTGCAGAATCTGGTAGGTAAACTCAGTAAATGAAATACCACTTTCTAAACGACTTGCCACAATGTCTTTTGCCAGCATTGTATTCACGTTAAAATGTTTGCCGAAATCTCTCAAAAAATCTAGTAAAGTTAAATTTGACAGCCAGCTATAATTGTTTACCATCGTAACGTTAGCATCTTTTCCAAATAGTTTTTTCATTTGCGCAGACAGACTGTCTACGTTATGTTGGACTGTTTCCATCGTCTGTAAAGTACGCTCAGACTGACGACCACTGGGATCTCCAATCGTACCTGTTCCGCCACCAATCAAGATATAAGGATGGTGACCTGCCAATTGAAATCGTTTCATCATCATAAAGGGAATTAAATGCCCAATATGCATGCTATCACCTGTTGGATCAACGCCGCAATACAATGAAATACTCGACTTTTCTGTTACTTCCCTTAAACCTGCTTCGTTCGTTTGTTGATTAATTGCATCTCGCCAAGTCAATTCATCAATGATGTTCATTAAATCACCTTCCATAATTTTTATTTAGTCATTCTATATCCAAAAACACAATCGAGTAGGAGGCTAATCATTAATTGATTAGCCGACCTCTCACACCACCGTACGTACGGTTCTCGTATACGGCGGTTCAACTTTACATCACCTGT
>NZ_MIEK01000002.1 GCF_001742285.1 Enterococcus rivorum | reverse complement strand
TTGCAGTCCTGTTCAATATCGTGAACGGACAACGACATAAAACTACCGACCAGATTTTTCCAGTCGGTATTTGGTCTAACTTTTGGGTCTCACTACATACCGATTTTTAATCCCTTGTCTTTTGATTTTGATGAAAGAAGTATCAAAACGTTGCTATATAATCGGCTAATTACACAAATTGGTTATGAAATTGATAAAAAACACGAAATAGAGCATGATTATCGTAATATGATTTATAAATTGATCCAAGTAATTGATGAAAATAATGATTTGGATTTAATGTATAAAGATGAATTAAATTACAAAGAGCTGTTTAAAATGATTGGGTTATCGATTGACCAGAAAATGCAAACAAGTATTTTTGAAAAAATACAGTTGCTAATTAATACGTTAAATGATTTAGCTGGAGAAAAGTTACTGATTTTCACGCACTTAAATATTTTATTAACAAACCAAGAATATAAATATATAATGGAGCAAATTGATTTGAACAATCAAACAGTTCTAATTATTGAAAGTAGTCAATATATTTTAGAAAATATACCACATTACTACTTAGATAGCGATTTCTTTTTGAGCCACATTATGCTATAATTTCAAAAAATAAGAGATAACATGCAGTGTCAAATAAAAAGAATAGCATTTGAAATTGAAGGGCTAGTCACCTGAATGGGTTTGAAATTCATGCTATTTTGAATGCTTTCCAAATGGGAATTCAGTACGATTTATTTTGATTTGAGGTTTTAGAGTCATGTTAAATTGAATAGTTCCCAAACAGTAAGACAGCCAAAAGTATCAATTGACGAGTTTTAGAGTCATGTTAAATTGAATAGTTCCCAAACATAGCAGAAAAGACACAAATAACACGCGTAGTTTTAGAGTCATGTTAAATTGAATAGTTCCCAAACATTATGATGAGCAGGTATATCAAGTCATACGTTTTAGAGTCATGTTAAATTGAATAGTTCCCAAACTCTTTTTATCATCTGGTGAAGTATTACTTAGTTTTAGAGTCATGTTAAATTGAATAGTTCCCAAACCTAACCAATCAACCACAAGGAACATCTGCTAGTTTTAGAGTCATGTTAAATTGAATAGTTCCCAAACATCAGCATAAAATCATTCTTCGCTGACTACGTTTTAGAGTCATGTTAAATTGAATAGTTCCCAAACTACTTGGACGTACAAACGTACCTACAATGGGTTTTAGAGTCATGTTAAATTGAATAGTTCCCAAAATAACAATCGATTTAAGACGTTCCACGCTCAGTTTTAGAGTCATGTTAAATTGAATAGTTCCCAAACCTTGAAGGAAAACATGTGACTTATCGATATGTTTTAGAGTCATGTTAAATTGAATAGTTCCCAAACAGTAGCGGTATTGATCCATTTGGTTAATTGGTTTTAGAGTCATGTTAAATTGAATAGTTCCCAAACTCTAACATACACAATGTTAGCAGAAAGATTGTTTTAGAGTCATGTTAAATTGAATAGTTCCCAAACAAATAGATCGACTTACTCTCGTATTGAAAAGTTTTAGAGTCATTTTAAATTGAATAGTTCCCAAACTTAGTTAGTTTCGTTATTGTTGCGAATAAAAGTATTAGTCTTAAAAAACTGTATTCTAAATTTTGGATACAGTTTTTTGTTATATCGAAAATGATTTTCCAACATTATCTATAAAAGAAATAGCAACGATGTGCTATGATAAGTGTCATGAGACGAAGATCTATTTTTTAGAAAATCGGAGCAAGTTATTGAATGAATAACAGAGAGAATCGGAGCGTGAATCAAACAGATGAGAAATATAAAACTAACCATCGAATATGATGGTGGGAGATATCTAGGTTGGCAACGACTGGGAAATTCTGATAAAACGATACAAGGAAAAATCGAAGCAATCCTGACAAAGCTGTTAGGAACAACTACTGAAATCGTGGGTTCTGGTCGAACGGATGCGGGAACACATGCTAGAGGACAGATTGCTAATTTCAAAACCAATAGCACCATAAGTTTAACCGAGATAGGGGATGTTTTTAATCATCAATTGCCTCGGGATATCGTGGTTAAAAAAGTAGAAGAAGTGCCAGAGCGATTCCATGCTAGATACAATGCAACAGGGAAAAAATATAGTTACCATGTTTGGAATAACTCAATTCCTTCAGCTTTTGAACGCCATTACAGCTTCCATTTTCCAGAAGAGCTTAATCTGGATTTAGTTAATCAGGCCTGTGAAAAATTAATCGGTACCCATGATTTTATCGGTTTCTCTTCCCTAAAAAAGACCAAAAAATCAACAGTCCGAACGATTAAGGAGCTGTCAATCACACAAGAGGGGAGCTTGCTGCATTTTACCTTTGTGGGTGATGGTTTTCTATATAAAATGGTTCGGATTATCATGGGTACACTATTGGAAATCGGAACAGGAAAGATGGAGTTGGCAAGTATTGACGAAATATTTGAAAATAAGACTAGAAGTGAAGCGGGGATGACTGTTCCTTCACATGGGCTTTTTTTGGATGAAGTGTATTATAATTAGATATGGTACAGTAAATTTTAATGTATTTGAGATAATCGTTTATCACTAGAGGGTAAGGTAGAAAGAACTAATTATTTTGATGCAACAGGTCAAATTGGAGAGGCTCCACTGGATTTTTTACAGCTTTTTTTAAAATCAGTCTAAAGTATGAGGACTTCTAACAAACTTATGTTACAATTGTATTACTAATTTATTACGGTGAAGTTAAGTCGTGAAAGTAGAAGGGATGTATCGGAATGAAAAAGAATAAAACAGGATTATTTATTTTAGGTGGCGTTTTAGTCGTTATTTTGGCTATCGGAGGTTATTTCGTTAGTACTTATAATTCGTTAGCAAGTGCAGAAAACAATGTTGATGCGAAATGGTCGCAAGTGGAAAACGTGATGCAGCGACGGGCAGATTTGATTCCTAACTTGGTTAATAGTGTCCAAGGAAGTATGGATCAGGAAAAAGAAGTGTTTAAGCAAATTACAGAGGCTAGAAAAGAATACAACGGTGCAGGCACACCACAAGAGAAAGTGAACGCTAATGCAAAAATTGATCAATCCTTAGGAACAATGATCAATGTCATTCAAGAAAGTTACCCACAACTTGCCTCTAATGAAAATGTAAAAACATTAATGGTTCAACTAGAAGGAACAGAAAACCGTATTTCGGTAGAGCGTAAGAATTACATTGATGAAGTGCAAAAATACAATCAAAACTTAGTTCGCTTCCCTAAAAATATCGTAGCGAGAACAATGGGATTTGAAAAGAAAGTCAATTTTAAAGCTGACGATAAAGCGAAGGAAGTTCCAGACGTAAGTTTTAAATAAGGGTGAGAACGATGAAGACATATAGAAGTCAAACCAACCAAGCAGAACAATTAAATCAAAAAGTAACGAATAACTATCGTGCGATACGTAAAAGAAGCAGTATTTTAACGAGCGTATTCTTAATTGTAATGGTAATCAGTGGATTCAGTCTGTATCAATTTTTTGTTGCTAACAATCAATATGCGGATAAAAAAGCTTCCTATGAAGAGCAAATTCAGACGCTTCAACAGGAACGGGAAGATATTTTATCGGGAAAAATTTCGGTAGCAACGAAATCATTTAAAGATGTGTTGCAAGACAATTTAGCAGGATTAAAAGAATATCCAACGGAAGAAAATAATTATCAAGTCCCAATTGAAGGGACGGACAGTACCTTAACCATAAATAAAAACAATATTTTTGTTTCAGACAATGCGAATATTTTAGACAAAGAGGTCAAACAAAAAATTTATGATTTAAACAAACAATTGGCAGCTAGTACAGAAGGTGCCCAGTTACAAGTGGTCACCGTTCCGCAATTGCCGAATGGTGAAAGTATCGAATCCTATGCAAATACTATTTTTAATCAATTAGGGATTGGGGATAAAGAAAAAAATAATGGTATTTTATACCTAATCGCCTTGGAAGATCGTAAATTCCGTTTAGAAGTTGGTTATGGTTTGGAAGGGTTAATTCCCGATGGGGCTGCATCCGATATTATAGATAATAGTGATGTCGTTGATGCTTTTAAAGATGGAAACTATGGAAAAGGTGTGACTCAAGTTGTCGAGGAAGTTTTTTCACTAATGAACACCAAAACAGCTTTAGTCGATTCTCAAATTGATAAACTAGCAAGTGCAAAAAGTAGTTTGGCGTTTCAGCACTGGACGGCACTGATTTCCTTACTACTAGTTATTTTGATTAGTCTCCTTATGGTAGTTAAAAACTTACGTGCTAGAAAACCTCTGAAAAAATGCTATCAAGCCTTTTTGTCACAAACTACAACAGGAACGGCAGAAAATGAATTGAAAGTGAAAATTATTAAGCAAACAGATTTATACTATATCATGCTTAGTGGATTAGCTTTCGCAATGACCGCTAAAGGGATACAAAAGGCTATTACACAAGGAAAGTTGTTGAAAAATCCCAATGCCAAAAAAATGATGTTTGGTCGGGTATTAGTCGGCGACACTCTTTACGCAGGAGATGGGCATGTTTTAACAACCGCATACCTACTTTCCAATTATAATTCTAAAAATTGGTCTGACAACAACAATTCAGGAAGCGGCGGCGGTTCTTCATGGGGTTCCTTTGGCGGTGGCTCATCAGGTGGTGGCGGAGCTTCTGGAGGATGGTAAGCGAATAGCTGTTTATCGTGATAACGATGTCTGCTGATAAAAGGAATAAAAAATAGTCTAAATGTAAATTGCTTTCTAAAAACAGGAAAGAGCTTCTAGTTACTTGGAAAGTATAGGATTATCAGAGAAGTACTCTATTGATCGATGAAAGAATCGGGATGATAGGGTACTTTTTTGTTCAAAAGGATGGTCTTTATGGCGGTCATTTTATGGGAAAGCAAGCGGGCGGGAACGTTAGTTTGATAGCAAGTTCTACGTGGGGGATATATGAAAAGAAGTACTGGAATCTATGAAGGGAATACGCTCGTTGTCTCCACTGGCATTTAAGTTTAAGTATGGTGACGATGACTGTAATTAAATAAGCTTGCGGTAGAGTGATTCTTTAGAGTCCCTATTTTTTAGGATTGTTTTGTTTGCGTTTTCATGGTATTTTTTTAGTATAGAATAAGTGTTCATAAAGATGGTTACATTTTGTCTGTGATTCAAAGTGTAATCCTAAAATCAGAACGTATTAAATGGGAGGTATATATCATGAGTAAAACAAAGACTACTACTTCTTTTGGAACCTTCGTTGCAATAGGAATCTATTATTTTCTACCTAGAATGCAAATGATGACCGCCTCTTTTGGTTGGAATCTATTTTTTAATTTCAGAAATAGTTGTGTGGTGTTGATTACGCTAGGGATGTTAGTCGTTACTTTTCAAAAATCATATACTAATAAATTCCAAAATGTAAATTTAAACCAAATGGTTGTAGGGATGTATATTTTATATCTACTAGCGACAATTTTTTGTTTTATGCTACTTGAATTTATTTAGAAAAGCTAATTAGTAAGAAGTTGATTGCTATTCAGCTTCTTTTTTATTGGTAAAGTCTAAAATAGAATGAAGCCTGAAGTAAATCGATAATTAAAAGAACATTTTCTAGACTAACGGTTAATAAATTAACCTTGCTAATTTATTAAATATTTTAGCTATTCAAGCAAAACAACTATTTTCCAACTGCTAAAAAAACAAAATTTAAGATTTTAGGGGACGATAAAAAATATTTTTAACGATTAAATTTTTGAAAACGTTGTTCCAAAACTTTTTCTTTATGCTATACTTAAAGTCCGACAGGTTTCTTTTCAAGGTTCTCTTGAAAGACTCCGATCCCGTTTTCTATAGAAAACGGGTATTTAATTTTGCAAAAATGGCAAGAATGTGCAGTCGTAACTATACGACGATTCAAGATAGATGCTGAAATTTCACAAAGGATAATAACTATTAAAAAATATTTGCTATTTCATTATATGAACTTTGATTTCATATTGGTTGAAAGAAATCGAAAAATGGGTTATTCTACAATAAAGGCTTCACTCCACAAAGCGTCTATATAATTTGTGAAAACTTGGGGAAGGGTTGACATTATATAGGCGTCATTTTTTTTGCATAACGACAAATAGAAATACTGATAAGAGCTTGTTCTGGATAGCTCTTATCAGTATTTTTTGTTGCCACATCAGTTTTTATCGCTTTTTTCTTCAACGATGACCTCGCTACTGTTGGAATGGTCAGCGCCACTACTACCCTTTTGTATTTTTCTTACTTTTGGCGTTTCTGAATCATTTTGGTCATAGCGTATGCCAGAACTATTTTTATCTGGCTCTATTTTTTCAACTTTTTTGTTTGAACAACCGGAAACTGAACCGACAGTAAGAATAGCTAGTAGAAACATCATTTTCTTGTACATGAATATCCACCCTTCTCTTTTTTTTAAAGTAAATGACATCATTATGATACAAAAATGAGTGTTAATTTAAAGTTAACTGAAAAAATGAGAACATGATAAAACTAAACATCAGTTTTGTCATGTTCTCCTAATCCGAATAATCGGCGAAAAAAAGCAGCCTCTTTAATGCATAAAAAAAGACCATAAAATCAAGTATGGTACCAGCAAAAGAAGCTAATTTATTTTTTTTAAGAAAAGGGTTTAGAAATAGTAGCCTATGTGCGACAAGTCGCGAAGGGTCGTGCTATGTCATTTAAAAGGAGTAATGCTAGCCACTATTTCTAAACCTCAATTATTATATAACAAAAACATTAAGATAATCTTATAAAAATACATAAAAAAATAGATTTATTTACGAATAAATTGAGTCTGTTATTAAAGGAGAAAAGAAGAACGTTTGTTATTTGAACAGGATTATTGACTTACTTTAAGTTAGCGATGATTTTAATTAAAAAACGTCTGTCTGTAAAAAAAGATATGAAAACAATGGGAGCATAAAATAGAAATGAAATTATTGTTCTTATTAATGATTCTTTTATTTACATTTTCATGGTTTTTCTGTACTCTTAAATTGAGTCTATTTACTAAGGAGGAACAGCCTGTGTCTTATCAGGAAATATTATTTCCTTTTCTAGGTGGTTTAGGAATATTTCTATTTGGGATGAAATATATGGGGGATGGCTTGCAGAAATCTGCAGGGGATTCTTTAAGAGAAATTTTAAATACATTCACATCAACACCGTTAAGAGCTGTTTTAGCGGGGTTAATTGTTACCGCAATCATTCAGAGTAGTTCAGGTACTACCGTGTTAACGGTTGGCTTAGTTAGTGTTGGTTTCATGTCTTTACGACAAGCAATCGGCGTGATTATGGGAGCAAACGTTGGGACGACAGTGACGGCATTTATTATTGGGTTTAATTTAAGTGCGTATGCACTGCCGATTATTGGTGTTGGTTCCATTTTACTTTTCTTTTCTAAGAAAGAAACAGTGAATAATATTGGGCAAATCATTTTTGGTTTTGGTTGTCTATTTTATGGCTTAAAATTAATGGGAAATGGGATGGCGCCTTTAAGTGAACTTCCGCAATTTTCAAAATTAATGGTCGATGTTTCTCATCATCCTGTTTTAGGTGTAGGGATTGGAACGTTGTTAACGATGGTATTGCAAAGTTCTAGTGCCACAATTGGGATTTTACAGCAGCTTTATAGTCAAGGAAGCTTAGCTTTAGGAGCAGTGTTACCGATTCTTTTTGGAGATAACATCGGAACGACGATAACCGCGGTCATTGCTGCCTTAGGTGCCAGCGTAGCTGCAAAGCGCACAGCAGCCTCACACGTGGTTTTTAATCTCGTTGGTGCAATTATCTTTACTCTTCTTCTTACGCCTTTTACAGCCGTAGTTGTGAGCATTTCTGGCGCGTTGAATTTGAATCCTTCTATGCAAATTGCAGTAGCACATGGACTGTTTAATGTGTCCAATTTACTGATTCAGTTTTGGTTTATTAGTAAAATTGAATGGTTGGTGCGAAAAATTATTCCAGGAAAAGATCATAGTATTGAGTTTAAGCCGTCCAATTTAAATGAAGCGATTATTCACAGCTCACCAGTTTTGGCGTTAAATCAAGCTAAAATTGAATTGTTACAAATGGGCGAGTATGTGCAAGGAGCGTTTGATTCTACTAAAGCTTATTATGAAAAACAAGAGGGTGTTGATAAAGAAAACGCGAATCAGTACGAAAGTGCTATTAATGATATGGATAATCGCCTAACAGAATACTTAGTTAAGCTATCTGCAACGGAATTATCGATTTCAGAAAGCCATGAACAAACGATGCTCTTAGAACTAACAAAAGATTTGGAGCGGATTGGCGATCATTGTCGAAATATTATACAGTATGTGAATGAAGCAATCCGAATGGAAAAGAAACAAAAAGCAAAAGATAAAAAAGAAGGAAAAGTTTCTTCCAGAAATGAAGTCATTTTGCATGATGAGGATTTAGTTGATTTGTTTGAAAAAGTGTCGAAAAACATCCGTGATTCCTTAATTGCCTTTGAAAATGAAGACAAAGAAATGGCTGCTCATATTTTAGAACGAGAAGAACAAATTGATACAATGGTAAAAATGCTTCGGAAAAAATATATTTCAATTATGAATAGTGGAAAAGGTCGCGCAGCAGACGGGGTTCTTTTCATCGATACAGCATCTAATTTAGAAAGAATGAGTGATCGAACGATTCATATGGCGAAGTATGTTTTAGGTGAACGATATGGAACAGAAACCATTTCGATAGATCAATCGGTAAATCCTATTATTCAATAAATAGCTTACAAAGGAAAAGAGAAGCGAGAGAAATGTTTGCTGAAAAGGAAATGTTTCCTCGTTTATTTGCCATAAATAATAGACAATTGAAAAATGTTGCATTGTGCTATTTCTTTGCAACTATAGTATTATTAACGTAAGTGATTTCCTTGAAAGAAAGGTATGATTCATATGAAAATAACAACTAGGCATCGCTATGTCAAAAAGATTCCTGTGTTAGAGGTTGTTTTAGAAGAAGATAGAAATGCCCCCTTACCATTAATTATTTATTATCATGGGTGGCAGTCTTCAAAAGAGCTAGTATTGACACAGGCTCGTAAGCTGGCAGAAAAAGGCTTCCGTGTTGTTCTACCAGATGCTATGAATCATGGAGAACGGAGAACGGGCCCTATTTCGCCAATTCCGTCGGTGACCTTTTGGGCCAGTATTCAGTATAATATTTTTGAATTTTCACAATTAATCCACTATTTTGAAGCACATGAACTAATCAAAGATGACTTGATTGGTGTTGGTGGCGTGTCAATGGGGGGCATGACAGCTAGTTGTTTGCTTACTCAACATCCTGAAATAAAAGTAGGTGCTTGTATTATGGGAACCCCTTCCCCATTAAAATACTTAGAGCGAGTATTAAAGAATGCGAAAGAAATGTCAATCTTTATTCCGCAAGATGTCCCGTTATTGCTTGTATGGATTGCAAACTATGATTTATCTATTTTTCCAGAAAAACTAGCGAATCGCCCCGTGCTGTTTTGGCATGGTACCGAGGATGAAAAGATTCCATATGAAGATGTAGATGATTTCTTTACCGAAATAGAAAATGAACCTTATTCAGATAACACGGAGTTTTTAATTGGCCAAGGTGAAGGGCATCTGGTAAATGGTGTCACGATGGATACAATTGCCACTTTTTTTGAACGAGAATTGAAGCCAAATTAACTGAACAAAATAGGGTTATATTTTTAGTAAGAGCGTAGTAAAGGTCAGAGTAAGTTCTGATGTTAGTTACGCTCTTCTTTTGCTTTTTTAGGAAAGGATAAACGAAAGTGGCAGAAAGCTATGAAGCTACTCTTTTTCGATGGAATTTTCGTGGGAAGAGTTGAAAACACCTCCATCTTCGTGGCATACTGTTCACTAGAAACCATTGTAGAGATAAAAATAGAAAAGGTGATTGACAGATGGAAACTTCGACAATAATATCTTCAGATAAACAAACGAAATTGCACACGGTTTGTTGGAAACCTAAAGGAGAACCTAAAGCAATCGTACAAATTATTCATGGGATGGCAGAGTATATTGAGCGATACAGCGAATTTGCTGAGTACCTGAATCAACTGGGATATTTAGTGGTTGGACACGATCATTTAGGGCATGGAAAATCGGTACATCCAGAAGCACCTCAATACGGGTATTTTGGCGAAGAAACGATTGCTCTTGTATTAGCAGATATTCATCAAGTGCGAACGTGGGCCCAAGCCAGTTATCCAGACTGCCCGTATTTCATGATGGGGCATAGTATGGGGTCATTTGCATTAAGGAATTACCTTCAAACGAATAGCGAGGGTCTTAATGGTGTCATTTTGATGGGAACAGGAAGTAAACCTGTGGGGGTAAATTTTGCTTTACCGTTAGTGAAATGGTTGTCTAAAAAGAACGGTAGTAAGAAAAATCCGATGGTGGATAAGTTGGCATTTGGCGCTTTTAGCAAAAAATTTCCAGAACCTAGCTCGTTTAATTGGCTTAGTAAAAATCCTGAAAATGTAGCGAACTATGAAAAGGATCATTTAACTGGTTTTACTTTTACAAATAACGGTTTTTATACGTTGTTTCAATTGATTGAAGGCGCGAATAAAAAAGGTTGGGGCAGCAAGTTGCAAAAAAAATTGCCGATTTTAATGATTAGTGGCGCTCAAGATCCTGTTGGCGATTTTGGAAAAGGCATCGAGAAAGTTCGAGGAGAATTAGCTGAGTCTGGGTTAACTGAGGTGAGCGTAACGCTATTTCCAGAATTAAGACATGAGATTTTACTGGAAGAAGAAAAAGCAGAGGCTTATCAAGTGATTGAACAATGGTTGTCTAGGTTTGAAAAGCAATCTGTTGTTTAAGCGATTTTAGACGAATGCCTTCTTTTTTCTATAATCAAATTTGCTATTTTGAGAGCTTTTCTATAAACTAAAAGACAAGATTCTATCGTTGAGAATAGTCGTTTGATTGCGCTTGAAAATCGGTTGTTTTTTAGGCGGAATAATGGATTCTTATAGATTGGAGGCACGTATGGATAAAGCTTCTGCAAGGAAACTGGGCTTGGCAAGTCTTGACTGGTTGCTAGAGAATCAGACTATTAAAGAGGAAAAAGAGCAAGTGTTGCTGGATCAACTTTTTAGCGATTCTTATTGGAAAGAGGCAAGTTCTATTGCGGTAATCAAGCCATTGCCATTTGAGTTTAATATGAATAAAGTGATTGAACAAGGTTGGCGTGAAGGGAAAAAAATGTTAGTTCCTTGTTCTAGAAAAGAGCGAAAGTTGTCTTTTTATGCTGTTTATCCAGAAACGACCTTTGTTTCATCGACATATGGGATAGATGAGCCAGTGGGTGTAACCGAATTTTTTGATCCAATTGATTTAATTATTGTTCCGGGTGTTGTCTTTAACCAAGAAGGATATCGGATTGGGCATGGTGGCGGTTATTATGATAGGTATTTAGCTCAGCATGAAGGGAAAACATGTAGCTTAGTATTTAGCGAACAAATGCAAGAAAAGTGGCGACCAGAAGTCTTTGATTTACCAGTCCAAAAATTATTTATCAAATAGGGAGAATGCTATGGATTATCAAACACAAATGAAAATAAAACGATTTATGAAAGAACCTATAGTGACCTATCTTTTATTAGGGGTTACAACAATTACTTTTTTAGCAATGGAGCTTTTTGGCGGTTCAGAGAATATCGGAGTTTTAGTGAATTTTGGAGCGATGTCACGTGTCCATATTATTGCTTTACATGAGTATTGGCGCTTCTTCACACCTATTTTTTTACATATAGGTTGGATGCATTTTGCTGTAAACATGGTTACGCTCTATTATATCGGTTCACAAATTGAAAGTATTTATGGTCATTGGCGCTATTTAATAATTTATTTACTTAGCGGCATTGCAGGGAATGTCCTTAGTTTTGCTTTAGGTTCGCCAAACAGTATTTCAGCAGGAGCAAGTACGTCTTTGTTTGGATTGTTTGGGGCATTTGTTATTTTAGGACGTCATTTTCGTCATAACCCGTCTGTGATGTTTATGGTTAGACGTTATGCAATGTTTATTGGTTTAAACTTAGTTTTCAATTTATTTAGTAGTTCAGTGGATATTATGGGACATATCGGTGGACTGGTAGGGGGATTGCTCTTAGCCTCTGTTCTAGGGGTTCCAAAACAATCGAAAGAGTTCAATATTCATGAACGAATTATCGCTGGGATTGTTTTTGTCTTTTTGATTGGTGTTTTTCTCGCATTGGGTTTTAAAAAGTTTGGTTTACCTGTATAATAAGGAAGTGCTTTCTAATGGAAACGTTATATGATGTGCAACAGTTATTTAAACAATTTGGGATGTATATTTATGTAGGTGCTAGGATTTATGATATTGAATTAATGATGATTGAATTAAAGAATATTTATGAAGGTCGCTTAATTGATCGCGACACCTATTTGCGTGCCAGAAGTATTTTACAAAGAGAACATCGCATTGAAGAAAGTAGAGCAGATGAGAAAGGAACCAAGTAAATGGATAAGAAAATAATTGGGATTGATTTAGGCGGTACAACGATTAAATTTGCTATTTTAACATTAGACGGTGAGGTTCAACAGAAGTGGAGTATTGAAACGAATATTCTAGAAGAAGGCAGTCATATTGTGCCGGATATTATTGAAACCATTAATCATCGAATGGAACTTTATAATATGCAAAAAGAAGATTTTGTTGGAATCGGTATGGGAACTCCAGGCAGTGTCGATATTGAAAAAGGCACAGTTATCGGAGCTTACAACTTAAATTGGACGACATTACAACCGATTAAAGAACAGATTGAGCAAGCTTTGGGGATTCCATTTACTTTAGATAATGATGCTAACGTTGCTGCTTTGGGAGAACGTTGGAAAGGCGCGGGAGAGAATAACCCTGATGTTGTATTTATTACACTAGGTACAGGTGTAGGCGGTGGAATTATTTCTGAAGGGAATCTATTGCATGGAGTTGCTGGCTGTGCTGGCGAGATTGGACACGTAACAGTTGATCCTCAAGGGTTTGAATGTACTTGTGGAAAACGTGGTTGTTTAGAGACTATATCTAGTGCGACTGGTGTTGTACGTGTAGCGAGAAAACTATCAGAAGAATATGCTGGCGAATCACAATTGAAACAGATGATTGACGATGGACAAGCAGTTTCTAGTAAAGACGTTTTTGAATTTGCTGAAAAAGATGATCCATTTGCTTTAATGGTTGTTGACCGTGTTTGCTTTTTCTTAGGATTAGCGGTTGGGAATCTTGGAAATACCTTGAACCCTTCAAGTATCGTCATTGGTGGAGGTGTTTCGGCTGCTGGAGAATTTTTACGGAGTCGTGTACAAAAATATTTTGAAGAGTTTACCTTTCCTCAAGTTCGCAATAGTACACAAATTAAGCTTGCGCAACTAGGAAACGAAGCTGGCGTTATCGGTGCTGGATCACTAGCACTTAAATTTTTGGAAAAGTAAGGAAGGTTTTTTATGGGATCATTTTTTTTCTATCTTAATATGGTATTGATAGCTATTTTAGTCGGATTTGGTGTAAATGAATTATATCTTCGCATTATGGCGAAACGTTCTGCTAAAACTTTAGTGGAAGAAGAATTTAAAGAAGGAATGCGAAAGGCTCAGGTTATTGATGTGCGGGAAAAAGATTCATTTGATGCAGGTCATATTCTTGGCGCTCGTAGCATGCCGTATTCAATGTTAAAAACGACGATGAGTTCAATTCGTAAAGACAAGCCAGTTTATATCTACGATCAAAAGAAAGCATTGAGTATTCGCACAGCCAACAAACTTAGAAAAAATGGCTATAAAGACCTCTATATTCTAAAAGGTGGATATGAAGGTTGGACAGGAAAAACTAAAAAGAAAAATATGTAGAATGGATAAACTAAAGTACCGCTTAGATTTCACAGTTACTAGATGATAGCTGTAGGATCTAGTCGGTATTTTTTTCTGTATAGACTAAATATAGTTGGATTAGCAGAATCACTTTTTTCTTTTCGACTGTTTTACGTTAAAATAGAAGAAGCTAGAGAAATAAAACGAACTAACACACACCTATAAAAAGAAATACCACTTGTGTTGTATAAACTAGATTAGGCTCCACTACCAGCAGTTGATGCCAGTGAAAAATTGGAACGTAGGATGGGATAAAACTAAAAATCAGTTTTATTTCATTCTCTAAAACGGAATAAACGGTGGTCAAAAGTCTGGGTCTTCGGAAATTTTCCGAAAATCATTCAATCCATAAAGCGTATGGTGCGCTTTTCGATTTAATTTTTCGCCCCAAAATGGCTGTTGTCTTAACCTCTTCTAAGCTTCAAACTTGAGCTAAATAAATGTCCAGATCAAGTAATTTATCTTGGCTTCTGGTCAGGGTTATTAGAATCAATTGCTGGGAGTTCCACGGTTACTTTGGAAGCACACCTTTTTAGATGGGTTAAACTAATAGAAGAAACGTTGTTCGGCATCGTTTGTTTATGCAACGCTAGTGAATAAATTTTTTATTGGAAATACATGGGCAATGATAAAATATCTTTTGAGTTAAAATTACTTAGTGGTTTATAAATTGGCATGGTCCAGCATAGCATGAAATAAAAGGATTATTAGAGAGGAGGAATAGTATGAAAATTGTAATTATCGGTGGTGGGCCAAGAGGTCTTTCCGCGTTGGAAAGAATTGTAGAATGGGCGAGAGATGAACATGTTCTGCAAATTACGATGTTTGACCCTTATGGTCCAGGTGGGAAAATTTGGCGTGAAACCCAGCCGTTATCATTAATGATGAACACGGTTGCTTGCCAAGTGACTCTTTTTACGGATGAAACATTAAGTACCAATGGGCCCGTTGCGAAAGGACCTAATTTATATGAATGGGCGAAAGAATATGCAGAAGATTTTATTGAAAAAAGTCCAGTTGAACAGAAACACTGTTTCTTATTAGAAAGTCAAAATTTAACACCCAATGCTCACTGTAGCAGAGCTTTTTATGGATTATATCAAAAATGGTTTTATGCCTATGTTCAAACAAGAATGACGGAACAAACGTCGGTAACCTTTTTTAGAGATACAGTAAAGGCGATTAAAAAAGACGAAGAGAAATTTCAAGTTTATACGCAATCTGTGGAAATTACAGCGGATAAAGTAATTATGGCTTTGGGGCATCAAGAAAATGCACTTGTCGGAAAAGAGCTAGAGCTTGCAGCATACGCTGGTGAGCATCGCTTGTTTTATTCCTCTCCTAAAAATGCAGCCGACGCCAATTTAGAGGCAATCAAACCAAAGGCACCAGTGATAATTAGAGGATTGGGCTTGAGTTTTTTCGATTACCTGACATTATTAACTACTGGTAGAGGTGGCAAATATGAAGAGACAGAAAATGGCTTGATTTATCGTCCTTCTGGGGAAGAACCGAAAATAATAGCTGGCTCAACTCGAGGCTTTCCTTACCATCCTAGAGGGGAAAATCAAAAGGAATACGGGGTAGAATATCAACCGATTTTTCTAAAAATGAAACGATTAAATAAGCTGAAACGTAAAGGGCTACTTTCGGGAGAATTATTTTTTGGTTTAATGAAAAAGGAAGTTCAGTTAGTTTATTATAACGCTCTGATTGACGAAAAATATTCAGAGCTTGATAAAGATCTGTTCATTAAGGAATTTGTTAAAGCAAAGGATTTAGAAGGGCTTCTCAACAAATATGATATTTTCAAATCTGATCGCTGGGATTGGAAATTAATTGAAGAACCAGATAGGTTGTTGACAGAGACAGATTCTTTTTCAAAATACCTTGAAGAGTATCTTACTTGGATCTTAGCTGATGCAAAAAAGGGCAATCTTACCGGGCCGTTCAGTACTGCGGTAGATAGTTTAAGAGATTTACGGGACGAAGTTCGTTTCATGCTAGACAATCAATTATTTTCTAAGCCAGAAGATAGAAAGTGGCTCTGGAAGTGGTTTACACCATTAAATAATTTTTTATCAATTGGTCCGCCCTTGGAACGAATTGCCGAGTTAAAAGCATTAGTCTTGGCTGGTATTGTCACTTTAGTAGGGTCGCAGCTAACGATTGAAATGCAGGATGGTTATTTTGTTAGTTATTCAAAAAAATGGCCGAAGCAAAAATACCAGGCTCATTTTTTGATTGAAGCTCGGATTCACGGAACCAATAATTCTTTAAGTGTAAATCCATTAACGCAACAACTCATTAGAGATGGCTTAGCAGGGCTAGACAATTTTGAAACAGAAGAGCAACAGAAAGAATTGTCAGGAGCTTTGTCAGTAGAACCTCAATCGAACCAGCTGATAAATCTGGCAGGAGAAATAAATGAAGGTTTATTTTGTTATGGTGTGCCAACCGAAGGAATTCATTGGTTAACAGCCGCGGCTTCAAGACCAGGGACGAATCCATGGACTCTTCGCGAAGCAGATGGAATAGCCAGAGAAATTTTTAGAGAAGAAAAAAAGCAGGAGCAAAACTAAGTTCGTTTTGTTTCTGCTTTTTTAAGTTCCTATAAATAATGTGTTAGAAGCGTCAATCAGGTTCATCTGATTCGTTTCTTAACGAGAAATACGTTTACGCATTGCTTTCTTACGATTTTCTTCAATCATGTCTTCTTTTTCTTCGATTGGATCGAAAACAGTTTTCTTAACAGTTGCAGCGAATCCAACGACAGCCGCACAAGTAATCGCAGTGCCTACAAGCATACCTGAGATAAATTTTTTCATAAAGATCCCCCTCTGGTTATTTAGTTTCTACAGTATATATTATGAACCAACTATCAAAAAAAAGCTACTTTTAGATAGTTATTTATTTTCTTGGATTTTGATGGTCTGAGAACCTCAGTGGAGAATATTTTCATGAATCAGAGCCACCCCTTTGTCATAACCACGAAGATGCATCGGACAAGTTCCTTTTTCTGTTCTGATTTCTAAACAAATCTAGACAGAAAATTTGGATTTCACTGGAGTTTTCAGATACAACTTAATTAATACAGACTTTTTTCTTGGTAGAAAAAAAAGTCTGTATTAATTTTTATCGAAGCTGCTTCTATACTAACAGTACAAACAGAGAAGAAAGGGAGCGGTAGTTGTATGACAGATTGGTTGGTAATTTCAGGGAAAACAGTCATTGTAACAGGAGGGTCATCAGGCATTGGAAAAAGTATTGTCCATGGCTTACTGGAACAAAATGTAAACGTTGCTAATTTCGATATTCAAGAGGCTGAATGCAAGCATCCAAATCTTTTATTTATAAAAACAGACATTACTTCTCGTGAAGAAGTTGAAAGTAGTGTCGCACAGGTTGTAGAAAAATTTGGCACCGTCGATGGTTTGGTTAATAATGCCGGCATCAATATTCCACGATTATTAGTTGATGGGAAAGATCCTCATGGAGCGTACGAATTATCGGATTCGGTTTTTGATAAAATGGTGGCAATTAATCAAAAAGGGGTCTATCTAATGGCGCAAACAGTTGGTAGAATCTTAATTGCAAAGAGGGAAGGAGTGATTATTAATATGTCTTCTGAAAGTGGACTGGAAGGTTCAGAAGGCCAAAGTTGTTATGCGGCTACTAAAGCAGCTTTGAATAGTTTTACTCGCTCGTGGGCAAAGGAATTAGGAAAATACAACGTTCGAGTTGTAGGGATTGCGCCAGGGATTATGGAAGAAACAGGTCTTCGGACATTGGCTTATGAAAGTAGCCTCGCTTATACAAGAGGAATAACAGTGGAGCAGCTTCGTGCTGGATACAGTAATACAAAAACAATTCCACTTGGACGTAGCGGGAAGCTTTCGGAAGTAGCAGATTTAGTTTCATATTACTTATCATGCCGTTCAAGCTACGTTACCGGGGTTACGACAAATGTTGCAGGAGGAAAAACTAGAGGGTAAGAATCAACAAAGAAGGAGGGCTGTATGTTGGCGATTGTCAATCGTTGGTACCAAATATTACAAATACTGGCAGCAAAAAAATATGTGTCAATAGATGATTTAAAAGTACAGCTACATTCAAGTGCACAAACGATAAAAAAATGTATCTCGTTGTTAAATGAAGAAATCTACGGAATCGCTAAAATTGTTTTTGAAAATGGCTATTTTGAATTGCAAATAGAAGAATATGATTTGTTTTTAGAAATAATGAACGGCACATTAAAAGGTGAACTAGATTTTAATTCTTCAACCAAAAGAATTTCTTATATTTTAAAACGGCTATTAGATTCAAACGGCTATATACTAATTGATGATTTATCTGAAGAATTAGAAACTAGTCGTGGAACAGTTAATAAGGACATCAAGTATTTGAAAGAGTTAGTTTCAACTTTTGGCGTTCAGCTCTCAGGTAAAACCAACAAAGGCATGTACTTGGAAGGCGAAGAATTCAATTTCCGTTTGTTGTATTTATACCACGTTTATGATTTTTTAGGAAAATCAGCGGGCTTGTCAGAAGAGGTCATCGATAGTTTGGAAGAGGTGGAAGGGTTAGATCAGCTAGATCAAATAAGCATCAATTTGTTAAAAAAAGTGATTGATATTAGCATTAACCGGATTCAAAATAACCATAGGATTGAAGAAAGAATTATTCATTATACGAATTATGCACAAGATAATGCCGTTTTAGAAACACTTTTTTACCACATCGAAACACGTTGCCGCATCACTTTAAGTCAGTACGAACGAGATTTTATTAGCTTTCCGATTACCATTACCAATACCGGGTTCATTAATACAAAGTGGGTAGACCAAGAACAATTAGAACGCTTGTTTCGTAAAATGATGGCGGCCATTCATGACAATTTCTTGATTGAGATTGATGACGATTTGTTGTATGCAGAAATGCAGCATCACTTAATGTTTTTGATTAATAGGATGGTTTTTCACTTAGAAACAAATGATCTTTTCTTTAATGAAATTGAAAAAAATTATCCCTTCCCTTATGAATTAGCCAAAGTGGGGATTACTGAATTAGGAAAACAGATTAGCAGAAAGCCATCAAATATAGAAATCAGCTATCTAGCCATTTACTTTGAGCTTGTTTTACGGCAAACAAAAAATGAGGAGAAAAGAAAAATAGCCATTATTTGTAGTACTGGACGAGGAACCGCAGCGTTGATTAAAAGACAGGTGAAGGCCATCTTAGGCAAAGAGATAGTGATTGAGCAATTTTCAGAACATGCCTATGAAGTGGAACAATTGAAACATTATTTTGCTATTTTTACGACGATTCCATTAAAAGACTCACCACCAGAAGTGCCAGTTATCCGAATTACCAATATCTTTGATGATAAATGGATTAAGAATGAGTGGGGCAAATTAAGTCGTGGAAATAGATTGAATCAAGGAGCGTTTACGATCCGATTTGCAAAATTGGAAAAGAAAGAAACCTACGAAGAGTATCTATCACAGATGGTAGAACGTTTGTTGCATGAACAGGTTGTGGACGATGCATTTAAACAATTTATTTTTGAACGGGAGCAAAAACAGACAACCATTTTTAATAATGGCGTTGCTTTTCCCCATGCGGTGAATAAGAAGCAGGAACAGATTGTCTTTTACTTAGGCGTGTTGAAGGAACCTATTTGGACAGAAGCTGGAATGATTCAGTTTATCTTTTTAATGGGAATTCCAGAAAATATTAATGAAAAAACTGAGCAAGAGCTTTTGGAATTATACGATACGATGTTAAAAATGGTGGCAACACCAGAGATTAGAGCCGAAATTTTACAATTAAATCAATTGGAAGAGTTTTTGGTCTATATCAAAATGAAAGGGTGGTTTATGTGAATCCATTATACGTGATGGGGTTATTAGCTGTTGGAGCATATCTTCTTCAAATTATTTTTGGCATGCAACAAATTAAGCATTTTAATCAAACGTACCAAGCGTTGCGTCAGCAAGGGAAAGTGGCTATTGGCAGACGAGCAGGAAAAGTTCAAGCAGGAACGATAATTATGTTTGCACTTTCGAATGAAGGCGTTATTATTGAAGGCGCTAAAATGCAAGGCGTTACCGTTTTGGCTAAATTTAAAGGAATCCCTGCATTTAAAGGAATAAAAATAATGGATCTTAGCCCGAATCATCCACTAGTTGCAAAAGAAAATAAGTTAACACAAAAAACAATTTTAAATGCTCAAGAAATTTATAGACGTGTAAACCAAGGGGAAATCATTGAAGAGCCAGCAGCGCCGATACTAAACATAGGTTTAAAATTAAGCATTTTGAAAACAACCATATATAACAAATTTAGAAGGAGTGTATAGAAGATGACAGTGATAACGCAATTTGCAGAAGGATTTATGAATTTATTCCAAACAGGAGCGGAAACATTTATTAGCTGGATGACAGGAATCGTTCCCGTTGTTTTGATGCTAATGGTTTTCATGAATACGTTGATTGCTTTTCTTGGGGAAGAAAGAGTGACAAATATTGCACGAGTTTCAGCGAAAAATCCATTGACTCGTTATTTAGTTTTACCATTTTTAGCAGCATTTATGCTAGGAAATCCAATGTCCTTTACATTAGGGCGTTTCTTACCAGAATACTATAAACCAAGCTATTATGCTTCTTTAGCTCAATTTTGCCACACGAGTAATGGTGTTTTTCCTCATATCAATCCAGGAGAACTTTTCGTTTGGCTAGGAATTGCCCAAGGGGTAGAAAAATTAGGGTTGAATACGATGGAGCTGGCAATTCGTTATTTATTAGTCGGATTAGTTATGAACTTTATTGGTGGCTGGATTACCGACTTTACAACCGCTTTTGTTTGTAAACAGCAAGGAATTACTTTAAGCAAAACCATCCAATCAGAAGATTTAGCAGTATAATAAAGGAGGAAATGAACATGACTGAATATAGAAGTATTGTTGTAAAAAAAGGTAGTGGCGGCTTCGGTGGTCCTTTAACAATCACACCAACCCAACAAAAACATAAATTTATTTATATTACTGGTGGTGGCGAAAAACCAGCAATTGTTGATAAAATTGTTGAGCTGACTGGTATGGAAGCAGTCAATGGCTTCAAAACATCGATTCCAGATGAAGAAGTAGCTTTAGCGATTGTTGATTGCGGTGGCACACTTCGTTGTGGCATTTATCCGAAAAAAGGGATTCCTACAATCAACATAGTACCGACAGGGAAAAGTGGACCATTGGCACAATATATCACGGAAGAAATCTATGTTTCAGCCGTTGGAATCAATCAAATTCAACTAGCGGAAGTAAGTGAGCTTGTTCAAGAAAACGTAACGGAAAAAGCGTCAAGTGAAAAACGAGAGTTTAAATATGATACGAGCAAAAAAATTACCGAACAGCGTGCAGAAACTAGTTTTATCGCTCGAATCGGTATGGGGGCTGGTAAAGTAGTAGCAACCTTTAACCAATCAGCCCGTAATGGCGTTCAGACAATGATTAATACAGTCATTCCATTCATGGCTTTTGTTTCTTTGTTAATTGGAATTATTCAAGGTTCGGGGATAGGGAATGTTTTTGCCAATATCATGACTCCTTTAGCTGGCAATGCGATAGGCTTGATGATTATCGGGTTCATTTGTTCCTTACCGTTTTTATCCCCACTTCTAGGACCTGGTGCGGTAATTGGACAAGTCATTGGGACGTTAATCGGTGTTGAAATTGGTAAAGGGAATATTCCGCCACAACTGGCACTGCCGGCACTTTTCGCCATTAATACTCAGAATGCGTGTGATTTTATCCCTGTGGGCTTAGGCTTAGAAGAAGCTGAAGCGGAAACGGTAGAAGTTGGTGTTCCATCTGTATTGTATTCAAGATTTTTGAATGGTGTTCCTCGTGTGTTAGTCGCGTGGATTGCAAGCTTCGGTTTGTATAGTTAATTATTTAGACTAGTTCGTATTTAAGTAGTGACTGTATCTACCGTCGCTAAATTGAACAGTGTAAAAAGCATAGGAGGAGTAGTATGTCAGTATTTGAAACGACCGTCACAGGAATTGGGAAAGAAGCGGAGTTATTTAAAACAGAAAAAATGGTTATTTTGTTTGGCGAAAATGCTCCCGAAAGCTTGGCAGATTATTGCTACAATATCGAAATGAAGCGTGCGACAGCGGAAATTAAAACCGGAATGATTCTTAGTTTTGATGACGTTCTATATTCTATTACTGCTGTTGGGGATGTTGTTCGAAAAAATTTAGATGACTTGGGTCATATTACCATAAAGTTTGATGGTTCAAATTCGCCTGAGCTTCCAGGAACACTTTATGTTGAAGCGAAAGAATTACCAGCCATAGTAGAAGGAACTAAAGTAAAGATTAAGTAAAAAAATGTTTCTTAAATAGCTAAAAGTAACTAAAATAAGCAAAATGGAGTGTTATTCAGAAGTGTTTTTGAATAGTGCTCCATTTTTTACTATTTACAGAATAAAAAAGATCAGGTGAAGAAAGATTCTGACGATTAAAATGTTAGGATCAATAGTAAAAGAGTATCTGCTTATAGATGTTGTTAAAGTCAATCTTTTATTTTGGAGGACGAATAGGCTACTATTTAGACTATTTTCGATTATATACATTTTTTTGTAACCGTTTTACAAAAAGTGTTGTAAAGTTTTAGTAAATGTTTTACTATATATTTATCAATATAGAATGAGAAGAGGTAAGAAGATGGAGAAAAAACTCAGTAAGCAATTCGTGACAATTTTTGGTGAGGAAGCAACAGGTAGTTATTTTGCCCCAGGAAGAATTAATTTAATCGGTGAGCATACGGATTATAACGGAGGTCATGTATTTCCAGCGTCAATTACAATTGGGACTTATGGGTTAGCTAGAAAAAGGACTGATCGTAAAATCAGATTTTACTCAGAGAATTTTTCTCAACTTGGGATTATCGAATGTAGTCTAGATGACTTGTCCTATCAACCAACGGATGATTGGACGAACTACCCTAAAGGTATGTTTAAATATCTAATTGAGGCAGGGAATAGCATAGAATCTGGGCTGGATATTTTATTTTATGGTACAATTCCTAACGGTGCAGGGTTATCTTCTTCTGCTTCGATTGAATTATTAACAGGGGTAATAATAAAGGATTTGTTTGATTTGCCTATAGAGATGACAGCATTAGCTCTAATTGGGAAAAAGGTTGAAAATGAATTTATTGGTGTAAACTCAGGTATTATGGATCAATTTGCAATTGCTATGGGAAAGAAGGACTATGCAATTTTATTAGATACCAATACATTGAAGTATGAGTTGGTTCCGGCTGATTTTGGCGAATATGTTGTGGCGATAATGAACACGAATAAACGACGCGAACTTGCTGATTCAAAATACAATCAGCGCCGAGCAGAATGCGAAGAAGCTTTAAGGCGTTTGCAAACCGTTTTAAACATCCCATCTTTAGGTTCTATAGACGAAGCAACATTTATTGAACATCAAGAGGTCATTGAAGATGAAATTTTAATCAAACGGGCAAAACACGCTGTTTCAGAAAATCAGCGAACATTAAAGGCTAGAGCCGCTCTAGAAAAGAACGACTTAGCGACTTTTGGACGACTGTTAAATGATTCACATCAATCATTGAAAGTGGATTATGAAGTTACTGGTATAGAATTGGATACATTGGTTGCCGCAGCACAAAATCATCCAGGTGTGTTAGGCGCTCGAATGACAGGGGCTGGATTTGGAGGTTGTGCTATTGCTTTAGTAAAAGAACAGAATTTGCCAGAATTTATTCAAAATGTTGGGAGTATCTATCAAGAAAAAATCGGTTTTGAAGCTAGCTTTTACAAAGCAAGTATTGCTGATGGTGCAAGAAAGCTTTAAAATTAGAATAGTAAAAAGACAAATTGTTACGACTGGAATAAGAGTAGTAATAGTAATAGGAGGAATAAAGTATGGCAATTTTAGTTTTAGGAGGAGCAGGATATATTGGCTCGCATGCAGTAGATCAATTAATTCAGCAGGGCTACGAGGTAGTCGTTGTTGATAATTTATACACCGGACATAAAAAAGCTGTCCATAAACAAGCAACATTTTATCAAGGCGATATTCGTGAGAAAGATTTCTTAAGGACTGTTTTTGAAAAGGAAAAGATCGAAGCAGTGATTCATTTTGCGGCTAGTTCTTTGGTTGGGGAATCTGTGGAACAGCCACTAGTTTATTTTAATAACAATGTCTATGGTACGCAGATTTTATTGGAAGTGATGGCAGAATTTGACGTGAAGGTCATTGTCTTTTCGTCGACTGCAGCGACATACGGAGAGCCGGAGGAAACACCAATCAAAGAAACTACCCCTACTCAGCCTAAAAATCCTTATGGAGAAAGCAAACTGATAATGGAAAAAATGATGAAGTGGTGTGATCATGCATATGGCATTCGTTATGTTGCGCTACGTTATTTTAATGTGGCCGGTGCCAAAGCAGATGCTTCTATCGGAGAAGATCATCAGCCTGAAACGCATTTAGTCCCGATTATTTTACAAGTTGCATTAGGCCAAAGAGAATATTTAGGGATTTTTGGTGAGGATTATGATACCCCAGATGGCACCTGTATTCGTGATTACGTGCAAGTAGAAGATTTAATTAGTGCGCATATTCTTGCTTTAGAGTATTTGAAAAATGGTGGTCAAAGTGATGTCTTTAATTTAGGGAGTAACAACGGTTATTCGGTGAAAGAAATGCTGGAGGCAGCTCGTGAAGTAACGGGCAAAGAAATTCTCGCAAAAATTATGCCACGGCGTGCAGGAGATCCTAGTCGATTAGTAGCCTCTAGTGAAAAGGCACAAACTATCTTGGCATGGAAGCCTCAATATACCGAGATAAAAAAAATTATTGAGACAGCTTGGAATTGGCATGTTAGCCATCCTAAAGGATATAACGACTAAAAAACAGGGGGAATGAAAGTGTCAATTAGTCAAACAATAGCAGATTTTGTCACGCTTGCCATTCAAGCGGGGGGCTGGATGGAAATGGATCGATTGTATTTACAAAATCGTGTCGTAGGGATGATTGGAGAAAATTCTTTAGAAGAAGTGGTCTCATCTAGAGAAGTAAAATCTTCTTTGGCCTTGTTAGATGAATTAGTTCAACAAGCTATAAATAATAAGGTAATACCAGATATTTCTAGTGAAAAAGAGCAATTTGAAGCACAATTAATGGATCTACTAACCCCTCCACCTTCTGTTGTAAATGCTTTGTTTGCGGAACATTATGCAAATAAACCAGAAGAGGCAACCGAATACTTTTATCAATTAAGTAAAAATAATGATTATATCAAGACTAGAGCGATTGCTCAAAATATTGTCTTCCCTGTTGCTACAGAGTATGGTCAATTAGAGATAACCATTAACCTGTCGAAACCTGAAAAAAATCCCAAAGAAATTGCTGCAGAACGTAAAGCAATTCAAACTAATTATCCTAAGTGTCAATTATGTATGGAAAATGAAGGCTATAAAGGTCGTTCAAATTATCCAGCTAGAACGAATCATCGTATTATTCGAATGAATTTAGATGGCGAGAGCTGGGGATTCCAGTTTTCTCCATATGCCTATTATAACGAACACTCTATTATTTTATCTGAAGAACATCGGCCAATGGTTATTTCTGAAATGACTTTTCGCCGTTTGCTGAAAATTACTGAGATATTACCCCATTATTTTGTTGGTTCCAATGCTGATTTACCTATCGTTGGTGGTTCGATCCTGGCTCATGACCATTACCAATCTGGACGACACGTTTTCCCAATGGAAGTAGCTGAAATTGAGAGCTACTTTGAATTAGAAGATTTTCCACTACTGAATGTTGGAATTGTAAAATGGCCAATGTCAGTCATTCGTTTACAAAGCCCAAATTCAGAGGATTTAGTTCAGGCAGCAGCGGAAATTTTGAAGAAATGGCAATGTTATTCAGATGAAGCAGTCTCTATAAAAGCTTACTCAGAAGATGGAACCCCCCATCACACGATTACGCCGATTGCTCGACGAAAAGGACCGTTATTTGAGTTAGATTTGGTTTTAAGAGATAACAATGTTTCGAAAGAGCATCCTGATGGTATCTTCCATCCTCATAAAGATGTTCAGCATATCAAGCAAGAGAATATTGGTTTGATTGAGGTCATGGGATTAGCTGTTTTACCTCCTCGTTTGGCAGATGAATTAGTTCAAGTGAAAAGATACATTTTAGAGCAAGAAAATACCTTAGCAAACTACCACAAAGAGTGGGCCGACAAGATGAAAGTAACCTATAAGTTTAACGAAACGAACGCAATGGAAATTATCCATCAAGAAGTTGGTAAAATCTTTGCAAGAGTTTTGGCGGATGCAGGTGTTTACAAACGTGATGAAGAAGGCCAGCAAGCTTTTCGCCGATTTATTAAGACGTTATAAAATGATAAGCTAAGAAATCAAAAAAATGAAGAGCGAAAGTAGGTGGAAAAATGGCTACAATCAAAGATATTGCTGCTCTTGCAGGGGTGTCCTCTGCAACTGTTTCCCGAGTTTTAAACTATGATTCTGAGCTTTCGGTAGGACATGAAACAAAGAAAAAAATTTTTGAAATTGCCGAAGAGCTAAACTATACAAAGCATAAAAAAAATCAGAATAAGACCAATCTAAAAATTCTGTTAGTGCAATGGTACAATGAAGCGGAAGAACTAGAGGATCTTTATTATCTATCGATTCGATTAGGGATTGAAAAAAAAGCCCAAGAATTAGGCATAGAATTAGTGAAGCAACCAGTGAAAAAGATGGTTGAAAAGCGAGTCGATGGGATCTTAGCGTTAGGAAAATTTGATCAAAAGCAAGTAGAACATCTATCTGATATGACGAACAATCTTTTGTTTGTTGATTTTGACGCTTTTGATTTGGGATATAATTCATTAGTGGTCGATTTTTTTCAAAGTGTTTCGCTAGTTATAAATTATTTTTTAGAGCAGCAGCATGAGAAGATTGGGATTTTGACTGGAAAAGAATTTACTAGAGATAGCCAAGAGCCAATAGAAGACAAGCGGTTTACAATCTTTCACACAGAACTATCTAAGTTAGGTTTATATAATAAAGAGTACGTAGTGAGGGCGGAATTTTCGGTCGAAAGTGGTTATCAGATGATGAAAAAGTTTTTGGCTGAGAAAAAAGCCGACTTACCGACCGCTTTTTTTGCTTCAAATGACGCCTTAGCCATAGGGGCTCTCAAAGCGATTCAAGAATTCGGCTACCAAGTGCCTCAAGATATTTCGGTTATTGGGTTCAATGATATTAGTGTTGTTAAATATGTAAGTCCAGCCTTAAGCACTGTGAAGGTGCATACAGAATGGATGGGAGAACTGGCTTTAGAAACGATTTCTTCATTTATTCAAGAGAAAGCACCTGTGCCAAGAAAAATTACGGTTGGAACGGAATTAATTATAAGGGAATCAACAAGAGTCATAAATACTGCGCCTTAGTTGACATTTTTGAACTATCTGTAAATGGTATCTTAATCAAGAAACTATCTATTTGGAGGTAAGCTTTGCAATGAAAGAGCAACTATTTGGAAAAACTGCTGATGACAAGCACATCTATTTATACACGCTGGAAAATTCGAATATCAAGGCTACGGTGAGTAATTTAGGAGCAACGCTAGTGAGTCTTTTGGTGCGTGATAAAACTGGAAACTGGCTTGATGTTGTTTTAGGGTACGATGATGTTCAACAATATTTAGAGAATACAAACACTTATTTCGGAGGAACAGTCGGAAGAAATGCCAATAGGATTGAAAATGCACTTGTCGCAATTGAAGGAATCAACTATCGTTTGCCAGCAAATGAAGGGGAAAATAGTCTTCACAGTGGACCTGATGGGTTTCAGATACGCTTTTGGGAAGTGCTGAAATCAAATGAACGGCAGAATGGTATTGAATTTGAATTAATAAGTCCAGATAAGGATCAAGGATTCCCAGGAGAATTAAAAATGACAGTTATCTACGAGTTGACAGATTCAGGATTAACAATCAGCTTTAAAGGGAAATCAGATCAAACAACTATTTTTAACCCTACCAATCATAGTTATTTTAATCTTAACGGGCAGGGAAGTGGAACTATTTTGAACCATCTGCTGTCATTATCCGCAGATTTTTATACACCCATTAAAGATAGTCGAGGAATTCCTACTGGAGAAAAATCTTTAGTTGCAGAAACACCGCTAGATTTTAGAATGGCGGCAAGAATTGGTCAAAGAATCAACGAACCCTTTGAACAACTCCGATTAACGGGTGGGTACGATCATAACTTTGTTTTGAAAAAACTTGGTGAAGGGAACGAACCGTTTGCTAAAGTAATAGGGGATAAAAGTGGCATTGTTATGGAAGTAGGAACAGACTTGCCGTGTGTTCAATTTTATTCAGGCAATTTTTTACAACATGAGATTGGCAAAAATCAAGCGATTTATAATGAGCGAGATGGATTTTGTTTGGAGACACAATATACCCCAAATGGCATGAACCATGGGGAGGAAAGGGTACCTGTTATTTACCCTAATCATGAAATTACCTACAGAACTACTTATAATTTCTCAGTTAGTTCGGATATTTTTTGAAGCTTCAGTAGCAAAAAAATTTAATTAAAGAATGAAGCTTTTTCTAGAGGGAAAACGTGATATAGAGTCCAAGACAAAACTAAAAATCCGTTTTGTCTTGGACTCTATTTTTTTATAAACGGGATCAAACGTCTGGCTCTTCGGAAATTTCCCGAAAATCACTCAATCCATAAAGCGTATAGTGCGTTTTGTGGTCCAATTTCCCGCCCCAAAACGACTTTTATCTCAAACCTAAACGAGTTTTTCTCGCCCTTTTTTGACTATTAATTGAAAGCTAAAGACCATTGATTAAGAAGGAAGAGTCATTTGCTATGAAAGAATAGGTTGGAGGGCAAAATTTTGTTTTATTTCATTGTTACTAATTTTTTTAAAGGTTCCACCCCAAAATGTTTTTCTTGGTAAAGCAAAATTTCAGCGCAAGCTCGGCTATCTTCCAAAGCGTCATGGTGATTATTCAATTGAATAGCTAATTTATCGCATACTGTGTTTAACTTATGATTCGGCATTTCAGGAAACAGCTTACGACTTGTTTTAACAGTACATAAAGACATGTAGTTTGGTTGTTGAAGCCCATAATAATCTAAACACCCAGAGAGTACGCTACAATCAAAGCCAGCATTATGAGCAACGACTAGAGTGTTTTGTTGAAAGCAAGCATGGATTTGTGCCCAAACCTCAGGAAATTTAGGCGCGTCCGCTACATCTTCAGGATGGATCCCGTGGATTTGAATGTTTTTCCAAAAAAAGTCTGTTTCAGGCTTAATCAACGAATAATACTCGCCGACAATCTGACTATTTTCAACTTTTATTAAAGCGACAGAACAAGCACTGTGTTTCGCGTAACTAGCGGTTTCAAAATCAAGCGCATAAAAATTCATAGGTAAGATTCCTTTCAACGATAGAATAAGTTAAGACTATTATATCAAAAGTCATCGTAAAAATAACTTCTTTGTACGAAGATAGATAGAAATTTAAGGAATCAGTAACAGGTGATAGGGATAGAGAAAATTTAGAAAGTAGAAAAACACTCAGGGAAGCGAAAGGTAATTTCGTTTTCCTGAGTGTTTGGATTAAAATAATATTGGAATGCTTTAGTTAAATAGTAACTCCACAGGACAATGATCACTCCCTGTAATTTCGGTATGGATGGTAGCATCAACGAGATTTTCTTTTAGCTCATCAGAAACCACAAAATAATCAATTCTCCAACCAGCATTATTTTTACGGGCATTAAAACGGTAACTCCACCAAGAATAAACACCTTCCTTCTCAGGATAAAAATGGCGATAGGTATCTATAAAGCCAGTTTCCAATAATTCTGTGAATTTTTGTCGTTCTTCTGGTGTAAAACCAGCATTTTTCTGATTGGTTTTCCAGTTTTTTAAATCAATATTTTGATGTGCTACATTTAAGTCTCCACAGACAACAACAGGTTTGTCTTTTCTTAATTCATTTAAATATTCACGAAAATCGTCCTCCCAGGTCATTCGGTAATCAAGACGTTTTAGTTCATTTTGCGAATTGGGTGTATAACAAGTAATCATGTAAAAGTTAGGGTATTCTAAAGTAATCAAGCGTCCCTCAGTATCATGTTCTTCAATATTCATCCCGTAACGGACGCTTAAAGCTTCTTCCTTAGCAAAAATTGCTGTGCCAGAGTAGCCTTTTTTCTCAGCGTAATTCCAGTATTGATGATACCCAGGTAGATCAAGATCGATTTGCCCTTCTTGCAGCTTTGTTTCTTGTAAGCAGAAAAAATCTGCATCCAATTCATTGAAGACTTCCATAAAATTCTTTTTAACAACAGCGCGAAGCCCATTAACGTTCCAAGAAATACATTTCATCTTTCGACTCTCCTTTTTTATCTCCTTATTCTTAACCAAAAAAACAGTAGTAAGCTAGAATCCTATAGTTGTAGTTTACCATAAAATACCAAAGGATTTCCCGTCGAAGCTTATAAGTGTACCATCGTCATTAAATAAAAGTAAATCCTTGCTATCTCCACCTTGAAGTCTTCGATAAGTTACAGTTTCCTTTGCTTCAGCCCCACTGGCTTTCTTAGTGGTTTTAACAGACTTACGATTTTGTGTTTTCCCTGCATTGAGAACACCTTTTACCATTACACCTATTGCAATTATCCCATTTGCTAATAAAGATGCTTTCCCTGGCTTTTCTGCAGTGGTTAATTTCTTTCCGGTTACACTATCAATCACTGTCGCTAACTCCATTATCAGTACTGTTTGACAAAGAACCCCGAAAACGGTATCAATGGTTGATTACTCAATAATACCGTTTCAATAAATTCCCATTTTTAATCTGAATTACTTTACTTCAAATAAACATTCGAAAAGACTAGAAAAGTCCTTTGAATTTCTGTACAATAACTAAAGCTAGCTTTTGTTAGCTATTGGCAACTTGATTAGTGAGTTCACGCTTACTAGTCAAGGCTTTACTATCCGACTCCAATCAGATAGTAAAGTGCCTTTTTTATTTAGTAATCTAATTACTGATTTTCAATACTTATAGAAAGCATTGTTCCAAAACAAAGACTGGCAATTGTATTATTCTCTCTTAAAACTCTCAAATACATATCTTCCTTTTTCAATTCATTAATATTATCAAAATCTCCATAAAAAATATCTTTTTCTTTGTAGGTCAAGAACACACTAATTTGGTTTTCATAGGTTCTTATAAAGATTTTTAAAGTAAAATCATCTTTGCTAATTTTATACGTTATATTGCCATCACCTACATTGTCAGTCAAACTTTCACTTTCAGATAGAAATAGTTCCATCAAGTCTAATTCATCATACTTCATTTTTATCCGTCTCCTTTATTTAGGTATTACGGTTATTACATCACCTAAATCATTAATTATAACTGTAACATCACCAGTTTCAAATTTCCATGTATTTATTTGGTTTCCTGCTGTTTTCACACCCTTTGTTATAGCATCCTCAATAACTGATGGTGGAACATTTCTTGGCTGTACATATTTTTTAATAAAATCGCTATACTCTCTTGTTCCTGGAACATATCCCTTACCTTTGGCAATTTCTTGTCCTCTAGTATGCAGTTGAGCTCGAATATCTGGTGTGTCGGGAGCCATTCTTTCTAAAGCATGTCCAGAATACTTACGTCCATTTATAGTCGCTCCATTTTTATTTAAACTCCAAGATATATCATCCACAGCCCCACTAGCTTTCTCACTTGGTAGCTTACCATAATTCTCAATTTTAGGCGCAAGCATACCTAGTACAACAGCTTGATACGCGGGGGCGACTGCTGTTGAGATAGCTAGTGACTTGGCTTGTGCGATCTCCCAATCAGTTAATTTTCTTCCAGTATAAGGATCAATCCCTGTTGCAACCATTTTATTGTAATAATCTAATAACTCATTATTCACTTTTGGTGGTGTGGTTTTATAAAGATCATAGGCAGCTTTACTGACTCCCGGTACTACTTTTCCTGTTTTTTTAGAAATATAGGCATTAGCATTTGTTGACCAATAATAATTATCCATTAACTCTTTTCGCGTTTTTGGAATTCGATCTTTATTATTTTCAGAATCAAACTTTTTCATTTTTTCTGGATTCATTTTTCCCCGCTTTTTCCAATTATCAGTAATCGGCTTTGCCAGTGTTTAGTTGCGTTAAACAGGATTCATATTCTGAAAAGATACTAGCAAATGTACGAAAATACAAGCTATTTCTTAGACGTTCTTTATCTGATTTGTTAATTCCTAAAATAATCAATTAATTTCCACTTGGATGTAAACAAATTGTTTAACTGACTGTTTAAGTGAGCTTTAAATCTTATCAATTTATTTATACACTTCTTTATTTGGTAAGTCTATTGTGTCAAAAAATATGTTTATTTTTCACATCAAAAGTCGTTGAGCTTATAGCAATTGGAGTAAAAAGTGATTTTTGCTCACTGTTTATGAAGAGTCTGGGACAAAACCGATTTTTAGTTTGTCCCAGACTCTTCATATTAAGTATTCTCTACGGATATATCGACTTTTCCTGAATGATTTGATACGTTTTCTATTTTTATGGTGTAATTCTTGTTGTTGGTTACATCAAACGTTTTTTCTCCTTTGAATTCCATTATGAAATCATTATTATCAAAACTAACGCCATCTTTTTTGTTTATTGGTAAATTTTTTTTTATAAATTTATTATCAACGACAACTCTAATTGTCTTCTCTTTAGTAATAGTGTCAAAAAAAGTATCTGTAGATAAATCATGCCAGAGTTCTCCATCACGCCCTGTAGTAAGCTTCAGTTTAAGACCATCTTTATTTACAATTCTAAGTGTTGAATTGTAATCTACTTGCTCTACTTTGGGTTTAACCTCTACTGTTATTTCCTGTTTGGGCTTGAGCGTTCTATATCCAAAGCCTGCAAATATTTTTGTATAATTTATAAAAACTAAAAAGCCAATAAGTAAGACTATAATTGAAAAAATTATAAACAAATATTTATGCAATTTCTTTCGATAGGAGTACATTATTTATTCCCCTTTCTATTTTTATAGTCTTTTATCCCATCTTCAATATATTGTGCATCATTCGGATTATCTCCAAAATTACCTTCATTCATGTTTTTTAGCCATTTAGCTATATCTTTATCGGACCAAGCTTGTGCGGCACCTGCACTTAATTTCAATAAAGAACCGTCAAACAATAAGAATCCTTGTCCAAAATAGCCAAAAAGATAATTTCCTAGATAGTCTCCTGACATATCACCCGTCCAGTTTCGTGCCCAAATAGAAAAATCATAATCTTCACTGTATGCTCTGGTTTTCAAGTCAAGTGGTGCTCCTGTATCAACAATACTTGCAAAATAAAGATAATCTAGTGGAGACATACCATCTTTTGTTCTATTTGCTTTTAGTATATCATTCCCCATATCCCTAACTATAGCTTTGATATCAATTCCAGATTGTATAAGATAGTTTGATAATCGTTGTTCAATATCATCGATAATATCTTTCATTTTTGGATCTATCGAGAACCAGTCATCCCCATATTTTTTTCTAGCATTGTTATATTCATCAAACGCATTTTTATTTAATTTATACAAATAGTCTTCATATGCTTTGACTATTTTTGCTGTTTTAACAGCGTCTGAATCGGAACTATTTAGAATAGCTGTAATTTGTTTATCTAGAGAGAGTTGATTTCTATTTTCCCAACGCTCATTGATTGGATTCGCCCAACGCATATCCATTTTTTCGATATCAAATGTTCCTGAACTGGCATTCCATGCACCACTATTGGCAATCGCGGATATGCCAGTGTTTAGTTGCGCTAAACAGGATTCATATTCCGAAAAAATACTAGCAGAAGAAGCATTGAACGCATGGAGTTTCTGAATTCGCTCTTCTAGCTTCTGCACCGCCATCATGGCATTTTCGTAGCGTCTTTCTAAGCGTGGGTTCCATTTTTCCTCTTTCGAGATGAGCTCTTGAATGGCCCCCATTAGTTCTCTACCTTGATTTATTCTATCACGTAACTCATCTTTGCTATGAAACACGGAGAACAAGGTGATTCGATGTTAAATAGTACAAGGAGTAGCGAAGCGAATCGTTGCTTCCTTTATGTATCCCCACCACCAACTTGTGACGCATATTCCGATAAAAATTTCTGGTGAGCCTGTGTTAAAGCTTCGCTTGCCAAAACGACGCCTTGTCGAAGCGGTGGATAGGCCACGGAAAAATACCGTTTAGCTGAGTCATAAGTCTTACCAGATAATGGCGCGTTCAAAAATTGGCTGACACTATCTTGCAATAGCCCTACTGCCTGTGTGGCTGCTTGCGCCACACGAGTCGCATCATTGGCTTGGGCTTGGACTTCACCAACAAAAAAATCTAATCCCACTGTGATTTACTCCTTTCTTTACTGAATAGTTCTTTGCGTTTCCTTAACAACTGTTCTTCTTCTTCCAAAAGCTGCCGTTTTTCTTTTTCTAAATGTTCGCTTTTCTCTTCCAAATAATCCAATTCTTCTCTGGATAGCCAACGAGCTTCTTCGGTTGATTGTTGAAAAAAATCTTGGGTTTGGTCGTCTAATTGAAGTCCTAGCGAATCAGAGAAGAAGGTTTGTTCAATCGAACCCAGTGCTAGAGCCTCATTTATCTTGTCGTCATACTTGCGAATTTCGCGCATTTTTACCTCTTGATCTAAAAACACTTGTTTGAGTTGTGTGTGAATTGCTGCTTCTTCGGTTTCAATTGATTTTTCAATCATCTTAAACGACCACCTAAGGAGAGGCTATCCAATTGATTCTTAATTTTTTGATCAATCGCCGCAAATTCTTGCGCCACGGAATGAATGTTATTGCCATCTTTGGCAATACTATCTGAAATTTTATGTAATGCATTAACTAAGTCCGTCCCACTTTTTCTGGCACTACTATTTCCTGAAACATTCGTGCGTTCCGCGAACGTTGAAGGATTTTGTACCCCACTTAATCCGCTAGCTGCCTGACTTAAAGAACTAGAAACACTACCAGCAATGCTTAAATTACTTGAAATTTTCGCCATCTTTTCAACTCCTTTGATAAAAATAGACGAAGAATCATTTCTTTCTTCGTCTATTGCTTTATAAATTAACGATTATTAATCGCTTGTGAAATATCATTATCAGTATCACGCATAATTTGCGCCACCGAACGTAGTTGTTGGTTGATTTGTTCTAACAACTCACCAAACTCACGAATCTTCGGTTGTAATTCCACAAATTGATTGTCAAAGCTTTCAAAGCCACTACCTTCCCAGTTAGAGCGGATAGCCTCCTGCTCTCTTTCAAGGTTTGATAAAACGGTTAAAATTTCTTCTGATCCTTGGGTGTATTTCGTTGCAGATGTTTCTAGTTCTTCTGGTGATAATTTGATTTGTGCCATTCTTTTTCCTCCAATAATAAAATAAAAACTATGTAACATTGAAAATGATTCTGATTCAATCATATCAATAATTACATAGGTGCACAACGCTAAGTATAAAATTCTTTATTATATTTTTTTCTTTAAAATGATATTTGTAAGGGATTTGCAAAATATCACTTTAAACTCAGGTTAGTTAGATTGAAGTAGATGTAGTTTAACTAAAAACAGACTTCACAAGGCGATTTACATTTCACACTACATAGATTAAAATTTATGTGTGGGAGAAGCTCTTTATGTTTCTTGTAGGTGTTTACAATATATAGTAGTAAGATGAAATTATCAATCTAGTTTGGATGGAGGTTTTTTCATGAAGATTGGAATTATTGGACTAGGAAATATAGCGCAAAAAGCATACCTGCCTAGTTATGCTGCTTTAAGAAATAAAGTAACTTTTGTTTTAGCAAGTCGCAATGAAACGGTACGTAAAGAGATTGCAGAAAAATATGGCTTTGAGACTGGCGTTGAAACGATAGAAGAACTGATTCAAGAGGGCATCGAGGCTTGTTTTGTACATGTTGCAACGAAAGTACATGCAATTACTGTTGAAAAGCTTATAAATGCAGGAATCCATGTTTTTATTGATAAACCACTAAGTGAAAATCCAGCGGAAGTAAAAGCATTGCAGCACTTGGCGCATGATAGAAAGTTACTACTAATGATAGGATTTAATCGTCGTTTTGCTCCGCGTGTAGAAGAGTTGAAGCAGGTCGAAAAGAAAAACGTGCTCATTTTACAAAAAAATCGCGTGATGAGTCAGAATTCTGTTCCTTTTGCTATTTACGATTTATTTTTACATGTGGTAGATACAGCAGTGTACTTATTAGACGATGACATTTTTGATAGTCAAAGTAAAATAATCGAAGAAAAAGGCTTTTTAAAACGAGCGCTTTTACAATTAGAAACAAAGAGTACAACGGTTATTTGTTCGATGAATCTTTTTTCTGGGGCTAATACAGAAACATTCCAAGTGATGAGTGAGGAGGCTACCTATGTTCTTGAAAATCTGACTGATCTAACCATTAAAACGGGTAGAGGAACAGAAATAAAAACGTTCGATGATTGGACAGGAACATTAGAAAAAAGAGGATTTCAGCAAATGGTTACTAAATTTATTCATGCAGTTGAGACGGGAAATCAACAGTTATTGAGACAAGAAAAGACACTGTTAAGCCATGAGTTATGTGGGAAAATGCTTCTTCAGCACGAACGACATATTTTATAAAAGAGACAGACTAGAAAGTTTTAACGAGGCATGCTAGAATGAAAAGGATGTTTATATAGAAAGGAACGACTTTCGTGGATAAAAATACGATGAGCACTACTTTAGAAAATATAAAATTACTTTTTGATGAACCTTTAATGAATGAAACTTTTACAAAAACTGGTGGACCCGCAGATGTTTTGGCTTTTCCAAAAAATCGTGAAGAAGTTGTAAAACTTGTCGCATACTGTCAAGAGCATGAAATTCCTTGGTTGGTTTTAGGGAACGCAAGTAACTTAATTGTCCGTGATGGCGGTATTCGTGGGATGGTTATTATGCTTGAAGACATGAAAAAAGTGCAAGTAAACGGAGAGCAGTTAACGGTTGAAGCTGGAGCAAAATTGATTGATACAACCTATGAAGCTTTTGCTCATCAATTAACAGGTTTTGAGTTTGCTTGTGGTATCCCTGGCAGTGTAGGAGGGGCAGTTTATATGAATGCAGGCGCTTATGGAGGCGAAATAAAAGATGTATTTACTTCTGTTGATGTTTTACTAGAAGATGGAACAATTCAAACCTTTAAAAAAGAAGAAATGGACTTTTCATATCGTCATAGTGCGATTCAAAAAATGCACTGTATTGTTCTTCAAGCAACATTTACTTTGGAACAAGGCAACAAAGAATTGATTAAAAATAAAATGGATGAATTAACCGAATTAAGAGAGTCAAAACAGCCGCTAGAATATCCTTCATGTGGTAGTGTTTTCAAACGACCGGAAGGACATTTTACTGGGAAATTAATTCAAGATGCTGGTTTGCAGGGATTGAAATGGGGCGGTGCTCAAATTTCTGAAAAACATGCGGGATTTATTGTTAATGTAGATCATGCGACAGCAACAGATTACGTAGAGCTAATTGCCCATATTCAAGAAGTAATCAAAGAAAAATTCTCCGTTGAATTAGAAACTGAAGTTCGGATTATCGGGGAAGAAAAATAGAACATTTACTCATTTAAAAGGAGGCGTTTATTTGTTAGCGTATCGTGAAGCAACCAAGGAGGATATTCCCCTGATTTATAAGTATATTAAAGAACTAGCTGCTTATGAGGGACTTGCAGATGAAGTGACAACAAATGAACAAATTCTAGAAGAATGGATTTTTGATAAAAAAGGTGCTGAAGTTATTTTTCCAGAAATAGAGGGGAAAGAAATTGGTTTTTGTCTATATTTTTATAACTTTTCAACTTTTTTGGGACGATCAGGATTGTATATTGAAGATTTGTTTATTGAAGAAAAATATCGAGGCAAAGGCTATGGCAAACAGCTTTTAAATAAAATGTTCCAGATTGCCAAAGAAAAGCAATTAGGTCGAGTGGAGTGGTGGTGCTTAGATGAAAATAAAGCATCGATTGATTTTTACAAAGCTCAAGGAGCACAACCAATGGATGAATGGACTGTGTTTCGAGTAGAAACTAAAGATGTATAAAATAACCTCAGATCAAAATCCTTCGGTAGAAGATTTTGGTCTGAGGTTGTTTTTTATCAGAATAAATAGTCTTATTTAGTGTTATTTTTTAAGTTTTCAATTTCAATGACTTTGAAATTTTTCTTTTCTAGATTTTCAACAATGACTGCACAAGTTTCTTCACTTGTGTCTGAAGGCAAGGTCAGTAATGTACGGCGAATGAACTCATCTTCTCCGATATCTAATGTGATACAACTAGCTATACTGCTGTGTTTCGCAATGATTTTTGTGATGCTTGCTAAGTCTCCTTGTTTCCCAGTAGAGGCAACTGTTAAAACATAGCTTCCTTGTTCTATATTCCATGATTGGGCTAAAATATTCAATAAAGTACTATGTGTTAAGATACCATAAAAATAGTTGTTTTCATCAAGTACTGCGATATAAGGGAGTTCCTTTATTGTAAAGAATACTTTAAAGAAAGAGGTATTAACAAAAATAAATTTTGTTGCATTTTTTAATAAATAAGTAACCGGTAAAGACATGTCTCCGCCATTGGCTTTATGGCGATAAATGTGCATTTTATAGATATTACCTCGGAAAATTTTTCCAGATTCATCTAGAATAGGAACACAACGATAGCCAGATTCTTCAAGGATTTTCAACGCCTCATCTAAAGTGCAGGATTCGTTGACCGTAGTCAGATTTTTCTTCTTGATTACAACTGATTTAAGTAGCATTTTAAGCCCTCCGTAAATTAAATTCTTCTAATCAATAGTATGATAACATAACTTGAATAAAAACAATAGCCAAGTGAGACTACCATTGACATCGGAAGAAAAAAGTGATAATGTTAGTTAGTAAATTTCTGAATAGAGGAGGTCGAACTATGGCAACAAAAAAAGCAGCTCTTGCTTGTTCAGTTTGTGGCTCTCGAAACTATTCTAAAGCTATCAGTGAAGGAAAACGTGGTGAGCGGTTAGAAATTAATAAATTTTGCAAATACTGCCAGAAGTACACGTTACATAAAGAGACGAAATAAAGATAGGAGGGAAACACATGAAATTTTTACGTAGTGTAATTGATGAGATGAAGGTTGTGACTTGGCCAACAAAAAAACAATTGCGTAAAGATACATTAGTTGTTCTTGAAACATCTATTCTTTTTGCAGCGCTATTCTTTGTGATGGATACAGTTATTCAAACGCTTTTTGGTCTAGTAATCCGTTAATTCAAACTAGTAATTTATTTTAAGCAGTGCTATAATAATAGGTGAAGAAAAACTTCGGGGAACTGAGGTTTTTTTATTTTCAGATTGTAATGGATAAATTTAAGATTATAAAAATTAAAGATAAATCGAAGGAGCCGAAATCAACATGGAATCATTTGAAAAAAATTGGTATGTGCTACACACGTATTCTGGCTATGAAAACAAAGTAAAAGCGAACATTGAATCTCGTGCGCAAAGCATGGGTATGGGCGATTTTATTTTTCGTGTTGTTGTGCCAGAAGAAACTGCAACGGAAGTAAAAAATGGTAAGGCAAAAGAAGTAGTCAACAAAACATTTCCTGGGTATGTTTTAGTAGAAATGACAATGACTGATGATTCTTGGTATGTTGTTCGTAACACGCCTGGAGTAACTGGGTTTGTTGGATCTCATGGCGCAGGAAGTAAACCAGCACCGCTATTGCAAGAAGAAATCAATCATATTTTACGTTCAATCGGAATGAGCACTCGTCAGTCAGATTTAGATGTATCTATTGGTGATACGGTTCGAATTATCGAAGGGGCTTTCTCTGGACTTGAAGGAGAAGTTACTGAGGTTGATGAAGAAAGACAGAAATTAAAAGTGAATATCGACATGTTCGGTCGTGAAACAAGTACTGAACTAGATTATGAACAAGTAGATTCGATATAATAAATAAGGGAATGGGACTAAGCTCAAGGAGTTTGGCTCCATTCCCTTAAATCTAATAACCATAATAATCATGAGGATAACCGAAATGAAAAATAAAAAATGGTATTTAATCATAGTGATAGCTCTGTTGTTCCTAGTAGGTTGCTCAAAAGCTCAAGAAACTGTCAATGACGGGCAAAAAAATGCTGAGCCAGCTACGAATAGCGAAACGCAACAAAAATCTGTTACGCCAACCCTCTTTATTCACGGATATAGTGGGGGAAAGAGTTCTTTTGGTGGAATGATTAAGCGTTTGGAGAAAGATAACTACACAAAAAAAGAATTGACATTAACCGTAGATGCATCTGGAGAAATACAGGCTAAAGGGAAATTGACTGGTCAGGCAAACAATCCTAGTGTTCAAGTTCTTTTTGAAGAAAATAAAAGTCATGAATGGAATCAAGCAGAGTGGATAAAAAATTGTTTGTTATATGTTCGAGATACTTACAATATTCATGAAGTGAATGTTGTGGGACATTCTATGGGGGGCGCCAGTTCATTCCGCTTTTTGACTACATTTGGTGACGACTCAACCTTGCCGAAAATAAAAAAATTTGTGGCAATCGCTGCTCCATTTAATAATTTTGTCGAAGATTCTAGTGTAGAAAATATCGAGACTGTACTTGCCGATGGACCTAAGATTCAAAGTGAGCGCTATACGGATTATGTGAATGGTATTGAAAAGGTTCCATCAGATATGAAAACATTGTTGATTGCAGGTGACGTAGAGGACGGCAGTAGCGGTGATGAAGCAGTTGCTGTGACGGATGCATTGAGTGTTGTTTCATTACTCCGTTTACACGGAAACGATGTCCAAGAGAAAATTTTCTATGGAAAAACGGCACAACACAGTAAACTACATGAAAATGTAGAAGTGGATCAAACGGTCGCTAATTTTTTGTGGAATGAGTAGAGGAAATAGATAAGTAGAACGTTGGTAAAGGAGAAAATCATGAAAATTCGAATGAAAGATATTGCAAAGATGGCTAATGTATCGGAAGCGGCGGTTTCTTTGGTATTAAATGATAAACCTTCTAGAATTTCAGAGAAAAAAAAGAAAGAGATTAAAGCAATTGCCAAGGAATTAAATTATGTTCCTAATATGGCAGCTCAAAGCTTAGCAAAAAAAGCTTCTCAGACAGTTGGGATTGTAATTCCAGACATTGAAAATCCTTTTTTTTCAAAGCTCTGTAAACAATTAGAAGAACAGTTTAGGGAAATCGGTTATTTAACAATTATTGTTAATTCAAACGATGATTTTACTGTGGAAAAAAGCCTTATTCAAATGCTACTAAATCGTGGGGTAGATGGCTTAATTATTGCTTTGTCTAACGAATCTTTTTCATCAAAAGAAAAACAAGAAAGCTTTTTAAAAGAAATAGATGCTCCGTTTATTTTAGTGGATCGTCATGTTGCTTTTTCAGGAGTTAACCAAGTTTATTTTAATAGCTATAATGGTGGTAGAATATCAACTGAGTATTTGCTTCAAAACGGTCATCGCAAGATTGCTTTTATGACAGGTGATTTCAAAGTTCCTAGTACGATGGATCGATTGAAAGGCTATCAACAAGCGTTAGAAAAATATGGTGAAGAGTTGAACGAGGACTACATAATCGAAACTGGCTATCGTTTTAATTTTGGAATGGAAAAGGCGAAAAATCTTTTTGAATTAGAAGACGTGACAGCAGTGATTACAGCAAATGATATGGTTGCTTTTGGGGTCTTAAAACAAGGGCTTATTAGTGGGAAAAGGATACCGGAAGAACTATCCATAATTGGCTATGATCGTTTAGAAATAGCAGATATTTTAGGTGTTTCTTTAGCGACCGTTGACCAAAATATTTCTTTGTTATCAGAACAAACAGTGGGATTATTTCAGAAAATCATGACCAAAAGAACAAAGAAAACAGAACAAATTATTTTAGAACCAACTCTTTTCCAAGGCGAAAGTGTAAAAAAAATAAAATAGGCATTGACTAAATATAAATAAAACGCTATCATAAGGTCGTAAAGATAAAGCGCTTAATCTGAAAATGCTTTTTTTATTAGTAAGAAAGTATTTTTTTATAAAGATTAGGTAATGCGCTTAATCTAAAAGGAGGAAGGAAATATGATAAAAGAAAAAACACCGATAATTATTGATACTGATCCAGGAATTGATGATGCAGTTGCCCTGTCTATTGCGTTGAATCATCCGAAGTTGGACGTATTATTGCTAACAACTGTTGCTGGAAATGTAAACGTAAACAAAACGACAGAGAACACATTGAAACTAGTGTCATTCTTTGGTAAAACAGTCCCTGTTGCTAAAGGCTGCGACAAACCTTTGTTGATTCAGCTTGAAGATTCTGCAGAAATTCATGGAGAAAGTGGAATGGATGGGTTTGATTTCCCAGCAATTACCGAAAAGACGCTAGCTATTCATGCCGTTGAAGCGATGAAAAACTGTATCCTAAATAGTCCTGAGCCAGTTACCTTAGTTCCGATTGCGGCATTGACTAACATTGCCTTGTTAGTAAGTATGTATCCTGAAACGAAACAAAACATCAAAGAAATTGTGATGATGGGTGGCTCACTCTCTAGAGGGAACACCCATACTAGTGCCGAATTCAATACTTATGTGGATCCTCATGCTGCTCAAATTGTTTTTCAATCAGACATTCCAATTGTGATGGTTGGTTTAGATGTGACTAGTACAGCTGTATTAACAAAAAATGAAGTAGAACAGATTAAAGAATTTGGAAAAGTAGGCAACATGTTTTATTCCTTGTTCCAACATTATCGTGGTGGCAGCTTGCAGACGGGTTTAAAAATGCATGATGTCTGTGCTATCGCCTATCTAACAAATCCCGAATTATTTACAGTTCAAAAAACGTTTGTTGAGATCGCCTTAGAAGGACCGGCAGCAGGGGCGACAGTTGCGGATTTAAAAATGAAATACCACAATACAACAAATGCAGAGGTTTGCTTAGATATTGACATTCCAGCTTTCCAAAAATGGGTGGTTTCAAATTTAGAAAGCATCTGAAAAAATAAATTAAAAAAGGGGTCATATTATGATTGAATCATTGTTAGTGTTAGTTGTTTTGGCAATTGTTGCTTATTTGATTATTAAAAATTATCATCCAGCTTTAAGTTTAATTGCAGGTGCGTTGGTCTTATTATTATTTGCAGTTTTATTAGGTCATCCTTTATATCCAACAGGAGAAGGAACAGGGCTTGCTTTCTTTGATATTTTCTTGAAATTTAAAGACACGATCATTGCCCAAGTGAGTTCTGCTGGAATTGTCATTATGATTTTATTTGGTTACTCTGGTTATATGAATGCGATTGGTGCTAACCAAGTAGCTGTAAACATTTTAGTGAAACCATTGAAAAAAATTAAATCAAAAGCACTGTTCGTTCCAATCGTATTTCTAGTAGGTAACGTATTATCGCTAGTTGTTCCAAGTGCTTCAAGCTTAGCAATTATTTTGATGGCTATTTTATACCCAATGTTAGCTAGTATGGGAATTTCTTCATTGACTGCCGCAGGGGTAATTGCCATGACAGCAACGATTATGCCGACGCCATTAGGAGCGGACAACGTTATTGCCTCTGAAACATTAGGCTACGATTTGTTGAATTATGTTGTTTGGCACGCGAAAATATCAATTCCGACATTATTAATCATGGCTATTGCTCATTATTTCTGGCAAAAGTATTGCGATAAAAAAGAAGGGGCTTCTGCCTTTGTTGAAATTGAAAATGATAACTTAGTGAAGCAAGAGGAATTGAATGTCCCTAAAATTTATGCCTTGTTGCCGTTATTACCACTAATTTTAATTCTAATTGTGGGGATTGCCGGAATGTTTGTTAAAGGTATTCAAATGGATATTTTTGTTCTGACATTTATTGCATTTTTTATTGCAGTACTTTTTGAAACAATTCGCCATAAATCTTATAAAAAAATTCAAGATTCAGCGGCAGAAATGTTTAAAGGAATGGGACAAGGATTTAGCCAAGTAGTGATGTTAGTTGTAGGAGGGTCATTATTTACTACAGCGATTCAATCATTGGGAATCATTGATAACATTATGTCTTCAGTAGAATCATCTGCTTCAGCAGGCTTAGTAACCACTCTTATCTTCAGTGGTGCGACCACTTTATTTGGCATATTAAGCGGTGGTGGTCTAGCAATGTTTTATGCTGTGATTGAATTAATTCCTGATATTGCAGCAAAAGCTGGAATTGATGGTATTTTGATTGCTTTACCAATGCAAATGATTGCAAATTTAGCGAGAACGATTTCTCCAGTTGCTGCGGTAGTTATGATTGTTGCATCAACGGTTGGAGCTAGTCCAGTACGTATTTTAAAACGGACAAGTGTTCCAACGATTATCGGAATTATTTGTGTCGTATTGCTCTCTATCTTGTTATTGCCGTATTAGGATATGTCTGAAAACTCTAGCGGCAAATATTATCGGAAATCGGATAGAACTGGTTACCATAAAGCGTCGCTAGTGTACCATCTAAGCTGCTTTTCTTCCTAGATTTTCACAGCATTTCTGGAAAATTCGGCTTTCAATATAGTTTTCAGCGACGTCCTAAACATGAAAGAAGACTTAAGAGGTTTTCACGACTTTTTTTCGGAGATGAGTATATAATGGAAATAACATTAGCCCTGCAAAAAGATCTCAGAGAAATTTACCATTTATTTGAAGCAGCCAAAAGACAAATGAATCAAACCAACGTGCATCAGTGGACCATTCATTATCCAAACAAAGAAATCGTAGAAGCGGATATCGCAAATCAACAATTATATAAACTAGTTGTCAATAAAAAAATTGTCGCTGTTGCTACGCTAAGTTTTGAGAGTCAAGAATCTTATACTTTACGACGAATTGCGACAAATCCGGATTATTTATCTAAAGGCTATGCTTCAGTTTTAATAAATGACTTAATCAATAGAATCAGAGAAAAAAATGGAAATCATATCTATTCAAGTACAAATCACTCTAATGAAAAAATGCAACACTTTTTTAAAAAGATTGGGTTCGAGAAAATTTCAGAATACGCTGAAAGCGAAAGAGAACATCTGGGGTCTTTTTATAAGTATTTGAAGGAAATATAAGTAAGGAGAGTCCGTGATGAACAAAGTTATTGTTTTAGGAAGCATAAATATGGATATGGTTATGGAAACAGACTGCCTACCGAAAGTAGGAGAAACTCTGTTAGGAGAAACAATTGATTACTATGTAGGTGGAAAAGGAGCCAATCAGGCAGTAGCCGCAGCCCGTGTCGGAGCGAATGTCTCTTTGATTGGGAAAATTGGCGAGGATACCTTTGGCTCAAAAGTCTACAATCATTTGAAAAAAGAAAAAGTAGATGTAAAGGCAATAACATCTGAGAAAAACATATTTACAGGAGTAGCCTCTATTTTTAAACTAAAAGAAGATAATGCAATTGTTGTTTTACCGGGTGCTAATATGCTACTAGAGGATATTGAAGAAGCTCTAATGGAGAAGCTTGAATCTAAAGATATCTTTTTGACACAGTTGGAAATTCCCATAGCAACCGTGAAAAAAGGTCTGAAAGAAGCTAAAAAAATTGGAGCAGTAACGATTTTAAATCCAGCTCCTTATGATGAGAAAGTATTGGAAATGTTACCTTATGTAGACATAATTACCCCTAATGAAACGGAATTTGAAGGCTTATTAGGTTTTGAATTGGCTGATAATAGTCAATTTGAAAAAGAAATGCTGAAATGGTCAACACAAAACGAGACGCAGCTGATTGTAACTAGAGGAGCCCAAGGGATTTCTTATACAACTGAGAATCAAGTTGTGACTATCCCAGCAGCTAAGATTAAAGTTGTTGATACAACAGGAGCTGGAGATACATTTAATGGAATTTTTGCAGCTTGCTTAGCAGAAGGCATTTCTATAGCCGAAGCAGTGGAACGTTCTGGAAAGGGAGCCTCGTTGTCTGTAACAAAACTAGGTGCTCAAACTGGAATGCCAACATTAGCGGAAATAGAAGCTTTTTAAACGGTTCTATATAGAAAGATCGTTATTCTGATGAATTTAAAAAAATTAACTGGTTTTCTTTCAATCAAGAAAACCAGTTAATTTTTTCTCTCTTTTTTACCGATTGATTTTTTGTTTTTTGGTTAGTAATAATATTTTTAGCAAGTTCTCTTATGCATTATGATGTACAATCGATGAGTAAGATTAGTTAAAATAAAGTAAGCACCTAGCAAAAAACAAGAATTTTTTCTAGATTTTTATAGGGGGGAGAAGCAATGAATGATGAAATGAGTCATATTTTTTCTGAATATCAACTGTTACTTTTTTCAATCGCTTATCGCATTTGTCATTCCAAAGAAGAAGCTGAAGATATTCTTCAAGAAGTTCACTTGCAATGGTTAAAGGAAGACTTTCAACAGATAGAGAACCCTAAAGCATTTCTATCAAAATTGGTCGTTAACCGTTCGATTAATTACGTGAAATCTGCACGCAAACAAAGAGTTGACTATTATGGTCCGTGGTTACCAGAGCCTTCAAAAGATTATGAAGAGGACCCTATTCTCGGCAAAGAAAAAATTACCTATGCATTGCTTGTTGTTTTAGAACTGCTCAGTCCACAAGAAAGAATTGTCTTTCTTTTGAAAGAAATTTTTGGATACTCTCATAAAGAAATTGCTGAAATATTGGAAATCGAAATACCGAACAGTCGCAAACTTTTGAGTCGAAGTAAAAAGAAAATAAAGGAAACGAATATTACAACAGATTATTTGGTTTCTGAGAAACAAAAATATTTTATCAATCTATTCAAAGAAAGCATTGAAAAAGGAAATCTGACTCTTTTGATTGATCATCTAACCAAGGAAGCGAAGATGTCAATTGATGGTGGTCAAAAACGTCGTGCGCCTTTACGGACATTAGTTAAATCAACTAGAATATACGCTTTTTTAAAAGGAGTTTATGTTCATGACTTTTTTGGAGATGAACGGGAGTTTATTTCTTTGTATAATCAGCCGTGTCTATTAATCAAAGAAAAGAACAAAATTAAGAGTATTATCTTTTTGGGGCTCACAGAAGACCAACAACAGATTCAGCAAATTTTTATTATTAATAATCCTAGTAAGCTAAAAAAGTTACTTTAACAAACTATACTAATACCACGTCAATTTATAAATAACTAAATGATTTTGAATCAAAAGATGTTTTATCATAAATGATCTATCTATAATAAAGGATTTGTTAACTAGTACTGCATAAACAAAAGATAAAAAACGAAGTTTCTTCCTCTAGTGTAACTAGTTTTTGAAGGAGTATTTGCTTTCAAAGAAACAGCGGAACTACTAGAAGCCAATGTGAATTGCTTGGGTTGACTATTTATTTAGCCTAAGTTAGAAGCTCTGAGGCCTGACTTTTGTTCTTCAATATGATTTAAGTGCTAAAGCATTAAGTTCTGTAAGGATATGGCAAAGGACACAAATTCCATTCTCAGCACTGTATATCTTTTGAGACACAAGGATAGTAACATTTTACGGAGTTCGTTAGACAAAATCTTTAAGAAATAATAACACATCAAAAATAACTTTAAAGATTGTCAAGATACTGGTCACGTTTAGGTTTCCTGATTTGTCTTATCTATGTAAGAAAAAAATATTAGGGGGAAACCAAATTGAATCAAGTAAGATTTTTTTTAAACAAGGAGAATAAAGCAGGTTATCAAAAAATTGGAGAGTTAGACCAGTTAGGGAAAGAAAGTAGTATTAATGATACGATTCAAGAATTGATAAAAATCTATGTTTCTCAGTTAAATGGCTGTGTATTTTGTATCGACCTCCATTCCAAAGAAGCTTTAAGCAAGGGGGAAACATTACAAAGAGTTTTAGGGTTATCCGCTTGGGAAGAAGCGCCATTTTATAAAAAGGAAGAACGAGTTGTTTTAGCTTTTGCTAAAGAAGTGACGTTTATTCATCGCGGAGGAGTAAGTAACAAAGTCTATAAAGAATTGCAAGAATGTTACAGTGAAAAGGAGATAGGCGAATTGCTGCTCTTAGTTACGACGATTAACACCTACAATAGAGTTGGCATTACTTGTTTATTGGAACCCAAAGTAGATTAATAGAAGTTTGTGGAAAATGAGATTGAGGTACCACTCTTATAGGTAGCTTTTTTGCCATGAGTGGTGCCCCAATCTTTTTGTTAAAATTTATTTCTCATCGGGATGAAGATTTTCTTTACAGGAAAAATCGTCTAAAATAATTTTTATCACGCCTGTATTTTTCAATGTTTGTTTAGGTAATGGATCGTATCCTGTAAGTCCTTTTCCCGTTTCGTGAGACATCAGCAAGTCTAACGCATGCATCTTTTCATGTACATCATTAATAAATTCTGCTTGGCCATAACCGATGAAGCTTTGATAAGCATAAGAGTATTCAGGGGCATTAGTTCCAGCCTCAATTAAGCGATGCTTTCGATCCATTTCAACAGAAACATGGGCATTTTTTTCAATACAACGAACTTTTTTTCCATGAGCAGCCCCGTGAATATAGAGGATTAGCTGCTGTCCGATCCATTCGTAACCAAAGTTGACTGGAACCACATAAGGATATGTCTCATCAAACATGGCTATTCTGACTATATGACAGTGTTTTAGTAATTCTTGAATCGTTTCCCAATCCGTTACTTCTCGTTCTTTTCTTCTCATACCTGTTCCTCCTCAAAGCTTTTCCTTCTTCATTTATTGTTATAGCAAGTTTAACATAACAAATAGAGGAAAGTAGTTTTTAAATTGGTGGTATAAAAAGAGAGGGACTCAAAAAAATTGAGAATCCCTCATGTACGTAATCTTACTACTTATTTTGTTTTTCTGAGATTTCTTTTGCCAGCCTTTGTGCAGTCGGTGTGACGGCTAAGCCGCCTTCCGCTGTTTCTTTGAAAATTTGAGGCATTTGTCGTCCGACTTTATACATCGCTGCAATGACTTCATCGGGAGGAATGACACTTTTGATACCAGCTAGAGCCATATCAGCTGAGATAAAGGCTTGAGAGGAGCCTAAGGCATTTCTTTTTACGCAAGGAACTTCTACCAATCCTGCCACAGGATCACAAATCAAACCCATCATATTTTTTAAAGTAATCGCGACAGCTTGAGCCGCCTGTTCAGGGGTACCACCAGCGGCACATACTAAGGCTGCGCTAGCCATTCCGCTAGCTGATCCCACTTCCGCTTGGCAACCACCTTCAGCGCCACTAATAGAAGAATTGTTGGCAATCACTAATCCAAAAGCACCAGCAGTAAATAAAAAATCTAATTGTTGCTGGTGAGTTAAATGCAAGCGTTCGATTGCTGCCATTAAAACACCTGGAACAACACCGGCGCTTCCCGCAGTCGGTGTGGCACAAATCAGCCCCATTTTTGCATTCACTTCATTCACTGCAACCGCATTTCGAACAGCAGTTAAAATCGTTTCACCACTTAAAAATTGTCCTGATTGGATATAGTCCGTTAAACGGGTAGCATCGCCACCAGTAATACCAGTCACAGAAGTAACGCCGGCAATTCCCTCGGCAATAGACTGTTTCATAACTGCTAGATTTTTTTCCATCGCTTCAATAATTTTTTCTCGACTGTGACCAGAATTTTCCATCTCTACCGCAATCATCAGTTCTGAAATAGAAGGATACTCTTGTGCTTGATTGATTAGATCTGTTATCGTTAAAAACATTATCTAGCCTCCTTTAAAGTTAGATTCAAACGTTTAATCGAAGTAGTTTACACTATAAATATGAGGCACTTCGATGAGCTTCATTACGGTATCACCAATATCTGGTTGATCGACTTCAATAATCATAATCGCTTTTTCCCCTTTTGACTCGCGAGTAACTGTCATGGTACCAATATTAATATTGATTTCAGATAAAAGATTGGTCACCTGTGCAATCATGCCAGGAACGTCTTGCTGAACAATAATCAGTGTCGGGGTGCCCATGCTTAGTGAAATTTTAAAACCATTTAATTCAGAAATTTGAATATTGCCTCCACCAATCGAAATCCCAGTGACCGAAAGCTTGCGATCTCCTTTAGAGACAATCATCTTAACCAAATTTGGATGATCTGCTTGTTCTTGCTTCGGAATAAAAAGAACTTCCATCCCTTGATTATGGGCAATCTCCAAAGAATTTGCCAGGCGCTCGTCATCGGGCTCCATACCTAATAATCCAGCAACTAAAGCAATATCTGTTCCATGCCCGCGATACGTCTTGGCAAAAGATTCATATAAATAGATGTCCACCGTTTCAGGTTGCTCACCAAAAATGCTACGGACAATCTTCCCAATACGAGCAGCTCCTGCAGTATGGGAGCTACTTGGACCAACCATCACAGGCCCGATAATATCAAAAACGCTCTTATAACGTAAATGTTCCATACACTCACCCAATTTCTTTCTAGTTTGAAAAGCTTCTTACTGGGAATTTTAGCATAAAGAGGCTTTAGAAACTAGAAAACGCTTATTTTTTTCACTGAAAACTTACGATTCTTTCATTCCGTGGAAATTGTCTACTAATTAATAAAAGAAGCGAAGAGAAATAGAAAAATAGTTGAACTTTAGCTTAAAAGAGAGTATACTATTTTAGTGTGCATTTTTGTACATGTTTCGCATTCTAACGCTATCTGTTAGAAGATGATCGTGGGAGGAGAAATCTTCATCTCCAATTAACCACATCACGGACTTAAGGAGGTATGTCTCGTGGCAAAAAAAGTAGAAAAATTAGTTAAATTGCAAATTCCTGCAGGTAAAGCAACACCAGCTCCGCCAGTAGGTCCAGCATTAGGTCAAGCGGGTATTAACATTATGGGATTCACAAAAGAATTCAACGCTCGTACAGCAGATCAAGCTGGTTTGATTATTCCAGTAGTAATCTCTGTTTATGAAGACCGTTCATTTACATTTATTACTAAAACACCACCAGCTGCAGTATTGTTGAAAAAAGCTGCAAAAATCGAAAAAGGTTCTGGTGAACCAAACAAAAATAAAGTAGCAAAAGTAACTAGCGATCAAGTTAAAGAAATTGCTGAACTTAAAATGGCAGACCTAAACGCCGCTGACGTTGAAGCAGCAATGCGCATGGTTGAAGGAACTGCACGAAGCATGGGAATCACTGTAGAATAATTTTTATTCTAGCAGACCCTAAGAAGTAGCTTCTCAGTTTATTTCATGTTGAAAGATATGAATTACGTGGGAGGTTCTACCGTTATAACCACAATCAAGGAGGAAACAAAATGGCTAAAAAGAGCAAAAAAATGCAAGATGCATTAAAAAAAGTTGATTCAATGAAAGTTTACTCAGTAGCAGAAGCAGTAGAGTTGGCGAAAGAAACAAACATCGCTAAATTCGACGCAACTGTTGAAGTAGCTTACCGTTTAAATGTAGACCCTAAAAAAGCAGACCAACAAATCCGTGGAGCAGTTGTGCTTCCTAACGGAACTGGTAAAACACAAACTGTTTTAGTATTCGCAAAAGGCGAAAAAGCAAAAGAAGCAGAAGCTGCTGGAGCTGATTACGTTGGCGATGCTGACATGGTTCAAAAAATCCAAGGTGGCTGGTTTGACTTTGACGTAGTTGTAGCAACGCCAGACATGATGGCTGAAGTTGGTAAATTAGGTCGTGTGTTAGGTCCTAAAGGATTAATGCCTAACCCTAAAACTGGTACTGTAACAATGGACGTAACAAAAGCAATCAACGAAGTAAAAGCTGGTAAAGTAACTTACCGTGTTGATAAAGCTGGTAACATCCATGTTCCTATCGGTAAAGTATCATTTGATACAGATAAATTAATTGAAAACTTCAATACAATTAACGATACACTGTTGAAAGCTAAACCTTCAGCAGCAAAAGGTCAATACATCAAGAACATTTCAGTAACAACAACGTTTGGACCTGGAATTCATGTAGACCAAGCTTCTTTTTAATTAGAAAATTCTTGACTCAACTACCTGACATATGTTAAGGTAGTTGAGGTTAATAATTAACTGTACCGAAGACAGTAGGTGACGTAAGTCTTAATTTCCTACCGAGGACAATATTGATAACAGTCAATAGTCCCTCTATGTCAACGGTGGCATGGAGTTTGTTTGTTTTGTAACACATTTTTAATTAGATGATGTTGAGGAAGTGCTTATTTCATAAGTACGATTCCTAACAATAACAACAACTCATCCATCAAAAATCAGGAGGTGAAATAAATGAGTGAAGCAGCAATTGCAAAAAAAGCAGGTTTAGTTGATGACGTAACAGAAAAATTCAAAGCAGCAGCTTCTGTAGTTATTGTTGACTACCGTGGTTTAACTGTTGAAGAAGTAACTGTTTTACGTAAACAATTACGCGATGCGAACATCGAAATGAAAGTTATCAAAAACTCTATCCTTTCTCGTGCAGCAAAACAAGCAGGTTTAGAAGGTCTTGATGAAGTATTTACAGGTCCGACTGCTGTAGCATTCAGTAACGAAGACGTAGTAGCACCAGCTAAAATCGTCGACGAATTTGCTAGCAGTGCAAAAGCATTAGAAATCAAAGGTGGCGTTATTGAAGGTAAAGTTTCTTCTGTTGAAGAAATTACAGCTTTAGCGAAACTTCCAAGCCGCGATGGCTTACTATCTATGTTGCTATCTGTGCTACAAGCACCTATCCGCAACGTGGCTTACGCTGTCAAAGCAGTGGCAGAAAAAGAAGAAGAAGCAGCTTAATAGCCGCTTGATATTAAACTACTAAAAAAATTTACTTTATGGAGGAAATAATAATGGCATTGAACATTGAAAACATTGTTGCTGAATTAGAAGGCGCAACTATCTTAGAATTAAACGACTTAGTAAAAGCTATTGAAGAAAAATTTGACGTATCTGCAGCAGCTCCTGTTGCAGCAGCAGGTCCTGCAGCAGCAGCGGCTGAAGAACAAACTGAATTCACTGTAGAATTAACTGCAGCTGGAGACCAAAAAGTTAAAGTTATCAAAGCAGTTCGTGAAGCAACTGGCTTAGGCTTGAAAGAAGCTAAAGCTGTAGTTGATGGCGCTCCTGCACCAGTTAAAGAAGGCATTTCTAAAGAAGAAGCAGAAGCATTAAAAGCTGCTTTAGAAGAAGTTGGCGCTTCAATCACATTAAAATAATTCTTTATTTTGTGTATATAAACAGTATCCTTTACTTTGTGAAGGATACTGTTTTTTAGTTTATTCTAAAAATTTTCTTCCCCCAACAGTGATTTTAGACAGTATCATTTAATTAAAAAATGAATGAAAGCGTATTAATCGAATTTTTTCTCTAATGATAGTAAACTTAAAGTAGGATGAAGAATAATAAACCGAGAAGGAGGAAAAGCTTTGGAAAGAGAGATAATCGTGGAGGTAACTTGTAAGAATTGCTCGACGCAATTGACTGGTCGATATTTGTTGAATTTCAGAATAGATATTGAAAACCTAAAAAGAATCAATAGACCTCTAGGAAATTTGAATTTAAAAGAGAATGAAGTAGAGCTTAAATCAATGGATAATCTTTTAAAAGATGAATTAAATACGTATTACATTTGCAAAGATTGTGGGAGAGAAAACCACGTTGTTATTCCTGTTATGGAAGAAATGAAGTACATAGTGTAAAAGAGAAAAATCAATAAAAAAATTTGGAGGAATTATCATGGGATGGTTATGGACATTAATTGTAGGAGCGGTTATTGGATCTATTGCAGGAGCAATTACAAGTAAAGGAAAGTCAATGGGGTGTATTTTCAATATCATTGCGGGATTAGTAGGCTCATCTATTGGCCAAGCACTTTTTGGAAGTTGGGGACCAAGTCTGGCTGGGATGGCAATTTTACCCTCTATCCTGGGAGCTGTAATCCTAGTTGCGGTGGTTTCATTCTTTTTTGGGAGAGGATGATTTGAATTCTTTCCAGTAATGCTATTTCTGATGTTTTGTGACTGGATACTTTCTTTGTCCAAAAGACTAGGAGCCAAAAAAGGACTTTCCTAGTCTTTTTTTGACTATTTCGTATTATCATAAAAATAGAAGCTAGTAATCAAATAGAGTAGAAGTGTCAAAGCTGAAATGACAATAAATCCATTTGTATTCAAAGAGTGAAGATAGAGGAGATAAATCATTGAGATTACCGGAACACCAAAGAACCTTACAGAAGGTCGATTCCAATTTTGGTAAGCTTTTATCCATAAAAATCGTAGTGGTAGAAATAAAAATCCGAATCCAATAATCCCAATTAAATGAACCGCTTTTTTCATTTGCTTAATGCCCCTTTCTTTTAAAATTGAAGATTCTATATCTGTAAAAGATATAGATAATATTTGTTCTAAGCGTTTTTGAGAAAGTAAATCAGGCTGACTTTTCCCTAATTCCCATTTAGAAATAGTTTGTCTAGTTACATAAACTTGATCTGCTAACTGTTGCTGTGTCAACTTTAGCTCGATTCTTTTTAAGCGAATATTTTTTCCGATAGACATTGTAATTACACCTCTGTTTCATTTAGTATTACTTACTACAAACATACAGTAAAATTGACTGTTGCGCACGCAACAGTTTAGAATTAGAAGGAAATTTTAGAGAAATAGGTTCGTTGCTTCTTTTAAATGAGAGGAAAAGTCTAAATGAATCTTGAAAGGTTTTAAATAATATTTGTCACTAATAAAAAGATGAATTATAATTATTATTTATAGACTCGTTTGGTTAAAGAAAAAGGAGAAAAAAGATGAATGATTTCGTAAAAGAAGATTTTACATACTATGAGCGAAGTATCAAAGCCTTTTATCGAAAAATATTTATGCGTAGAATTATGTGGAGCGGATTGTTGTTGATTTTATTAGTGATTTTGGCAACCTCGGAACAGTCTTTTGTTCTTTTAACCGCTATTTTAACAATAGGCTCAATTTGGTATATTTACATTCAAATAAAAAAAATGAACGACTTTTCGAATAAAATTCTAGAAGAACAAAACAAATGGTCAACTCTTTTTGAAAAAGAGGACTATGAGGAGCAGATAAATCCAATATTTGAAAGTCAGAAAAAATATTTTATTGAGCTAAAACAGGAAGAACAAACGATTGATATTAGAAAAAAGGATTCAAGAAATTTACCTTCAAGAAAAAGCGGCTATACCCTTCTTATTGGCGAAAATGCGAATATTTTTGATCAGAAAAATGAATTTGTAACAGCATATTATGATATCGGTTCTTTAAAACATGCTGAAATTTACAAGGAACAAATTTTGAAATCTACGGACTTTATTGCTAAAAAGAGAAGAAGATCCTTGATAAGAATCGTTCTGGTTGTCATTGTTCTGATTATAGCTGGATTTCTTTTGAAGCAACTATTTGAACCTTCTTCCATATATAAAGTGTCTGAAATGTTTTTTTGGTTGTGAATTAAAAGCTAGTAAAAAATGGAAAAATGATTTTTGATAGGTATCAAATAACCGAAGCCTCCTAAAGTAGGAAAGCTTCGGTTATTTTGTTTGGAAAAATAAGTTTAGGTTATTCAAATAAGGTGTCAATAAAGGCCGTATAATTTTGAGTACTCAAGAGCTGATGTAATTTTTCTTGTTCTGAAAAAGTATCGATCATAAAGTCGAATAATTGCCGAAATTTTTTCATATCAGTTTTATTCATGACGATTATAATAATCACTTGAACATAGTAAGTTCCCCATTTTACAGGGTAGTCATTTAAAATAATCGAAATGCCTGTTTTTTTTGCAGTCATCTCCATGGCATGAGGAAGTGCTACAGCGTTGTTGAAAGAGGTTGCTGACATTTTTTCTCGCGCTTTAATTAAATCAATAAAGGAAGGTTCGATATAATCTGTTTGAACAAGTTGTGTGCCCAAGTAGTCAATATAGTCATCTGGTGAGTCTAAGTAAATATTTCGTTTAAAATGTTCAGGAGTTAAATAAGTTTGAATGCTTTTTTTAAGCGTATTGAGCACTTTCCTTTGCTGAACCGTTTGAATTTCTGCTTGGATTTTTTCTAAATCTTTTCCTGACAAGAATGGGGAAAGTTGAATGGCTTTATCTAATTCTTTGATCTCAATAGTTGATAAGACGAGGTCAGCCTGCCTCATTTTGACTAATGCATTCGAATCTAGTCGATAAAAAGTGTCTACAATGTTTAATTGTGAATTAAATTTTTCGTCAATTTTGTAAACGAGACGTTCGTGCATGTCGTAGTACTCTGGTGTGTAAATAACGCAACTCAACTTGTTTTCTGTTTCAAATTTTTCTTCAAAATAAGAACCAATGTGCATTGCAATGAAGGTAATTTCATCGTCTGAAATAGGAAGCTTAATTTTTTGTTGAATTTTTTGTGCTATGAAAACAGCTACTTCATAGATAAATGCGTAAGAATGTTTGATTTCTTCCGATAGAGGGTTTCGGACTTGCTTCCCATTTTTAGCACGATAAATTAAGTTGGAAACATGTAATGATAGATTCAAGACCAATTCCTCTGACATTTGAGTAATAAAGTATTTTTCGGCGACAGTCTCTAAGACTTCTGCAACAAATGTATAGATTGATGTTTCTATATAATTTTTTAAAGAAGTATCGTTTGAAGGTGAAATTTTAGTCATTAAAAGAAGTGCTAAACTATTGATTTCATACAAGTCCATTTCGACAGCTAGAGCTTTATGAATTTGTTTTCCAATTTGGCTTGCGATTTGATATTCAATTTGAGTTTCGGAGAAAATTTCCGGTGTCTGGTCAATGTCAGAACGCTGATGGTGAACTAAGCGATTAACAGCAATTGCAAGATGCAATAATAAACTGTTCATAGCGTAACCATTAACGTATAATTGCTGCTTACTTAGCTTGTCAACTACGATGTTTTGGATTGTTTCAATAGGGATATCAGGAAAAATAGTTTGGATGGAGTGAATCGATTGGAAATTTTGTCCAACTTCATCTTGTAACAGGTCACTAGCAAGCTTCCTGAAATTTGTTTCTTCCCCTTCGATACTTAGAAAATGCCCATTTTTTATAATTTTTAATTGATATTTACTTAATTTTTTTCGTAAGTGTAAAGTGTCTTTTTCTATGGTTGGGATACTCACAAACAGTGTTTCTGCCACATCAAAATAGTCAATGCGTCGGTTTTGAATGAGTAAATTCATTAAGTAATGACTTCTTTCTTTTGGTGTGTTTAGTTCCGGTTGGAGAGAGTAGAGAGCTCCTTGTAAATCAACTACAGTATCCATCTTATACCCTTTTCTAGAGGCGATAATAATGTCTGATTCTGCATGTTGGTTAATTTTAGCGACATAGTTACGAACGGTTCTAGTTGAGACAGCTAATGCTTTGGCTAGATAAGCAGCAGATAACCAGTCTTGTTGGTTTATTAGCAGCTTTAGCAGTGTTTCTTCTTTTTGATTTAAAGGCACTTTACGTTCTCCCCTTATCCTTTTATAGTTCTTATTATTCGTTTCAAAAACATTTAAATCAAGTACAGTTTTTTCCGCCAAAGCCATTTGAATAGGAAAGAAATCTATTTGATAAGAAGGATGAAAAGATTGATGATAAGAGTGTCACAAATGAAGAGTAGGAGGCAAATAAAATGAGTGAATTAAGAATTTTACTAGTGTGTGGATCAGGTGCAAGTAGCGGTTTCATGGCGGCAAATATGCGTAAAGCAGCGAAAGAACTAAATTTAGAGATGCGGATTGTCGCAAGAAGTGAGTCAGAAATTGAGAATTACGTTGATGAAATAGATGCGTTGATGGTGGGGCCGCATCTAGAATACCTTCTTGATGAAGTGGACGAAATTATTCAAGATTCTACCTTAAAAGTGATCTTAATGAAAAAAGAATACTATGCCACATTAGATGGAAAGGCAGCCGTTGAGCACTTGTTGCTAGAATTAAATAAAGAATAAAATATAAAAAGGGGCGTTATAGATGAACAAGTTGATTTATTGGTTGGAAAATAGTTTTTCACCTAAGATGAACAAAATAAATAATAATCCTTGGATAGTCAGTATCAAGGATTCAATTATGCAAACATTACCGTTTATTTTCCTAGGATCAATTTTTTCAATGTTGGCTATTTTAAATGATTATTTCCCGGGATTACCTAGCTTTTGGGTACCTTTTGGCTGGACGATGGGGAAAATATCTCTTTTTGTGGCTTTTCTAATTCCATTTAATTTAATGGAAAAAAAGAGATTACGGAAACAAAGAATTATAGCTGGTACAAGTGGTTTATTGTTATTTTTAATGATTATTTCTCCTCAAATTGAAAAAGATGGTGTTATTGGATTTGGCCATGATGCATTAGGTGCCGGGGGGATGTTTGTTGCGATTGTTGCTGGTTTAATTGCCGGTTGGGTTTTAGTTATGCTAGGGAAGTTTAGCTTCTTCAAGGAAGAGTCAGTTATTCCAGACTTTGTTCGAGCATGGTTTGATTCTATGTTACCAATTGGTGTAATCGTTCTTTTTGGTTGGATAGTCGTGTTAATTATGAAAGTAGATTTGTATAATATTGTGCTGACTATTTTTATGCCGTTGTCTCATTTTATGGAATCGCCGTTTGGCTTTGTAGGGATGATGTTCTTGATTTGTTTCTTGTATTCAATGGGGATTTCTACGTGGGTTCTTACACCAGTTGTGCAACCAGTGTTGCTAAAAGCGATAGCGGAAAATATTGCATTGGTTCAAAAGGGTAACGCTACTGTTGAAACGTTGAATCTCGTTACAAGTAGCACGTTATATTCAGCGTATCTTTGGATTGGCGGAATTGGGTGTACAATGCCGTTAGTGTTTATGATGATGCGTGCGCGCTCCAAAAAAATTAGTGCTTTGGGGAAAGCGTGTATTGTTCCATCAATCTTTAATATTAATGAACCTGTCATATTTGGTGCAGTAGCCTGGAATCCCATATTGATGATACCAATGTGGTTACAAGGAATTATTTTACCCGTAGTGATTTATGTATTTACAAAAGTTATTCCATTTGCGCCGATTCCAAAAGTACAGTTTGAATTGTGGTATTGTCCGTTTCCGTTTGCAACGTGGTTTACTACAGGAGCAATTACAGGAATTATTTTGATGCTAGGAATTTTCTTGATTTCAGCTGCCATCTGGTATCCGTTTTTCAAAGTCTATGATGATCAGGAAACAAAAGCAGAAAATCAAATGTTGAAGGAGTAATGATAGATGGATGATGCGTTGACAAAGCAGGCGATGAATATTATTTTATTTGCAGGAGATGCTAGAGTGAATTGTAAAAATGCTCTGATTGCAGTAGAAAAAAATGATTTTGAATTAGCTAAAAAAGAAATGAAAAATGCGAGAAAAAATATCACAGAAGCACATAAAATTCAAACAGAAGTGATACAAAGTGAGATGGGAGAGGAAGCAAAGCTGCAACCACATTCGTTATTATTTACTCATGCGCAAGACACCTTAATGACGATTTATAGTGAGATAAACTTGGCAAATCATCTGATTAAAATTTCAGAACGGATCAATGAACGCTTAGTATTACTGGAAAAAGAACAGGAGTGAAGAGATGTATCAAGTACCCAAAGGATTCCCAAAAGATTTTTTATGGGGAGGAGCAGTGGCCGCTAATCAATGCGAAGGGGCTTATGAGTGCGAAGGCAAAGGAACGAGTGTCGCTGATATTAACGAATTTCGAGCAGATTTACCTTTAGAAAAAAGATCGAATGCTGAAATTTCTACAGAATACATTAAAGCAGCATTACAAAACGAAACAGGTATTTTTCCAAAACGCTGGGGGATTAATTTTAAAGAAACTTACTCAGCTGATTTAAAATTATTAGGTGAGATGGGTTTGAAATTGTTTAGGACTTCTATTGATTGGTCAAGGATTTTTCCCAATGGAGATGATGAAGAACCTAATGAAGCGGGATTACTTTTTTATGACAATTTAATTGATGAAATTATTGCCAATGGAATGGAGCCAATGATTACTCTTTCTCACTATGAAATTCCGTTGAATTTGACGCTAAATTATACTGGTTGGTATTCAAGAGAAGTAATAGATTTTTTTGTTCGCTATTGTAAAGTACTACTAGACCGTTACCAAGAAAAGGTAAAATACTGGATTGTTATCAATCAAATCAACTTAATCGGGCATGAATCTTTCAATCATCTGGGAATCGCTGAAGATAAGGTAGCAAATTTGCAAGAAGCTAAATATCAAGGTGTCCATAATATGATGGTGGCCTCAGCTAAAGTGACTAAATATGCTCATGAAGTAAATGAAAACTATGAAGTCGGGATGATGCTTTGTGGTGGTCCTGAATATGCAGCGACTTGTAAACCAGAAGATGTTTTAGCGACAATGAAGATTAATCAAATGGAGTATTTTTTTGCGGATGTTTTGTTACGAGGCTACTATCCAAAATATGCCTTTAGATTTTTTGAAGAGCAAGGGATAAAAATTGATTTTGTTGAAGGGGATGAAGAAGCATTAAAGCATACTGCAGATTACATGAGTTTTTCTTATTACTATACGCAAATATGTGATGCACAACATTCTGAACCTTATCGAAATAAAGCTTTGCCAGCCAATCAGTGGGGGTGGACAATTGACCCGCTTGGGTTAAGGATATTGTTGAATTCTTTCTATGACCGTTATCAATGTCCGATTTATATTACTGAAAATGGGATTGGATGCTATGACAAACTGGAAGCAGACGGTAGTATTCACGATGATTATCGAATTGATTACTATAAAGCACATATCCAACAAATGAAAGAAGCCATCAAGGATGGTGTTGATTTAAGAGGATATTGTGCGTGGGGACCTATCGATATTATTAGCTGTTCTTCTTCTGAAATGAGTAAAAGATACGGTTTTATCTATGTCGATCAAGATGATTATGGAAAAGGCAGTCAAAAACGATTCTTGAAAGATAGTTATTATTGGATGAAGGAAGTGATTGCAAGTAATGGGGAGAAGGTAGGACAAACCCATGAAGAAAATGAAAACAAAAAATAGCCAAGACTAAAGAGAAGAGAGAGGCAACTAAGCTCCACTGCTAGCAGTTATTGTCAGTGAAAAACCGTGGAACCACTCTGAGCCCAAAAGTCAGGTCTCAGAGTTTCCAAGCTTCAAACTTGGGCTAAATAAATGGCAAGCCCAAGTCATTCACATTGGATTCTGGTCACGGGCACTGACACGAACTGCTAGTAGTTCCGCTGTTTCTCTGGAAGCAACTGTGCATAAAGATAACTCAATTATAATAGGGTCAAAATACTATACTAAGTCATATATATAAATACTATCAGTGTTTTATAAACTAGATTAGGCTCCCCTGCTCCTTCAATAAAAAAAAGGGTGGCTGGGCTCTACTCCCAACAGTTATTGCCAGTGAAAAACCGTGGAACCACTCTGAGCCCAAAAGTCAGGTCTCAGAGTTTCCAAGCTTCAAACTTGGGCTAAATAAATGGCAAGCCCAAGTAATTCACATTGGATTCTGGTCACGGGCACTGACACGAACTGCTAGTAGTTCCGCTGTTTCTCTGGAAGAAACTTTGTCTAGTCTCTTTTATTTGTGCAACACTTGTGAACAAATCCTTAATTATAAATACATGACGTATGATAAAAAATCTTTTGAGTCAAAATTACTTAGTTGTTTAGAAAATTACGCGGTCTAGTCTAGTTTGTGCAGACTTTTTCGTATGGTTTCATCAGATTTATTCTCAAAATAATCGGTAATTTGAACGCTATTTTTGAGTTGCTGAAAACTAATATTTTGACAAGATATTAAAAAAATCGTATGAAATAAGCATTTTAAACACTGAATTTCATACGATTTCTCTATGTTGTCTTTGCAGATTTAGATTCTAAAGTAAAAAAATAATTACAGCAATTCAGTAATTATTTTTTTTATTGCACCAAAATGCATTGCATAAAATTTGTTAGGCTGATTCAATAATTTTGAGATATCTTCTACGCTTCTCCAAGCAATGTTTTTACTTTCATCAGTTTCTTTTAGCAAGTTACCTTCCGCTTCACACAAGAAAACGTCCATCATTATTGGGTATCTTCCCGCAATATTTTGGACACTATAGTAAGGGGTATAACTTTGAACTTCGTAATAAGGAGCACTCACGGTTTCAATTTTCCCAGTGTTTATTTTAGTTATGGGCAGACCACACTCTTCCTTCACTTCTCTTTTGAGTGTTTCAAATATATTTTCAAACGCTCTGATTTTTCCATAATGTCTAATCTCCTTTAAGTAGCATTGAAAAACAGAGATACTTTGAGATTTAGAGAGTGAAACAAAACTGATTTTTAGTTTTGTTTCACTCTCTTTCTTCTTATTTTTTTGTCAATTTTACGACAACTTCGCAGCGTGCAGTTTGAGGAAACATATCAACAGACTGTAGATACTCTACTGTGTAAACTTTGGCCAAATCGACTAAATCCTTTGCTAAAGTAGAAACATTACAAGACACGTAAACCATTTTTTTCGGTGGTTGCGTCAGAATCGCTTTTAATAGCTTCTGATCTAATCCTGTTCGTGGCGGATCAACAATAATGGCATCGGGTTTAAATCCTTCTTTAAACCACTGAGGCAATAACCTTTCCGCAGCACCAACCTCGTAATAAGTGTTGGTTACGCCAAGTCTCTCAGCATTTTTTTCGGCATCTTCAATTGCGGCTGGAATCGTATCCATGCCGCGGATTTCTTGGACTTTTTTCGCAATACTTAGTCCGATAGTACCAACACCACAATAAGCATCTACTACACTATCATATGGTTGAGGATCTAACGCTTTAATCGCTTGAGCATAAAGAACTTCCGTTTGTTCGGGATTCAATTGGAAAAAGGCCCTTGGCGACAAGTCAAAAGTAACTTCACTTATTTGCTCTTCGATACTCTCTTTCCCCCAGAGATGCATCGTATCGTCACCCATAACAATGGACGTCTTTTTATTCTGAACATTTTGCATAATCGAAACGACTTCAGGCAATTGCTCTTGAATTTCCTGAAGTAAGTCACGTTTTTTTGGAAATTTTGTTGATTGAGTGATAAAAACGACTTGCAGTTCACCCGTCTGAATCCCAACACGAACCATTATTGTTCTGAAAATACCGCTATTTTTTTGCTCATCATAGATTGGTAGGTGATATTTATTTAGTAATGCAACAATCACATTCATAACTTTCGTTATAGCTGGCTGTTGAACAAGACAATCGGTAATCGGCACTAGTTGATGAGATTCTGCTTGGTAAAGTCCAGCCTGTACTTCTCCCTCTATTTCTCGCAATTGAAATTGGGCTTTATTTCGATAATGCCAAGGCTCCTTCATTCCGATAGTTGGTAGAAGCTGATAGTCTTGAAAATCTTTCGGTCTAAATTTGTTTAAGGCTTGTTTTAGTAAATCTTTTTTGAAAGAAAGTTGAGCCTTGTAGGATAGATGCTGTAGCTGGCAACCACCGCAAGTCTCATATACTGGGCAAGGAGGTGCTATACGCTCCAGAGCTTCTCTTTTGATTTCTTGAATTTCTCCTTCAATGAATCGTTCTTCCACAGCGGTAACTTTTACAATAATTTCTTCTGTAGGTAAAGCACCAGGAACAAAAACAATGGTTTTTTTGTAATAACCGATTCCTTCACCATTAATCCCTAAACGTTTGATTTTTAAGGGAATCGTTTGGCCTTCTTTTAACATTAGTTGGGTCATGTTGTCATCCTTTACATCGTGATATTTTCTGAAACAATTAATTTTTAAAGCATTAAGTGCATGACTTTTAGTAGTCCAGTATCGCTAGAAACTCTCATAGAAGTATCAGAAAAACCAGTTTTTTCATAGAGTTTTTGAGCGGCAATATTTTCTTCGTTGACGGCTAGAACAATTTCAGTAACAGAAGGGAATTGTGATTTTATATAATCTGGCAGTAATAAAAGCACTTTTTTTGCGTAACCTTTACCTTGCATACGTTGATCTGTCGAAAAAGTTCGTAATAAGACGGCATGTGTATTTTCAGTATACAAGTGAACGTCTTTTTTTTCATCAATCACAAAAAAAGTAGTGAGGTTACCGTTCTCGATACCTAAAAGTGGATGAATAAAAGAAAACTTTTCAGCAATTTTAATGGGGAAATCGGGCATTCCAGTATATATTAACTGTTCGTCTGAAAGCTGATACTGGTCAATCAGTAATTGAAAAGCAGGTTTAAAAGGTTCGATTCGCATCTTTGTTCCCCCTACTAGTTTTCCTTATTTTAGCATAGTTTTAAAGGTTTGGCTTCTGGTATTTCTATGGTATAGTAGAATGTATGTTCTCACTAGAAAGGCGGGAAAAGATGGAGACAATAGTAAAAATTACCAAAGATAAAGGGCAATTCTATCTTATCTGGCTATCCTCAGGAGATAAGCTAAGAGTTTCAGAAGACATATTAGTGAAACACCGCTTGTTAAAAGGGCAAGAATTGGCAGAATCAACCATCGAAGCAATAAAAAAAGCAGGATCTTATGATGTTGGTCTGCAAATGTCACTGAACTATTTAAGCTATCAACTACGTTCTGAAAAAGAAATTCTTGATTATTTAAGAGAAAAGGAAATCTTACTAGATGATCGTAAAAAAATTGTAGAGCAGTTAAAAACGTTGAACCTTTTAGATGATAAATCTTATAGTGAAAGCTATGTTCGAACACAAATGAGAATTTCTGATAAAGGACCAAAAATGATTCAGCAACAGTTAAAGAAAAAAGGCATTAATGAGGAAGATATTCAACATGGACTCACTTTTTTTACTCTTTCAGAGCAGGTAGAAGTAGCTGTTGCTGCCGCTGAAAAAGCAATGAAACGTTATCGGGATAAAAGCTTTAAAGACAGTTTACAAAAAGTGAAACTACATCTTATGCAAAAAGGCTTTAATTATGAAGTAATTGATTTGGCTTTAGAAGAATTATCTTTTGAAAAAGATGAAGATGAAGAAAAAGAAATCGTTCAAAAACAAGGAGATAAACTTTGGGAGCGAAATCATAAATTAGACAGAAAAAAGCGTTTAATGAAAGTAAAACAAGGGCTTTTTCAAAAAGGGTTTGACTACGATTTAATTAACCAATACATTAGCGAAAAGGAATTAGAAGATGACGAATAAAAAATTCTGGGAAACATGGAACCAAGAGACTGTATTTTCTTTTCAACAAGAATTTATTGAATGGTATGAACAAGAAAAGAGAAACCTGCCGTGGCGAGTAAACTTAGATCCATATCGTATTTGGATTTCAGAAATAATGTTACAACAAACGCGAGTAGACACGGTAATCGATTACTATTATCGTTTTATGGAATGGTTTCCTACTATTCAGGCGTTGGCAGATGCACCCGATGATAAGCTACTGAAAGCATGGGAAGGGCTAGGCTATTATTCGCGCGCTAGAAATTTGAAAATCGCTGCACAGCAAATTGTGACTGAGTTCGGGGGAGAAATGCCGAAAACAATAGAGGAGATTCGTCAGCTTAAAGGAATTGGTCCATACACTGCAGGGGCGATAGGTAGTATTGCTTTTCAACTACCTGAGCCAGCAATTGATGGCAATGTTATGAGGGTTGTTAGTCGTTTGTTTGAAATTAGTGAGGATATTGCGAAATCAAGTAGTCGTAAAGTTTTTGAAGAAGCAATGTACTATATTATTCATCAGAAACGGCCAGGGGACTTTAATCAAGCGCTGATGGACTTAGGCTCGTCGATTTGTACCCCTACTTCGCCAAATTGCTTAGAGTGCCCGATAAAGGCTTATTGCTTAAGCTATAAAAATGGAACGATGACAGATTTCCCAGTTAAAACGAAAAAATCAAAACCCAAAGACGTCTATTATGTCGGTGGCATTATGGAAAATAGCCAAGGAGAATTTTTACTGGAGCAAAGAGAAAGTAAAGGGTTATTGGCGAATATGTGGCTCTTTCCAATTGAAGAAGTGACCAAAGAAAAATTTGAGTATCTGCAAAAAAATTGGCAAGAAAAAAATCAGCAACTCTCTTTTCAGTTTGAAGAAGGGGCAATGATTGCAGAAGAAGAGGCTAAAATTTTCTCCGATTATCAGCAAGTCGTTTGGCAGAAGCGCTCGCTAGGAGAAGTTACCCATATTTTTAGTCATCTAAAATGGCATATTTTAGTCTTTTATGGACGTCAAACAGGTTTACAAGAGCTAAAAAGTAATCAGAAATGGGTAAAAGAAATTGATTTTGAATCCTACGTATTTCCGAAACCGCAACAAAAGATGCTGGAGATGTTTGAAAAAAACAAGAAATGATTAAGGAGGAAGGGATCATGCAATTGAAGGTAGTAGAAAACCATGATGGGGAAGGGATTTTTCCAACTTTTAAAAAGGGAACTTTAGTACAAGAACCAACTCCGTGTAGTCATTATGCTCATTGGGTTTCGGTAACGATAGATGGACATAGTACTTATATTTCAGAAGACTATATTGATGGTGAACTTCTAAACTGTGACTATAATCCTACCGAATTAATCACAAAAAAAGGAGAAAAAGTTCAGTTGTTGTTAGCTGTCTATGAATGGGCATTAGTTAAAAATGAATTGGGAGCAGTAGGTTGGCTACCTTTCGCAAAATTAACGTCTTGCCAAGCCTAAAGTTTGGCTAATCCTCGTATTTTAAATAGAATGGTTGTTCTATTCCATAGAATTTATAGGGTTTGAAATAAGTCTTGCTTTTAAAGAAGTTGTGTTTACTAAGTTTTATATAAAAATACTTCCCTAGTATGCAAATTTGAAAATTATGCTATAATTGTAGTGATATCGGTGTAATGAACACCCAAAAAAAGAAATTTCGCAAGATAATTGAAGGTTTCTTTTTGACAAGGGAAAGTTGGGGTACTATGGGAATACCTAAGGAAGGTGAGTTTATAACGATTCAAAGTTATAAACACGACGGCCATTTACATCGGACGTGGCGAGATACCATGGTATTAAAAACAAGTGAGTATTCATTAATCGGCGTCAACGATCATACTTTGGTAACAGAGTCTGATGGACGTCGTTGGGTCACTCGGGAGCCAGCAATTGTATATTTTCACAAGAAATACTGGTTCAATATAATAGCAATGATCAGAGAAAAGGGGGTTTCTTATTACTGCAATCTAGCTTCACCATACTTGTTAGATGATGAAGCACTAAAGTATATCGATTATGATTTAGATATCAAAGTTTTTCCAGATGGAGAAAAACGGTTATTGGATGTGGACGAATATGAGTTCCATAAAAATGTAATGGATTATCCAAACAATATCGATATCATCCTAAAAGAAAATGTAAAAATTTTAGTGGATTGGATTAATAATGAAAAAGGACCATTTTCTGAGGCTTACGTGGATATCTGGTATAAACGCTACCAAGAGCTATTGAAGAAATAGCCGATGTAAAAGAATGATAGAATAAACGGACTACTCTCTAATTTAAGGAGTAGTCCGTTTATTTAATTATTAGACATAGTATTTAATTAGAGAGATTTATCCATTTGGGAATGTTCTATATTAGCTTCAACAAAAAGTTCTCCCTGTTTTGTATACCCCAATTTTTCATAAAAACCTAAAGCACTCACTTGTGCTCCCAATGTAATCTTGTTGTAGCCCAGTTCAATAGCAAGATTTTCTGCTTCAATAATTAGTACCCGACCGTAATCTTTCCCACGAGAAGCTTTTTCCACAGCCATTCGCTGAAGCTTAAGTATTTTATTATCTAGAGGTAGCAAACGACAAGTAGCGACTGCTTCGTTTTTGTCTGAATAGAGGACTAAATGAAAACATTTGTCTTCGTATTGGTCAATTTCTATATTTTCTGGCACACCTTGTTCTTCTATAAAAACTTGTTTGCGTATCTTCAAGGCATCTGAATAAACAGGGCTTGTTGTTTCTTTTGTATAAAGGATTTTCATGGGTTAAACGCCTCTCAATTCTATTAGTCATTGACTTAACTAAATAAAGTATACCTTAAAATAAAAAAATCCGTCAAATGTAGTATTGCTATCTTATTTAAGGAAGGGTATGCTAAAATCTATTCACAGGTATTTTTTGAAATTCATTTTAAAGAAGTAGAGGAGAAAAACTATGTTTGAAAAATTAAAGCAATCAAAACTATTATTTTGGTCAGTAGAATTATTGGTGATTGCCACTTTGATTTTTGTGTCATCTAAAATAAATTTTATTTTTAAGCCAATTAGTACATTTTTCTCAACATTATTTGCGCCTATTTTGGTTGCAGGATTTCTATTTTATATATTAAATCCAATTGTTAAGATGTTGATGAAAACAAAAATGAAACGAATTTATGCAATTATGATTGTTTTTTTGTTGTTAGTGATTGCGATTGTACTGTCATTAGTTAGTGTGCTGCCTAAATTAGCAAGTCAGTTGGCCAGTTTGGCTTCAAGTCTTCCCAGCACTTTCAAAAGTGTTGAAGCGTGGTTTTATCAAATGGCAGATTTACCGATATTCAAGCAAGTTGACTTAAACGAATATGTCCAAAAGTTAGATATTTCTTATGGAAAAGTCATCCAACAGTTTTTAAGTGGACTTTCTGGTAGTTTAGGCTCGGTGGTTTCTACAGTAGCTTCAACAACGATTGTCATTTTCACTGCCCCATTCATCCTTTTTTACATGTTGAAAGATGGAGAGCGTTTGGTACCCGGAATTAGTCGGTTCTTACCAGAAAAGCGTCAAAAAGATATTACCAGTCTATTAGGAAAACTAGATCAAACGCTCTCTAACTATATTAGTGGGCAAGCAATTGAATGCTTGTTTGTTGCGACGTTCACAGCAATTGGCTACTCAATTATTGGTATGAAATATGCGTTCTTATTTGGAGTAATCGCTGGTATAACCAACTTGATTCCGTATTTAGGCCCATATATTGGTTTAGCACCGGCTGTTTTTGTGACAGTATTTGATGAACCATTTAAGGCATTACTTTGTGGTGTGGTCGTATTGATTGTTCAGCAAATCGATGGCAATATTATTTATCCTAATGTTATTGGGAAAACGTTGAAAATACATCCCTTAACAATCATTTTGATTTTACTTGTTGCAGGAAATATTGCTGGACTACTAGGGATTTTCCTCGGTGTTCCATTCTATGCTGTTTGTAAAACAATTGTGATTCATGTTTTTGAAATGATTCGCTCAAATAAGGATTTACAGCCTGAAAATATAGCAGTTAGTGAAGCCGGCAATGAGGAAAATTAGCAGGATATGTTGAAATAGAATGTTAATTGTGATACGATTTTAACGTGACTACTTAAGTAGTCACGTTTTTTATACTTAATTAAGGAGAGAGTGCATTATGAATAATGCTGACCCCGAGAGTCAGTCGCTAATAGCGCAAATTTTACTATTAGTCATTTTAACATTAATCAATGCTTTTCTTGCAGCTTCAGAAATTGCAGTGGTTTCTGTTAACAAGAATCGAATTGAACAAAAAGCAGAAGAAGGGGACGCAAAGGCGAAGAAACTGTTAAAAGTTTTACGCGATCCGACAAGCTTTTTATCAACGATTCAAGTTGGTATTACATTAGTAAATATTTTGGCTGGGGCATCTTTAGCAGATACATTGGCTTCGAAATTAGCACCTATTTTAGGCGGCGGTACAGCAGCTAAAAATATTGCCAGTGTGATTATTTTAACGATGTTAACGTATGTTTCGATTGTTTTTGGTGAACTTTATCCAAAAAGAATTGCTATGAATAGATCGGAAGAAGTGGCTCAAATCACTTCGGGACCTGTCCGTGCATTAGGTTTCATTGCACGTCCATTTGTTTGGTTTTTATCGGCATCCACCGACTTGCTGTCAAAAATCACACCAATGACTTTTGATGATGCAGATTCTAAAATGACTCGAGATGAAATGCGCTATATGTTAGAAACAGAAGGCGTTTTAGACAATGACGAGTTAGAAATGCTTCAAGGTGTATTTTCGTTGGATACAAAAGTGGCCCGTGAGGTGATGGTACCAAGAACAGATGCATTTATGATTGATATTGATGATGATGTACAAGAAAATATTGATTTTATTTTATCTGAAAATTATTCTAGAATTCCAGTTTACAACGAAGATAAAGATAAGATTATTGGTGTCCTGCATACCAAAAATTTATTGAAATCTGCACATAAATTTGGTTTTGACCACATTGATTTAAAAGAATTGATTCAAGAGCCGTTATTTGTCCCTGAAACGATTTTTATCGATGACTTGTTATATGAACTGAAGAAGACGCAAAATCAAATGGCGATACTCTTAGATGAGTATGGTGGTGTTGTAGGTTTAGCAACTTTAGAAGATTTATTGGAAGAAATCGTTGGTGAGATTGATGATGAGTCAGATGAAGTGGAAACCTTATATTCTAAAATTGGTGAGAATGAATATTTAATTCAAGGTCGAATGTTGATTGATGAGTTCAACGAAGTATTTGGAACAGACTTGCATATGAGTGATGTAGATACGATGGCAGGCTACCTAATAACTGCTTTAGGAACTATTCCAGATGAAGGAGAAAAAATTTCTTTCGATATTGGGAATTTAACATTGACTTCAGAAGAAATGGAAGGAACACGAGTATTAGCTTTAAAAGTAGTCTTTCATGACAAAGAAGAAGTAGATGAAGAACCAGAAGAAAATAGACGTTTCTTTCGTAAAGAAATGGAAGATGACGAACCAAGAAGATAATATAATGTATGACTAAAAATAGTAAGAACCGCATGAAAGCCATCCTTGATGGTACTTTCATGCGGTTTCTACTATTTTTTCCAATGATGATAGTGACTAAGCGTGTTTACTTGCTGGATCTAGTCTTCGTTCAATGATTCCTAAAACCCAATCAGTAATAATTGCCATCAATGCTGTAGGTAAAGCACCTACAAGTATAATGGCGGTACCATTTGTAGCATTTGTCCCTCGAATAATGATATCTCCTAAGCCACCAGCTCCCACAAAAGCACCAATCGCTGTAATTCCAATCGCTACAACTAGCGCATTTCGAACACCAGCCATTATAACGGAAACAGATAGAGGAAGTTCTACCATATAAAGTCGTTGCCAAGGAGTCATCCCCATACCTTTTCCTACATCTAAGATATTTCTATCTACTTGAATCATCCCAGTGTAGGTGTTTTTGATAATAGGAAGTAAAGAGTAAAGAAACACAGTTACAATAACTGTATTTACACCCAAACCTAAGCCTAACATCAAAATTGATAACATGGCAAGGGAAGGAATCGTCTGGATTAAGTTGGCGATACTAATTATCCAACCAGCCATTTTTCTTTTACGAGCAATTAAAATCCCAACAGGAATTCCTATGATAGCAGCAAATAGGACACCATAAATAGAAATCAAAAAATGACGTACAAATTGACTTAATACATAACTACCATTTTGATTAAAGTAGTAGAAAAATTGTTCAACTAGGTTCATATTTTGCATGTTTTGCATTAGTTGCCACCTCCTTCAGATTCAAAGAAATGGTGTTCTCTTAAAAAGTTTTCTGCAACTGTTTCTGGTTCCATTAAGTCGTTATCTGCTTGGAAATTTAATTTCTGCATCGTTTCTGTATCTATTTTTCCAGCGAGTTTAGAAAGAATGTCAACTAAATCAGGATTTTCTTGTAATATTTCATCCGTTGCGACAATACTAGAGTCGTAAGGTGGGAAAAATTGCAAGTCATCTTCTAAAATAACTAAATCATAACTGCCGATTCGTCCATCAGTCGAATAGCCGAGGACGACATCCATTTTACCAGCAGCTACCGCATCATAAACAAGCCCAACCTGCATAGGATAAATTCGTTTGAAATCAAATCCATAGGTCTCTACAAATCCTTTGTAGCCGTCTCCTTTACGATCAATCCAAGATGTATCTGCCCCTGCGGTTAATTCCGTAGCCACATTTTTTAAATCACTAATTTTCTTTAAATTATATTTTGCAGCGGTTTCTTTTGAAACCATAAAGGCATAGGTGTTAGCAAATCCATATGAAGGGAACCATTTTTGGTTGTAACGCTTTTGGAACTCTTTTGCGACAATATTGAACGCTTTTTTAGGATCTTTCTCTGCAGGCAATTGTAATGTCCCTGTTAAGTCAGTTCCGGTATAGCGAGAGGCAGAAATACTGGTATCTCCATTTATCATAGATTGATGGATGACAGTTGTGGTTGCCAAGTTGTTAATAATCGCTACATTCTTATCGGTATAATGCTCAATCATTCCTTTCACAATTCCAGCTAAAATCTGAATTTCAGAAGTTGACCCTCCGGCAATCGTTATCGTATTTGAATTATTTCCACTAGCTAAACCAGGAAGAGAACAACTAGCTAATGAGAAAGTTGAAACGAACAGAAGAAGGCTAAACATCCATTTTTTGATTGATTTCATTCAGATTCACCTCGCAATGCAATTGGAGTCAGTTTTTTCTCAAGCATTCCCAATGAAAAATCAGCAAGTAAAGCGATAATGGCAACAGGAATTGTGCCAGCAAAGATTAAGTCTGCTCGATATAAATTAAGTCCACTAAAGATAAAGTCACCTAACCCGCCAGCGCCTATATAAGAAGCTAATGTTGCCCAAGCGACAACATAGACCGCAGCTAATCGGATACCTGCCATAATCGTAGGCATCGCGACGGGAAGTTCCACCATAAGAACAGATTGAAAGCTAGTCATTCCCATTCCTTTAGCAGCATCTTTATAGTCTTCACTTACCTCTTTAATTCCTATATATGTGTTACGTAGAATTGGTAATAAGGAATAGATGAATAGGGCAATGATTGCTGGAAATTGTCCAACACCAAAAAGAGGAATCATTAGTGCTAATAAAGCTAATGAAGGAACTGTTTGCAAAGCACTAGTTAAACCAATGACAATTGCAGCAATTCTTTTTGTACGTGTTAATAAGATGCCGATAGGAACAGCGAAAAGTACGCCTAAAGCTAAAGAAGTAGCTGAAATAAAAATATGCTCCCCAATTCTTGATACTAATTCATTCCCTTTTTCTAATAGAAATTGATTCATTTCCTTACACCTCCATTTGAGGTTGCTGGGTGTTGGTTGTTTCAGAATCATCCGTTGGTTCATCAGTATCTTCTTCGCCCCAGATTACGTCATAAACAATGTCAACTAAAGACGCACGTGTCAAAATGCCAACGACTTTTTGTTTGTCATCCACCACAGGGACATATTTCAAACCACGTTTTAAAATTCGTTGTAGGCTGTCTCTTAATAAAGAAGATTTTTTTACATAAAAAACTTTTGGGTTGATGATGTCGCTGATAATAGTGGCTGTTTTTTTTCGTCGATCAATGGTTTCTACATCTACAAATCCTTTAAGTACGCCAGAACCGTCTACCACAAGTAGCGTATCTACACGTTTTTCTCTCATTAATTTGATCGCTTCAGACAATGATTTTTCAGGAGTAATAGTGATCGCGTTATTTAACATCACTTCTCCAACGGTTGTAATGTTTGGTTTTGCTTGGATTAAGCGGTCTTCACCGATCAGTTCTTCTACAAATTCATTGACTGGATTACGTAAAATGTTATCAGGTGTATCAAATTGAATCACTTTTCCTTCACTCATTATTGCGATACGATTCGCTAATTTTAAGGCTTCGTCCATATCATGAGTAACAAAAATAATTGTTTTTCCTAAACGTTCTTGTAAATCTTTTACTAAGTCTTGTAAAGAATCTCTTGTAATTGGATCGAGTGCCCCAAATGGTTCATCCATTAAAATGATATCTTGATTAGCTGCCAATGCACGAACAACACCAATCCGCTGCTGTTGACCACCGGATAATTCGTTAGGATAACGATCAAGCATTTCGCGAGGAAGCTCTACCAAATCAATCATTTTTTCTGCAATCTTATTTCTTTCTTCCACAGGTGTTTTAAGTAGTTTTGGAACCAGAACAATATTTTCACGAATTGTCATATGTGGCATTAACCCGATGTTTTGAATAACATAGCCAATTTTACGACGTAATTCTACCGGGTTTATTTTTTGAATATCTTTACCATTGATTAAAATTTTGCCTTTTGTAGGATCGGTCATGCGATTAATCATTCGCATAGAGGTTGTTTTTCCGCTACCACTTGTTCCTATGAAGCAGATAAATTCTCCTTTTTCAAAAGAAAGGTTAATGTCGTCAACAGCAACTTTACCACCTTTGAAAATTTTTGATACATGTTGAAAATCAATCACTATTTTCACCCCGAATAATCATTTATTTTATTTCTCTTCTTTACTAGTATGCTATAAAAAGAAGCGTAGAACAAATAAGGGGAGCGATTTTAGTGTTCTTTCTTCATAAGTAAGAGGTGAAAAAAACGTTTTAATAACAATTTTAATAGATATTATTAATATTACAAAAGTGTCTAAGTTATTGTTTCTATAGCGTTTACTAGGAGATGTTCGGCTTCTTATATATAACAAGTATTTTTTATTGCAATTTCATTAAAAATAAATGAGGATAAAAGCTGTTTTTTTGCTATAGTAAAAACATTATTTTGGAATAACACATAAATAGAGTTGTCAATTTTACTAGGAACTTCGTAGCCAACCGGTCAAAAACATGATAGAATAGCCAAGACAAATTCAGTAGAGAGAGTGACAGATATGCTAACCACAGAAGATTTTGATTTTGATTTACCAGAAGAGTTAATTGCTCAAACCCCATTGAAAGATCGTTCAAGCTCTAAGCTATTGGTATTGAACCACGAAACAAAAGAAATGGAAGATAAACAGTTTAGTGAAATTATTGATGAATTGAATGCTGGCGATGCTCTTGTGATGAATAATACTCGTGTTTTACCCGCTCGTTTGTATGGGGAAAAACCAGATACTGGTGGACATCTAGAAGTATTATTATTGACAAATACAGATGGAGATACATGGGAAACCTTGATTAAACCTGCTAAAAGAGCAAAAGCTGGGACTGAAATTAGTTTTGGTGATGGTCGCTTGAAAGCAACGGTTATTGAGGAATTAGAACATGGAGGAAGAATCATCACGTTTAATTATGAAGGGATTTTTCTTGAAATTATTGAATCGTTAGGTGAAATGCCATTACCTCCGTATATTAAAGAACGCCTTGAAGATCCAGAACGCTATCAAACGGTTTATGCCAAAGAAAATGGTTCAGCAGCGGCTCCAACAGCAGGCCTTCATTTTACGAGTGAGCTATTGGAGAAGATTCAAGCGAAGGGAGTTAAGCTGGTGTATTTGACGTTACATGTCGGCTTAGGAACTTTTCGTCCTGTAAGTGTTGAAAATTTAGAAGAACATGCAATGCATAGCGAATTTTATCAATTAACAGAAGCAGCAGCAGAGCAATTGAATGAGGTTCGGGCAAATGGTGGACGAATTATTGCTGTTGGCACAACCTCTATTCGTACATTAGAAACAATTGGTACGAAATTTAATGGGGAAATCAAAGCAGATAGTGGCTGGACAGATATTTTTATTACACCGGGATATGAATTTAAAATAGTCCAAGCTTTTTCAACTAACTTTCATTTGCCTAAGTCAACATTAGTGATGTTAGTTAGTGCTTTTGCTGGGAGAGAACTAACATTGGCAGCGTACCAACATGCGATTGATGAAAAGTATCGATTCTTTAGCTTTGGAGATGCTATGTTTGTGAGGTAGGAACTACTGATAGTAAATGAACAAAATCGCACTAGTTATTGGAGGTTGAGACAGAAGTGAGCCATTGGATCAAAAGCCCAGACTTTTGACCACCGCTTATTCTGATATAGAGGATGAAACAAAACTGATTTTCAGTTTTGTCCATCTTCTTTTTTGTTTTAGGTTCGTCTTTTTAAATATAAAAAAAGCCAAGCTTCTCGACTAGCTTGGCTTCTGTTTCTCGGAAGGAATCAGTGTATTGATTGGGGTGTTACTATTTTTACTTTTCATTATACATATAAAGTAATTTTTTTGAATTTCTTGTTCATAAACAAAATCTTGTTTTCCTTACAGTTTCTACGTTTCGTTAATCTTGTTTGAAGCGATTCATGTTTAGTCAAGCTATCTTTATACGAGCTCTTTTTTTCCTATTGGAACTACTTCCTCCAATTTTCTAACACGCATTCACAATTTTTAAAGATGCTTTTATTGATATGATACTCTACACATATAATTATTGATGAAAGGTGAATCTTGTAACTCTAACAACTTTGTGTTTACCATTTTTCATATTTCGAGAAATTCTTCAATACAGCTGATTTGGTTTCCCCCTTCCTTCTAAATACATAATAGCACGTTTGGAAAACGCTTTCAAGAGATATGCTCTTTTTTATAAGAAAATAATAAAAAAAATTTGATTCTTCTAAATAATCAAAAAAAACATGTTATAGTGAATATAGATACTATTTTAATAGGAAGAAAAAAATTGAAATGAGGTATAGGATGGAAGCATATAAAAAGACAATTGAAGAAGTGCAAATGGAGACTGCCGTAGATAGCCAGCAAGGACTAGCTTCAAAAGAGGTAATTAGAAGGCAAAAGGTAGATGGGGTGAACAAATTTGATGAAGCAAAAGGTGACTCAGCTTTAAAAAAGTTCTTTCATAGCTTATCAGATTTTACGACGATTATTTTATTAGTTGCAGCAGCAATTTCTTTTTACACAGCGATTGCAACTGACCATGGAGATTACTTTGAAGGCATATTAATCATTGCTATTGTTATTATTAACGCCGTGTTGGCAATTGTTCAAGAAGGAAATGCCGAAAAGTCTCTAGCAGCTTTACAAGATATGAACAAGCAAAGCAGCGCTGTTTTGAGAGCAGGAAAAGTAGAAGTTATTGATGCAGAAGAAGTTGTTGTGGGGGATGTGCTGGTTTTAGAGTCAGGTTCAATGATTACAGCAGATGCGCGACTCATTCAAGCTTCTCAATTAAGAGTGGAGGAATCAGCGCTAACGGGTGAAAGCGAGCCTGTAGAAAAAAATCCTGAATACATAAGTAAAGAAAATTTACCTTTAGGGGATCAGGCAAATATGGTTTTCAAAGGGTGTACGGTGGCAAATGGTCGAGGTAGGGCAATTGTCACTGCAATAGGAATGCGGACAGAGATGGGGAAGATTGCTGGATTATTGAACAATGATGAACAGCAAAAAACACCGTTACAAAAGCGTTTAAATCAGCTAGGTAAACGAATTAGTTTGATTGCATTGGGTGCGGCAGCACTAGTTTTTCTAATTGGACAACAGCAAGGAGAACCGTTGCTTGATATGTTCATGACGGCGGTCTCATTGGCGGTAGCGGCGGTTCCAGAAACCTTAACAGTGATTGTGACGTTAACATTAGCTTTTGGTGTTCAGAAAATGGCAAAAAAACACGCGATTATTCGAAGACTTCCAGCGGTTGAAACATTGGGTACTGCAAATGTAATCTGTTCTGATAAGACAGGAACATTAACCCAGAATAAGATGCGGGTTCGACGTGTTTGGACTCGTGGGGATGAAGTGACGGATACCGAAGATGCTATGACAGACGAAGCGATGGAAGTCTTAAAGATGGCTTCTCTGTGTACCGATGTAATTGTTGATAAAGAAGGAGACGATCTAGTTGTAAAAGGGAATCCAACCGAAGTAGCGATTGTCCGTGCGGTTGAAGAAAATTATCATACGAAAGCAGAACTAGAAGAAAAATACCCAAGAATAGGTGAAATACCTTTTGATTCAGAGCGAAAAATGATGACCACTGTCCATAAAATGGGTAAAAAATATATTTCAATTACTAAGGGCGCTTTTGATGTTTTACTCACTCACTTTCGGTTTGGAGATTTAGAGCAGGCAGCGGTAGTTAATGATCGTTTCGGAAAACGGGCTTTAAGGGTCATTGCAGTAGGTTACGCGATTTATGATGAAGAACCTAAAGAAATAACTTCCGAAGGCTTAGAGAGGAATCTGAGGCTTTTAGGACTAATTGGCATGATTGATCCACCAAGACCTGAAAGTAAAGGAGCTATTGCCAGAGCAAAAAAAGCTGGTATTAAAACGGTAATGATTACGGGAGATCATGTAATAACTGCGGGAGCAATTGCAAGAGAACTGGGAATTTTGCATGATAAAAGTGAAGCATTGACCGGATCTGAACTGCAAAAAATGACAGACGAAGAGCTGGATAGCCGAGTAAAGAGTTTATCGGTTTATGCGCGGGTAACGCCAGAAGATAAAATTAGAATTGTGAAATCGTGGCAGCGAACGGGTGCCGTTGTGGCTATGACCGGTGATGGGGTCAATGATGCGCCGGCTTTGAAAGCCAGTGACGTTGGTTGTGCGATGGGAATTACTGGCACCGATGTTGCGCAAGGGGCCGCTGATATGATTTTGACAGATGATAATTTTGCAACGATTGTTGATGCTGTAGCGCAAGGGCGAGCAGTTTATCGGAATATTCGTAAAGCGATTAATTTTTTACTGAGTTGCAATATATCTGAGATATTCATTGTTCTGATTGCGATGTTGTTAGGGTGGGGAGCCCCTTTTACGGCGGTTCAGCTCTTATTCGTTAATGTAGTCGCAGATGGACTTCCGGGATTTGCATTAGGTAAAGAACCGGCCGAAAAAGGAATTATGGATGAAAATCCAATTCCTAGAAACGAAGGGATTTTTGCAAGAGGTTTGTGGCAAAAAGTTGGAATGAATGCTTCTGTTTTTACAGTGATTACTTTGTTCGGTTTTTACTTAGGCGCTAACGTCGATGGGATTTCCCATTGGATTGATGCAAGTTATGAAGTGGGGCAAACACTGGCCTTTCTAATTCTAGCTTATTCCTCAATTTTGCATGTATTTAACGTTAGAAGTACCCAGTCAATCTTTAAAGTCAAGCTTTCCTCAAATAAGTCTCTCTTTGAAATGGCTGTCTTAGCAATTTTAATTACAACAACGATCGCGTTGTTGCCTTTCACTCAGGAATTATTTGGCTTGGTTCCAATTGGGATCAATCACTGGATGTTAGCGATTGGATTGTCTATAGTGCCTATTTTTGTGAATGAGATGATTAAGTTCCATTATGCACCTGAAGAGGAAGAATAATTTGAATGATTAACAAATTGAAATGTGTGAATTTACTAACTTTGGTTAGTCTGTTCACACGTTTTTTTAATGTGAAAATCTGATTTTGTCGGGGACGAAAAGACGATAAACAAAAAGCTGTTTAAAATATCAAAATAAAACCAGAAAAACACTTGCCAAATACTGTAATGAGTATTATAGTTGTTATCAATTCAGTTGTTAGTATCAACTGAATTTTTTATGGACGAAAATTGAAAAGTAACCATTGTTTTTGCTTAGTAATTTAAGTGAAAATCTTAGGGGAGTAGCAGCATAGTTTTCTATGTTTTTAGATCAACATCGTGTGCCTTTTTGGCGCTGGTCTATAAATGAAATTGCGAGACCTAAGTGTAAGGGCCGAGTGTCGTTTCACTTAGGTCTCTTGCTCTATTTTAGAGACAAAATGTAGTCTCGTTATCATTAGGAGGAGAATTTTTTTGGCAGAGAAATCGAAAGTTCTGAATCATCAAAAGCTAACCTTTGCTGGCTTATTAGTAGCGATGGGAGTGGTTTATGGGGATATTGGAACAAGCCCACTTTATGTTATGAAAGCCATCGTAGGAGATAATGGTGGTCTTACAAATGTTTCAGAAAATTTTATTATTGGTGCTGTGTCCCTTATCTTTTGGACATTGACGATTTTAACCACTGTAAAATATGTCATGATTGCATTAAATGCAGATAATCATGGTGAGGGAGGAATTTTTTCTCTGTACACCCTTGTTCGAAAAAAAGGGAAGTACTTGATTATTCCTGCAATGATTGGTGGAGCAGCTCTTTTGGCAGATGGTGTGTTGACGCCTGCGGTCACTGTCACGACAGCGATTGAAGGCTTACGGGGCATCCCGATGTTTTTTAATCGGTTCGGAAACGATCAGAACATTATTGTTGTCATCACATTAGTCATTATTCTAATATTGTTCTCTGTGCAGCGTTTTGGTACGGATGCAGTAGGAAAAGCTTTTGGACCTATCATGTTTGCTTGGTTTACTTTTTTAGGTGTTATGGGCTTGATTAATTTTACAAATGACTGGACAGTTTTACGCGCATTAAATCCCTATTATGCTGTTCATCTTTTATTTAGTGGCGAAAATAAACTGGGGATTTTTGTTTTGGGAAATGTCTTTCTTGCTACAACGGGGGCAGAAGCCCTTTATTCGGATTTAGGTCACGTTGGAAAACAAAATATTCGGGTTAGCTGGCCTTATATAAAAATTTGTTTAATTATTAATTATTTAGGACAAGCAGCATGGATATTATCAGTTAAAAATGATCCGACGATTTTGGAAATTGAAAATCTAAATCCTTTTTTCCAGATGATGCCAAATAGCATCATGCTAATGGGAGTTGTTTTTGCTACGGTAGCTGCTGTGATTGCTTCACAAGCTTTAATTTCAGGCTCATTTACTTTAGTCTCAGAAGCAATCAAATTAAAATTGTTACCACGCTTAAAAATTATTTATCCAGGTTCCAATATTGGTCAAATGTATATCCCGGCAGTTAATCTGTTGTTGTGGTTAGCTTGTTCAATGATTGTCGTTACCTTTAGAACCTCAACTCACATGGAAGCGGCATACGGACTTTCAATTACAGTAACAATGTTAATGACCTCTATTTTATTAATGTTTTTCTTATTACAAAAAGGTGCTCCACGTTGGGCAGCTTATTCAATCACACTATTTTTTGTTTGTATTGAACTGATATTCTTTGTTTCAAGTATAGTGAAATTTTTCCATGGTGGTTATGTGGCTGTTGGGATTGCGTTAGTAATTCTTGCTGTAATGACAATCTGGGAATGGGGCAACATTATTAAAGAAAAAACGTCAGATACTGTACCACTGGCTCATTATACAGAGCAATTAAGAATGTTAAAAAATGATCTAACAGTTCCTACGTATCAAACGAATGTTGTCTTCATGACACCTGATTTGATTGGACCAGAAGTTGGACGCCAATTTATCTATTCGATTTTAGATAAGCAACCTAAACGAGCAAATGTATACTGGTTTGTGAATGTGGAAGTGACGGACGAGCCATTTACACAAGAATACTCCGTTGATATGATGGGAACCGATTTTATTGTACAAGTTCAACTTTATCTTGGTTTCCATGTTGCGCAAGACGTTAATGTGTATTTGCGTAAGATTGTAAATGACTTAATGGAAGAAGGACGTTTGCCGAAACAACCTCAGAAATACTCTTTAACTCCAGGTAGAGAAGTGGGAGATTTTCAGTTTATTATCATTCGCGAAGAGCTATCTAAAGTAACAGAATTGAAAAAATGGGATCGTCAAATTATGCAATTAAAATTAACTATAAAAAAACGGACGACTTCACCAGAAAATTGGTTTGGTTTAGAATATAGTGAAGTGAAATATGAGTCAGTGCCATTAATTATTGGCGATACTCGTAAGACCTATCTAACCGAGCGAAAAGCGACGATTTAAAAATGAAGAGGATGGAACAAAACTAAAAATCAGTTTTGTTCCATCCTCGAAATCTAAATAAACGGTGGTCAAAAGTCTGGCTCTTCGGAAATTTTCTAAAAATCACTCAAGACATAAAGCGTATTATGCGCTTTTTGGACCAATTTCTCGCCGCAAAACGACTGCTGTCTCAACCTCCTTTTTGACGATTCTACAAAATAAGGGTTCCTATTCGCGCTATCGTTAATAGACAAGTATAATGTAAAGTGAGAGAAATTGTGAGGTGTAAGGAATGTTAGCTATTAATTTTTTCATATTGTTTTTGATGATTGCAATTACCGCATTTTTTGTAGCTAGTGAATTTGCTTTAGTAAAGATTCGGATGTCGAGATTGGAACAGCTAAAAAAGGATGGAGCTAAAAATGCTGATTTAGCCATTCATGTGACACACCACTTGGATACTTACTTATCAGCAAGTCAATTAGGTATTACTTTGACTGGTTTAATTATTGGTTGGGTGGGAGAAGGATCAGTTGCAGCAGTCTTAGAGCCATTAATTGGTAACTTACCAATTAGTAGTGCAATTAGTCGGACAGTTTCAATTGTGTTAGGTTTTTTCATAGTAACATACATTAATGTGGTATTAGGTGAGCTTCTACCGAAAAGTTACAGCATTGCCCAGACTGAAAAAGTAGTCTTAAAAATTGTGAAGCCACTCCATTATTTTTATAAAGTGATGTACCCTTTTATTTGGCTATTGAATCATTCGGCTGCCAAATTAGGAAAACTTTTAGGAATAAGATTAGTCTCAGAAGGAGAAGAAACTTTAACGCAAGAAGAACTATTGTATGTAGCAGTTGACTCTTACAAAAAAGGTGAACTCAGTAAAGAAGAATATCACTATTTGGAAAATGTATTTGAGTTTGACGATACGCTTGCGAAAGATATTCAAGTAGATCGAACTTCGATGGAGGTTTTTGAAGCAGATGAGACAGTTGAACAAGCGATTGTTCATTCATTGAAACGTGGACATACTCGCTATCCAGTAATCGAAGATTCAAAGGATCATGTCATTGGTTATGTTACACTGCCACATCTAATTAAAGAATCTTTTCAGGACGGTCAAAAGAAAGTGAGCCAACTAGTCGAAGAACCGATTGTTGCACTCGCATCGATTCCAATCAAAGAGTTGCTGACAGTTATGAGAAAAGAAGGAAAGCACATCGCAATTTTAAAAGATGAGTATGGTGGAACGAGTGGTATGGTCACTATTGAAGATATTTTAGAAGAATTAGTTGGTGAAATTCGTGATGAAACTGATTTAGAAGATGCCTTAATTGCTAAACAAGCAGACGGTAGTTACATTATTTCGGGAAAATTAACGCTCGATGATTTTGAAAGATATTTTAAAGTAAAACTGTCTGGATTGGGTCATTCCAAAATGAACACTCTTGCCGGCTTTATTCTTGAGAAAAAAGAGAATCAAATAGTAGTAGGAGATAAAATCATTATTGACTCATTTAATTTTGAAGTAATGAGTTATCAACATGCACATATTGAGTATTTTAGAGTAACTGTTAATAAATAAATAAATAAGAAAGAGTGATTGTTTCTACTGACTGAAGCTTTTATGTTGGTAGAGACAATCATTTTTTTGTTGTCAATTTAGATTAGTTAAGAAATGGTAAAAAAAGACCATTGACGTGGAATGATTTTTTTTGTATTGTTAAAGTAATAAGAATTTTTTCTATACTAATTGTAGAATAATGAGAGATATTTATTTAAATAGTAAGAAGGAGATGTGGAAAATGGATAAAAAAGTTTTATTAGGATTATTCGTGAATACAGTTTTCTTTATATGTTTGATAGTGTTATTAATTTTAAATAATCAATATTTTTTGCCTGTCGTTGCTTTAGTAGCAGCTATTTTATGGAATAGCCGTTATATATTAAAATGCATCGTTCCTGTTAAAAGACCTGTACAAGGACAAGATAAGAGCGAAATTTAGAAAAATATAAATGGAATATACCAGAAGCCCAGTGAAATCAACCAATTTCACTGGGCTTCTTTTTAAAAGGTTAGTTTTTCTATTTGGTCAAAAGCTTCTTTTAGTGTAGTCAAATTTTGAGTGGCAGCTAAGCGAACATGGTGATCGCCAGATGTTTCTCCGAAAGCTTTTCCGGGAATAACGAGTACTTTTGTTTCTTTTAATAATTTTTCTACAAAAGGAACCGAAGTTAATCCTGTTTGTTCAATGTTAATGAAAGCATACATACTTCCTTTTATTGGATACAATGAAAGGAAAGGGATTTTCGCAACTCGTTTTTCGATATATTCTAGGCGCTCTCTAAAAATATCAATAATAGGTGGAACGAATTCTTCTGCATGAGTTAATGCATAAATCCCAGCCTGTTGAGAAGGTGATGGAGCTGAGAAAGTAATACTTTCGTTAATTAGTTTTACCGCTTCGTTGATATAAGACGGTGCTATCATGTAGCCAATTCGCCAGCCAGTCATAGCAAAAGCTTTTGAGAAACTACTGAAAGTAATTGTATTCTCAGGAGCAAAGGTAGCCATAGGCACAAAATCATCATAGAAACAAAACGCCTCATAAACTTCGTCTGATAAAATATAAAAATTATGTTCAATAGCTAAATCAGCAATCTCTTTAAAGATTTCAGGAGAAAAAACCGCTCCTGTTGGGTTATTTGGAGAATTGATAATAATTGCTTTTGTTTTGTCTGTAATGGCTGATTTTAAAATATCGACATTAATTTGAAAACCATCTTTTTCATAAGTAGGAATAAATACAGGGTTTCCGCCAGCCATAACTACTTGGTCTTTATAAGGTGAAAAGTATGGTTCGTGAATAATCACTTCATCTCCAGGATTTAATAACACCTGTAAAGTCAGATACATTCCATGAAGGGCACCAACTGTTGCGCGTACTTGGTTTGTCTGGAATTTCAATCCGTAATTTCTTTTATAAAAATCGACGACAGTGTCAATAAATTCTTGGCTGCCATCAGAAGCAGTATATTTGGTATGTCCATTTTTAACATCTGTAAATGCTGCTTCAATAATTTTTTCATTGGTAATTAAATCAGGATCACCGATTGACAGGTCAATAAGGTTTGGTGTTTTTTTCGCCAAAGTAGCGATGTCCATTAAAATGTTTTCTGTAGGTTGTTGATGTTGAATGGCAAGGTTTGAACGATCCATTTTGATCCTCCTCTTGATAGATCCTTTGTAGAAATATCAGTTTTTTTGAGCTGATTGCTCTTTTATAAAACTTTTCTTAAAAAGTCTTGTGTTCTTGGGTTTTTCGGCTGACTAAAAATTTCTTCTGGCGTACCCTCTTCTTGAATAACTCCAGCATCCATAAAAATGACACGGTCAGAAACTTCTCTAGCAAAACCCATTTCGTGGGTAACGACCACCATTGTCATTCCTTCTTCAGCCAAAGCTTTCATAACAGCTAATACTTCTCCAACCATTTCTGGGTCTAACGCAGAAGTGGGTTCGTCAAAAAGCATCACATCTGGGTTCATTGCTAACGCACGTGCAATCGCAACACGTTGTTGTTGTCCACCAGAAAGCTGAGAAGGATAGTTGCCTTGCTTTTCACTTAAACCAACTTGTTCAAGTAGCGCTAAGGCTTTTTTCTTTGCAGCTTCCGGTGACTCTTTTTTTACTTTAATCGGACTGATAGTCAAATTCTCTAATACTGTTTTATGTGGAAATAGATTGAAATTTTGGAAAACCATGCCCATTTTTTGTCTAAGTTCATCGATGTTTACTGATTTATCAAGTAAATTTTTTCCTTCGAATTCAATAGAACCATCTGTCGGTTGTTCTAATAGATTTAAGCATCTCAAAAAGGTACTTTTTCCGCTTCCAGAAGGTCCGATGATTACAACCACCTCACCGGTTTTCACTTCCAAGTCAATTCCTTTTAGTACTTCATTTTTACCGAATGATTTGTGTAAGTTTTTAATATTAATCACTAGTACTCATTCTCCTTTCAGCAACACCTAATAGGCGAGAAATAGTAAATGTTAGAACAAAATAAATGAGTGAAACGACTAAATAAGGTAAGAAGGGCTTAAAGCTTGCTCCTTGTACATTGCCAGCTTGGAAAATTAGTTCAGAAACCCCAATCACTGAAACAACGGAAGATTCTTTGATAACTGTAACGAACTCATTACCCAAAGCAGGTAAAATATTTTTAATTGCTTGAGGTAAAATGATGAAGCGCATTGCTTGTGGCTGATTCATGCCCAGTGAACGAGCGGCTTCAAGTTGTCCTTTATTGACAGCGTTAATACCAGCACGGATAATTTCTGCTACATAAGCACCACTATTTAAGGATAGAGCGATACATCCAGCGGCGAGTTTGGATAGATCTAAACCGAGAACTCCAGTACCAAAATAAACGATAAAAATTTGAACTAATAACGGAGTACCACGAACATATTCAATATAGGCAATAGCAATTCCACGAAATATTTTTGATTTAGATAGTTTCATTAAGGCTAAAATGCCCCCTAATAAAGCACCGAAAAGTACGCCCATAAATGCTAGGAAAATTGTATAACCAGCACCGCTGATGTAAAACTTGCCGTATTTAGAAAAGAAGCCTTCATCATCAGTAAACATTAGTTTACCAGCTTCTTTTTTGTATCCGTCTAGCAAGTTATTGTCATTAATCATCCCAATCGTAGCATTAACTTTAGCTTCTAAGATAGGTGCACCTTTTGGCATCGCAACAGCCGCTGTTTTTTCACCATTTTCAAATTTGACATCTGCAAATTTCAAAGAAGGATCTCTTTCAACATAAGCTTCTGCTACAGGTCCTTCTAAAACTGCAGCGTCGACTTTTTTGTTTGTTAAATTCATAATAATATCCGGTACTTTTTGTAAAGAGGTTGGAATTGAGCCAATTAATTCGGTCTTTGCTAATTCTTCTTGTGTTGTTTGTTTTTGAACGCCTACTTTAATACCTTCAAAATCATTGACAGAAGTGAATTTTCCTTCATCACTTTTTCTAATGACGACTTTTTGTTGAACAGTCATATATGGATCTGAGAAATTGACTTCTTTTAAACGTTCTGGTGTAGGAGCCATTCCTGAAATAATTAAATCAATTTTTCCAGTTTTTAAAGCGCCTAGTAAAGCATCAAAACCCAATTCTTCAATTTTCAATTTTACGCCTAAATCATCTGCAATTTTTTGTGCGATGGAAATATCAAATCCCACAATGGTATCCTTACCGTCGACGTCTGCATGGAATTCATAGGGTGCATAATCTGCCGATAAACCGACAATCAGCTCTCCTTGTTTCATGATACGGTCATAAAACGGATCACTTTCTTCTGCAAATGCAGTGCTTATAGGAAGAAAGGATAGTAAAACGATAAATGTTGAGACAAGGAAAGCGACTATTTTTTTACTTATTTTCATTTTTTTGCTCCTCTTTAAATGATTTTTTTCGATAAATATTCTAAAAAACAGAATAAATGCATAAAAATTTATTGTTTTCGGATGTGAGTTATCATATCATATATTAAAGGAAAGGAAAAGTTTATTTTTAACAAAAGCTCTAATAAATTTTTTGATAAAATAATGGAAATTGCGAGGAAAGCAGATGAACCAATCGTTAATCGTTCGGGGGGCACCACAGGAATATGAATGTTGTGAAGGTGCATGGGATAACTTAGAAGAACATTTAAATAGAAGAGGAATGAAACGAGTATTTATTCTACATGGGAAAGATTCTTGGACCGCGGCACAGCCTTATTTTCCTGAAATGGCATCAATAGATAAAATGTTTGTCAATTATGGTGGAGAGTGTACAGATGAAAGAACGGCTGAGCTGACGAAGCTATTCAATGAAAGTTCTTTTGATACAATAATTGCTGTTGGTGGTGGGAAAGTAGCAGATTTAGGAAAAGCTGTCGCTTATCAATGTAAAACGCCGATTATTATTTTACCAACTTTAGCTGCGACTTGTGCAGCGTACACGCCATTAAGTGTAATTTATAAGCAAGATGGCTCTATGGATCGTTATGATGTTTTTCCTGTCAGTAATGCGCTTGTATTAATTGAACCGAAAGTGATTTTATATTCACCAAAAGAGCTAATGATTGCTGGAATAGGAGATACTTTGGCAAAATGGTACGAGGCTGATTCCATGATTTCTCAATTAACAGTTCCGTCAATAGAAATTCAAGTAGCGGCTTTTGCAGCAAGAAAATGTCGTGATGTTTTATTAGAAGAAAGCCAAGCAGCTTTGGATGCGATGGATAGCCAAAAGATGAACCAAGCGTTTCTAAATGTTGTGGAAACCAATATTTTATTGGGAGGAATGGTCGGTGGTTTTGGAGATGATTATGGACGTACCTCAGGGGCACACTCGATTCACGATGCCTTGACCATCTTACCTGAAAGTCATCATCAGCTACATGGAAATAAAGTGGCCTATGGTGTATTCGTTCAGCTAGTGATAGAAGGAAAATGGAATGAAATCGATCAATTAATCCCTTTTTACCATCAACTTAAATTGCCAACTTGTCTAAGTGACATGGGAATGGCTCATATTACTGAAGCGGAGATTGAAAGAGTGGCAAAGAGAGCAACTGTTGAACACGAAACGATTCATTATATGAAAGAAACGATTACGTTTAAAGTTGTAAAAAATGCAATGATAGAATTGGAAGATTATATCAAAGAAAAGTAATAAAATGATTTTTTAATGTAATCGTAAATTATCGTGGATACCGAATTTTCCAGAGAAGTATGTGGAAGCCTAACATATTTGAACAACAAGTTGGTTTAACCTCAAGGATGAGGCAGCCCGTTCACAAGCGACTACGCTATAAGGTACTGTTTTTTCTAAATGCTAGAGCACATTAAGAATTGCTATGACCCACAACGAACGTAGTGAATTGATGGTTCATAGCACCTACTTGGTGAAGGAAGGCAAATACAGTGAGCGTTGTTCCTTTAACTATTATTATAGCTAGTCTTTTAACTCTAGTTGAGAATGGCCCCGGCGCTTATTGACGAGACTTTCAAGAACTTGGTTCTTTAGCACTTAGAGCTGGATGATACCGTAGCGATACCAAGTATCCTATAGCGTAGTCGCTTCCATGCTAGGTATCTTCTCTTTGGTTTTGAATCTTAACTGAATTATAGCTTTGTTAAGAAACTAGTAAGAAAACACAACTTATGAGGTGGACAAGAGGGTTTATGACAACAAATTACATACAATTAATGAACCTATTTGTTGTTGAGATTTTCAGATATATCCTAGTCAAACACAGAATTTTTTGAATAAATTTTCTGTGTTTCTTTTTTCGTAAAAGATCCCTTTAATGAAGGAAGACAGTCTGGTAAACCTTGCAAAAACACTGAAAAAAAAGTATGATGAGTAAAGCACAAATTTTCTAATAGAAAGTAGGGAAATGAATGACGCAACCAGCCATTCGTTATCGTTTAATAAAGAAAGAAAAGCATACCGGGGCTCGTTTAGGTGAGATTATTACACCACACGGGACGTTTCCAACACCGATGTTTATGCCCGTCGGAACATTGGCAACCGTAAAAACGATGTCACCAGAAGAATTAAAAGAAATGGGTTCAGGTATTATTCTGAGTAATACGTATCATCTTTGGCTAAGACCGGGAGAAGATTTGATTGAAGAAGCAGGCGGGTTACATAAATTTATGAATTGGGATCAACCCATTCTAACCGATTCAGGTGGCTTCCAAGTGTTCTCGCTAAGCGACATGCGTAAAATTGAAGAAGAAGGGGTTCATTTTAGAAACCACTTAAATGGTTCAAAAATGTTTCTTTCTCCAGAAAAGGCAATTAATATTCAAAATAAATTAGGTTCAGATATAATGATGAGTTTTGATGAATGTCCGCCGTTTAATGAAAGTTATGATTACGTTAAAAGATCAATTGAACGGACCTCTCGTTGGGCGGAACGTGGCTTAAAAGCGCATGCTAATCCAGATAGACAAGGACTCTTCGGGATTGTTCAAGGCGCTGGTTTTGAAGATTTGCGTAGACAAAGTGCGAAAGATTTAGTTAGTATGGATTTTCCAGGGTACTCAATTGGTGGCTTATCTGTAGGAGAGTCCAAAGAAGAAATGAACCGAGTTCTTGATTTTACAACGCCATTGATTCCAGAAAACAAGCCTAGATACTTGATGGGTGTTGGTGCAGCCGATTCCTTAATTGACGGTGTGATTCGTGGTGTGGATATGTTTGACTGTGTCTTACCAACAAGAATTGCTCGTAATGGAACGTGTATGACTTCACAAGGCCGTTTAGTTGTAAAAAATGCTCAGTATGCTCGTGATTTCCGACCACTTGATGAAAAATGCGATTGCTATACGTGTAAAAATTACAGTCGTGCTTATATTCGTCATTTAATCAAATGCGATGAAACTTTTGGGATTCGCTTAACTTCTTATCATAATTTGTATTTCTTGTTGAATTTGATGAAACAAGTTCGTCAAGCGATTATGGATGATAATCTTTTAGAGTTTAGACAAGCTTTTTTTGAAGAATATGGTTTTAACAAAGAGAATGCGAAAAGTTTCTAAGAAAAAGACCAAAAAGCTAGTTTTAGTTAGAAAATTTTGTTACAGTTATTCTTGTGAAGATTTTAAAATAGTGAGGTGAAATATCGATGAGTCTTTTTTCTCTACTTTTAACGTTTATAGCTCTTGGAGGAATGATGTTCTTTATGAATCGTTCTCAAAAAAAGCAACAAAATGAACGTCAAAGTCTTTTAGACAGCATGAAAGTTGGCGACAACATTGTAACAATCGGTGGACTACATGGAGTAATTAATGAAATCAACAACGATGATCGAACAATTTTTATCGATTGTGAAGGAATCGTTCTTGAATTTGACCGTGCAGCAATTAAAACCGTAAAACCAGCAACAACAGTTTTTAATGATGCAAGTGTTACAACCGTAGAAACCCATGAAGAAGTACAAGAAGATTCTGTAGTGGAAGAAACTACAGTGTCAACTGATGAAGCTTCAGAAGAGAATCAAACGAAAGAATAAATTCCAGCTATCTGGAATTTTTTCTTTCTATCTAACCTATTTATTCAGGAAATAAGGAGTGAAAGCTATGGTGAAATTATCTTGGCATCAAAAATTACTGCTAAAAAAAGAGTTAAAAAATAAATGCCAATCTTTTCATCAACTAGGATATACGTCAGTAAATGAAACTGAATTAATTGACTATCTGATTTGCTATCGTTGGAAAAAGCAAAAAATGGATTCTATTAAAGCTTGTCGAGAAGATATTTTACATATTGAAGCAAATGAATTTTTTGATTATCAGCAGTTGGTAGCACAAACGAGTAGCCGTACTATAAAAGATTGGCATGATATAGAGGACTTATTTTAAATATAAAATAATCCTCTTTTTTATTTTTGTCTTAACATCTGAAGATCATGTCAATAGTGTCTAATTTTTCTGAAATAAGTGTCTTATTCAAATGTATCTAGAGATAAAAAAGGCGGATTATAAGGAATAAATGTTATGAAATGTGTTCTATAAAATATTAATTATTTTTTTAGTTTAAAATAATTTGATGACAAACGGAGTGTAGTAGGATACAATAGTAACTGGCTATAGCTTATCTAATTCCTATTTATTTCTAATTCATTGAAAGCGCTAACTATTGCTAATTCTGAAAAATATGCAATAATTGTGAAAAAAATCACAAAAAACTATTTACAACGAAAAAAAAATATTGTATGATGAGTGTGTGAAAAAGGTAACAAATAAGAAGGATAAATTATTTAGGAGGATTATAATGGCTAAAACAATCAAGAAAGAAGATGTAAAAACGGTTGATGTTGAAACAATGATTGACGACTTGGCAACTAAAGCTAACGTTGCATTGAAAAAAATGGAAAATTTTGATCAAGAAAAAGTTGACCATATTGTGCATCAAATGGCAATGGCTGCTTTAGACAAACATATGCCTTTAGCAAAAATGGCTGTTGAAGAAACAGGTCGTGGTGTTTATGAAGATAAAGCAATCAAAAATATGTATGCTTCTGAGTACATCTGGAACAACATTAAACATGACAAAACTGTAGGCGTAATAAGTGATGACGATCAAACTGGTTTGATTGAAATCGCTGAGCCAGTTGGAGTAGTTTGTGGGGTTACACCAACAACGAATCCAACATCAACAACAATTTTTAAAGCATTGATTTCATTAAAAACACGTAACCCAATCGTTTTTGCGTTCCATCCAAGCGCACAAAAATGTTCGGCTGAAGCAGCACGTATTGTTCGTGATGCAGCGATTGCAGCTGGGGCACCAGAAAACTGTATTCAATGGATTGAAACACCATCAATTGATGCAACATCAGCTTTGATGAACCATCCTGGAATTGCGATTGTTTTAGCAACTGGTGGAGCAGCAATGGTTAAATCTGCATACTCAACTGGGAAGCCAGCATTGGGTGTTGGACCAGGTAACGTTCCTTCTTATATTGAAAAAACAGCTAAAATCAAACGTGCAGTAAACGACCTAATTATTTCTAAGTCTTTTGATAATGGAATGATTTGTGCTTCTGAACAAGCTGTAATTGTAGATAAAGAAATTTACGCAGCGGTTAAAGCTGAATTTGAAGCGCATCAAGTTTATTTCGTAAAAGAAAATGAATTGAAAAAATTAGAAGATGCTGTTATGAACGAAGGAAAATATGCAGTAAATCCAGCAATTGTTGGGAATTCTGCCGAAGATATCGCGAAATTAGCAGGAATCAAAGTGCCAGTAGGAACTAAAATTTTAGTTGCTGAGCTTGAAGGTGCAGGAGCTGAGTACCCATTATCTCGCGAAAAACTATCTCCAGTTTTAGCGATGATGAAATCAAAAGATGCAGCTCATGCTTTTGAATTATGTGAAGCAATGCTTAATTTAGGTGGATTAGGCCATACAGCTGTTATCCATACTGAAGATGAAGATTTACAAATACAATTTGGTTTACGCATGAAAGCTTGTCGTATTTTAGTAAATTCACCATCAGCAGAAGGTGGAATCGGAGACATCTATAACAATATGTTGCCATCATTGACATTAGGTTGTGGATCATATGGTAAAAACTCTGTATCTAAAAACGTGTCTGCTGTTAACTTAATTAACGTAAAAACTGTGGCGAAACGGAGAAAGAATATGCAATGGTTTAAATTACCACCAAAAATTTTCTTTGAAAAAAATTCATTACAATATTTACAAAAAATGGAAAATGTTGAACGTGTAATGATTGTTTGTGACCCAGGAATGGTTCAATTTGGCTATGCAGATACCGTAAGAAAAGAGCTTCAAAAACGTAAAAACGATGTACAAATTGAAGTCTTCTCAGAAGTAGAACCAAACCCATCAACAAACACAGTTTACGCTGGTACTAAAGTGATGGCGAACTTCAAACCAGATACTATCATTGCTCTTGGTGGTGGATCTGCAATGGATGCTGCTAAAGGCATGTGGATGTTCTATGAGCACCCAGATACAGAATTCTTTGGTGCGAAACAAAAATTCTTGGACATCCGTAAACGTACGTACAAAATTGACAAACCTGAGAAAACACAATTTGTATGTATTCCAACAACTTCAGGTACTGGATCAGAAGTAACACCATTTGCTGTTATTACTGATAGTGAAACACATGTGAAATATCCATTAGCTGATTATGCGTTGACTCCAGATGTAGCAATTATTGACCCACAATTTGTTATGTCAGTACCTGCTTCTGTAACAGCTGATACTGGAATGGACGTATTAACACATGCGATTGAGTCTTACGTATCAGTTATGGCGTCTGACTATACTCGTGGGTTAAGTTTACAAGCCATTAAATTAGTCTTTGAAAACTTAGAAAATTCAGTGAAACATCCAGATGCTGAAAGTCGTGAGAAAATGCATAATGCTTCAACAATGGCAGGAATGGCTTTTGCCAATGCATTCTTAGGAATTTGTCACTCTGTTGCGCATAAAATTGGTGGAGAATACAACATTCCTCACGGACGTACGAACGCAATTCTATTGCCTCATATCATCCGTTATAATGCCAAAGATCCATCAAAACATGCAATGTTCCCTAAATATGACTACTTCCGTGCGGATTCAGATTACGCTGATATTGCGAAATTCTTGGGTCTTAAAGGAAAAACTACGGCGGAACTTGTTGACTCATTGATTAAAGCAGTAACAGACTTAGGTGTCGCTGTAGGAATCGAAATGAACTTGAAAGCACAAGGTGTGACACAAGAAATTCTAGATTCTACAGTTGATAACATGGCCGAACTAGCTTATGAGGATCAATGTACAACAGCTAACCCTAAAGAACCACTAATTAGTGAATTAAAACAAATCATTATTGATGCGTATAACGCTTAAGCATTAAAAAGATTTGTAAAATAGCAAATTAAAAATAGATCGTATCTGTTAGTTGAATGAGCTACCTAGCTTATCCACTCAGATCGATCTATTTTTTTTGAAGAAAAGTCTCTTTCAATGAAAGTATAGGGAATAGTGACAGATTTTTTTTCTTGATTCAGAAGGAGGTTGAAAGCTTCTTCCCCACATTGATCCAAATGATGGTCAATGGTAGAGAAATTCAATAAACGACTAGCTAATAAATTTTCTTCACCGATGATTTTTATCGTATTATTTTTTGGGCAGTCTAAAATACCTGCTGCAATTTCTAAAAATAACAGCAGAACGTAAAGAACCAAATACTTCTTTATAAGATTGAAACAGAATAGCGGTAGTCGCACTTTCTTTTTCGTTTCTACCAGAGATTTTTAGCTAGAAAGCTTTATGGAGATAGGTTTAAGCGCATATATTTTTTTAAGAGAAAAATCATCATTTAAAAAAGGATTGTTAAAAATTACTTTTTTTTCTAGAAAAAGGGGGGGAAAAACATCTTCTGGAAATGCTAAAAATGTTAGAAATAAATATTTAGATTTTCCTAGTTAATAATGTTGTATCCTGTGAATTTCATCAAATTTAGTTAGTTTTTATTTCGTCTTATATTATTTTAACTAAGAAAGTAGGATAATTTTGAGAAGTGTATTGGTGACATAATATTATGAGATAGAGTAACTACTAGAATATGTAAGATTTTATATTGAAATGAGAAATTGTACTTTGTCTCTTTATCATTGTTTCACCACCTTGAAATAAAAGGTTAATTCATCAAAAATTCTAATTTAAGATTTCAACTTTAAGAAAAAACGAAAATTAATGTTTTTACTTTAAAAATGTTGTATACTAACAGAGACAAATAGATTGGAGGTTTATGTATGGATGAATTTAAATTAGATGAAACAATCAGTAAAGCAATAGTTGATGGTACTTTGAAAGGGTACTTACAGTATCTTGAAGAGCGAAAAAGTAAAAAAGAGTCAATGAGTGTTAGTGGTGCTTACGCTTGGACAAAAGGAAATCACATCGATGATCAAGTTTCTAAAATTGGACAAAACCACAATGTACAGTTTAAAATTGAAAAAGCTGGCTATACCTGGGAATATTTACAGTTTACAGTTAGTGAAAATGCTGAAAATTATATGGTCATCGTAAAAAACTCTAGACGAGTGAAAAAATCATTTGATGATCAAAAAAAGAAGGCCAATGAAGATAATTATTTGGTGAATTTAGCTGACATAAATACAGACGTTTTAAAGAATAGCAAACAAAACTTTGTTGTTCAACCAGAACAAATTCAACTTGAATTAAATGACCCAGAAGAAGTAAGGGCTGTTATAGAAGGCAAGCAACTGAACGTCACTCAAAAATACTCACGCTTTTATATTGTGACCTACGAGATTGATGATGAAACTAAATTCGTTGAATCCATTCAATTAACCATGCCTAATCGTCAAACGATGAACCTAGAGCTAATTGAAGATTTAAGTTATCTTATTCAAGAAAGTGAGTATGAAATTACTACTGAAGATGTAGAACCAATTATGAATGAAAAAGTGTCTGATCAGACTATTTTTTCAGGTGATTCAAATGCATTTGGTTATTCTATCCCTGAAGAAGAAAAAGAAGAATCTGGAAACTAGTTTTCCAACAAATAAGCAAGGATGTGATTACAATGTTTTTCGGAGAGAAATTACAAAGTGTCAGAGAATTAAATGGTCTCTCCAGAAAGGAACTTGCTGACAAATTAAATTTAAGCGAACAAGCAATCTGGCAGTATGAAAATCAATATACTGTACCAAAATTTGAAGTTGCTAATGAATTAAAAAAAGTTTTTAATGTAAAAGCTCAATTTTTCTATACAGAACCATTTGCAACAAATATTTCTAAAGTTGAGAGCATTGCCTACCGAGCTGAGGATCGAGAGTCTCGTAAAAAAGCAAAAATGGAAACAACTTTTATTGATTTTACTAGTTATTTTTTAGATAAGTTTGAAAGTAAACTCAATTTGCCAACTAGTCCTCTTCCGTTATTGAGAGACGAATCAATTCAACTTTATAATATGTCAATGGAAACAAATGACAGGCTCTTACAGTTAGAAAAGATTGCAGAAAATGCTAGAAAAAGATTGGATGTACAATCAAATTCAGAGCTTCTTTACAAGCTTGAACTATCAGGAATATATATTTTAGAAAAAAATATGGGAACAAGTATTGATGCTTATAGTACTTGGGCTAGTCAAGAAAAATCGTTTATTATTCTTGGTAACAAAAAAAAATCAGCAGTTCGAAGAAATTTTGATTTAGCCCATGAATTAGGACACTTGCTACTTCATTACAAGATTGATATGGATAGCCTAACAAAAGATGAACATAAAATAATTGAAAAAGAAGCAAATGACTTTGCCTCTTTTTTCCTTCTTCCAAAAGAGCAATTCTTAAAAGACTTTTCAACTATTTCAAAGAAATCAAATCCTGAATCATATCTGGATTTGAAAATGAAATATATGGTTTCAATTGGCGCCTTAGAGTATCGTGCTTATAAAATGGGACTACTGACGTTTGAGGAAAATCGTTACTTTTACGCGACCCTAAATCGAAAAGACTACAAAAAGAATGAACCTTTAGATGAAGATATTGCGATTATTAGACCTGGAAAAGTTCGTTCTTTGTTAGACTTAATTTTTAAAAATCACTTATTTTCATTAAATGATATTCTAAATGACTATTATATTGACCGTTCATTTTTAGAATCTCTATTTGGGATTGAAAATAAATTTCTAAGCAAGTACTCTGAAGAGTCTAATAGAGAATATTTTAATAACTCAAATATTGTTTCTTTGTTCGCTAAAGAAAACTAATTAATCTTGGCTCATTGTCAACTAGTGTTGGTGAAGAAAAATCAATAGAATAGTGTCAAGGAAGAACAAGTATTTAGGAGAGATTATTTCTCTACAGACTTGTTCTTTTGTTTGCCCGGCATGGTCAAACTCTAACGGGTTAAAGTCCCGAGTACGTCCAAGTAACGGAAAGTACCTAGTCGAAAACAAGGGTGTCCATGGT
>NZ_MIEK01000001.1 GCF_001742285.1 Enterococcus rivorum | reverse complement strand
GCCCTTTGTGAATCAATTTTTCAACCGCCAAAGTATGTTAGGAACCGCTAAAAAGATTGAAATCCTAGAGAAATACCAAGCCTTTGAAAATGCCCACAGCAATGATTTTGCGGAGGTTCAATCTGTGATATCCTCTGTAGGTGAAGGAGTCGCATTTTTAGGAACTGCTGGCAATTTTGTAGGAGGCAAAGAAGGCTATAAAAAGATAGACTTTGCTAACAAAGCATGGTATAAAACATTAAAAGCGTTCAACCAGAAACAACCAAAAATGCGGGAAGAAATTGTCATAAATACGGATGGGGAACGTCCTATTTATGAAGTCTATGTCAATGGCAAGAAAGACACGAAGAAAACCAAAGAATTACAAGAGATGTTTCGAGTGCATAATGTGGAGTTGTTTAAGGAATATGGACCTGAAATCTTTAAAATATTGATGAATTTAGATGATGTAGAAATTATTTTAGATAAAGATTCCACAACTATGCAACGTTCTTCTTCAAGTGTTTTTCTACTGTTGTCTATTTTACCACCAGATAAAGTGAAAGATTTTCTCAAAACAGCGAAGCTATTGGCAAAAGGCGAACATAGCATGGATGCCATTAAGTTAAGTGCAAAAGAATGGCAAATACTAAAAGATTTTGAAAAGTCAGCAGATACCGTTAAGACGATTGATCTAGGGAAAGATGTTTCTAAAATTAAATGGGAAAGCAAGGATTTTTCTAAAATAGGTAAAAATTATACACCTAACCAACTTACTGATAGTTTAGAATTACAAGGTTGGATGAAAACTATTGAGAATGGTGGAAGTAAAAGTGGTCCCGCTACAATTTTAGTTAATCCTGCTACGGGAGAAAAAATAAGGCTACATGGTTCTCCAGCAACTGGAAAACCATACTTTAGAGTACAAAATAAGGGTGGGAACTATATAGACGATACAGGTAAATTTCCATCTGGTGCTACTAGACAAGAAGTAAGGGATTTAACACATTTTTATTTTAATTAATGGAGGTTTTATTGTTGAAATTTGAAGATAATTTATTGACAGTACAAGATAAGTTTTATAACTATGATTTAACGGATAGCGTAATAGAGTATATTTCATTCGAAGATAATTTAAAAGATTTCAAGCTAATTGTGGATTATTTTTTTACTGAAAAGGAAGAAGAACATCTTCTTTTACTATTTAGAAATTGTACAGACCTTAATTATTCAATGTCGAAAAAAACTTATGAATTAAATGATTATGAATTAAATGTCAGTCAGTTTACACTGACTAAAGTTTTAGTTGAAGAATTAGATAAACAGATTTGTATAAAACTATTTACGATAGATGATGAAAATGAATTTTTAAAAATTGTATGTCAAGATGTGAGCTTTATTAGTGAGTAAAAACATTTATATTGTTCAGCGGGCATTAAAAAATTAGAAATTCGAAAGCTATATTTAATCGTTTTTAATGTTTTTTGATGTACAAAGTAGTTTCCGTAAAATATTACAATGAAATAAAAAGATATTAGTGCTTAAAAAGCTAATATCTTTTTTGAGAAACCCTTTGAAAATGCCCACGGCAATGATTTTTCGGAGGTTCAATCCGTGATATCTTCTGTAGGCGAAGGCGTAGCATTCTTAGGAACAGCAGGCAATTTTGCAGGAGGCAAAGAAGGCTATAAAAAGATAGACTTTGCTAACAAAGCATGGTATAAAACATTAAAAGCGTTTAACCAAAAACAACCAAAAATGCGGGAAGAAATTGTCATAAATACGGATGGGGAACGTCCTATTTATGAAGTCTATGTCAATGGCAAGAAAGACACGAAAAAAACCAAAGAACTGCAAGAGATGTTTCGAGTGCATAATGTGGAGTTGTTTAAGGAATATGGACCTGAAATCTTTAAAATATTGATGAATTTAGATGATGTAGAAATTATTCTAGATAAAGACTCAACCAAACTACAACGTTCTTCCTCAAGTATTTTTCTACTGTTGTCTATTTTACCACCAGATAAAGTGAAAGATTTTCTCAAAACAGCGAAGCTTCTAGCAAAAGGCGAACATAGCATGGACGCCATCAAGTTAAGTGCAAAAGAATGGCAAATACTAAAAGATTTTGAAAAGTCAGCAGATACAGTTAAGACGATGGATCGAGGGAAAGATGCTACAAAAGTAGCTAAAAATATTGAAACTCTGGATGACCTTAAAAAACTGAAAAACACGGATGTTTTTACTGATAAATCATTAAAACATGTATTTGAAGGAGAACTAACAAAACGTGGGGCTTCTGGTTATCATGTTGATACAATTGATGGTAGTATCGGGAAAATTATAGATGGCACTAAAACAGCTCCTAATAAGTATGGAGTCTATGAAGCAAAAGTAGAAGTAGATGGTGTATTGAAAGGTGGAAATGGAGGGAAATCCACTTTCTTTCCAGATGATTGGAGTTCACAAAAAGTAGTAGATTCTATTAATGAGGCATATAAAAACAGAAAATTTGAAGTTGGTTCATTTAACACATACACTGGTGTAACAAAAGAAGGATTTACTATATCAATGTTTATTGGAAAAGATGGGAAAATTATTTCCGCTTTCCCTAAATATTAAAAAAAAGAGGTGCTTTTTATGGAATATACTGTTAAACTTGAAAATCAAAAAAAAATAATTCTTTTTCCAGATGAGCGTTTTATAGGATTACAGGAAGTTTTAAATACGATTTCCCTCTATTCTATTACATTGGATGATATACTAGAAAAGATAGATTTAGTTGATTCAGGGATCGAAGAGCAAGCAGAAATTGGTACTGAGCGAGCAATTTTTGTTATTAAAAAAACAGGCGTAGAAATTTATGATTTATTTGAAGGGTTAGTAGATGATTCTGATGTATTTCCTAGCATTAATATTTCTATTACAGATTTAAAAAAGGTTATTAAAGATTATATAAATTTTGAGGTTTAAGAGCATAATCGATTGTAAGATTTCAAGCTTTGTTTACTAGGTAATTTCGATTGAGAGACCTTAGAAGTTGGTAGATGGGGATTAGATTCGGGTAAGTTAAAGTTTTAGACAAAGGTAATGTTTATATAGGAAGTTTAGATGATGGTCTGGAGATAATAATGTATCTTGGAAAAGATAGGAAAATTATTTCTGCATTTCTAAAATTTTAGAAGGAGCATAAAAAAATATGAATATCGAATATGGCATATTTGATGCAAAAGGCTTTACTAAACATCCTACAATTGGTTTTGACAAAGAATATATTGCTTTAGAAGATTTATTAAATGTAGATCACTTATCTATCACACTTGACGACATTTTAAGAGATATAAAATTGGTAGAAGATAAACATAGTTTGATTCAAAAAATTGGTAGCGAGAGAAGTCTTGCAGAAATTACAGAAAATCAGGTAACTATCTATGATTTATTTGAAGATATGGTAGATGAAGAAGATGTTTATCCATTAGTGATTCTGTCATTAGAACAATTTAAAACGATTGTTTTGAATTGGAAACAAAAAAGAGAAGAGTTAATTAAATTAATTGATAACGATTGATAATTATACATTTAAATAGGTCTATTGGTTGCAAAATGGTTGCACCTACAAAAAATAAACCGTGAAACCCTTTAATAGCAAAGGATTCACGGTTCTTTTAATTATTCCCACTCAAAAATAAATTAGTTTTGTACAATACGTATTAGTTGAATTTACGCTATTTTAAGTGATTTGAGTTTGTTTAAAATGTACTCAATTTTAGTAGAGTGTTATCAAAGTGTTATCAATTTAATTATGAATGCTAAGAAGATAGCTTATCTAAAGTTTGTTGTTGCTTCTCAAAAGTTTCTGTTACTTTTTTTCCAAACTGCCCTTTAACAGCACCTTCTAAAGTTTGAGAGGAAGAAGACAATGCCGTTTTAGCACTTTCTATTGCTGTTTGACCTTGTTTCTCAGCCTCTTGTTTCTTAGTATGAGATTTCTGTATTTTTGCTGAACCAATCGCTTGGACACGTATTTTCTCTAAATTCTTTTTTAACTCTTTTAATAGTTTTTTTGCGAGTTCTTCCAACGTAGTAAACCCTTATTCTCCATCTGTTTTCTGAAGATCCTTTCGATAGTCTTGTTCAAGTTCTTCTTGTTGAAGATAAACTTGTTTTTTCGCTCTTGATAGCTCCTCATGATAGTCATTTTCTATTTGCATAATTGCCTGTCTTGCACGATCAAAGGGTTCACTATCTACAGCTGACTGTTGAACAATACGATAAATATCTGACAATGTTTCTTGGATCAACTGTTCTCCTTTTCGTTGCGTACTTTTTAGAATATCTTCATCCTCTTCTAGTGTACGGCGTTTTCGCTGATAATCTGCTGTCATCTGTTCTTCTTTCATGTTTTCGCTCCTTTTTAAGACCGTAGTTGTTGAGCTAATTGCTGATCTAGTTGAACAAGTTCATTAATTTTACTTTTAATTTCTTTAGATAATGACTCGAATTTTTCATCCATCGTTTTTGCTTTATTGATTTTTTGCTGAAAAAATTCTGTTGGTTCCCCTACTATTCGCTGTTCAGTGGCACCTACTGCGGATAAACTATCCTTCATTTCATTATCAGATAATTCCTCTAGCTGAGCGCGTGCTTCCCTTAACGTTTCTTGCCAAATCTCTTCCGCCTCTGTAATTGCATTCTGATACACTTTTATAGCATTTGCCATTGCATTTTGATAAGCAGATCGCCCAGTATTAACAGCTAATAATGCTTGTTGGTCGTCCAAATAGATTTTTTCATTTTTCGAAAGAGCTCCACCACTAGTTGTTAGTTTTGCTTTTAATTGGTCTAACATTGTCAATTGAGCTAAAAATCCACGCATAATAAAATGGCTTTGCTGAATCATTGCTCCTTCAGAATTTCCCAAACTATCGGGGATTTTTAATTGCCCTGTTTTTTCATCAAAGTCCCAACTTTCTAATTTATGACTATTGCCATCTACCCAAACAATTGTACCAAAATCATCACTATTTCCCCAACGAGTATTAAAATCGTTCCATTTTGTTACATCATCATTCTTTTGTCGATAATTCAAAAATAAATGAGGATTCTCTTTCATGAATTTTTCTTCTGCTTCCGTTAACGAGCCGTATTGGAACCACCCACTAAATACCGTTGTAGGAATACCAAAATGAGCGCCAACTTTCAACATATAAGCAGACTGTGAATACCCTGATAACTGATTAATTGTCCAATCTGGGTGATTAGAAATAAGGTCACCAACATACTTTAAAGCCACGTCATCTTGAGGGGAGCCATTCGGAGATAGTCCTTTTGCAGCAGATTTAAGATCTTTGTTGTCACTAGGATAAGTTCCAGCAGCAACAACTGTTACTTGTGATACATCGGGAACACCATTTACTATTGGCGCTACTGCCATTCCTTGAAATCCATAATCGCCGTCTTTTACTGATAATACTTTAAATTTTTGGGCACCTGCGGTAAGGCTATTCCTTTCATTTTCCTTCAAATCTTTATCAGCTTTATCTGTATATTGAATTTTATTCCCATTATCTTTGTAATTTGGATCCACCCTATAAACCCGATTATTTAAATCTCTTAATTCTTCTTCTGTTGCCATTATAAACTCACCTCTGTTCCATTAGAAAAGGTAACTTTTATTTTGTTTTCTGTAGTACCTATTTCAAATTCAGAACCTCCATCATATGATCTAAGAGTTTTTGATTTATTGTTTAGAGACATACTGACCCCAATCTCTGAATTTACGCCATAACTAGTTGATAATTTAACCATCACCTCTGTATAACCTGTTAATGTATTTTCGCCGTATTCCTCAGAAAACTCAACTTTTGTCACATTCGCAAAAGTATTTTTAATTTGTTTCGCCGTAATTGTTTCCATTCTTACCATTTCTTGTTCTTTTCGTTCTGCTTCGTTTTGTTTAAACCACATGAACCCAACACCTCCAATTAGTATAAGTAAAATTAAACCAATAAACCAAGTTTTCTTTTTCAAAGTATCACACTCCTCAATGTATCAAGTTATTAGTATAAGAATATATACGTATATAGAATCGTTCTAAAAATTAATTATCTCAAATAAATCACATAGAGTAAATGTTTAGTTTGAAAATGTAAGTAAAAGTAAGGTTATAAAAAATCATCTTCATATTCGTCATTTGAAAAGTAATCATTTTTTTCTAAAATTGACATATCATTTGCACGAATAGCACGAAATCCTGTAGCATAGTCCTCAAATCTTTTTTCAATTTGCGTTTCAGCTCTCTTTAATTCATCCTTTATTTTTGAATCAAATATAAGCTCAATTAGTTCTATTTTTTCTTCTCTTGTAATGTCTAGCTTTCCTTTTAGAATTATATCTAGTTTTTCATCTTCGATCCCATCAGCAACCCTCTTTTTAAAATCAACTTTATCATAAATCAATCCAGCTATATCTAAGCCTTCTAAATGACGATAGTAGACACCATTTTTGTCCATGTAGTCTAAATATTTTGCGATTTGTAATTTTCTTTTTGTGTTTTCATCATCGTCAATTATTTTTTCTAAAGATAAACCTAGAGCAGTTGCAATTGCTTCCATGACTACTGAATTAGGAACAGTATTTCTGTTTTCGTAATTTTGAATCGTTTTTGCTGATACACCTACAATTTGAGCTAATTTTTTTTGAGACATATTCAACTCTAGTCTTTTATTTCGCATATTTTTACTAAAGTTATTAAATATAGAGGTGTAATTAATATAGCTATCTGACATTTTTTCAACTTCTTTCTATTGAGGAAATATTTTTCCGTTAATTATTGACAGGGGAATAAAATTGCTCTGATATATAGCTAGAGGAAATAAATTTCTCTTCTAAAGTATTATACTAAATTAATTTCTCTTTGGAAAGAGAAAGAGGGTAAGAGGTGAGAAAATGTATGAAGCAGAAGAAGTTGTTTCATTGGTTGAAGGATTGAATAGTGTATCAACCTTTCATAGATGGCGGAAGTTGGCAGAAGAATTGTGCCATGTTTCGTTCAAACGAAAAACAAAGCAAGTTGGGGCGACAAGCTACACAAAAATCTATCAGTTTTCAGAAGCAGATATAGAAAAATTTCGTCAAGTTTCTGTTCTTCGAAATCGAGGACATCCAGTTAAAGAAGCGATTCTTTCTGTATTCAAGGAAGAAAAAAAGCAGATATCTATAGAAGAACAGCACAAACAGCTCTTTGACAAGTTAATAGAAGCGATTCAGACGTTAGATGGAGAAAGGCAAAAACAAACAAAATCTATCCAGTCGCTTGAACGACAATGGCACCTGATGGTGCAGAGAGTGAATAAGCTAGAACAGCGGATTGAAGCAGTTGAAACAGGCAAAATGGATAAACCATTTAAACGAAAGAATTCTTGACAGCTTTCCCGTTACACCGAGGGCGAGCCTCAAGGCATAGCCCGACGGATGGAGCGTAGGAAAGATGGCAAGAGGGAGCTTCGCTTGCGAAGCGGAGACACAGTGTTCTCTAATAGCACTGTGTAAACCACCTGTAACTAGTGTGAAACCCTTGCTGTAAAAGGCTTTGTATCTACAAAATGCCTGCACGATTTTGGCGCAAAATGGAGGTGGAAGAGACGAGAAGCAGAGAATTTGTGACTGCTAAAATTGACTGGCTCCAGATAGTCTTTCACGGTTGGGAAATCGAGGAAGTGTTAACCACTGCCTTACAAATTGACCTTGCTTGCTTTCTGATTGAGAATGGACGAGTGAAACACAAACCCTATGACATTTGTTACACATACGGTTCTATTAAAGTCTTTACGGAGGAAACACCCAAGACAGGAAATTTGGAATGTTACTTAGTATTGAGTGGAGAAGGCTGTACCGTCTATGAGCGCTTATTGCAGGCAATGGGTCTTACTTGGCGTAATTTTTTTCAGCGGTTATTTCGCTACTTTGACGGTTTCTTTGAAGTGAAACGATTGGATGTTGCCTTAGATGATCGCAATGAACAACCCTATTTTACAGTGAAACAATTAATCGCCAAGACAGAGAAAAAACAGTTCTATTCTCGAAATCGTAAACCTGATGTTTTCCAAAGTACAGCAATAGGGAATAAAAAAAGCTTTACGCTCTATATTGGTAGGAGAAAATCAGATGTGATGTTTCGTATTTATGATAAGGATTTAGAAACAGCCAAGCAAAAACATTGTGCTGTAGAAGAAATAGGGTCATGGAAACGGCTTGAAATTGAGTTGAAAAGGCAAGTCGCTCATTCTATGGCAAAAGTAATCGCCTTTGACGAACGATCGTTAGAAGAGCTGATACGAGGTGTGGTAAAAGACGAGCTAACATTTTACACAGATGATACATGGGAGAAGGTTTGGCGACCATGGGAACGTTACTTAGGCAACATTCAGCCTCTTCACCTTTCACGGGTGTATGAAGTTACTGGTTTGACTAACACACAAGACTGGTTGATTCATGGTGGTGGATTAGCAGGAATCAAAGCGTTTCGATTTTTAGCAGAATATGAAGCATTAGGACATTTGGAGCAACTGGATAACTTAGTAGCAGAAACAAAGTATACCCGTTCTTTAGCGAAAAAAATCGCTGACCATTTGATAGATATTGGGCGAGAGGAATTAATAGAACTCGTCTATGACCAAACAAAAAAAGAGAACTTAGAAAAAAAGTCCAACGAGACCTCTTCCTAAGCTCCACTTAAGACTCGACACTTTAAGTATAGCACAGGAAGGGTAATCAATGGAAGGAAGATAGGAGAATTTAATTGATTACTATTACAAAAGAGGAATTGATTCAACTGGGATTTGGCACCAGTCAATCACAAACAATTATTCGATTAGCCAAGAATTATATGGTACAAGAAGGTTTTGATTATTACAAAAGTCGCCGGTTAGGGCGGGTACCCGTTCATGCAGTAGAACATATTTTAGGTATCACTTTGGAAATTTCAAAAGAGGTAGCTGTCCATGGCGAATGTGTATAAAGATAAGAAAAAGGGAACCTACTATTATGTCGCTAGCCTTGGATTTGATGACGTGACAGGGAAGAGAATTCAAAAATTGAAACGTGGGTTTAATACACGGAAAGAAGCTGTACAAGCCTATAACGAGTTGATGAACGACTATGGAAAAATGGCATTTAAAACCAATAGTACCATGAGCTATGGTGAATACTTTGAAAGTATTTTTCTACCATGGTATCAAGGTAGAGTAAAAGAACGGACATATCAGAATCGTTTATCCTCTATGCAGATACACTTTAAGCCGTTTTACAAAAAGAAAGTGTCAGCAATTACACCGATACTCATACAAAAGTGGCAGAATGAGCTAATGAAAATAATGAGTAATGCCTATGTGAGGAATATCTATGGCTTGTTCTCCATGAGTTTGGAACGAGCATACAAATTGGGGATGATTCCTCAGAACCCTGCAAAAACAGTGGGAAATGTGAAAAAAGTAAAAGCGGCCGTTGATTTTTGGACAAAAGCGGAATTTGAACAGATACTTTCTACGTTTGATCGCAACGATTATTATGAACATTTTTCGTTTATGGTGTTGTGGCTGTTTTTTATGACGGGTATGCGTTTTGGAGAAGCCCAAGCGCTACAATGGGAAACTGATATTCAGTTTGATGAAAAAACACTGTCTATTAGTAAATCAATGTTCTACAAAAATGCAAAAGAATTTTATGTTGTAGAAACAAAAACACGAGCAAGTAAGCGCCTTGTGGCACTGGATGACACAACGATTTCTTATTTAAGAGAATGGCAGGCTATCCAACAAAAGAATATACAAGGAACAACCTACGTTCTTTCGTATAATGGACTACCAACCAATAAACATACGGTACGACACATTATCCACCGTCATGCGGAATTGGCAGGGATTCACCCGATACGTATTCACGGATTACGGCATTCTCATGCGTCACTACTGATTTCAATGGGAGAAAATCCTTTAATCATCAAAGATCGTTTAGGGCATGAGGATATTAAAACAACATTAGGCACCTATGGACATTTATACCCAAATATGAATCGGGAAGTTGCGACAAAACTAACCCATGTCTTAGTCTGGAAACAAAATAAAGAAATAGAAGAAAAGAAAAAGCCTTTCAGGGCAACCAATATATCAAGAAAGAGGGAATGGAACATGGCAGAATGGAAAATGAAAGATTTTGATTTAGTCGGACAATTGGGAAGAGAATTACTTTTGGTGGAGGTATCACCTAAACCAAAATATGAAAAAAATGAAGTGACGGGAAAAAATGAGCGTACAGGAGAAATTGATGGTTACACGTATGAGCTTCTCATGAAAGACAAAAAATACAAGAGTATTCGGGTATCTGTCTCAAGTTCAGAACCAATTATCACTCAGAGTGAGCTAGACAAGGCAGGAGAAACTTTTGTAACGTTAGAAGGGGTCAACTGTAACCCTTACGTACAAAATGGATTTATCGCTCTTTCCTTTAAAGCGGAAGGAATCAGTATTAAGAAAAAACAACCTGCATAATCAGATGAGGGGGTATTCCAGTAAGGAGTATCTCTTTTTAGTTCAAACTCAATCTAACCAATAGCACTTGATTTTTCATAAAGAAATGGTTTGTATTTCTTTATGAAAAATCGAGTTTAGCAAACGGAAGTGCGGTAGAAATCAGTTGACGTAATTTAGCTCGTTAAGTAAGATAAATATATTAGTACTAAGACTGAGGGGGCTATGAATTTATGAAGTTGTTGGAAATTAAACCATTATTGTTGGATATGAGAAAAAATGAGGTTACAAAAGAAAAGTTTCGTTTTACGTATAATGGAGTTACATTTGAAGTTATTTTTTTTATTGATAGTACACCATTTGAATTATTATTTGGAGTCGTAGATAAAAATTATAGTTTTGTGTTGAAGCTACGAGCAGGATTTCAATTAGAGTCACTTCCTGATGAGGTATTTTATAAGTTATGCACCATACTTAATCTGAAACCAAGTAAAGAAGGTCTGACTTCTTATAAATTTTTGCAGTATTTTGCACAGAAAATCCCTTCTAAATACAGTAAATCTAATGTTCAACCACATGAAATTGCCCAGTATAAAAAAATTGATGTACCTGAGTCAGATAAAATATATTTTTGTGGATGGCAAACTTATAATACTAGAAAGGCACAAAATTTCGAAAAAACTAAACAATATTTGGGAGAATCAACTTATGAATTTTGTAAAAAACATAATATAAGCTCTTGTTGGACAAACGTACCTGAAAAAAGAAAGGACTATTTTTCCCCTCAAGAATATGTAAGTAAATGATATAGATTATTTTGAAATAAAATAAACTGTTATCAAATTGTTATCACAGACAAAAGAAAAGCCTTGGAAATCCCTATAAATAAGAGTTTCCAAAGCTTTTTATCTTATTCCCACTCCACAGTTGCAGGTGGTTTACTTGTAATATCATAAACAATCCGATTCACATGAGCGACTTCGTTGACAATTCTCACAGAAATTTTCTGTAAGACATCCCATGGGATTCTGGCAAAGTCAGCAGTCATACCATCAATTGAAGTGACTGCGCGAATGCCGACAGTATAGTCGTACGTACGACCATCGCCCATAACACCCACACTACGAATTCCCGGTAAAACGGTGAAATATTGCCAAACGTCACGGTCTAGGCCAGCATTAACGATTTCTTCACGTAAGATGGCATCTGATTCGCGAACGATTTCTAATTTTTCAGCAGTTATTTCGCCAAGCACACGAATGCCCAAACCTGGTCCAGGGAACGGTTGGCGCCAAACGATGCTGTCAGGCATACCTAGCTGTGTTCCTAAGGCACGAACTTCATCTTTAAATAAAGTGTTTAAAGGTTCGATTAGTTCAAATTGCATATCTTCTGGTAATCCACCAACGTTATGATGGGATTTAATCGTTTGAGCCGTTTCTGTCCCACTTTCGATGACATCAGTATATAACGTTCCTTGTGCAAGGAAGTCAATCCCCTTAAGCTTTGTTGCTTCATCATCAAAGACATAAACGAATTCATTACCGATGATTTTGCGTTTTACTTCTGGATCAGAAACGCCAGCTAATTTATTTAAGAAGCGGTCTTGAGCATCAACACGGATAATGTTTAGACCGAATTTACCGCCTAACATTTCCATTACTTGATCGCCTTCATTTTTACGCAATAAACCGTGATCGACAAAGATACAGGTTAATTGATCCCCGATTGCTTTTTGTAGTAAAACGCCAACAACGCTGGAATCTACTCCGCCTGATAAAGCAAGTAAGACTTTTTTGTCGCCTACTTTTTCGCGAACTTTTGCAACTTCCATGTCAATGAAATTATCCATTGTCCAGTTTCCTTCACAATGACAAATATCAAAGGCAAAATGACGTAACAATAGGTTTCCGTATTCAGAATGATTCACTTCTGGATGGAATTGAACGCCAAAGAATTGACGAGTTTCATCTTGGATAGAAGCGATAGGGCAGTCTTTGCTTGTGGCAACTTTTTCAAAACCTGTTGGAATAGCAGTAACTAAATCACCGTGACTCATCCAAACGGTTTGCTTAGTAGGTGTTTCTTTGAATAAAGGAGATCCAGCGTTTAGTAGGTCTAACTCTGCTTTTCCGTATTCGCGGTTATCGGCAGGTTCTACTTTTCCACCTAAATTGTACGTCATAAGTTGCATACCGTAGCAAATACCTAGAATCGGAATTCCTAATTCATAGATCTCTGGGTCAATGCGGAAGGCATTATCATCGTAGACACTGTTAGGTCCACCTGAAAAGATGATTCCTTTTGGGTTCATTTTACGAATTTCTTCGGCTGTTGTTCTGTGGCTTAGTAGTTCTGAAAAAACACCAAACTCACGGATACGGCGTGTAATCAATTGATTGTATTGACTACCGAAGTCTAAAACAATAATTTTTTCGACAGTTGTCAAATCGGCAACGTTGGTCACGTGTATTACCCCTATTCATTTAGATTTATCTTAAATTGCTATATATAGTAAAACTATAGCAATTTAGAAATTATAATTGATTGTAGCAAAAAAACTTTTTAAGCGCGAAAAATTCGTCTACTTTTTTGTTCTAATATTTACGTAGGAAAATTTCATCAATAATATGATTGTCTGTCTTATGAAGAATCAAGTCCGCCCGTTCGCGGGTTGGTAAAATATATTCTTCCAAGTTTTTTAGGTTGATGGTTTTCCAGACATTTTTAGCCATAGTAAAGGCTTCTTCTCTGTCACCAATAGCATATTGATAGTAATAGTTATCAGGCTCTAAGAAAGCCGTATCCAACAAGGCGCCAAAACGATCTAAGTACCATTTTCTGATAAGTTCTGACTCTGCATCCACAAAGACAGAAAAGTCAAAAAAGTCGCTGATATAAATCTGTTGGTTTGCAGGCAGTTGCAAAGTATTGATACCTTCAACAATCAGGATATCTGGCTGTTGAATAATCTCGTATTCATTTTCAATAATGTCGTAGACACTGTGAGAATATAAAGGAGCTTTGATTTCTTCTTGGCCGCTTTTGACTTCATTTAGAAACGTGATTAAGCGTTCCATGTCGTAACTTTCCGGAAATCCTTTGCGATCCATAAGGCCTTTTTCTTCCAAAACTTTATTTGGGTATAAGAAGCCATCGGTTGTAATTAATTGTACATTTCTTCGTTTGAATGTGCGAGCAAGAATTGTTTGTAATAACCGAGCAGTGGTACTTTTCCCAACGGCTACACTTCCAGCAATTCCGATAATAAACGGGGGGACTGGCACATATTCATGCAAAAACAAGCCTTTACTTACTGTTAGCGATTCAAATTCTTTCATGTATAAATGAATCAAGTGAGTAAGGGGAACATAAATATCCTGTACATCCTTTAAAGAAATCTGGTCATTAAACCCTTTAATGCTTTCTAATTCAGCTTCAGTTAGTGGTGCTTTGCCATCACGATAGAAGCCTTGCCATTCTTCACGAGAAATACGATAAAAATTCATTTTGTTGTCCATCGATTCCTCCACAAAAACCAACATTTAAACTCTTGTACATTTTAACATAATTTCCTTCTATCCACACCTGAAATTGTAAAAAGAATCATTGGGTACAGCAAAAAACATCAAATAATGATATGATAAAAACAAATAAATAGGAATAGGAAAAATGAGCATGAAAAAAATTGTTTTGTTTGGTGATAGTATTACAGCTGGCTATTTCAAAGAAGCCGTTTCTCCTGTATTAATAAATTTGATCAAGGAAAGGCTTTATCGGCTTGATCTAGAAGATGTGACATTAGTGAATGCGGGTATGCCAGGAGATACGACTGAAGATGGCTTAAAACGTTTAGAAAAAGAAGTCCTACAGGAAAAACCAGATATTGTGGTGATCTTTTTTGGAGCAAATGATTGTTCTGTCGATCGTCCAGTTTCCGTGACTCAATATGGAGAAAACTTGGAAAAAATGATTCGAGAAATTGGTCGGGAAAAAGTGGTCTTAATTACGGCTCCCTATGTTGCATCGGGAAGAAGGCCTGAACGTCCTAAAGAAAAAGTTGCTCAAATTGTTCTTAAAGGAAAAGAAGTGGCAAAAAACCAGCAAATACCGCTGATCGATTTGTATCAGACAATGACGGCCTATCCTGAAACAGAAACGCTTTTACAGGTAGATGGCTTGCACTTTTCTCAGTTAGGGTATGATTTACTGGCGGACTTGATTGTGAAGGAAATAAAAGGTAGACTGGTGAAAAAACAAGGTTAGGAAGAAGAAGATTATGGCAAATCATTATTATACAGAAAATCCAGAGCTGGCTCATCATTTGGAGCAATGGGCTTTTGAATTAAGAGGAAAAACATTTCAATTTGTGACCGATAGTGGGGTCTTTTCAAAGAAAACGGTGGATTATGGTTCAAGAGTATTGATTGATACCTTTGAGTGGGAGCAACTGCCAGAGGGAAAAATTTTAGATGTGGGTTGTGGCTATGGACCAATTGGGTTGACGTTAGCTTCAATTACAGGACGAACAGTGGAAATGATTGATGTGAATACTCGCGCGGTAGCATTAGCAAAAGAAAATGCGGTTCGTAATCGAATTGAAACCGTGGATGTCCATGCATCAAATATCTATGAATCTGTTCATGAAGAAAAATATGCAGCAATTGTCAGTAATCCGCCAATTCGGGCAGGGAAAAAAGTCGTTCACGAAATTTTAAGTGAAGCTCATCCGTTACTTGAAGTTGGAGGGACGTTAACAGTCGTGATTCAAAAGAAACAAGGCGCACCAAGTGCTGAGAAAAAGATGGAAGATGTTTTCGGCAATGTGGAGCTAGTCAAAAAAGACAAAGGTTATTATATTTTGAAAAGTGTTAAAGAAGAAGTGGAATAGTTGTTTAAGCTAAAAGTGATTAGTCTTGAGAAATAATCAGACCTTCAAGAACGTTATTCTTTAGCTTGTATCGCTTGATGAGAGGGAGGAAAAGTGCAGAGGCTGCTTTGCTCTTGCTACTTATTCGAATTTAGAGACCGAAACAAAACTGATTTTTAGTTTTGTCTGGGTCTCTTTTTCGTATTTACAGTAGCAATTCTATTAATTTCTATTTTAACTGTAGGTTCAATCAATCCTGTAAGTACAAATAGCGTGGCAATGAGTTTTGAATGACCTCAAATGCAGCGACTTTTCACGAACCATTTGCCAACAGGCTGTTTCAGTAATGTAGCGAGTGATTTTGACTAGATCGTTAGCAGTTACTTTTTAGTTTTCTGATTTTATAGCGATTTTTGAATTTTGGTAACTTGCCATAATGGCTGCCTTCTCATTTTTATGATGAGGATAGCATGGAGGAATCACTTTCATAGAGTATCTTTTCTACATTCTATAAATATCTATATTTTTTATAAGAACATCTATAATTTGTTTATTCTTATTTTAGTTTGAGAAGGCTACAATTCAAATGTAGAGATTTTAGGAAAGGAGTTGAGTAAATGAAACGAAAATCAAAAAGCGCCAAATTTTGGGAGAATGTGTGGCGCTATAAAGCACTGATTATTATGGCGATTCCGGCGATGGTCTGGATGATTTTTTTCTTTTACATTCCAGTGTTGACAAACGTTGTGGCTTTTAAAGATTTTCATATTTCTTCAGATGGGTTTCTTGCTAGTTTGAAGGCAAGTCCATGGGTGGGGTTGGAAAACTTCAAGTTTTTATTTTCATCCAATGATGCGTTCTTGATTACTAAAAATACAGTGTTGTACAACGTGACATTTATTACATTAAATCTCATCATTTCTGTCTTTTTTGCAATTGTAATGAGCGAGTTACGGAATAAGCGTTTGGTAAAAGTTTATCAAACAATGTCTTTATTGCCTTACTTTTTATCTTGGGTTATTATCGGGTATTTTGTGTATGCATTTTTAAGTCCAGATAAAGGCATTTTCAATCAATGGATTACAAGCAATGGAGGAACACCAATTAATTGGTATAGTGAGCCGAAATTTTGGCCATTTATTTTAGTATTCATTGGAACTTGGAAAGGAATCGGCTACAATAGCATTATTTACTTTGCTTCCGTTATGGGGATTGACCCAACGTATTATGAGGCGGCAATGGTGGATGGTGCCAGTAAGTGGCAGCAGATTAAAAATATAACAATCCCTCAATTATTACCATTGATGACGATTTTAACGATTTTGGCAGTGGGAAATATTTTTAGAGCAGACTTTGGTTTATTCTATAATGTACCTAGAAATTCTGGGTCCTTATATCAGGTAACTTCTGTCCTAGATACGTATATCTATAATGGTTTGACCTCAACAGGAGATCTGGGGATGACCGCAGCTGCTGGTTTATATCAATCCACAGTTGGGTTTGTCTTATTAATGATTACCAATGGTCTTGTCCGCCGATTCGATAATGAATCAGCCTTATTCTAAGAAGGGGTGAAAATGTTGAGGAAAAAAACAGTTTCAAAAGTAGAAATTCGTTCGTTTAATAAACCTATCAATGTATTTTTTAATTTCTTAATCGCTATTTTTGCTCTTTCTTGTATTTTGCCGTTTCTATTTGTTGTGGCAATTTCTTTAACTAATGAAACAGCATTAGCAACTTATGGCTATAGCTTTTGGCCAAAAGAGTTTAGTTTCTTTGGCTATACCTATTTATTCGATCAAATGAATCAAAAAATCTTTCAAGCGCTGTTTGTAACAGTGGTTGTGACAGTCGTAGGTACGTTGATTAACAGTACGGCAACATCATTGTATGCGTATGTTATCTCACGGTCGAATTTTCCCTTCCGTCGTTTTTTTACTGTGTTTTGTTTGATTACAATGCTATTTTCTCCAGGAATGGTTGCTAATTATATTGTGATGACGAATTTACTGCAGTTAAAGGATACAATTTGGGCCTTGATTTTACCAATGGCCGTCAGTCCATTTAATATTATTGTCATGCGAACCTTCTTTAAGCGTTCTGTTTCAGATTCTATTATCGAGTCTGCTAGAATTGATGGAGCCTCTGAGTTACGGATTTTCCTTCAGATTGTGTTGCCGTTGGCAGTTCCCGGAATTGCGACGATTAGTTTATTCGCAGCTTTAGGCTATTGGAATGATTGGTTTAACGCGTTACTATATATTCAAAAAGATAGCTTAGTACCACTACAATATTTATTGATGAAAATTCAGAATAATATTCAATATCTTACCCAAAATGCAGGTGCCAGCAGTCAACTGGCCGGTGGTATGGCATCTATCCCAGGGGAGTCAGCTCGAATGGCAATTGTCGTCATTTCAACTTTACCAATTGCGATTAGTTATCCATTTTTCCAAAAATACTTTGTCAAAGGGTTAACAATTGGTGGGGTGAAAGAATAAAATATATTTAACTGTTATCTAACGTTCAGGTTAGTTTTTTGAAAAAAAGTTAAAACAAGGTTAAAGAACCTTCTTAGCTTTTAAGTTATCTAGTTTTTTGAATCAGCATCTCGAAAAAAGATAAAAGATATTTGTGACAAAAAGCATCACACTCAACTTTTTCTATTTTTCGTCGATGTTGCTCAGTTCATTCAGCTTTTATCTATCCAGCTTTGCAGGTCAACCTTTCGGAAAAAAGCTGAAACTTAGTATGAGGCAAAGGACGCCTCAGTTATGTTTTCTTGCTTTTTAACAAAGTTAAATGACCTACTCAGCTTTTAAGTTATCTAGCTTCATGAACCAGTATCTCGTAAAAAAGATAAAAGTTGTTTGTGACAGAAAGCGTCACACCCAACTTTTCCTATTTTTCGTCGATACTACCGAGTTCATTCAGCTTTTAAAATTAGGAGGTATTCAAATGAAAATCTGGAAAAAAGTGTTCAGTATTAGTGCTACGGTTGTTCTTTTAGGTGCTTTAACAGCTTGTGGTGGTAGCAGTGGCAGTAGTAAGAATGCAGATGAGAAGACATTATTAATGTATCAAATTGGTGATAAGCCGGAGAATTATGATGACTTGATGGAAATTGCTAATAAGAAGATTGAAGAAAAAACAGGTGTAAAGTTAAATATTCAGTATATTGGCTGGGGAGACTATCAAAAGAAAATGAGTGTCATTGTTTCTTCAGGTGAAAATTATGATATTGCGTTTGCTGATAATTATGTGCCGAATGCACAAAAAGGAGCCTTTGCTGATTTAACTGATTTAGCACCAAAATATGCCAAAGATGCCTATGATCAGTTAGATGAAGCATACATCAAAGGGAATTTAGTTGATGGTAAATTGTATGCGTTTCCGGTGAATGGAAATGTTTATTCCCAACAAGTGCTAACATTTAACAAGCAATATCTAGATAAATATAATCTATCAATTGATGACATTGAGTCTTATCAGGATGCTGAGACTGTCCTAAAAACGTTTCATGAAAAAAGCCCAAACACCGCTGCCTTTGCGATTGGGCAAGGGTTTAAAGTGCAAGGAGATTTCGATTTTCCTATTGGGAATAATTATCCGTTTGCAGTGGATTTAAATGGAGATTCGACAAAAATTATCAATCAATATGAAAATGAAGACTTTATGGATTCACTAAAAATCATGCACAAATGGTATCAAGCAGGATACATTCCATCTGATGCAGCAACAAGTAATACAGAGTATCCACTTGAAGGAAATACTTGGTTCATTCGTCAAGAAACACAAGGTCCTTACGATTATGGTGATACAATTTTAAGTAATGCTGCTGGGCAAGAATTGGTTTCTAAAGCATTTACCATTCCCTTGAAGTCAACCGCTCAAGCCCAAATGGCAAACTTCGTCGTTTCAAATACGTCTAAAAATAAAGAAAAATCTGTAGAAGTATTAGGACAAATTAATAGTAATCCTGAATTGTTAAATGGTTTAGTTTGGGGGATTGAAGGCGAAGCCTGGGAGAAAATTGAAGGGAAGGACGATAAAATCAAATTACTTGATGGCTACAAACCCAATACCCATTTCTCTGCTTGGAATACAGGAAACAATAAAATATTGTACACACAAGACAGCATTACCGATGATATGATTAAAGAACGTGATAAAACAATTGCTGAAGCGGAAACCTCACCTATTCTAGGGTTTAACTTTGTGACATCTAGTGTAAAAACAGAATTAAGTAACATCGCAAATGTCATGAATCAATATCTAGATGGCTTAAACACAGGAACAGTTGATCCAGAAGAAACAGTACCAAAACTAAAAGAAGCACTAAAAGGTGCGGGCTATGATAAAGTGTTAACAGAAATGCAAAAACAATATGATCTGTTTTTGGAAAAATAAACAACAATAAAAAAGGTCAGACAGAAGTGATTATTTTATAATAACGACTTCTGTTTCGCCATTTATTCAGATTTTTTGAGACGTGGCGAAAACAGATATTCGTTTTCGCTATGTTTTCTATTTGGATTTCCAGCAAGAGTTATTTATGATGTTAATGAGGGATAGAGAAAGGAAGAGACAAATGGTTGGAAAAGCTTTGGAAACGTTATTCATAAAAATCTGGGTGATTGTAAAGCTGAATTTATTTTTCTGGTTGTTTAGCTGTTGTGGGTTAGTAGTCGTTGGGGTTGGCCCTGCTCTAAAAACAATCAATGATTTGTTTGTTCGTCATGAGTTCGATTATAAGGAGATTACACTAAAAGAAGGCTGGGAGCGGTTTAAGCAGAACTTTATTCGAGGAAATATTCTTTTTTACGGCGTTATCTTGTTACTAGGTCTTTTGGCGTACAATCTGTTTTTGTCGGTTCAAATCCAAGGACTGCTTTTTTTAGTGGTTGATTTTCTCTTAGTATTTGCCATGATTTATGGACTGGTTACCTTTCAATATGCGTTATTATTGGACAGCTTTTATGAAATCGGGTTAAAAAATTTATTGAAACTAGCATTTATTTCAACGTTATCTAATTTTACTAATCTATTAAAAATTGCAATCGGTATAGCGGTTCTTTTGTTTGTCACTTGGAAGTTTAAAGGTCTAATTTTATTTGGAACGTTTTCGATGATGCAACTTTGGAGCTTTACTGCAACAAAATCATGGCGGGAAACAATCGATGAGCGGTTGGGGTTACATGCGTAAAACGAAGCCTTCTTCTTTAAACGAAAAAACTTTGCTGAATCGATTGTTGAAAAATTATGCGCTAATTTTAGTCGTGGTGATTTTGTTTGGTATGTTTAGCATTGGTATAAATACTTTGTGGCAGTCAATGGGAAGAGGGCAAATTACGGTACAGGAAGCAGTTGATATGATTAGTCGTTCAATTAATGATAAAAACATGCAGGGAAAAACCATGTTGAATAATTTGACCGATAATCAAGAGAAAATCAATAGCTTGAATCGCTATATGGACTTGCCAATCTCTAATTATTTAAACTATTCTTACGACCAACAATTGGCATCAGGAAATTATTTGTTTTTGCCAGGACAAGTGCGAAATTTCTATACAATGTACGATAATATTGAGTCTATTGCGATAGTGCTAAATAATTATGATGGGTATTACCTATCAACCTTGTCTAATAAAGGTGGGATCAAAAAAAGTGGCTCACCACAGTTGAATAATAAATTTTATTTGGCTTATCCGATTACCAATCAAGTTACCCTTGAAGTTTTGGGAAGTTTTTATGTTGAATTTTCTAAAAAAGATATGTTGGATAGCCTGGCTAATTTGACTTCTTTCGGGGGACTATCGGCCTATGTTTTTTCAAATACAGCTTATCAACTATTAGTTTATTCAGAAAGTCCAAAACAAAATGATTTACAGTTGATTCAACAAGAAATGAAAAAGAATTCCCAATTACCTATTCAAACACTGAAAGAAAAGAATCAGTTGGAGTATCTTCAAACGACGAGTGGGTTTGATATTTTAGTGACCATCTCAAAAGAGAAAATTTTTAAACATGTATTCTGGGATTTGCGTATCTTAATAGTAGGGGGAATTGTCTTAATTTTACTATTGTTATATTTATTGTATCGGACATTTACCAAATATTCTCACCAAGTTGATATTATTATGGATTCAATGGCACGGGTCTCACAAGGAGATTTAAACACGCGAATCGATGAAAAAACCACTCAATTTGAATTAAGAGAGTTGTCTAAAGGAATCAATACGATGCTGGATAATAGTGAACAGTATATTGCAGATATTTATAAACTAGAAATCAAGCAACAGGATGCACACATGAGAGCACTACAGTCGCAAATTAGCCCCCATTTTCTTTATAATACACTAGAGTATATTCGGATGTATGCGCTGAGTGAAGGGAGTGAGGAGTTGGCTGATGTGGTCTACGCATTTTCGACGTTATTACGGAACAATACGGATCAGGCCAAAACAACGACATTGGCCAAAGAGTTAAATTTTTGTGAGAAATACGTATACTTATATCAAATGCGTTATCCGGATCGCGTTGCCTATCACTTTGAAATCGACGATGTACTGAAAGATTTAACACTTCCAAAATTCGCCATTCAGCCTTTAATTGAGAATTATTTTGTTCATGGGATTGACTTTTCTAGAAATGATAATGCAATTAGCGTTAAAGCTCAATTGATTGATGAGCAAGTGGAAATTATGATTCGTGACAATGGAAAAGGCATCTCAACGCAAAAACTAGCATTGATTCGAACGAAATTAAGCAACACTCAAATTGAACTACATGACTCGATTGGTCTACAAAATGTCAACGAACGGTTGCGTGCTTTTTTTGGCCCTACTTTTTTGATGAACATTAATCCGAATGAGGGGAAGGGTGTTTCAATTACACTGTCGTTTAAAAAGGAGCAAAAAAATGAATTATAATGTCTTGTTAGTTGATGATGAATATATGATTGTAAATGGCTTGAAAAAAATTATTTCTTGGGAAGAAGAAGGGTTCACGATTAAAGGAACAGCTAGGAATGCCAAAGAAGCGCTATCGGTCATGGAAATAGAAGCAATTGATTTAGTGATTACAGACATTACAATGCCGGAAATGACTGGTTTAGAATTTGTTGAAGCTGCGCAAAAAGACGCCAATCAATTTGAATTTATGATTCTTTCTGGCTATCAAAAATTTGATTACTTAAAAGGCGGACTACAACTTGGGGCAATCAATTATTTGATGAAACCCGTTGACAAACAAGAGCTGTTAAAGAGTGTCCGAAAAGCCAAAAAGCGTTTGGATAGTCGTAGTCAACAAGAAACCAGAGATGGTTTGTACAGCGATATTTTATTGGCGCAATGGGTTAATGGAGAGATTGATAAAGATAACTATGAAGAATTAAACCAGTTGATAAATACCTCGGAAAAAGCTGAATGGACAGTTCTGATGATTGAAGTTACCCGAGAAGAAAAGGCACAGGCAATACAATGGCTGGAAGAGCAGCAACAAACGCTCTTTTTTACTCGAAATTTAGGGGATAAAAGTTTGGTTGTGCATATTTTTAAAGGGGGGAAATATCAGTTAAACCAATTGTTATCAAGTAATCAGTTCCAATCTAGTGAAGATAAGAATTGGCTAGTAAGTATCGGGGAAACAGTAAATGATTGGGAAGACGTTCCAGATAGCTTCGAGAAGGCGAATCAAACATTGCAGCGCTATAAATTTTATGAAAGTAGTGGCAGTAAGGTACTGTATTCGGTTTTTTCAGATGATTTTGATTTATCTGCAGACATTATTAATTTTAATAAAACGTTGATGGTAGGCGATTTTACGACAATCGAAGCTACAATTGCAGAGATCTTTGCAAAAACACAGAAAATTGGTGCACGCCCTGAAGATGTTCGGCATATTACGTTTATGCTATTTATGGATATTTATCGACGTTTTAATCACTTAGATGAAAGCGAGTATCAGCAAATTTTAGATGACATCAACCACTCGTCAAATGCAGATAAATTACAAGGGATTTTAACGACTACGATTAAGCAAATCACGAAAGAAAAGTTATCTTATGACTATTCAGAGAATGTACAAAATGTGATTAATAAAATTCGTTCTGACTATGCCAGTGAACTAACCTTAAAAAGTGTAGCACAATCACTGCATTTAAATGTGATGTACTTAGGACAGCTTTTTAAAAAGGAAACCAAAAAGAGTTTTTCTCAATATTTGAATCAATACCGAATGAAAAAAGCGCAGAATTTACTATTGTATTCAGATGATAATGTGAATGAAATTGCGGATAAAATTGGGTTTAACAATAGCACGTATTTTTCTCAGATTTTCAAAAAAATGAATGACTTAACACCCAAAGAATTCCGTGAAAAATATCAGAATCAATATCATTCTGTGGGAGAAGATAAGTAGAAATAGCTAGAAGAGGATGGGACGAAACTAAAAATCAGTTTTGTTTCATCCTCTTAATCCGAATAAACGGTGGTCCAAAGTCTGAGGCTTCGGAAATTTCCCGAAAATCACTCAACAAATAAAGCATATTGTGCGCTTTTCGATCCAATTTCTCGCCCCAAAACGACTTCTGTCTTACCTTCTTTTAGTTTCTCTAATTGCAACTAAATGGCAGTTGTTCTAGCGTATATTCTCTTGGTCGCGGGACGATACCTAATGAAAAATCAATGGTTCCTCCAGACGTTAACTCATCATGGGTGAAGAACAATTTTTCGTAAATCGAATCATTATATGTTATATGGTCGACAAATTGCTGTTGTTCTTGATTTGGCTTTGCTGTGATAGTTAGTTTTTCACCACTTGAGAGATGGATGACTGCTTTGTCAAATAGCGGTATCCCAACAACATATTCACCAGAACCAGGGCAAACGGGATATAGTCCTAATGAACTAAAAATAAACCAGCCAGCCATGCTACCATTGTCTTCATCACCGGGGTAGCCAGTAGGACTATCATTGAATACTTGGGTCATCAATTGTTTTAACAAAGGCTGGGCAAATTCAGGTTTACCGATATAATTAAACATGTAAGGAAAATGGAAACTTGGTTGATTAGAAATCGCCAGTTGACCGAATTCAGTAGCAGCCATCTCGCTCATTTCATGAATCTCAAAACCATAGCCCGTAACATCAAATGTTGGGGCTTGATTGCAAAGTTCAATCAGTTTTTCTTGAAACGTTTCTTTTCCGCCATAAGCTTGAATTAATCCCGCAAAATCATGGTACACTGCAAAACTACTTTGCCACGCACTACACTCCGCATAATCCTCTCCCCATTGGTGACAATTAAATGGTTCTTTAAAAGTCCCATCGGATAGTTTTGCCCGCATAAATCCAGTAGTCGGATCAAAAATATTAAGGTAGTTCTTCGCTTGCGTTTGATAATGGTTGGCGACATCTGCTTTACCCAATGTTTTTGCTACCTGACTAATACAAAAATCGCTGTAAGTGTAATCTAAAGTGTGATTGACGGATTCGTGATAACTGGCTGGGACGTAGCCGTAAGTTAAATAGTCCTTAGTTCCTTGCCGACCATAATTAGGATTAGAGCTTTGAATAGTCGCACCTTTTATCATAGCTTTTAATAATTCAGGCATTAAATCAGGCCGAATATTTTTCACCGCAGCATCAGCAATTACGGCATCAATCAATGTTCCAGGCATCAAACCACGTTCATCAGGTGATAACCATTTCGGTAAATAGCCACTTTCCCGATAATTATTCAAAAAGCCTTCCAGCATCTCTGCATATTTTTCTTCAGCGATTAAAGAATATAGCGGATAAACTGTTTTGTAAGTGTCCCAAAAACCATTATTGGTATAAAGATAACCGGGTTTGACTTCTTTTGCCAAGGTATCATAGTGGATAATTTTCCCGTCTGTATCTTGTTCATAAAAAGTTTGAGGGAATAAAAAGGCTCGGTACAAATTATGATAAAAAGTTGAACGTCGTGCGTTGTTTTTATCATGGATTTCGATTTTGCTTAAATAGTTTTGCCACTGTTGTTCTGAGTTACTTAAATAATCTTTTGGTGCCCATTCAATTTCACGAGCCAAGTTCAATTTTGCTTGTTTGTCGCTAATGAAAGAAGTACCGAATTGAATGACTTGTTCTGAAATATCACCAAAAGAAACTGTCAGACATTTATTTGCCCCGATTTTCTCCCCAAAGCTTTCTGTTGCCAGTGGTTGTTGGAAATGTAAAGTGAAAAAGAAAGAAAAATTAGGATCTTCACAGCCAGAAAAATTGATAATCTTTCCAGAGATTGTGTGAGGGTCTTCAATCCTTAATTCGTATTTTCCAGGCAGTGAAAGCATTAATCCAGCAGCTCTTTGTGTGTAGTCAATAGTAAGCACGCCGCCATACATACTAGGGATCATTTGAGTGGTTAATTGGTAACGTTGTTCGGTAATTTTTAAGTAGCTAGGATTAAAAACGCTTTCACTTGGTCGATAAGAAGATTGTGCCTGGAATAAGGTTTCTTCTTTTAATTCTCCATTAAATGGCAATACTACTAAGTGACTAAAATCGCCCATCCATGGGCTAGGCTGATGCGTTAAACGAAAGCCTTGAAAAATACGATCTTCAGGATGAAACCACCAACTACCATTATCGCCGTTGGTTTGAGGAGCGAAGTAGTTCATTCCAAAAGGAACGCCTGTGTAAGGTAAACAATTACCGTTTGAAAAGGAATACTGGTTATTGGTACCGTGTCTTGTATCAATAAGATTAAGAAGCATTTAATCGTTCTCCTTTGTTGAATTTCGGATAATTAGTTGAACTGAAATTTGTTGATCTGTTGGTACGATTTGCTTTTCAATCCAGTTAATCAAAAGTTCACCTGCTAGCTTACCCATGCCTTCAAAGTCTTGAGCAATGGTTGTGAGTGCTGGATTAACTAGGGCAGCCGCTTGAATGTTATCAAAGCCAATTACAGACAGTTGAGTTGGTATATCAACGTTGACTTGTTTTGCTTGGTTCATTAAAGAAATACCGACTAAATCATTTTCACAAACAACGCCAGTAATGTGCTGTTCATTAAGGTAAGTAAGAACATCATTGGTCAAAAAAGCTTGCTTATCAGTTATTGCCGTGTGGAAGGCAAGCTTATGCTCGTTGGTTGCATGAAGGTAACCTAAATAACGCTGACGGACGGACTGAGGCAATGTTGATTCACCAAAAATATAAGCAATTCGCTGGTGACCTTGAGCAATCAATTGTTTAGTAGCCATCTCACCACCAGAAAAATTGTCAGATTGAACGGTTGGATAAGGGAGGTCGTGAATTTTTTTATCTAAAATAATGACCGGAAACTGAGCAATCGATAACTCAAATAACGTATCTAAAAAATCCTCTGTATTATGCGCATAGTAAATCATTCCGTCAAAATCTTCGATAATATCCGCAGCCTGCTTATTAATTAAAAATTCTGCAGAAGACATGATTACTTCATACTGATGAGCGCTGGTTACAGGAGCTAGACCTTCGTTAAAATTTCCAAGTGAAAGGTCGTTCACGAAAGGAATTAAAAATAAAATTCGGGAAACTTTTTTCTGTTGCTTTTTTTTCGTTTGAACATAGCTCCCCTTGCCTTGAATTCGATAGATGAGTCCTTGACTTTCTAGTTCTGTTAACGCTCGTTTTGATGTAATTCGGCTAACGCCGTATGTTTGGGATAACTCTTTTTCTGTCGGCAGTTGTGCGTGTTCAGGCAACTGTCCATTTCGCATCGCTTGTAATAGGTCATCCATAATTTTTTGGTATAGTGGTTTTGACATAATTAGTCTCCTAAATGTGAAATGATATATCATTGATGTGAGTGTATCATAAAATTTAAAAGAGCTCAACCTAAATGTAAATCAATGTATATTAAAAAAATAGTAGACAAAAAGCTTTCGTTAGCATATACTTGCATCGTGAAATGATATATCAAATTTAGGAGGTTCATATGACTAACAATAATATACCAAGCTCAGTGAAAGAATTTATGAATAAAGTGACACAATTATGCGGTGAAGAACACGCTGATTGGGCAGAAAATTTTCGTGCAGCCTTTGCAAATACTTTAACAACAACTGTTCGTAAACAATCAGATGGGACAACTTTTTTACTAACAGGAGATATTCCGGCGATGTGGCTAAGAGATTCAACTGCACAGGTGCGTCCCTACTTAGTGCTTGCTAAAGAAGATGATGAATTAGCAGATATGATTGCAGGCTTGGTTCAACGTCAGTTTTTCTATATCAACATTGATCCATACGCCAATGCTTTTAATGAAACAGCCAATCATGCTGGTCATCAAAGCGATCATACAACCATGAATCCGTGGATTTGGGAACGAAAATATGAAATTGATTCCTTGTGCTATCCAGTTCAATTGGCTTATCTATTGTTTAAAAATACTAGTTATACAAAGCAATTTGACGACAGCTTTGTTGCTGGTGTCACAAAAATTCTAGAGGTATTTACTACTGAGCAAAATCATGCTACTTCTCCATATACGTTTGAACGCGATACGACTCGCTTAGAAGATACATTGCCGAACAATGGGTACGGCTCTCCGGTGAAGCCAACGGGAATGATCTGGTCTGGTTTTCGTCCAAGTGATGATGCTTGTCGTTATGGTTACTTAGTTCCTTCGAATATGTTTGCGGTAGTCATTTTAGGGTATATTGCAGAGATTTTTACCGAAATTTTGCCGGATGCTCAAATAGTTGAAACCGCTATCGCGTTAAAAAAGAAAATTGAACAAGGCATTCAAGAATATGGTCAAACAGTAAATCAACGGGGAGAGAAAGTTTACGCTTATGAAGTGGATGGTTTAGGCAACGCTAGTATTATGGATGACAGTAATATTCCTAACTTACTTTCAGCACCGTATTTAGGCTATGTTTCTGAATATGATTCTGTCTATCAAGCGACGAGAAAAACAATTCTAAGTAGAGAAAATCCTTATTTTTACGAAGGAGAATATGCGAAAGGCATCGGTAGTTCCCATACACCTGAAAATTATGTTTGGCCGATTGCTTTAGCAATGGAAGGTATGACAACGGAGAATAAAGCTGAAAAAGAACGTATTTTAAATACTTTGGTTGCAAACGATGGGGGGACTCATTTAATGCACGAAGGTTTTGATGTAAATGATCCGAATCAATACACTCGTGAGTGGTTTTCATGGGCGAATATGATGTTTTGTGAACTAGTGATGGACTATTTTGATCTGCGAGTAGCACGTTAATAGAAAACGTTTGGAGGAAAAAACATGAAGAAAAAAGTTTATATCATTTCTCACTCACATTGGGATCGGGAATGGTACATGCCATATGAACAGCATCACATGCGATTAGTTGAATTAATGGATGATTTACTAGATCTTTTTGAAACAGATTCAGATTTTAAAAGTTTCCATTTAGATGGGCAGACGATTATTTTAGATGATTATTTAGAAGTTCGTCCAGAGCGTAGAGCAGATGTTCAAAAAGCAATCTCAGAAGGGAGGCTTCGAATTGGTCCTTTTTATATCCTGCAAGACGATTTCTTGATTAGTTCAGAAGCCAACGTTCGCAACATGTTGCTTGGTAAAAAAGACTGTGAAAAATGGGGTGCTTCAGTTAAATTGGGCTATTTTCCAGATACTTTTGGCAACATGGGGCAAGCACCGCAAATGATGTTGCAGGCTGGGTTAGATGTGGCGGCGTTCGGAAGGGGCGTTAAACCAGTCGGTTTTAATAACGAAGTGCTTGACGACGAAAATTATACCTCTCAGTTTTCGGAAATGTGGTGGCAAGGGCCTGACGGTAGTGAAATTTTAGGCCTCCTTTTTGCTAACTGGTACAGCAACGGAAATGAAATTCCAACAGAAAAAGAGGAAGCAATCGCTTTTTGGACTCAAAAATTAGCGGATGCAGAAAAATTTGCTTCGACGAATCATTTATTGATGCTGAATGGTGTCGATCATCAACCGGTTCAAAAAGATGTGGGGCAAGCGATTGCCTTAGCCAAACAGTTATTCCCAGAGTATGAATTTATTCATTCAAATTTTGACGATTATCTAAAAGCAGTTCGTCAAGAGTTACCAGAAAAAGTTGGAACAGTACACGGGGAATTAACAAGCCAAGAAACCGATGGCTGGTTTACGCTGGCAAATACAGCTTCGGCAAGAGTCTATTTGAAACAATGGAATACTAAAGTGCAGCGTCAACTAGAAAATATTACTGAACCTTTAGCGGCGATGGCTTATGATTTAACACAAGAGTATCCACATGACCAAATCGATTACGCTTGGAAATTATTGCTGCAAAATCATCCACACGATAGTATTTGCGGTTGTTCCGTTGACGAAGTTCATCGAGAAATGATGACAAGGTTTGAAAAGGCTCATGAAGTTGGGAAATTCTTAGCAGAAGAATCCTTAACAACAGTGGTTGATGCAATCAACACCACTCACTTTTCCGATGCGAGTTATCCCTTTGTGGTCTTCAATACGTCTGGCTACCAAAAAACTGATTGTCTAACGGTTACCGTTGAAATTGGTCGGAAAGATTTCAAAGAGGGGCTTCCTCATGAAATGTGGCAAAAACTGAATGAGGAGACCACGCCGGATTTTGAGGTTATTGATAGTCGGGGACAAAAAATAGCAGCAATCATTTCAGCACCAAACGTTCGTTTTGGCTATGATCTACCAAAAAATCGTTTCAGGGTTCCATATATGGCTAAATATGTAGACGTCACGCTTCAGGTAAGGGAATTACCAGCCTTTTCATGGGCAACATTTGCTTTGAAGGAAATACAGGTACCAACAGAAAAAAGTACGTCTATGATTACCTTTAATGGAACGTACCAATTAGAAAATGGTCTTTTACGCGTTACGGTAAAAAGTGATGGTACTTTGGATGTGCTGCATAAAAAGACGAATCGGATCTACAAAGAATTATTAACGATTGAAGATACAGGTGACATTGCGAATGAGTATATCTTTAAGCAACCTGAAGGAGCAAACCCCATTTTATCAAGTGGCCATCAAGCAGATTTTTCCATCCTAATGGATGAATCATTTAAAGCGCAGCTGAAAATTGTCCAACGGTTAATGATTCCGGAAGCAGCAACTGATTTATTAGCACAAGAACAAATAGCGGTTGTTGATTTCCGTTACCGTAAAGCTGGCAGATCAACGAAACGAAAAGAAATGACAGTTGAAACGATCGTTACGATGGAGAAAGACTCTTCTCGCTTAAGCTTTGAAACAACAATTGATAATCAATGTAAAGATCACCGGGTACGGATGCTATTTCCGACTGACCTTGAAACAAAAACACATGAAGCCGATAGTATCTACGAGGTAGTAAAACGTCCGAATCAAGTTAGTAAAAGCTGGGAAAACCCGACAAACCCGCAGCATCAACACGCCTTTGTCAATGTTCACGAAGAAAGTGCTGGGGTCACTGTTTCAAATTATGGTTTAAATGAATACGAAATTTTAGCTGAGAATAATACGATTGCCCTGACTTTATTTAGAGCTGTGGGGGAACTAGGAGATTGGGGCTATTTTCCAACGCCGGAAGCGCAATGTTTAGGGGTTCATCAGTTTGAATATGGTATTGACTTCCATGGAGTTGCAAAAGAACGCTATGCAACTTATCAAAAAGCTTATGCTGCACAAATTCCGTTTAGTGTGAAACAAACAAGCAAGCACAGTGGAGCGCTACAGCCAGAAGCTAGCTATCTAACGGTTCGAGGTGAAACCTTAGCGATAACCGCGATGAAAAATAGTCAAGATAACGACTTATTAGTCATTCGTGGATTCAATATGGGGGCTAGCTCAGCTGAAGTTTTGATAAAAGAAGCGAACAATGGCTCACCGCACGTATTAAATTTACTGGAAGAAAAACAATTAGGGGCAGTTTCAAATGAACTAGGTGCATATGAGATTCGTACAATCGGTTTTGACCGATAGAAAGTGGAGGTAAGTTTCATGGCGTATTATGGATCAATTGAAGCAGGTGGAACAAAATTTGTTTGTGCAGTTGCTGATGAGAATTTGACTATTCTAGATAGGGTCAGTCTTCCAACAACACTCCCGGAAGAAACGTTAGCGAAAGTTTTTGACTTTTTCGATGCCTATCAATTAAGAGCATTAGGTGTGGGTTCATTTGGACCAATTGATGTCAACGAAACCTCAGATACTTATGGTTATATCACTTCGACACCCAAACAAGGTTGGCAAAATGTTGATTTTTTAGGCAAGTTGAGACAACATTACAATATCCCAATGGCATGGACAACAGATGTTAACGCGGCTGCCTATGGTGAAATGCATTTAGGCGCAGGAAAAAATACACAAAGTTGTATTTATTTAACAGTCGGGACAGGTGTTGGTGGCGGTGCCGTTGTAAATGGTCATGTATTACAAGGATTCAGTCATCCAGAAATGGGACATATTCCTATGGAACGTTACCCTAAGGATACATTAATTAGCAGTTGTCCATTCCACGATCATTGTTTAGAAGGTCTTGCGGCAGGGCCAGCATTGGAAAAAAGAACTGGAATAAAAGGCCAATTATTAGAACAAACGCACGATGTTTGGGAGATTGAGGCGTATTACTTAGCACAAGCTTTGATGTCCTATACATTAACACTTTCGCCAGAAAAAATCATTTTAGGTGGTGGTGTCATGAAACAAACACAGTTATTTCCGAAAATTAGAGAGTCTCTAAAAAAACAACTAGGCGGTTATGTTTCTTTGCCAAATTTAGATGAATATGTAGTTGGCTGTGAGCTAGGAGATAATAGTGGAACTTTAGGTTGTTTGCTGTTGGCAAAAGAGCAAGGTGTTTAAAGTGAAACAAGCGTTAGTAAAAGAACGGATTATCATGCTGGATATTGGTAGAAAATATTTTTCTCCTAAAACATTACGCCAGCTAATGAAACAAATGGCACTTTGTGGTTTTAATTACTTACAGCTTCATTTTTCTGAAAATGAAGGGTTTCGGATTGAATCTCATTTGTATCCTGAACTTGTTTCGGAGCAATTTTTAACATGTGATGAAGTGCAAGAGTTGATTGAGTATGCCGCTGACTTATCGATTGAGATCATTCCAGATTTGGATACACCGGGACATATGGCACAGTTGTTAAAAGGAAAACCAGAATGGCAATTATCGAGAAAAACGCCAAACGGGGAGAATCAAAAGGTTGTCTCGGCATTGGATATTACGAACGAGGAGGCAGTCCAATTCACTTTATCGTTGTATGAAGAATACACGAAATTATTCAGTAAAAGTCACTATTTTCATATTGGGGCAGATGAGTTTATTGATTTTGAGCAGTTTGAGAATTATCCAGCGTTGGCACAAGATGGTTTGATGAAGTTTGAAAATTATGTGAATAAAGTGGCTGAATTTGTCAGAGAGCGTGGATTTACCCCTAGAGTTTGGAATGATGCTTTCTTTAGGAATGGTGGAGAAAGTAAACTTTCCCAAAATATTGAGATTACTTATTGGACAAAGTGGCATAAGAATATGGCTCCTATTCAAACTTTTTTGAATAAAGACTTTTCAGTGCTTAATTTTAATGACAACTATCTGTACTATGTGTTAGGGGAAAATGCTGGCTACTCCTATCCAAAAGCTGAGAAAATCAAAAATGGCTGGCATCCAAAGCTTTTTGCGTCTAATCAACTAGTGACTGAAAAAGAAATGGAACAAGTTAAAGGAGTTGCATTAGCTGTTTGGTGTGATTACCCAAATGCCAAAAGTGAAAAGGAAATTTTAGAAGATCTGTCAGAATTAATGCGGAGCTTGTCTATACATTTTAATGAATGAGAAACAGTATTTAATAGAATAAAGGAGCAAAGCTGAGAAATTAGTTTTGCTCCTTTATTTATCTGTAACTGCTGAAAATAACAGAAGTAACCTATAATTTTTGACAGAAATACTATAGTTTTTATATTTATAAAAATCGAAGAAAGCGTTAACATTTTTAATGAGAATGAATAAAGCTAAGTTTTTGGCAAATAATAGAGGAGGTTCATTCAGTGGCTAGAAAAAAAATGAAACAAGTGTCTTGTTACTCGATAATGTTAGCAGCTTTTTTTATGGGAGCTAGTCTACTATCAATGTCGCCAGTTTATGCTGAAAGTAAGGTTTCTACTGAAACAGAAAGCGGTATTCCAATTTATGAGCAAATACCAGAATCAACAGCCTTATTTCCGGAAACATTATTAAATTGGAGTCCCAAAACTGACCCAGATGCCCCTTTCAATGTTTCCCGTGTTCAATTAACGAATCGGGTTAAAGCTGATAAAACAAACGCCGATCAAAGTACCGAAGCAAAAGTTTTGTCGATTGCGATTGTTAACCGCCATACGAAAGGAACCCCATCGCAAGGGAACACTGACAAAGCTGTTTACAATTTTACCAATTGGCAATACGTCGATACGTTAGTTGCGTGGGCTGGTTCTTCAGGAGAAGGGATTATTGTGCCGCCAAGTGGTGATGTGACAGACTCAGCTCATCGAAATGGTGTACCAGTTGTGGGGACAGTTTTCTTTCCACCAGAGGCTTACGGTGGAAAAGCAGAATGGGTCAGACAGTTTGTCCAAAAAGATGCGAGAGGAAAATTTCCAATGGCGGACAAATTATTAGAAATGTCTACAGCGTATGGATTTGATGGCTGGTTCATCAATCAAGAAACGAATGTAGATGAGCAAACAGCTGCTGCGATGAAAGAACTGTTAATCTATTTACAAGCCAAAAAAACAAAAAAACAGCAAATTATTTGGTACGATTCAATGCTTCCAAGCGGTAGTGTTAGCTGGCAAGGGGCTTTGAACGATCAAAATAAAAGTTATTTCCAAGAAGGAAGAAAACGCGTATCAGACAAACTATTCATCGATTTCCGTTGGCGCGAACTTGCTGGTTCAAAAGTTAAAGCTGAAGAATTAAAGCGAGATCCATATGAGCTTTACGCAGGAATTGATGTTCAGGCAAACGGTATTAACAGCAGTAGAAAGCCTAGCAGTATTCTGGGATCAACGAGTCAAGCGCTGGTTTCATTAGGATTATACTGTCCCGACTGGACTTTGCGCGATGGCGGTCAATATGATGTCGAACGATACTGGGAAAATGAAAAACTATTTTGGATTAATGCGCAGGGAGATCCTCGTGATATCACTAGCACAAAAAATGAATGGCAAGGAATTTCACGTTATTTTGTTGAAAAAACAACTGTAAATGAATTTCCATTCCTAACCAACTTCAATGTGGGGAATGGAGATGCGATTTACCAAAATGGTACAAAAGTGAAAGAAGGTACGTTCAACAATCGAAGTATTCAAGATGTTATGCCGACATATCGTTGGATTATTGATAATCAAGCTGGCAATCAATTAGAGGCGACAATTAGTTACGAAGATGCGTTTAACGGTGGTTCTTCTATTGCCTTATCAGGACAAATGACCGCTGGACAAGAAACATTTATTAAACTTTACGCAACACAAGTAAAACCAAGAGCCTCTGAAAAAGTAAGTATTATAACGAAAGGCACAGATCAAACCGCCCTTGTTTTAGGTATCAAAGGCAAACAAGCTCCTTTAGTGATCCAGGGTAATCAACAAGCACTGGAAAATGGTTGGGTCAAAACAACGTATCCACTAAAATCAGCTGCTTGCCAAATGATTACATCAATCGGAGTGAACGTGAAAAATCAGCAAACAGGACCAGCAACTATCTATTTAGGTCAACTAATGGCAGGTCAAGAAAAAGCAACATTTACTACACAAATTAAAAATCTACGCTTTTCTGGAAAAACTATTGTAGACGATCTAACAGAAAGTGTGCGGATGCAATGGGAGCATCAAGGTAAAAATACTGCCTCTTACCGGATTTATCGCGAAGAAGGTGCTCAATTGTCTTTTGAAGGGGAAACAGCGAACACGGCGTTTACTTTATTAAATCAAAAACGAATAAATGATACGACAAACTATCGGGTAGTTCCTGTCGACCAATACGGCAAAGAAAATCAAAAAAGCAGTGCCATGGCAATTTATACTTTTGAAGCGCTGAAAAAACCAGAAATTTCTATCAATGCGGATACGACTTTAAGTGCGATTGGCGAAGTGATTACCTTAACGGCAAATGTGTCAAAATCAACAGAGCAAGTTCATTGGGAAATCGTTGGTGCAACGCCGCAAAGCCAATCTGGAACCGAAATCTCTGTTACATTCGATCGTCCGGGAATTTATTCGGTAAAGGCAACTGCAGTGAATAGCTCCGGTGAAACTGAGCTTGTTAGAGAAAAGTACTTATATATCTACGATCAAAATGCAGGGATCAAAAAAGAAAATCTTTCTCTCTTGCCTTCAACGAAAGCTGAACAAGGCTCAGGGTATACTAATGAACGTGAAAGCTATCGCTATGCTTTAGATGGCAATTTAACAACCAAATGGTGTGATAATGGCAGTGAAAAACCGTGGATGATCGCTGATTTAGGCGAAGAAAAAACAATTGCTGGTTTTGAACTTTTCCATGCAGGAGCAGGTGGTGAAAGTTCTGATTGGAATACACGGGATTATGATCTTTTGGTCAGTAGCGATGGCGTTAATTGGATAAATGTTGTCCAACGTCGAGGCAATACTGAAGATAGTAGTAAGGATGCTATTGCATTGGTAGAAGCTAGGTATGTCAAACTTTCTTTAGAAAAAGCTGAGCAAAACGGTAAAGTCGCAAGAATCTATGATTGGCAAATTATCGGTGTTAACGATACAGGCATCATTAATCAATAACGAGTAGATGAATACAAAGAAGTGAGGATGGAACAAAACTAAAAATCAGTTTTGTTCCATCCTCTAAATCGCAATAACCGATGGCTAAAAGTCAGGGTCTTCGGAAAGTTACCGCAAACCACTCAATCCATAAAGCGGATGGGTGTGCTTTGCGGTCCAATTTCTCGCCCAAAAACGACTTCTGTCTCAACCTCTCTCTCTTTTTACCCTTTTTTTTGCTGATAACTTGAGCTTAATTGTTCGTGTAATCGCTGTTTTTCACTATCTGAAATAAACGCACCCTCAATCGCATGATGATTTAATTGTTCCATGTCAGCATAAGTAATTTTGTACCACTCATGTAATTTCATGTATTCATCGGTCAAAGTGGTCTCAGAAACGGTTCGATTATCGGTGTTAATACAGACTTTTATTCCAGCAGCTAAAAAAGCTTTAAATGGATAATCAGCTATTGAAGTAATGGTTTTTGTTTGGAAATTACTAGTAGGACACATTTCCAAAAGAACATTGTTTTCTTTTAGTAAAGAAAAATATTCTGGTGTATCTTTTACGGCAATTCCATGTCCGATTCGTTTAGCACCAAGAGTGACGGCATCGGCAACATTTTTACCACAACCACATTCTCCAGCATGCAGCGTCAAAGGAAGATCCAACTGTTGAACTAAATCTAGCGTTTCTTCAAAGGTATAAGGAGGAAAATCAATCTCATTACCAGCTAAATCGAAACCACCGACGCCTTGTGTTTCAAAATCCTTTGCTAAGTGAACGATTTTCTCAATATCTTGTAATTCCTCATTCCGCATACCACATAAAAGAGCGTTGCTTTGAACACCATATTTTTCGGTACCTTGGCGAAGTCCTTTTAAAACAGACGTAACTATTTTGGGAAGGGATAACCCTTTTTGCATGTGAAGAGAAGGAGCAAAGCGGACTTCAATGTAACGAATGTTTTCTTCAGCAGCTTGTGAAATGATGTCTAAAGAAGCTTCCTGTAAAGCGTCTTCGGTTTGCAAGCAAGTTAAAACAACGTCAAAGCGTTTTAAATAATCATTTAAATTTTGGCAATCTGGTGGGGCGACTAATAAATCATGAAGTTCTTGTGTGTTTGTGGGGAACTGAATTCCTTGCTTACTTGCTATTTTGACTAATGTTTCTGGTCGAATGGATCCGTCTAAGTGACAGTGAAGCTCAATTTTTGGCAATTGTTTAACGATCTCTCGGTGCATAAAATTCTTCCTCTCCAATAATTAGTCTATTTCTTTTCATCCAAGTTTGATAAAATGAAAGCACTTAATAAAGTATTTTTACGACTTTAACATGACGTAAGGGAAACTGTCAACAACGAAATGGAGGGGATAGTTTGAAGCTAACAATTAAAGAAATAGCAGATTTGGCAGGAGTTTCTGTGACAACAGTGTCGCAAATTTTAAATAATAAAGGGAGTCGTTTTAGCAGCGAAACGCGGCAGAAGGTCTTAGCGGTCGTTGAAAAATATCAGTACAAACCAGATTTTTTTGCTTCAAATTTGATTACCAGACATTCTAAAACGATTGGGATGATTGTACCGGATGTCACAGATTTCTTTTTTTCTAAGGTAGTTGAAGGGGTAGAAACCTATCTAAATAATTCAGGCTATATGATTTTATTGTGTAATTCTAAACACAGTTTGCAAAAAGAAACGCAATATGTAACAGAGTTGATCCATCGTTCGGTAGATGGCATTATTTTGGCAACCCCTAACCTGTTGCCTGAAGATCACATTTTAAAACAACCGGTCAATCAGAACATGCCTTTTATATTAGTTGATCGGGGAATTAATCCTAGAGAAAGTGGCCGGCTAATTGTAAAAGAGTATGAGGGTGCTTACCAAGCCATGAATTTTTTAATCGCAGAAGGGCATCGAAATATTGGCATGATTAGGGAAAGTCAGGGATACTATCAATTAACGGAACGTTTAATGGCGTATAAGCATGCTTTAAGGGATAACGCTATTCCCTTACAAGAGAAGTTTATCGCTTGTGGAGAATTGAACTTGGATGGCGGGCATAAAGCTGCAAAAGAATTATTAGAAAACAATGAAGAATTAACCGCTATTTTTTGTGGGAATGACGAAATGGCCATGGGAGCCTATCAGGCGATTGCAGAAGCTGGAAAACAAATTCCAGATGACATTTCAGTGATTGGGTTTGATGGGTTAGATATCTCTAAATACCTAGTTCCAGCGCTAACAACCATCTATCAACCGAGCTTTGATATTGGGCATACGGCTGCTCAATTTTTGGTTCAAACAATTAATAATCCGAAGCAAAAAATACCCAATAGAATTTTTAATACAAATTTTGTTAAAAGAAAAAGCACGAAATCGATTGACATTCCTAAACAAATAATTTAATGTTCGTATTGTAAGTGCTTTCTATTTGGGGCCGAGTAGTAAACTGTTTTACTAAAGTATTTAAACGTGAACGATTTTAGTGTATAATACAACATTGAGATTCGGAGGAAAATGACGATGAGAATGGTAGACCTTATTGAGAAAAAAAGAGACGGTCATGCTCTTGCAAAAGATGAGATTCAATTTATTATTAATGGATACACTAATGGTGAGATACCAGATTATCAAATGAGCGCCTTTTTGATGGCTGTTTTTTATAAGGATATGACAGACGAAGAAATAACAACCTTGACATTGGCTATGGCTAATTCTGGAGAAATTGTTGACTTGTCGTCTATCCAGGGAATAAAAGTCGATAAACATTCTACTGGTGGTGTTGGCGATACAACGACGCTGATACTCGCCCCTTTAGTAGCAAGTGTCGGTGTTAGTGTGGCCAAAATGTCAGGTAGAGGATTAGGATATACAGGTGGCACGATTGACAAATTAGAAGCTATTCCGGGATTTCATGTTGAATTACCAGATGAAGAGTTTGTACGTTTGGTTAATGAAAGTCACGTTGCAGTTATCGGACAATCAGGCGACTTAGCACCAGCTGATAAAAAGCTTTACGCATTGAGAGATGTGACTGCAACTGTTGATTCCATTCCATTGATTGCCAGTTCAATTATGAGTAAAAAAATTGCGGCTGGAGCAGACGCAATTGTCTTGGATGTAACCACTGGCGAAGGCGCATTTATGAAGAGTATCGATGATGCTCGGCGTTTGGCTGAAACCATGGTAAGGATTGGTAAATTAGCGAATCGTCAAACAATGGCCGTTATTTCTGACATGTCGCAACCATTAGGAGAAGCGATTGGTAATAGTTTGGAAATTGTGGAAGCCATTGAAACGCTTCAAGGGAACGGTCCAGAAGATTTGCTTGAAATGTGTTATGTTTTAGGTAGCCAAATGGTCGTTTTGGCGAAGAAAGCCGATACATTAGAAGCAGCTCGGAAATTACTTGAAGAAGCGCTAGAATCAGGCGAAGCGCTAGATAAGTTCAGAGAAATGATTGCGAATCAAGGTGGAGATGACAGCATTGTAGATCACCCAGACCAACTACTTACAGCAAAGTATCAATTTGACTTACCCGCCAAAGAGACCGGTGTTATACAAAAAATTGTTGCAAACGAAATCGGTATTGCTGCAATGAAACTAGGTGCAGGTAGAGCAACGAAAGAAGCAGCGATTGATTATGCCGTGGGGCTCAAATTGCATAAAAAAGTTGGAATGAGTGTAACTGAAGGAGACTCTTTATTAACGATATACAGTAATACGGAAAACATTGATGAAGTCAAAGAGCTTCTCTACAAAAATATTATTGTTGGCTCTTTTGGTGAAGAACCAGCGTTGATTCATGATATAATAACAGCATAAAGGACGTGTAAAAAAAATGGAATTGAATCAAATGATCGATCATACTATTTTAAAGGCAAACGCAACGGAAGAAGACGTATTGAAAATCGTTGAAGAAGCAAAAGAATTTAACTTTTTTTCAGTTTGTATCAACCCGTTTTGGGTTGCTTTTGCAAAAGAGCAGTTAGCAGGAACGAGTGTAGATGTTTGTACAGTAATCGGCTTTCCTTTAGGTGCCAATACTTCTGAAGTGAAGGCGTATGAAGCTAACGATGCAATTAACAATGGCGCGACTGAAGTGGATATGGTAATCAATGTGGGGGCCTTGAAGTCAAAACAATACAAAAAAGTGTTAAAAGATATTCAAGGGGTTGTGGAAGCAGCGAAAGATCGTGCGCTAGTAAAAGTGATTATTGAAACAGCACTGCTTACGGAAGAAGAAAAAGTAAAAGCCTGTGAATTGGCAAAAGAAGCAGGAGCTGATTTTGTGAAGACCTCAACTGGTTTTTCAACAGGTGGAGCAACCGTAGCAGATATTAAATTAATGCGTGAAACAGTAGGACCTGATATGGGTGTGAAGGCTTCTGGTGGCATTCATGATAAACAAGAAGCAATGGCAATGATTGAAGCAGGGGCTACCCGTATTGGAACAAGTGCTGGTGTTGCAATTATGGCTGGTGAAACAGGTACAGGATATTAATCGAAGGAACGTGAAACGATGACAGCGAAAAAAGAATGGTTAGAAACAGCAGAAACTGCGTTGGAAAAAGCGTATGTCCCATATTCTAAATTTCCTGTTGGTGCTTGTCTTGTGACCGATACAGGAGAAATGTATCAAGGGGTAAACATTGAAAATGCTTCTTATGGATTAACTAATTGTGCTGAAAGAACGGCTTTTTTTAAAGCTGTGTCAGAAGGAAATAGAAACTTTCAACATCTGGTGATTATTGGGAATACGCCAGAACCCATTTCTCCTTGTGGTGCTTGTCGACAAGTGATGGCTGAGTTTTGTGAACCAACTATGCCGGTCACACTTGTTGGTAAAAATGGTGTGACGATGGAAACAACCGTGGGTGAGTTATTGCCGTATGCATTTACAGAAAAAGATTTTTAATTTTTATCTAAAGTGATTTATTGATTAAGTAGGATTCACAAATATTAGGTTCAATTCAGTCGTTTGACTGTTGAAAATATAAAACTATTTTAGGGGGCTTTACAGAGATGAAAAAAGCAAAATTATTTGGTTTTAGCTTAGCTGTGCTAGGGATGACTGTATTTTTGGCTGCATGTGGCGGAAAGAAAGCAGGAACGGATTCTTCTGATGGAGGAGCTGACAAAGCAGGAGATGCGAAACACAGTATTGTGATGGTTACAGATACGGGCGGTGTGGATGACAAATCATTTAACCAATCTGCTTGGGAAGGAATGAAAGCTTGGGGTAAAGAACACGATTTACCAGAAGGACCAAAAGGTTTTGCTTACATTCAATCAACAGATGCTTCTGATTACACAACAAATATTGACCAAGCTGTATCGAAAAATTTTGCAACAATTTTTGGAATTGGCTATTTATTGAAAGATGCAGTTGATGCAGCAGCGGCTGCAAATCCAGATACAAACTTTGCTTTAATTGATGATGTGATTGAAGGAAAAGATAACGTTGTTTCAGCAACATTTAAAGACAATGAAGCTTCTTACTTAGCCGGAGTTGCGGCAGCATACACAACTAAAACAGATAAAGTTGGTTTTGTAGGCGGAGAAGAAGGCGTAGTTATTGACCGTTTCCAAGCTGGTTTTGAAGCTGGGGTTGCAGATGCAGCGAAAGAATTAGGGAAAGAGATTGAAGTGGATTCTAAATATGCAGCATCATTCGCTGATCCAGCCAAAGGGAAAGCCTTAGCAGCTGCAATGTATCAAGGTGGCGTAGATATTATTTTCCACGCTTCTGGTGCCACAGGACAAGGTGTCTTCCAAGAAGCTAAAGCTTTAAACGAAGCAGGTAGTGGCGATAAAGTTTGGGTTATTGGTGTAGATAGAGACCAAGAAGCAGATGGCGTATACAAAACAAAAGATGGTAAAGAAGACAACTTCACTTTAACATCAACGCTTAAAGGTGTTGGAACTGCAGTTCAAGATATTGCAAACCGTGCATTAGAAGATAAATTCCCTGGTGGCGAACACTTAGTATATGGTTTGAAAGACGGCGGAGTTGATTTAACTGAAGGTTCTCTTGATACTAAAGCACAAGATGCAGTAAAAGCAGCAAAAGAAAAAGTAATCTCTGGTGATGTAAAAGTACCTGAAAAACCAGAAAAATAAAGAGTTAAATAAGGCATATATTATTTTTTAATGGCTATAGTATCGCTAATTAAAAAATCGGGTAAATCGGGGTGTGACAAAACTTAGGCGGTTTTGTTTCATCCCATTTAACCCCTGAATAAACGGTGCTTCAGAAGCTACCTTTTCGGAATTAAGCTGAACTAGATTGAGAATATAGGAAGCTATTTTCATCTATTCCTTCTAAATTCTCAAGGCAAAGCACTGCTGTTACCCTTCATTTTCCCTTCCTTTATTTCGTCTATATTTACAATGGAGAATAAACTGGGTGATTTCGTTTTCTATTTAGGTTTGTAAGGAAGCATTGGAAAAAATCAAATGTTTCCTTAAGAGCCTAAACATTGCTCTAAAGAAAAGCCAATTTAACTGTTAGGGAGTGAATAAACTTGTCTCAGGAAGAGTACGTAATTGAGATGCGCAATATCACTAAACAATTTGGAACATTTAAAGCGAATGATCAAATTAACTTGCAAGTGAAACCAGGGGAAATTCATGCGTTATTGGGAGAAAATGGAGCTGGGAAATCAACGTTAATGAATATTTTGTCTGGGTTATTAGAACCAACCTCTGGCGATATTTTCATGAACGGAGAAAAAGTCAATATTTCTGGTCCAACGGTTGCCAATCGTTTAGGAATTGGAATGGTTCATCAACATTTTATGTTAGTTGATGCGTTTACGGTGACCGAAAATATTATTTTAGGTAGCGAACCAACAAATGCTGGAGTTCTAAACAGAAAAAAAGCCCAAGAAGAAATTGAGAAGGTATCTAAGCAATATGGAATGGAAGTAAAACCAAATGCCTATATACGAGATATTTCTGTTGGAATGCAACAACGAGTAGAAATTCTAAAAACTCTTTATCGTGGAGCCAATGTGCTGATTTTCGATGAGCCAACAGCGGTTTTGACACCACAAGAAATTGATGAACTAATGACCATTATGCATGAGCTAACAAATGAAGGGAAATCTATCATTCTTATCACGCATAAATTAGATGAAATCAAAAAAGTTGCAGATCGTTGTACCGTTATTCGTCGTGGAAAAAGTATCGATACTGTTACGGTGAAGGATGTTTCTTCGCAACAATTGGCGGACATGATGGTGGGACGTTCTGTTTCCTTTAAAACTGAAAAGAAAGTCGCTGAACCAAAAGAAACGATTCTTGCGATTAAGGATTTAGTGGTAAAAGAGAGTCGTGGATTAGAAGCAGTGAAAGGCTTAAATTTAGAAGTTCGTGCAGGAGAAGTCGTTGGGATTGCAGGGATTGATGGCAATGGACAAACAGAATTAGTTCAAGCGATTGCTGGTTTAACGAAAGTTGAAAGTGGTTCAATTGAATTAAATGGCGATGTGATTTCAAATCGGAAACCGCGACAAATTACAGAGCTTGGTGTAGGTCATGTTCCAGAAGATCGACACAAGTATGGTTTAGTTTTAGAAATGTCCTTAGCGGAAAATATTGGCTTACAAACCTACTATCAACAACCATTAAGTAAAAATGGTATCTTAAATTATCGCAACATCAACCAACATGCTCGTGAATTGATTCAAGAGTATGATGTGCGAACAACGAATGAGTTAGTGCCAGCAAAATCACTATCAGGTGGAAATCAACAAAAAGCGATTATTGCCAGAGAAGTTGATCGTGATCCTGAACTGTTGATTGTTGCCCAACCTACTCGTGGCTTGGATGTAGGAGCGATTGAATACATCCACAAACGTTTGATTGAACAAAGAGATCGTAACAGAGCTGTTTTATTAGTCAGCTTTGAGTTAGAAGAAATTTTAAATGTTTCTGACCGAATTGCGGTAATTCATGCTGGAAAAATAGTCGGAATTGTTGATCCAAAGGAAACGACAGAAAACGAATTAGGTCTTTTAATGGCGGGATATTCTTTGGAAGAAGCAAGAGAAGAATTAGCAAAAGTGAAGGTAGGTGAATCTGTTGAATAATCGATCAGAAACACTTAGAAATATCTTGGTTCCTGTTCTATCAGTTGTTATGGGATTTGTTTTGGGAGCAGTCATCATGTTAGCGTTTGGTTATCAGCCGATTGAAGGATACCAAGCGATGTTTGAAACAGCTTTTCAAGGAAGAAAAAGCATCGGCGAAATATTTGTTACAGCAGCACCATTAATTTTTACAGCATTAGGCTTTTCTGTAGCGAATGCAGCTGGATTTTTTAACATTGGGTTATCTGGTCAAGCGTTGTGTGGTTGGGTAGCGAGTATTTGGGTGGCGTTATCGTTCCCTGATATGTCTCGTTGGATCGTTTTACCTCTAGCGGTTATTGTAGGTGCTTTAGCTGGCGCATTTGCCGCTGCAATTCCAGGGATTTTACGCGCTTACTTCGGAACGAGTGAAGTAATTGTAACGATTATGCTGAACTACATTTTCTTATATGTTGCTAACCATATTGCCAATAATGTGATGAAAGCAAGTATCATGGCGAACAAAGGAATTACTAAGATGGTAGGAGCTAATGCTTCGTTACGAACACCGTTTTTGACAGAAATTAGTGAAGGTTCACGCTTGAATTTAGGAATCTTTTTAGCCTTTATTTTCCTTATTATCATTTGGTTCTTAATGAAAAAAACAACTCTTGGATTTGAAATACGTTCTGTTGGATTGAATCCATTTGCATCAGAGTATGCAGGGATGAGTAGTAAACGAACAATTATCTTGTCTATGGTTATCTCAGGCGCTCTAGCTGGTTTAGGTGGAGTGATTCAAGGCTTGGGAACATTCCAAAACTTCTTTATTCAAAATTCTTCTCTAAGCATCGGCTTTGACGGAATGGCTGTTTCGTTATTAGGTGCAGGAAGCTCAATTGGTATTTTACTATCAGCTTTACTGTTTGGAATGTTAAAACTTGGTGGACAAGGAATGCCATTTGTAGGCGTACCAACAGAGTTAGTAGACGTGGTAATTGCCTCAATCATCTTCTTTATTGGGATTAACTACTTGATTCGTTTCGTTCTTGCTAAAACCTCTGGGAATAAAAAAGAGTTAGCAGTTGTTGAAACGATTGAATCAACTGAGGATGAAAACAAGCAAGAAGGAGGGACAATCTGATGGATTTAGCGATGATTGCATCTATTATTACTCAAACATTATTTTATTCTACCCCTCTTATTCTAACTGCTATCGGTGGAACTTTTTCTGAACGAAGCGGGATTGTTAACGTTGGTTTAGAAGGGATTATGGTTATGGGCGCTTTTAGCTCAGTAGTATTTAACTTGACTTTTGCAGAAGCTTTTGGGGCTGCAACACCTTGGCTAGGTTGTCTTGTTGGAGGTGTCGTAGGGATTTTATTCTCTCTCTTACATGCAGTGGCAACCATTAATTTACGTGCAGATCATATTATTAGCGGAACCGTAATTAATTTGATGGCACCGGCTTTAGCAGTCTTTTTAGTAAAAGTTTTTTATGATAAAGGGCAAACAGATATGATTCCCGAAACATTCGGATACTTTTCATTCCCTGTTTTGAAAGATATACCTGTCATCGGAGAGCTTTTCTTTAAGAAAACTTCTTTACCGGCATTTGTAGCAATTCTGATAGCGATTATTGCTTGGTTTGTTATATATAAAACTCGTTTTGGTTTAAGATTACGTTCGGTTGGGGAAAACCCACAAGCTGCGGACACTTTAGGAATCAATGTCTATCTGATGCGCTATTCTGGTGTTTTGCTATCAGGATTTTTAGGTGGTATGGGTGGTGCTGTTTTTGCACAGTCTATTGCTGGACGCTTTGGTATCACAACGATTGCTGGACAAGGATTTATTTCAATGGCGGCGATGATTTTCGGAAAATGGAATCCAATTGGTGCGATGGGCGCAGCGTTATTCTTTGGGTTTGCTCAAAACTTAAGTATTGCTGGAGGAGATTTACCGATTATTTCTCAAATTCCAGACGTTTATTTACAAGCAGCACCCTATGCCTTGACGATTATTGTATTGGTTGTTTTCTTTGGAAAAGCGTCAGGACCTAAAGCGAACGGGAAAAATTATATTAAATCTAAATAGAGACATTAAGGGTGTAGTTTAAGCTGTTTTTGGCTAACTACACTCGTTTTCTATAACATATTTTAGCGTTCTCATAAACATCCTAGAAAAGTGCAACATTTATGGAAGTGCAATATAATAGAGGGAGTAAGCTTAAACCGTTTAAGATTATTTCGTTTATTAATGAAAAATATTGATAGAGGAAGAAGGAAATGCAGATGTTTAAACGTGTTCATTTAGTTGTGATGGATTCTGTAGGAATTGGTGAAGCGCCAGATGCAGAAAAATTTGGTGATGTTGGCAGCGATACTTTAGGACATATTGCGAAAGAAGCAGGCTTAACGATTCCCAACTTAGAAAAACTAGGATTAGGCACAATTGCTCCCTTACATGGAGTTGCTGCAGTACAAGATCATTTAGGCTATGTAACAAAACTAGAAGAAATTTCGGTTGGAAAAGATACGATGACAGGGCATTGGGAAATTATGGGCTTGAATATTCAAAAACCTTTCCGAGTGTTTCCAGACGGCTTTCCAGAAGAGTTATTGAAACAAATTGAAGAGTTTTCTGGACGTAAAGTGGTATGTAACAAGCCGTATAGTGGAACTGCAGTAATAGATGACTATGGTGAGCATCAAATGAAAACAGGTGATCTAATCGTTTATACTTCAGCAGATCCCGTGTTACAAATTGCAGCTCACGAAGAAATTATTCCTTTAGAAGAATTGTACCGTATTTGTCAGTATGTTCGTGATATTACAAAAGACGAACCTTACATGATTGGTCGCATTATTGCTCGTCCGTATCTAGGAGAACCTGGGAATTTTACAAGAACTAGTAATCGCCATGACTATGCATTAGATCCTTTTGGAAAAACAGTGTTGGATTCTTTAAAAGAAGCCGGGAAAGATGTTATCGCTGTTGGGAAAATTAATGATATTTTTAACGGGCAAGGGATTACAGATGCTGTTCGCACCAAGAGTAATATGGATGGTGTAGATCAATTAATAAAAGTAATGAAACAAGATTTTGAAGGATTAAGTTTTACCAACTTAGTAGACTTTGATGCTTTGTTTGGTCATCGTCGTGATGTAGTGGGTTATGCTCATGCGATTGAACAATTTGATTTAAGAATTCCAGAATTGTTGGAGAATATGGAAGAGGATGATTTATTGCTAATCACTGCTGACCACGGAAATGATCCCACGTTTCCAGGAACCGATCATACAAGAGAATATGTTCCGCTGTTGGCTTATAGTAAAAATATGAAAGAACAAAGGGCGTTGCCACAAGGGCATTATGCAGATATTTCAGCAACAATTGCTGAAAATTTTGCTGTAACTAAAACGGAAAATGGCGAAAGCTTTTTGGATAAATTGAAATAGGAGACTTGACCATGAGAAAATTAAGTGAACAATTGAAAGAGACAACTGAATTTTTAAAAGAAAAAGGATTTGGAGCGGTTGATTTCGGTCTGATTTTAGGATCTGGTTTAGGCGAATTAGCGGATGAAATTGAAAACCCAATTGCCATTCCTTTTGCTGAAATTCCACACTTTACGGTTTCAACAGTCGTTGGACATGCAGGGAAATTAGTTTACGGTACTCTTTCTGGTAAAAAAGTGATGGCAATGCAAGGCCGTTTCCATTATTATGAAGGACATTCTATGCAAAAAGTGACGTATCCAGTTCGTGTAATGTCCGCTTTAGGTGTCCATTCCTTAGTAGTTACAAATGCTGCTGGTGGTGTAAATGAAAACTTTACGCCAGGTAATTTAATGTTGATTACAGATCATATTAATTTTACAGGAGATAACCCATTAATTGGTGAAAATGAAGACGACATGGGCCCGCGCTTCCCAGACATGAGTCATGCATACACTGCTGCTTATGGTGAGGTTGCAAAAAAAGTAGCAGAAAAACAAAAAATTGATCTACAAGAAGGAGTCTACATGGGGTATTCTGGACCTACCTATGAAACGCCAGCAGAAATTCGCATGTCTCGTACTCTTGGAGCTGATGCAGTAGGGATGTCAACTGTTTCAGAAGTGATTGTAGCAGCACATTGCGGACTGAAAGTTCTAGGTATTTCTTGTATTACGAATCTAGCAGCAGGAATGCAAAGTAGCTTGAACCATGAGGAAGTAGTTGAAACAACTGAGCGTGTAAAAGTCCAATTTAAGGAACTAATCAAAGCGACATTAGTTGAACTTTAAAATAAAAAAATGAGTGTGTAGGAGGAAAAAAATGAGTGTTCATATTGAAGCTAAACAAGGGGAAATTGCAGATAAAATCCTATTACCAGGAGATCCATTACGTGCAAAATACATTGCGGAAACATTTTTAGAAAATCCTACGTGTTACAATAATGTGAGAGGAATGTTAGGCTACACTGGAACTTACAAAGGTGAACGCGTTTCTGTACAAGGAACAGGAATGGGGATGCCTTCAGCGTCTATCTATGCCCATGAGTTAATTAATTCTTATGGCGTGAAAAAACTAATTCGTGTAGGAACTTGTGGCTCCATTTCTGAAAAAGTAACCGTGCGAGATTTAGTGATTGCACAAGCTGCAGCAACTCCTTCATCTATGATTCGTAATGATTTTCCTAAGTATGATTTCCCGCAAATCGCAACCTTTGATTTACTTTTGAAATCTTATGAAATTGCTAAAGAGAAGGGCTTCACTACCCATGTTGGAAATGTATTGTCTGACGATGTTTTCTATAAAGACAGCGATAGCATGGAAACTGTTTTTAAACTTGGAAAACTAGGTGTTTTAGCAATTGAAATGGAAGCAGCGGCATTGTATTATTTGGCTGCAAAATTTGATGTTGAAGCATTGGCCATCATGACTGTAAGTGATAGTTTAGTGACTGGGGAAGAAACAACTGCAGAAGAACGTCAAACAACTTTTAATGATATGATTGAAGTTGGTTTAGAAACAGCGATTCGATAAAAAAGGAAAAACGTAAAGCTGTTGTAGCTTTGCGTTTTTTTGTAAAGGATAGAGTGAATTAAAAAAGAGATAAGCTTGTTTGCTACTATATTGTTGTGAAAAGAGTTATCATTGGCTAAAAAAAAGTTGATTCAAACGGAGGGAAAAAGAATGGATAATTTTCGTTTTTATGCACCAACAGACATACGTTTTGGAGAAAATCGATTATCAGATGAGTTGGCAGATGTTTTGAATACTTATGGCAAAAAGGTGTTGCTTGTCTATGGTGGAGGTAGCATTAAGAAAAACGGTTTATATGATACGGTTGTTGAAATCTTAAGAGCTAATCAGAATACGTTCGTTGAATTAAGCGGCGTTGAACCTAATCCTAGAGTCGAAACTGTTCGTCAAGGCATTGAATTGTGTCGAGAAAATGACGTCGAGGTCATTTTGGCAGTTGGTGGAGGTTCAACCATAGATTGTGCGAAAGTAGTTGCAGCAGGTTTTTATTCTGAAAAAGATGCTTGGGATCTAGTTTTAGAGAGAAGAAGTTATTCAGGTGAAGCATTGCCGATTGTCACGATTTTAACCTTAGCTGCTACTGGCAGTGAAATGAATAGTGGTGCTGTCATCTCTAATTTAGCTGTCAATCAAAAATTAGGTGTGGGTGGGACATCTATGATTCCGAAAGTATCATTTTTAGATCCCAAAAATACGTTTACTGTTCCTAAAAATCAAACAGCAGCAGGCTCAGCAGATATTTTAAGTCATTTGATTGAGAATTATTTTAAAAAGACAGAAGGAACAGATGTCCAAGATTCTGTTGCAGAAGGCTTAATGCGAACAGTTATCAAAAACTGCCCAATTGCTATGCAAGAACCGGAAAATTACGATGCGCGAGCAAATCTAATGTGGTCAAGTAGTTTAGCTTTAAATGGTCTGACAGGAAGTGGCAAAACAGGTGCTTGGTCTTGCCATCCGATGGAACATGAATTGAGTGCTTTTTACGATATTACTCATGGTGTAGGGTTGGCCATCTTAACTCCTCGTTGGATGGAATATGTATTGTCAGAAGCAACAGTTGATAAATTTGTTCAGTTTGCAAGAAATGTTTGGGGGATCACTGAGTCTGATAAAAAAATAGCTGCAAAAAAAGGAATTAAAGCATTGTACGAATTTTTTGAATCTTGTGGAATCCCAATGACCTTGCCTGAAGTTGGCATTGGTGAAGAAAAGTTGAAGGTGATGGCTAAACAAGCAGTAGATCATAGTACGATAAAAGTAAATGCCTATGTTCCTTTGGATTGTCAAGATGTAGAAACAATTTATCGTAAATCATTAGTAAAAATGACTTTCTAAAAGGACTAAGAATGGATAGTAAAAAAGGACTGCTCAGTGAAACGGCTGAGTAGTTTTTTTGCAAAAAAAGAGGATGCACAAAACTAAAAATCAGTTTTGTTTCATCCTCTAAACCCGAATAAACAGTGGTCAAAAGTCCAGGTCTTCGGAAATTTTCCAAAACGACTTCTGTCTCAACCTCTTGCTGTTATTATAGGTAATATTTTTTAGATACAGATAAATCATCGTTTAATTCATAAACAAGTGGTTGACCTGTTGGGATTTCTAAGCCCATGATATCATCATCAGAAATGCCTTCGATATGTTTTGCTAATGCACGTAAAGAATTACCGTGTGCTGCTACTAAAACAGTTTTGCTATCTAATAATGCAGGAGCAATATGATCTTCCCAGAAAGGAATCGCACGTTCTAAAGTAACTTTTAAGTTTTCTCCACCAGGGATAACACGACGGTCTAAACTAGCGTAACGACGATCGTTCACTGCAGAAGTAGGATCAGTTTCTTCCAAAAGTGGAGGAAGCGTGTCGTAAGAACGACGCCATAATTGAACTTGATCTGCACCGTATTTGGCAGCTGTTTCTTCTTTGTTCAATCCTTGCAATGCGCCATAATGACGTTCGTTTAATCTCCAAGATTTGTATTGAGGAATCCATAATTGATCAGAACCTTCTAATACATAGTTACATGTTTTGATTGCGCGTTTTAAAACTGAAGTATATGCAACGTCAAATTGGATTCCAGCATCTTTAATTTTCTGACCAGCTGCTTGAGCTTCTTCTACACCTGTTTCACTTAAATCTACATCTACCCAACCAGTAAATTGGTTTAAGGCATTCCATTCGCTAAGACCATGACGGACAAAAACTAATTTTAACATTCATAGCTCTCCTTTGAGTTATAGTTTCTGAAAATTTCATTTCATTTCCTTTTCTATTGTACACTGTTTTAAAGTAGATTTCCAATGAAAATTACGAGAAATCTTTTGGCTATTTAAGTAAGTTTACTAAACGTTTGATTGAAAGAGTTCTGTCATGGATTCTTGAAATTTGAATAGAGGGAATGAAATCAAAAGCTATACTCCGTGATCCTCCAAATCACATCACTTTATACGGATAGAATATGCTAGAATTGATGGACTAAGCTTCAGATTGATCTTACTGTGAATCATGAAGAACCATGTGATTTAATGCAGCATGAAGCTTATTTTGTGCTAGGAACTAAAACACTTTTATTTTAACTTCGTTCTTTCTAGATATAGACTTACTTAATCTTCTCTCTTTTTTAGTTCATCTTTTGAAAGGTTGATGTATTTATAACAGGACCCAACTGAAACACCACATTTTGAAGAAATGTGCTGAATCGTTTCTTTTTGATTGTAATACAGATGACATATTTTTTTTACGACTCGACTATCTATTTTTGGTCGACCACCAATTTTCCCTTTTTTTCGCGCGTTATTCAAACCGACTAATGTACGTTCCTTAATCAAATCACATTCCATAGAGGCGAGACCATCCATTAATTTAAAATAGATATCTCCCATAGGTTGACGTGTGTCGATTTCTTCAGTTAAGCTGACTAAGTGAGCACATTGATCTTTTAACAACTGAGTTAATTCTGTTAACTGTCGAGTTGATTTACCTAAATGAGTTAAACGGCAGATAACGAGCGTATCATTTGCTTCTAATTTATCAACTACTTTTTCTAATTCAGAACGATTGTCCTCATTAGAAATGGTATCGAAAGTCTCTTGATACACTTCATCACAACCGTATTTAGATAAAGTATCTAATTGAGATTTTAGGTCATCGTCAGTAATTGTTGTCCGCGCATAACCAATTGTTTTCATACGTTGCCCTTCCTGAATAAAATAATAAATAAAATACTAAGCAACAAAAATGTAGCCTACAAATTAATTAAATGGTACTTCTTTTTTTAAAACTTCAATTGATTAGTTATTTCAAGAAATGACTATTTTTACTGAGGAACCTTTATCGTTTGAGGCCCATCTTGATTTCCAACAATCACGAGAGAGACTGTATTTAAAAATAATCCATGTTCTACGACACCAACCAGTTGATCTAAGTAATGACCAAATTCCACTGGATTATCGATTTCATTTAAATGAAGATCAATAATATTGTGTCCACCGTCTGTAATCAATGTTTTTCCTTCATCATCTAATCGCAAAGTAGGTTGATAACCCTTTTCCTCAAATAAATGCATTAATTGTTGGCTACCATAAGGTATAACTTCAATAGGTAATGGGAATTTCCCTAATTTTTCCACCATTTTAGAATCATCCACAATCCAAATGCATTTCTTTGAATAAGTAGCAACGATTTTTTCGAAAAGTAATGCTGCACCACCGCCTTTTATTCCTTGAAAATCAGCGCTGATTTCGTCTGCACCGTCGATTGTTAAATCAACGTAAGGGACTTCATCAATACTTTTTAAAGGGATATTTAAACTTTTTGCCTGACGTTCTGTTTCATTAGAAGTAGTAACTCCTGTAATAGTCAAACCTTCTTCCTTCACACGGCGTCCGATTTCGTCTACCATATATTTTGCTGTCGAGCCTGTACCTAGTCCAACAATCATACCGTCTTTTACATACTTCGCTGCTTCAATGCCAGCTATTTTTTTAAAATTCATACGAATACTTATCTCCTTTCAGCTATTCTCAAATATTGTAACGTTAAATCAAGAAAAAGAAAAGCCAAATAAAGCGCTTAGAATCATGAAGAGGTAGTGTTGAATCATAGCAGATGGTTTTATAGACAAAGATTTTTCATACTATCTAAAAGCTTGATCTAGCCATTTAGTAATCTTGAACGAAATAATGAATAAAAAAATGAAGAAAACGATTATAAAGTCTTGACAGCACTGGAGTATCGTGGTATTCTAGCGAAGGTGCTTTATCTACAGGTCTCATTTGAGACGTGCTGACTGTCTATCAAAGCATATTTGATAAAGAGTGCAGAGACTGCATTATTTTTTATTCGCAAAAAAAGAACCACCTGGATGTGTGGGACTAGAAGCGAAATGAGGAAGGAGGAAACAAGGAATGCCTACAATTAATCAATTAGTACGTAAACCTCGTAAATCAAAGGTGGAAAAATCTAATTCACCAGCGTTGAACAAAGGATATAATAGTTTCAAAAAATCTCAAACAAACGTAAATTCTCCACAAAAGCGTGGGGTATGTACGCGTGTGGGAACAATGACACCTAAAAAACCGAACTCAGCTTTACGTAAATATGCCCGTGTTCGTTTGTCTAACTTAATCGAAGTAACAGCTTATATCCCAGGGATTGGTCACAACTTACAAGAACATAGCGTGGTTTTACTACGTGGTGGACGTGTAAAGGATTTACCAGGGGTACGTTACCATATCGTTCGTGGTGCGCTTGATACAGCTGGAGTTACAGATCGTAAACAAAGCCGCTCTAAATATGGTACTAAGAGACCTAAAGCAGCTAAATAATTTGACAATCGTTAAGGTAATATATAAAAAGATTATTTCGGAAGGAGGAGTTACGGATGCCACGTAAAGGTCCTGTTGCAAAACGCGATGTTTTACCAGATCCAATTTATAACTCAAAATTAGTAACTCGCTTAATCAACCGTGTAATGGTTGATGGTAAACGCGGGATTGCATCAAATATCATCTACAATTCATTTGATATCATCAAAGAATCTACAGGTAACGAACCATTGGAAGTTTTCGAACAAGCAATGAAAAACGTTATGCCTGTTCTTGAAGTAAAAGCTCGCCGTGTTGGGGGTTCTAACTATCAAGTACCAGTAGAAGTACGTCCAGAACGTCGTACAACTTTAGGTCTACGTTGGGTTGTTAACTACGCTCGTTTGCGCGGAGAACACACAATGGAAGAGCGCTTAGCAAAAGAAATCATGGATGCAGCCAATAACACTGGTGCTTCTGTTAAAAAACGTGAAGACACACACAAAATGGCAGATGCTAACCGTGCATTTGCACATTATCGTTGGTAAGATCCTCTCTGTCTGCAACTTAATGTTGCAGCAGATGGTTGCTTTACAATCGATTTAAGTAAAGAGAGGAGAAAAAACTGAAATGGCAAGAGAATTTTCTTTAGAAAACACTCGTAATATAGGTATCATGGCTCACGTAGATGCTGGTAAAACAACAACGACAGAGCGTATTTTATACTATACTGGTAAAATCCATAAAATTGGTGAAACCCATGAAGGGGCTTCACAAATGGACTGGATGGAACAAGAACAAGAGCGTGGGATTACAATCACTTCTGCTGCAACTACAGCACAGTGGAAAGGTCATCGCGTAAACATCATTGATACACCAGGACACGTGGACTTCACAATTGAAGTGCAACGTTCATTACGTGTACTTGATGGTGCAGTAACAGTTCTTGATTCACAATCAGGTGTTGAACCTCAAACTGAAACAGTTTGGCGTCAAGCAACTGAATATAAAGTACCACGTGTTGTTTTCTGTAACAAAATGGATAAAGTCGGAGCTGACTTTTTGTATTCAGTAGGCACAATACATGACCGCTTACAAGCAAATGCTCATCCGATTCAATTACCAATTGGTTCAGAAGATAACTTTACAGGGATCATTGATTTAATTACAATGAAAGCTGAAATATATACAAATGATTTAGGAACAGACATTCAAGAAACTGATATTCCAGAAGAATATATGGAACAAGCAGTTGAATGGCGTGAAAAATTAGTGGAAGCTGTTGCTGAAACTGATGAAGACCTAATGATGAAATATCTTGAAGGTGAAGAAATCACAATTGATGAGTTGAAAGCGGGTATCCGTCAAGCAACAATCAATGTTGAGTTTTTCCCGGTTATGGCTGGTTCTGCCTTTAAAAATAAAGGTGTTCAATTAATGCTTGATGCAGTACTTGACTACTTACCATCACCACTTGATATTGAAGCAATTAAAGGAATTGATGTTAAAACAGACGAAGAAACAACACGTCCTGCTGATGACAGTGCGCCTTTTGCGGCATTAGCATTTAAAGTTATGACAGATCCGTTTGTTGGTCGTTTAACATTCTTCCGTGTTTACTCAGGAGTTCTTGAAAGTGGTTCATACGTATTGAACGCTTCTAAAGATAAAAAAGAACGTATTGGTCGTATTCTTCAAATGCATGCGAATACGCGTCAAGAAATTGACACAGTGTATTCAGGAGATATCGCTGCTGCAGTTGGGTTGAAAGACACTACTACAGGTGATACTTTATGTGCACTTGATGCGCCAGTAATTCTTGAATCAATCGAGTTCCCAGAACCTGTTATCCAAGTTGCTGTTGAGCCTAAATCAAAAGCTGACCAAGATAAAATGGGTGTTGCGCTTCAAAAACTTGCTGAAGAAGATCCGTCATTCCGTGTTGAAACAAACGTTGAAACAGGTGAAACAGTTATCTCAGGAATGGGAGAATTGCACTTGGACGTTTTAGTAGACCGTATGCGTCGCGAATTCAAAGTTGAAGCTAACGTTGGTGCTCCTCAAGTATCTTACCGTGAAACTTTCCGTGCTCCTGTTACACAAGCTGAAGGTAAATTTGTCCGTCAGTCTGGTGGTAAAGGTCAGTATGGTCACGTTTGGGTTGAATTTACACCGAACGAAGAAGGTGGCGGTTTCGCATTCGAAAATGCTATCGTTGGTGGTGTAGTTCCTCGTGAATACATTCCTGCTGTTGAAGCTGGTTTGAAAGCTTCGATGGAAAACGGTGTATTAGCTGGTTACCCATTAGTAGATATTAAAGCGAAACTTTATGATGGTTCTTACCATGATGTCGATTCCAATGAAACGGCATTCCGTGTAGCGGCATCAATGGCTTTAAGAGCTGCTGCTAAAAAAGCTAACCCAGTGATTTTAGAACCAATGATGAAAGTAACAATTACCGTTCCAGAAGACTACTTAGGTGATATTATGGGACATGTTACTAGCCGTCGTGGACGCGTTGAAGGAATGGAAGCTCATGGTAATTCACAAATCGTTAATGCGATTGTACCATTAGCAGAAATGTTCGGATATGCAACAACTCTACGTTCAGCGACTCAAGGACGCGGAACATTTATGATGGTCTTTGATCATTATGAAGATGTACCGAAATCAATCCAAGAAGAAATTATTAAGAAAAATGGCGGAGATAACGCTTAATTAGAAAATCAAATAAGACTTTCTTATTTAGTACTAGGCTTTTTTCTTGATATCATGTAAAATAGTTAAAGATGATCAGGAAGTTGTTGAAACTACCTATCAAATAAACAAAAAAATAAAATTTTATATTTTAGGAGGAACATTTTAAAATGGCTAAAGAAAAATTTGACCGTTCAAAACCCCATGTAAACATTGGTACTATCGGACACGTTGACCATGGTAAAACTACATTAACTGCTGCAATTGCAACTGTGTTAGCTAAACACGGTGGCGGTGAAGCTCAAAACTATGCTGATATCGATAACGCTCCAGAAGAAAAAGAACGTGGTATCACAATCAACACTTCTCATATCGAATATGAAACTGATGCTCGTCACTACGCACACGTGGACTGCCCAGGACACGCGGATTACGTTAAAAACATGATCACTGGTGCTGCTCAAATGGACGGAGCAATCTTAGTAGTTTCTGCTGCTGATGGCCCTATGCCTCAAACTCGTGAACATATCTTGTTATCACGTAACGTTGGTGTACCATACATCGTTGTTTTCTTAAACAAAATGGATATGGTTGATGATGAAGAATTATTAGAATTAGTAGAAATGGAAGTTCGTGATTTATTATCTGAATATGACTTCCCAGGTGATGACACTCCTGTTATCGCTGGTTCTGCTTTGAAAGCATTAGAAGGCGAAGCTTCATACGAAGAAAAAATCATGGAATTAATGGCTGCTGTTGATGAGTATATCCCAACTCCAGTTCGTGATACTGATAAACCTTTCATGATGCCAGTTGAGGACGTATTCTCAATCACTGGACGTGGTACAGTTGCTACTGGCCGTGTTGAACGTGGAGAAGTTCGCGTTGGTGATGAAATTGAAATCGTTGGTATTAATGAAGATACTGCTAAAACAACTGTAACAGGTGTTGAAATGTTCCGTAAATTGTTAGACTACGCTGAAGCAGGCGACAATATCGGTGCTTTATTACGTGGTGTAGCACGTGAAGATATCGAACGTGGACAAGTATTAGCTAAACCAGCTTCAATCACTCCACATAAAAAATTTAAAGCAGAAGTTTATGTTTTATCTAAAGAAGAAGGTGGACGTCATACTCCATTCTTCACTAACTACCGTCCTCAGTTCTACTTCCGTACAACTGACGTAACTGGTGTAGTTGAATTGCCAGAAGGTATCGAAATGGTAATGCCTGGTGATAACGTTGCAATGGACGTGGAATTAATCCACCCAATCGCTATCGAAGATGGAACTCGTTTCTCTATTCGTGAAGGCGGACGTACTGTTGGTTCAGGCGTTGTTTCAGAAATCACTAAATAATTAAAACTTAAATATAGCAATGACTAGTGTGAAAAGCTAGGGTACTCGGACGTAAGCTTGAAGAATTCATTCTTCAAGCTTTTTTATTTGTAGAAGCTATTATTATGTTGCAAGAAGTTTCTTCTATAGTATAGAAGAATTTTGAATAGGCTGAGGCGCAACTTGGAAAATGTTATCTTTAAGCTGAATAAATATTGGAATCAGAACTAACTCCGTATTATTTTTTAAGAGGTGCACACTTCTTACTAAACCTGATTTCAAAAGAATTATGAAAAGTTCAAAAAAAAAAGGGGATTTTTTAGAAATAATCCTTGCTATTGCTGTCTTTCTGTAATATAATTACAAAGGTGCTGCTTACAGAAGTGTAAAAGCATTGATAAATCAAGGTTTTGGTTTATCGGCTAAGAAACGAGAGGTTGCGACACGCCCGGGCGCTTTGCCACGAACGAGCGTGACGGAAAAATTTTCGTGGAGCTATGTCTACTTTCAAAATAGGCGAAGGAGGGAACAAGATGGCAAAACAAAAGATTCGTATCCGTTTAAAAGCGTATGAACACCGTATTTTAGATCAATCAGCGGATAAAATTGTGGAAACAGCAAAAAGAACTGGAGCTGACGTGTCAGGACCAATTCCATTACCAACAGAACGCTCGCTTTACACAGTTATTCGTGCGACTCATAAATACAAAGATTCACGCGAACAATTCGAAATGCGTACACACAAACGTCTAATCGACATTGTGAACCCAACACCAAAAACAGTTGATGCTTTAATGAAGCTTGACTTACCATCTGGTGTGAATATTGAAATCAAACTATAAAAAAAATCAAGATGATGGAGGTGTACTCATGACCAAAGGAATCTTAGGGAAAAAAGTGGGAATGACACAAATCTTTACTGAGTCTGGTGAATTAATTCCAGTAACAGTAGTTGAAGCTACGCCAAACGTAGTGTTACAAGTAAAAACTATTGAAACGGACGGCTACGAAGCAATTCAAGTCGGTTACCAAGACAAACGTGAAGTTTTGGCAAACAAACCTGCGAAAGGTCATGTTGCAAAAGCAAACACGGCTCCTAAGCGCTTCATTAAGGAATTCAAAGATGTTGTGCTAGGAGAATATGAAGTAGGAAAAGAAATTACAGTAGATGTTTTCCAAGCAGGAGATATCGTTGATGTTACAGGTACTTCGAAAGGTAAAGGATTCCAAGGGGTTATTAAACGTCACGGCCAAAGCCGCGGACCAATGTCTCATGGTTCTCGTTATCATCGTCGTCCTGGGTCAATGGGTCCAGTTGCTCCTAACCGAGTGTTTAAAAATAAAAAACTTGCCGGCCGTATGGGTGGTGACCGCATAACAATTCAAAATCTTGAAATTGTTAGAGTGGATGCTGAAAGAAATGTCATCCTAATTAAAGGGAACATTCCTGGAGCGAAAAAATCATTAATTACAATCAAATCAGCTGTGAAGGCTAAATAATCGTAGGGAAAGGAGGAACTAAGGAATGCCGAATGTAGCATTATTTAAACAAGATGGAACACAAAATGGTGAAATGACATTAAATGAAGAAATCTTCGGAATCGAACCTAATGAAAGTGTTGTATATGATGCAATCATCATGCAACGTGCTTCATTAAGACAAGGAACACACGCAGTTAAAAACCGCGGCGACGTTCGTGGCGGTGGCCGTAAACCATGGCGCCAAAAAGGAACTGGTCGTGCTCGTCAAGGTTCAATCCGCTCGCCACAATGGCGCGGAGGTGGTATCGTCTTTGGACCAACACCACGTTCTTACAGCTACAAACTTCCTAAAAAAGTTCGTCGTTTAGCAATGAAATCTGTATTGTCAGAAAAAGTTGCTGAAAATAACTTGGTAGCAATTGAAGGATTAAACTTTGATGCACCAAAAACAAAAGAATTTAAACAAGTTCTTACAAATCTATCTATCGATACTAAAGTATTAGTAGTTTTAGAACCAGAAAATGATTTTGCGGCTTTATCAGCTCGTAATTTACCAAATGTTTCTGTTGTAACTTCTGATAACATTAGTGTTCTGGATATTGTGTCTAACGGTAAAATGTTAGCAACACAAACTGCTCTTACTCAAATTGAGGAGGTGCTTGCATAATGAATTTACTAGACATAATTAAACGCCCAGTAATCACTGAAAAGTCCATGCTTGCAATGGACGAAAAGAAATACTCTTTCGAAGTTGATACTCGCGCAAATAAAACTTTAGTAAAACAAGCTGTTGAATCAGCATTTGATGGTGTGAAAGTGAAAAACGTAAACATCATGAACGTGCGTCCTAAGTTTAAACGCATGGGTAAACATGCAGGATATACGAAAAAACGTCGCAAAGCTATTGTGACTTTAACAGAAGATTCAAAAGAAATTCAACTTTTCGAAGCGGCTGAATAGTCAGCTCGAAACAATTATCAAAGTAGGAGGGAAATAAGACGTGGCGATTAAAAAGTACAAACCTACCACAAATGGCCGTCGTAACATGACAAGTTCTGATTTCGCTGAAATCACAACATCTACACCAGAAAAATCGTTATTAAAGCCATTAAAAAATCATGCCGGTCGTAACAACAACGGTCGTATTACAGTTCGTCATCAAGGTGGCGGTCACAAACGTCAATACCGTTTGATTGACTTTAAACGTAATAAAGACAACGTTGAAGCGCTTGTTAAAACAATTGAGTATGATCCAAACCGTTCTGCTAACATTGCGTTAGTACATTACGAAGATGGAGTTAAAGCATATATCTTAGCACCAAAAGGATTAGAAGTAGGCATGCGCCTAGTTTCAGGTCCTGAAGCCGATATTAAAATTGGGAATGCATTACCATTGGAAAATATTCCAGTAGGTACTGTCGTTCACAACATTGAAATGAAACCTGGTAAAGGCGGACAATTGATTCGTTCTGCTGGAACAAGTGCACAAGTACTTGGTAAAGAAGGCAAATACGTATTAATCCGTTTGAACTCTGGAGAAGTTCGTATGATCTTAGCAACTTGCCGTGCAACAGTCGGTGCTGTTGGTAATGAACAACACGAATTAATCAACATTGGTAAAGCAGGCCGTTCTCGTTGGATGCGTAAACGTCCAACTGTTCGTGGTAGCGTAATGAACCCGAACGATCACCCACACGGTGGTGGTGAAGGTAAACAACCTATCGGACGTAAAGCACCTGTATCTCCATGGGGACAACCAGCTATTGGACTTAAAACTCGTAGCAAAAAAGCAAAATCAGACAAACTTATCGTTCGTCGTCGTACTAAATAATCTATTTGACCATGTGTCGCACATTTTGAGAGGAGGTTCACCATGGGTCGTAGTTTGAAGAAAGGACCTTTCGTTGATGAGCATTTAATGAAAAAAGTAGAAGCTCAAGAAGGTGCTGAAAAGAAAAAAGTTATTAAGACTTGGTCTCGCCGTTCTACAATTTTTCCTAGCTTTGTTGGATTTACAATTGCAGTATATGATGGACGTAAACACGTTCCAGTTTATATTCAAGAAGACATGGTAGGACACAAATTAGGTGAATTTGCACCAACTAGAACTTATCGTGGCCATGCTGCCGATGATAAGAAAACTAGACGTTAATTTGAGGGGAGGAAATGCAAATGTCAGAACAAATTACATCAGCTAAGGCAACTGCAAAAACAGTTCGCACTTCACCTCGTAAAGCCCGTTTAGTAATCGATCTTATCAGAGGGAAAAGCGTTGCAGATGCAATTTCAACTTTGAAATTCATGCCGAACAAATCAGCTGGAATCATTGAAAAAGTTTTAATGTCAGCTATTGCAAACGCAGAAAACAACTTTGACTTAGATGTTGAGAACTTAGTAGTATCTGAAGCTTTTGTGAACGAAGGACCAACAATGAAACGCTTCCGTCCACGTGCCAAAGGTTCAGCATCACCAATCAACAAACGTACAAGTCATATTACAGTAGTCGTATCAGAAAAATAATAGAAGAGAGACGGACTGTTGTTCATAATGTTTTGTCATTAAGAACTAGCAGTTAACGGATCTTAAGAGGAGGACCACTACTCTGAGCACATTGTTGCTTAGAGATAATGGATACCAGACCTCGTAATATTAAGAGGAGGGACAATCAGTGGGTCAAAAAGTACATCCAATAGGAATGCGTGTAGGCATCATCCGCGACTGGGATGCAAAATGGTATGCTGAAAAAGAGTATGCTGAATTCTTACACGAAGATTTAAGAATCCGTAAATTTATCGCAACGAAACTTGCTGATGCCGCTGTGTCTACAATTGAGATTGAGCGCGCTGCAAATCGTGTGAATATTTCAATCCACACAGCTAAACCAGGTATGGTTATTGGTAAAGGCGGATCTGAAGTCGAAAACCTTAGAAAAGAATTAAACAAAATAACTGGTAAAAGAGTTCACATTAACATCATTGAAATCAAAAAACCAGATTTAGATGCAAAATTAGTAGGCGAAGGAATTGCACGTCAATTAGAAAATCGTGTTGCTTTCCGTCGTGCTCAAAAACAAGCCATCCAACGTACAATGCGTTCTGGCGCTCAAGGAATTAAAACACAAGTATCTGGCCGTTTAAATGGTGCGGATATCGCTCGTTCAGAAGGATATTCAGAAGGAACTGTTCCTCTTCATACATTGCGTGCTGATATTGATTACGCATGGGAAGAAGCAGACACAACTTACGGAAAATTAGGAGTTAAAGTGTGGATTTACCGTGGAGAAATTCTTCCAACGAAAAAAAACACTGAGAAAGGAGGGAAATAATCATGTTAGTACCTAAACGTGTGAAACACCGTCGTGAATTTAGAGGTAAAATGCGTGGTGAAGCTAAAGGCGGAAAAGAAGTAGCTTTTGGTGAATGGGGTTTACAAGCAACAGAATCTCATTGGATTACTAACCGACAAATCGAAGCGGCCCGTATCGCTATGACTCGTTATATGAAACGTGGCGGGAAAGTATGGATTAAAATTTTCCCTCACAAATCTTACACAAGTAAAGCTATCGGTGTTCGTATGGGTAAAGGTAAAGGAGCACCAGAAGGCTGGGTATCACCAGTTAAACGCGGTAAAGTAATGTTCGAAATCGCTGGCGTTCCTGAAGAAGTAGCTCGTGAAGCACTTCGTCTTGCATCCCACAAATTACCGGTTAAAACTAAGATCGTAAAACGTGAGGAAATGGGTGGTGAATCGAATGAAGGTTAAAGATATCAGAGAATTAACCACTGCCGAAATGCTTGAACAAGAAAAGCAATTTAAAGAAGAATTGTTCAATTTAAGATTCCAACTAGCAACAGGTCAATTAGAAAACACTGCACGTATTAAAGAAGTACGTCAATCGATTGCACGCATCAAAACAGTATTGCGTGAACAAGCTAACTAATAGTGGAAGGAGGCCAAACGCGTATGACTGAAGAAAGAAATCAACGTAAAGTTTACCAAGGTCGCGTGGTTTCAGACAAAATGGATAAAACTATCACAGTTGTCGTTGAAACAAAGAAAAATCACCCTATCTATGGCAAACGTATGAAATATTCAAAAAAATACAAAGCGCATGATGAAAACAACACAGCTAAAGTTGGCGACATCGTGAAAATTATGGAAACTCGTCCATTATCAGCTACAAAACGTTTCCGTTTACTAGAGGTAGTCGAAGAAGCAGTTATTATCTAATAAAACGAGATTTTCCTAAATAGATTGAAGTATAAAATCTGAAAGGGGGATACACATCGTGATCCAACAAGAAAGCCGATTAAGAGTTGCTGACAACTCAGGTGCACGTGAAATTTTAACGATCAAAGTCCTTGGTGGTTCTGGTCGTAAAACTGCTAATATTGGTGACGTGATTGTTGCTACTGTCAAACAAGCAACGCCAGGTGGGGTTGTCAAAAAAGGTGAAGTAGTTAAAGCCGTTATCGTTCGTACAAAATCTGGAGCTCGTCGTACAGACGGTTCATACATCAAATTTGATGAAAATGCTGCGGTAATTATTCGTGATGATAAAAGCCCACGCGGAACACGTATCTTCGGACCAGTTGCACGTGAATTACGTGAAAACAACTTCATGAAGATCGTTTCTCTAGCACCAGAAGTATTATAATTCGAGACACTTATTCAAAGGAGGTGCGAAACAATAATGTTTGTTAAAAAAGGCGATAAAGTTAAAGTTATCACTGGAAAAGACAAAAATAAAGAAGGCGTTGTATTAGCGGCGTTTCCTAAAAAAGACAAAGTTATCGTTGAAGGTGTTAATATTATGAAAAAACACCAAAAGCCAAACCAAGAAGCCCCGCAAGGAGGAATTCTAGAAGTTGAGGCACCAATTCATGTTTCTAATGTAATGGTGATTGATCCGTCTAACGGAGAAGCAACTAAAGTTGGCTATAAAGAAGTCGATGGTAAAAAAGTCCGTGTTTCTAAAAAAACCGGTGAAGTCTTAGATAAATAGATTATAAGGAAGGAGGGGCTTACTGAATGAACCGCCTGAAAGAAAAATATATTAAAGAAGTAACACCATCAATGATGGAAAAATTTAACTATAGCTCTGTTATGCAAACACCTAAAGTTGATAAAATTGTCATCAACATGGGTGTTGGTGATGCGGTATCAAACGCAAAAAATTTAGATAAAGCTGTTGAAGAATTAGCATTAGTAACTGGTCAAAAACCAATCATTACAAAAGCTAAAAAATCAATCGCTGGGTTCCGTTTACGTGAAGGAATGCCAATCGGTGCGAAAGTGACTTTACGCGGCGAAAGAATGTACGAATTTTTAGATAAATTAGTATCAGTATCTTTACCACGTGTACGTGACTTCCACGGAGTAAGTAAAAAAGCCTTTGATGGACGTGGTAACTACACTTTAGGTATTAAAGAACAATTAATCTTCCCAGAAGTTGATTATGATTTAGTAGATAAAGTACGCGGTATGGACATCGTTATTGTTACAACAGCAAACACTGATGAAGAATCTCGTGAGTTGTTGGCACAATTAGGTATGCCATTCCAAAAATAAAAAAAGGAGGCGAACTACGTGGCTAAAAAATCAATGATTGCTAAAAACAAACGTCCTGCAAAACATTCGACACAAGCATATACACGTTGTGAACGTTGCGGTCGTCCACATTCAGTTTATCGTAAATTTCATCTTTGCCGTATTTGCTTCCGCGAACTTGCCTATAAAGGTCAAATTCCCGGCGTGAAGAAAGCTAGCTGGTAAACAAGTAAACTTGCATAAAGGAGGTAAATAGTTCAATGGTCATGACAGATCCAATTGCAGATTTTCTAACTCGCATTCGTAATGCGAACATGGTTAAACATGAAAGTTTAGAAGTACCTGCTTCAAAAATTAAACGTGATATCGCTGAAATCCTGAAACGTGAAGGATTTGTTCGCGATGTAGAATATATCGAAGATGACAAACAAGGCGTAATCCGTGTTTTCCTTAAATATGGTAAAAACGAAGAACGTGTTATCACTAACTTAAAACGTATCTCTAAACCAGGTCTACGTGCTTATGTAAAAGCTGGCGAAGTTCCTAAAGTATTGAACGGTTTAGGTATTGCGATCATCTCTACTTCTGAAGGTGTAGTAACTGATAAAGAAGCAAGAGCAAAAAATATCGGCGGCGAAGTAATCGCCTACGTATGGTAATTTAAAAAATACACAAGGAGGTGTCTCTAAGTGAGCCGTATTGGTAATAAAATCGTTATTTTACCAGCTGGAGTTACTGTAACTCAAGATGGAAATAACATAACTGTAAAAGGACCTAAAGGTGAATTGACTCGTGAGTTTTCTGCTGATATCACAATGAATATCGAAGGAAGCGAAGTAACGTTTACTCGTCCAAATGATAGCAAAGACATGAAAACAATTCACGGTACAACTCGTGCAAACTTCAACAACATGGTTGTTGGTGTAAGTGAAGGCTTTGAAAAAGGGTTAGAACTTATCGGGGTTGGTTACCGTGCACAATTACAAGGATCTAACTTGATTCTTAACGTTGGGTACTCTCATCCAGTAGAAATTACACCACCAGCTGGTGTAACTGTAGAAGTACCTTCGAACACACAAGTAGTTGTTAAAGGAGCTAACAAAGAACATGTTGGTGAATTAGCAGCAAACATCCGTGGCGTTCGTCCTCCAGAACCTTATAAAGGCAAAGGAATCCGCTATGTTGGCGAATTTGTACGTCGTAAAGAAGGTAAAACTGGTAAATAGAATAAGACATGTAGGAGAATTGCTTAGAAGTGAGAAACAAAGGAAAATTGTTTTGATGAAGTTCGTTTTCCTCAAAAGAAATTTCCCTTGTATCGTGACTAATGCTCTTTTCCGAAATCTGTTCACTGCTTGAAATAGTAGTACAATTAAATTAAAGAGGTGACAATTGTGATAACAAAACCAGATAAAAATAAGACACGTCAGAAAAGACATCGTCGTGTACGTAACAAAATCTCTGGTACTGCTGAGTGCCCACGTTTGAACGTTTTCCGTTCTAACAAAAACATCTACGCTCAAGTCATTGATGACGTAGCGGGTGTAACGCTAGCAAGTGCCTCTGCCTTGGATAAAGAAATTTCAGGTGGAACAAAAACAGAAATCGCTGCAGCTGTAGGTAAATTAGTTGCTGAACGTGCCGCTGAAAAAGGCGTTAAAGTAGTAGTCTTTGACCGTGGTGGATACCTTTACCATGGCCGCGTAGCCGCTTTAGCTGAAGCAGCTCGTGAAAATGGACTAGAATTTTAAGAGAAGGAGGAACACCATTCATGGTTTATATTGATCCAAAACACTTGGAATTAGAAGACCGCGTTGTTGCAATCAACCGTGTAACAAAAGTTGTTAAAGGTGGACGTCGTTTACGTTTCGCAGCTTTAGTTGTTGTGGGAGATAAAAATGGACACGTTGGTTTTGGTACTGGTAAAGCGCAAGAAGTACCAGAAGCTATTCGTAAAGCTATCGAAGACGCTAAGAAAAACTTAGTTGAAGTGCCTATGGTTGGTTCTACCATCCCTCACGAAGTAATCGGAGTATTTGGTGGTGGACGTATCCTTATGAAACCAGCAATTGAAGGTTCTGGGGTTGCCGCTGGTGGACCAGTTCGTGCCGTATTAGAATTAGCTGGTGTAGCAGATATTACATCTAAATCATTAGGTTCAAACACACCAATCAACGTTGTTCGCGCAACTCTTGATGGTTTAACACAATTAAAACGCGCTGAAGAAGTGGCAGCACTTCGTGGCAAAACTGTAGAAGAAATTATCGGTTAAGGAGGACAACAGTAATGGCTGAATTAAAAATTACTTTAAAACGCAGTATTATCGGACGTCCTCAAAATCAACGTGATACAGTAAAAGCGTTGGGATTGAAAAAAATTAACAGTACTGTAACTAAACCTGCGAATGATGCAATCAAAGGAATGGTTAACACTGTTTCACATTTAGTGGACGTAGAAGAAGTTTAATTTACAATAGTAGATTGTTTAAGGAGGTGCCAAACCAATGAAACTTCATGAATTGAAACCTGCCGAAGGTTCACGCCAAGTACGCAATCGCGTTGGACGTGGTACTTCATCTGGCAATGGTAAAACTGCTGGCCGTGGACAAAAAGGGCAAAAAGCTCGTTCAGGTGGCGGTGTACGTTTAGGATTTGAAGGGGGTCAAACTCCATTATTCCGTCGTTTACCAAAACGTGGCTTCACGAACATTAATCGTAAAGATTATGCAATCATCAATTTAGATGTATTGAATCGTTTCGAAGACGGAGCTGAAGTAACATCAGCTGCATTAATTGAAGCTGGAATCGTTAAAAATGAAAAATCAGGAATTAAAGTTCTTGCAGATGGTCAATTAACTAAAAAAGTGACTGTCAAAGCAACTAAATTCTCTAAAGCAGCAGAAGAAGCGATTAAAGCTGCTGGAGGATCAATCGAGGTGATCTAATGTTTAAACTATTAAGTAAAGCTTTTAAAGTCAAAGACATTAGATCAAAAATTATGTTTACTGTTCTAATTCTATTAGTATTTCGCATCGGGGCTCATATAACAGTACCTGGCGTAAATGCTAAAGGATTGGCAGAGCTAAGTGATTTACCGTTTCTAAACATGCTGAATATGGTTAGTGGTAGTGCAATGCAAAACTTCTCTATCTTCTCGATGGGGGTTTCGCCTTACATTACAGCATCAATCATTATTCAGTTGTTACAAATGGACATTGTTCCTAAATTTGTAGAATGGTCAAAACAAGGTGAAGTTGGACGTAAGAAATTAAATCAAGCAACTAGATATCTAACTATTGTATTGGGAATTGCCCAATCGTTTGGTATTACCGCTGGATTTAATAGCTTAAGTTCAATTGGAATTGTTAAAAATCCAAACTTCAATACTTATATCATGATCTCTATTATTTTAACAGCCGGTACACTATTTGTTACTTGGTTGGGAGAACAAATCACTGAAAAAGGAATTGGTAATGGAGTCTCAATGATTATCTTTGCTGGTATTATTTCTAGATTACCAAGCTCTATTAAAGAAATCTATGTTGATTATTTCGTAAATATTGATTCTTCCAAAATCGGGCAATCTGTTGTCTTCATCGTTATTTTAGTTATTGCAGTTTTACTGATTGTAACTTTTGTAACGTTCATGCAGCAAGCAGAGCGCAAAATTCCTATCCAATATACAAAAAGGGTTTCTGGTGCACCGACAAGTAGCTATTTACCTTTAAAAGTAAATGCTGCCGGAGTTATTCCAGTTATCTTTGCTAGTTCGCTTATTTCGACACCAAATGCCGTTTTACAAGCTCTAGGAGGTAACTTCAAGGGTGATGGTTGGTACGAAGTAATGCAACAAATTTTTAGTTATAATACAGTTCCAGGTGCCATTGTATACACTGTACTGATTGTTGCGTTTACATTCTTCTATGCTTTTGTTCAAGTAAACCCTGAGAAATTGGCGGAAAACTTACAAAAACAAGGAAGTTATATTCCAAGCGTACGACCAGGTAAAGGGACAGAGGAATACGTATCTGGACTATTAATGCGTTTAAGCGTAGTCGGTTCTATCTTTTTAGGAATGGTAGCTTTATTGCCAATCATTGCTCAAATGTTATGGAACTTACCACAGTCTATTGGACTAGGTGGAACAAGCTTACTAATTGTTATTGGTGTTGCTCTAGAAACAGCTAAACAACTAGAAGGTTTAATGTTAAAACGTCAATATGTTGGCTTTATCAATAAGTAAGAATTGTGTGTTGAGGATTCTCCTCAGCACCGTTCTCACATTGGCTAGCTTCATGACATGAGCCAGCCTTTAAAATTAGGAGGAGAACATAATGAACCTCATTTTAATGGGATTACCTGGAGCAGGAAAAGGGACACAAGCAGAAAAAATTATTGATACGTATGGAATTCCACATATTTCTACTGGAGATATGTTCCGTGCAGCAATGAAAAATGAAACTGCTCTTGGCCTTGAAGCAAAGGCCTATATCGATGCTGGTAACTTGGTTCCTGACGAAGTAACGAACGGAATTGTTAAAGAACGTTTAGCAGAACCCGATACAGAAAAAGGTTTTCTATTAGACGGATTCCCAAGAACTTTGGATCAAGCGAAGGCATTAAATGAAATGTTAAAAGATTTAAATAAACAAATTGACGCTGTCATTGATATTCATGTTGAAGAAAATGTTTTGATTGAGCGTTTAGCAGGTCGATTTATGTGTCGTACTTGTGGAGCGACGTATCATAAACTATTTAACCCTCCTAAAGTAGAGGGAACATGTGACCGATGCGGTGGACATGAGTTTTATCAAAGAGAAGATGATAAGCCTGAAACGGTAAAAAATCGTTTGGCAGTCAACATCGAAAGTAGTGCGCCAATCTTAGCTTATTATAAAGAACAAGATTTGTTGCATTCAATAGATGGAAATCGTGAGATCGATGCTGTTTTTGAAGATGTGAAACAAATCATTGAGAAAAAATAGAGTTGATTGCCCGCTACCTACTGTTTTTGTTGGATTCAGATTCTCTTGCCAAATCAAATAACTTATGATAGAATATATCAGTCCGACTTCTAAGTTTTTTTGAACTTTAAAGAAGTTTAGTTGTGAAATTCTAGGTGGGAGCTGAAGTTTCCGCCGTTTTATCGCGCGAAAGCGCGAAACAAGTACAAGGAGGTACTGTGCGTGGCAAAAGATGATATGATTGAAATCGAAGGTACAGTCGTCGAAACTTTGCCGAATGCAATGTTTAAAGTTGAATTAGAAAATGGGCATGTAGTTCTTGCTCACGTTTCTGGTAAGATTCGTATGCATTATATTCGTATCTTGCCTGGAGATAAAGTGACTGTTGAGTTATCGCCATATGATTTAACTCGTGGTCGAATCACTTACCGCTTTAAATAATTGTACTCCGTAAAATCAGGGAGGTATTATCATGAAAGTAAGACCATCAGTAAAACCAATGTGTGAACATTGTAAAGTAATTCGCCGTAAAGGACGTGTTATGGTCATTTGCCCAGCAAATCCAAAACATAAACAACGTCAAGGATAATAGGAGGTGTAACGAATAATGGCTCGTATTGCAGGAGTAGACATCCCTCGTGATAAACGTGTAGTAATTTCCCTTACTTATATCTATGGTATTGGTAACACTACTGCTAAAAAAGTTTTAGCAAACGTTGGAGTATCTGAAGAAATTCGTGTTCGTGATTTAACAAATGAACAAACAGATGCTATCCGTGCGGAAATTGATAAGTTAAAAGTTGAAGGGGATCTTCGTCGTGAAGTGAACTTAAATATCAAACGTTTGATGGAAATCGGTTCATACCGTGGTATCCGTCATCGTCGTGGATTACCAACTCGTGGACAAAACACGAAAAATAATGCACGTACTCGTAAAGGCCCAGCTCGTACTGTAGCAGGCAAGAAAAAATAATTCCTAAGTGAAGGAGGTTAGAACTTCATGGCAGCAAAGAAAGTTAGTCGTAAACGCCGTGTGAAGAAGAATATAGAAACCGGGATTGCACATATCCATTCTACATTCAATAATACAATTGTGATGATTACCGATTCTCACGGGAATGCATTAGCATGGTCATCAGCAGGATCGTTAGGCTTTAAAGGTAGTAAAAAATCAACTCCGTTTGCCGCTCAAATGGCAGCAGAAGCAGCTACAAAAGTAGCGATGGAGCATGGATTAAAAACTGTAGATGTAACAGTTAAAGGACCTGGTTCTGGACGTGAGGCAGCAATTCGTTCATTACAAGCAACAGGTTTAGAAGTGACTGCAATTCGTGACGTGACTCCAGTTCCTCATAATGGATGCCGCCCTCCAAAACGCCGTCGTGTTTAATGAGTGCCACTCATTTTGAGTTTGAATTAAGAACGTCATTGAACAAGACACTTTTCGTTTTGAAAGGGGTATAGATAAGAATGATTGAATTTGAAAAACCAAGAATCGAAAAAATTGATGAGAATAGAGATTATGGCAAGTTCGTCGTAGAACCTCTTGAACGAGGATATGGGACTACTTTAGGCAATTCTCTACGTCGTATTTTATTATCTTCTTTACCGGGAGCTGCTATTACAAATATTCAAATCGATGGTGTTTTACATGAATTTTCCGCTGTTAAAGGCGTAAGAGAAGATGTAACTCAAATCATCTTGAATATCAAAGGCTTAGCATTAAAGCTCTATGCTGAAGAAGAAAAAACCCTTGAAATCGATATTACAGGACCTGCTACAGTTACTGCTGGCGATATTATTGTTGATAGTGACGTTGAGATCCTAAATAAAGATTTAATTATCTGTAGTGTCGCTGAAGGAGCTACTTTCCATGCTCGCTTAACTGTGAGACCTGGTCGTGGCTATGTTCAAGCAAACGAAAATAAAAAGGAAGATATGCCAATCGGCGTTCTACCTGTCGACTCTATCTACACACCAGTTCGTCGTGTTAACTACCAAGTAGAAAACACTCGTGTTGGTCGTCGTGATGATTTCGATAAATTAACAATGGAAATATGGACTGATGGTTCAATTATTCCTCAAGAAGCTCTTAGCTTAGCGGCTAAAATCTTGACTGAACATTTAGATATCTTTGTGAATCTTACTGATGAAGCGAAAAATGCTGAAATCATGGTTGAAAAGGAAGAGACACAAAAAGAGAAAATGTTGGAAATGACTATCGAAGAATTAGACTTGTCTGTTCGTTCATACAACTGTTTAAAACGTGCAGGAATTAATACTGTACAAGAACTTACAAATAAATCTGAACCAGAAATGATCAAAGTACGTAATTTAGGTCGTAAATCTCTTGAAGAGGTAAAACTAAAATTACATGATTTAGGTTTAGGCTTACGTAAAGATGATTAATACTTTTTACGAAGGAGGAAAACCAACGTGAGTTATCGTAAATTAGGACGCACATCTAGCCAACGTAAAGCGATGTTGCGTGATTTAACTACTGATTTGATTATCAATGAACGTATCGTTACGACTGAAGCTCGTGCGAAAGAATTACGTTCTACAGCAGAAAAAATGATTACTTTAGGCAAACGCGGAGATCTTCATGCTCGTCGTCAAGCAGCTGCTTATGTTCGTAATGAAGTTGCTAGCGTACGTCAAGAAGAGGAATCAATTGTTGTTGAATCAGCTTTACAAAAGCTATTTAATGATATTGCACCTCGTTATGCAGAACGCCAAGGTGGCTATACTCGTATCTTGAAAACAGAACCAAGACGCGGCGATGCAGCACCAATGGTTGTTATTGAATTAGTATAAAAAAACAAACTATACCGTCACTTTATAGATGTTTCTTTTAGAGTGTTATGATGTTGGAGGAGACTCCGAGTCTAGCTCTGTGTTACTCACTGATAGTATTTCAGTGAGTAACCACTCATCATATATAGTGTATTTTTTTTACGAAATTTTAACTGTATCTAAAAATATAGACAAAGACAAAATGATTCTAGTTTTGTCTTTGTCTTTTTTAATATTTGAATATATTTTGCTTAATGGCTGAGCTAAGTGCTCGCCAATTTATTCTTGAATTTGGGACAGATCCTCTTTGATTATTTTATTCACTTTTCTTCTACTGTCTCTCTGACGTCAATATAAAAGTTATCGGAAAAAGGACTGGACGTCCATTCTATATGTAGAGCTTATTACTAAGTATTATTTATCAGAACTATTTTTTGTCTTTTCTTCTTTTTATATGGATTAATACAAAGCATTAAGTGACATATTACAACAGTGCTTTTACTCTAAAAATAACAAAAAAGAAGCTTCTACTTTCCCGTGTTACTTTCTACTTTTGACTAATCCATTTTTTTTAGTTAAAATGATTTGATTGGGATTTAAAAATGAGGATTTTTTGCTTGATTGGAGAGATAGGGATGGAATTGCTAGGGGAAAAAGTAAAGAAGCTCCGCCAATTGAAAGGATTTACACTTAAGGATATGTCAGGAAAAGTTGGTTTATCAACTGGTTATCTTTCTCAATTTGAAAGAGGAATCACGACGATTGCCGTGGAACACCTTGTCAGCATTTCAGAAGTATTAGGAGTAAATATCAAGTATTTTTTTGAAGAGGAAGAGGAAGTGAAAGAAGAGGAACTGGTTGTTAGAAGTTATGATCAAAAAGTACTGCGAATTTTGAATCAATGTGTTTACAAAAGTTTAAGTACAGCCCCAAAAAATAAGATTATGATGCCCAAGCTAGTAGAAATGACACCTGCATTGGAAAGTGAGCATCTGGATTCTTATCCCCACCAAGGAGAAGAATTTATTTATGTACTGGAAGGTGTTTTAACACTAAAAGTGAATGAACAAGAATATCAGTTATTTCCTGGTGATTCTAGCCATTACCCTTCTACAACACCCCATAATTGGGGCAACTATACGAATAAAATGGTAAAATTTATCGCGGTGCACGTTCCAAGTGATCTCGAAATTTGATTACCTCTCAACAATGTCCTCCTCGTCAATAATAATAAATTTAGACTAGCAAAGGAACCTATTTATCTCTTTGATTTTCAAGAAGAGATAAATAGGTTCTTTTATAATACAAGAAATTGTTTGCTATTCTTTTACATAGGAACAACAGTAATCCGCAAATTCAGCTACTTTTACTTTGAATGTAGCATTTGCAGGAACTTCGAAAGAGGCTTCTGGTTGAATGATTTGCCATTCGTTTGATTGTGGCAATTTCACTTCTAGCGTGCCTGCGGATAGTTCCATAATTTCTTTTTCATTGGTGCTAAATTCATATTCTCCAGCTAACATAAAACCTAGTGTAATACGGTTACCGTTAGCTAAAAAAATGGTTCTGCTGGATACTTTTCCGTCAAAATAGACGTTTGCTTTTTTATCAATATCAACGTTTTTTAATCTATTTTCCATCTACTTATGCTCCTTTAATTACATTGTTCGATTTTTTTCGGCGGCAGTCGTTACAGCATCAATAACTGCTCCTCTAAAGCCATTGTTTTCTAAGCTAGAAACAGCAGCAATAGTTGTTCCGCCAGGAGATGTAACCATATCTTTTAATTCTCCTGGGTGCTTCCCAGTTTCTAAAACCATTTTGGCAGAGCCTAATACGGTTTGAGCAGCGAATTTGTACGCTAAAGGGCGCGATAAGCCAGCTAAGACAGCACCGTCAGCTAAAGCTTCAATAAACATGTAAACGTAGGCAGGGGCTGAACCACTCACTCCTACAACGGCATCAATTAAATATTCAGCTACAAATTCTGCTTCTCCAAAACTTCTAAAGATAGAAAGAATTTCTTCTCCCTCTTGTTCAGAGATAAAGTCATTCAAGGAGACCGAAGACATACCTAAACCAACTAGAGCAGGGGTGTTTGGCATAACACGTACAATTTTTGTTTCAGCTAATAAATGTGCGGAGAGTTTCTCTATTGTAACACCAGCAGCAATAGAAACAACAATATCATCTTTGCTAATGCGTTCTTTGATATCATCAAGAACAGTCAATATCATATTCGGTTTAACTGCCAAAATGATGATTTGAACTTTTTCAGCTAGTTCTTTTTCGTTCTTACAAAGAGTTACACCGAATTCTTGCTGGACTTGATCTAATACGGGTTGATAAGCATCGTATACAAAAATGTTTTCAGCTGATGTGATTCCAGAAGATAAGATACCATTCATCATTGCTTTTCCCATATTTCCGGCGCCAATAAAGCCAATTTTTTTATTCATAGTTTAAAATAACCTCCATAAAGTATCATGATACGTATTTTACTACACTTACTAGCGAGATGTATAGCTATTATGCTCGTGAACCGACGAGTTTAGTAAGTGGTTAAAACGGATGAAATAGCCTTCTCTGTGATGATTTCCCATTTGAAGGCTATTTCATGTTATCAATTGAAAACAATATTATCCAAAGTTTTGTTCGGTTCTGCTAATGATTTCATCTTGTAAGGCTTTATCTAAGTTATTGAAGTAATCACTATAGCCTGCTACGCGGACAATTAAGTTTTTGTATTCTTCAGGATTTTTTTGTGCTTTAATTAAGACGTCTCGTTCAATAATATTGAATTGGATATGATGTCCATCCATTGCAAAGTAAGACCGAATAAGACTGGCCATACTTGTTAAGCCACGTTCACCAGCAACTACGGCTGGAGGGAATTTTTGATTCAATAAAGCTCCACCAGTTTTTAATTGGTCAATTTTTGCGGCTGATTTAATTACGGCAGTAGGACCGTTTCGATCCGCTCCTTTTTCTGGAGAAATACCATCTGGTAATGGAATTCCTGCATAGCGTCCATTAGGCGAAGCCCCCATCACTTGACCAAAATAAACATGACAAGTCGTTGGTAAAAATTCAACGATGGTCTTTGAACCTTTTGGTGTTGTTCGACCACCAATCGTTTTTTGTAGTGTATTTGTTACATTCTTAAGAAGGTTATCTGCATAATCATCATCATTTCCATATTTTGGTGTTTCATTGCTGACAATAGCATGCAGTTCGCTATAATTCTCAAAGTTTGCTTGGCAAGCTTCAACTAGTTGAGTCATCGTAAAGCGTTCTTTTTCGAAAACATTTAGCTTGATTGCAGCTAAAGAATCAGTAATAGTCGCAATTCCTACGCATTGGATATAGCTCGTATTGTATCTTGCTCCACCTGAGTTATAATCTTTTCCTGATTTAATACAATCATCTGTTAATACAGACAATAATGGAACAGGCATAAAGTCCATATACATTTTTTCAATCACGTTGTTACCAGCGACTTTAACGTCGACAACATACTTCAATTGCTTTTCTATCGCTTGATACAATTCTTCGTAAGAAGTGAAGGTTGTAGGATCACCTAAGTCCAGTCCAACTTGTTTTTGTGTATAGGGATCAAAACCACGATTTAGAACAAGCTCCATCACTTTAGGAACATTCAAATAACCAGTCAATACATAAGCTTCTTTTCCTGCTGTACCTGTTTCGACACAGCCACTAGCAATGCCACTTTCTCTAGCATCATCAATATTTTTGCCCATATTAATTAGCTCTTGGATAATCGCTTCTGAGTTGTAAAATGCTGGTTGGCCCCAACCTTTTCTAGAAACTTTCAGAGCTTCTTTTAAAAAGTTCTCTGGTGATTTACGAGAAATTTGTACATTTGAGCTAGGTTGTAAAAGTTTCATTTCATCCATTACTTCTAAGATTAAGTAGCTGACTTCACTAACCCCAGAAGTTCCATCAGGTCTAAGTGCTCCAGTATTGATATTACAGAAATCGGTATAAGTGGCAGATTCCTTCAAAGTAATACCAACTTTTGGAGGAGCAGGCTGATTGTTAAATTGAACCCAAAGATTTTCTAAATATTCTCGTGCTTCGTCTCTGGTTAAGGTTCCTTCGGCAATTTCTTTATCATAAAATTCTTCTAAGTGTTGATCTAATTTTCCTGGAGAGTAAGCATCCCAGTTATTCATTTCAGTTGTAACACCAATATGTGAAAACCAATAAGCTTGAATCGCTTGTCGGAAAGTTTCTGGTTTATTTTCAGGTACAACATCACAAACTTCAGCAAGTTCCAATAGTTCTTTTTTCCATTGAGCATCTGCTTCGTTTTCAGCTAATTGACGAGCCAGTGCCGCATAGCGTTTGCCTAGAATAATCATCCCTTCACAGACTAACTTCATTCCTTCGAGTTCTTCTTTTTTCGCTAAGGCATCTAAATCTGTATTGAAATTTAATGAATTGATTTCGGCTTCAATTTTTGCGATAAAATCCTTGTATCCATAGTTGTAAATTTTTCCATCTGCTACTGTATGTCCAGGTCCACGCTGCATTAAGAATTCAGTATAGAGGCCTGCATCGAACAGTTTATGCCATTCGTCAGGTAGAAGTTGGTTCATTCGTGTCATCATAGCCCGATCTTTCCAATACGGAATAATCACTTCCTCTTGAATCCGTTTATCTTCTTCAGTTACTTTGAAAAATACTTTTTCTCGTTTATCCATATTGTCAAAGTCTTCTAATGTATGACAACATAATTCTGGGAATGTTGGAGCTGCCCAAGGACGTTCGCCTTTTTCTCCAACAATTAGAGCGCCTTTTTCTAAATACAAAGTACGGTTTTCCATGATGTACTTAAAGGCTTTTCCTCTTAAAATAGGAGCAGGATATTTTCCTTCCCACATTTTGTAGGCTTCCGTTAGTAAAACGGCACGTTCAATAGAAATACTAGGTTGACATTGATTGTCACTGATTTCACGCAAGTGTTTAATTCTTTCTGTGGAGCCTCTGCGTGTTGGTTCTAGTGTAACTGTACTCATGTTATTTCCTCCTAAATTTAGTTTTATTAACCACCAATAGATATGTTTGAATGATAAGTAAGCCATTGGTTTTTTACTTTTTCTAAAGTGTCCTCTGTAGGTTTGTTAAAAATTTCACTTGTCAATCCAAGACGAGCATATTTATCACTGCCAAACTCGTGATAGGGAAGTAAGCTTATTTCGTCAACATGAATATGATTTGTTTTTAGCCATTCAATATAGGTACTGATTACTTCTGTAGAATTGTTTAATCCGTCAAGTTGAATAAGTCTGAGATGGATCGTCGCACCATAATCACTGAGTTTCTTTAGGTTTTCTAAGATTACCTTATTGGAGGAACCAGTATATTTTTTATGCAATTGTGAATCAATGAACTTTAAGTCGTACAAAAAGCAGTCAACATAAGGTAATATACGCTCGAAATTTTTAAAAGGAGCCATACCACTAGTGTCGATAATAATAGAAATTCCTTTTCTGTGGAGTGATACTACGAGCTGTTCAATGTAATCCATGTCTTGCGTCATTACTTCACCGCCAGATAATGTTACCCCACCACCAGATTGATCATAAAATAATTGATCTTTTTCAACTTCTTTGACTAACTCTGATATAGAATAGTTTTTTCCGACAGTTTCATGAGTGCCTTCTTTGGTAAGCATAGATTCTATGTTGTAGTTGATACTTTCGGGATTATGGCACCACTTACATTTTAACGGACAGCCTTTAAAAAAAATGGTTGTTCGAATACCTGGACCGTCATGGAGTGAAAATTTTTGAATATTAAAAATAACTGGAATGCTCATTTAAGTTCACTTCCTTCATCTTTGCTTTCATTATATTCACTTGTGTGAATGTTATCAAGTGTCTATTTCACATATATGAAATAGGTGGGTATGTCAGTGCCATCGTTACAAAGAGGCATTAAGTGGTGAAACTTCAGTTTTTTGGGTGGGTGTAAGAGGAGAAATTTAGCGAAATGTTAAAAATACAAAGTTTGTAAAAAAGATAGTATTTTTTTTAGTGTTACATATTAAGATACATTTTTACTTTATTAGCAATTATTTTTTTTGGTTGTTCATAAATATGATGGAAAAAGGGTGATTCTAAGAGTGAGAATATTTATTAAAAACGAGGTATTTTTACACATGAATAAAGGATTTTTGCTATAATAGGTAGTGCTTGAAAAGAAACAAGAAAAGATTGAAAAAATAGGCTTTTTTTGTTAGTGTTAATAAGAATAAATAGTTGAGGGAGTACGCAATGAAACCGATAATTGAACTGAACAATATCCATTTTAACTATCAGCCGGAAGATGCTTCACCAGCTTTAAATAATGTTTCTTTTTCCATCAATCAAGGGGAATGGGTCGCAATTATTGGGCATAATGGGTCAGGAAAATCAACGTTGGCCAAAACAATTAATGGTTTGCTTCTACCAGCAGCAGGAAGCATTGCTGTAGGTGGGAAAGAGTTGAATAGTGAGAACGTTTGGGATATTCGTCGAATGGTAGGAATGGTTTTTCAAAATCCAGATAATCAGTTTGTAGGTTCTACTGTAGAAGATGATGTTGCTTTTGGTCTTGAAAACCAAGGGATTCCTCGTGAAGAAATGCTTGTTAGAGTTAAGGATGCACTAGAAAAGGTTCGCATGGATAGTTTTGCAACCCGTGAACCAGCAAGACTTTCAGGAGGACAAAAGCAGCGTGTGGCGATAGCCGGTGTAGTGGCTCTGAGACCAGAGATCATTATTTTAGATGAAGCAACGAGTATGTTAGACCCTGAAGGACGGGAAGAAGTGATTGCGACCATTAAAAAGATTAAAGAAGAGAGTAATCTGACGGTCATTTCTATTACTCATGATATAGATGAGGCCGCAAATGCCAATAGAATTTTAGTCATGAAAGAAGGACAGTTGGTCAATGAAGGAACGCCAGAAAAAATTTTTTCTGCAGGATCTGAGTTGATTGAAATGGGCTTAGACTTACCCTTTCCAGAGCGATTAAAGGTTGCCTTGAAACAACGAGGAATTTCAGTTCCAAAAGAGTATTTAACTGAAGAAAGGATGGTGGACTGGTTATGGACATCCGTTTTGAAGAAGTAGATTTTACCTATCAGCCGAACACCCCTTTTGAGCAAAGAGCACTATTTGATTTAAATTTAACGGTTAAAGAAGGTTCTTATACAGCGATAGTTGGGCATACTGGAAGTGGCAAATCGACGTTGCTACAACATTTAAATGCATTAGTAAAACCAACCAAAGGTACGGTTTCTATTGGAGATCGAGTAATTACCGCCGAAACAAATAATAAGAATTTAAAACCTATTCGTAAAAAAGTAGGAATAGTTTTTCAATTTCCAGAAGCACAACTTTTTGAAGAAACAGTAGAGAAAGACATTGCTTTTGGACCAAAGAATTTTGGCGTGTCAGATGAAGAGGCAAAAAAATTAGCGAAAGAAATGTTAAATTTAGTGGGTTTAGATGATAGTTATTTAGAGCGTTCCCCGTTTGAACTTTCAGGAGGACAGATGCGTCGGGTAGCGATTGCAGGAGTTCTTGCGATGGAGCCAGAGATTTTAGTGTTAGATGAACCAACAGCTGGGTTAGACCCACAAGGTAGAAAAGAAATGATGGAGATGTTTTTACGTCTACATAAAGAACAAGGTATGACGATTGTTCTAGTTACGCATTTAATGGATGACGTAGCTAATTATGCTAATCATGTCATTGTTTTAGAAAAAGGACGGATTGTTAAAGCTGGTTCGCCAAAAGAAGTCTTTGCTGATATTGCTTGGCTAAAAGAGAAACAATTAGGGGTTCCAACTGCGGCATCTTTTGCAGAAAAATTAGCAGCAAAAGGGTATTCTTTCGATCAGCTGCCATTAACTGCAGATGAGTTGGCGGATAGTTTACTCCAAGTTTTGGAAAAAGTGGGTGACAGCCAATGATGAATAAATTGATTTTAGGACGTTATATTCCAGGAGATTCTTTTATCCATACACTGGACCCAAGAGCGAAATTAATTGCTAGTTTCTATTTTATAGGTATTATTTTTTTAGCAAATAATTGGCAAACCTATGTAGTTTTAGCTGCTTTTACTTTTTTCGCTATTTTCTTATCAAAGGTAAATCTTGGTTTCTTTATCCGCGGTGTAAGACCTCTATTATGGTTAATTTTATTTACCGTAGCGCTACAAGTACTCTTTACTCGTGGTGGGGCAACCTATTTTGAGTGGGGCATCTTTTCGATTACCGAATTTGGTGTAATTAATGGACTGTTTATCTTTTGTCGTTTTGTTTTGATTATTTTCATGTCTACGTTATTGACTTTGACGACACCACCTTTGGACTTGTCAGATGCAATTGAATATTTATTACGACCATTAAAAGCCGTCCGTTTTCCAGTACATGAGATTTCGTTGATGCTATCAATTGCGTTACGCTTTGTGCCAACATTAATGGATGAAACAGAAAAGATTATGAATGCGCAACGTGCTAGAGGTGTTGATTTTGGTGAAGGGAATTTAATTCAAAAAATGAAAGCTGTTGTACCGCTGCTAATTCCTTTATTTGTGAGTAGTTTTAATAGAGCCGAAGATTTGGCAACTGCCATGGAAGCTCGAGGTTATCAAGGTGGCGAAGGAAGAACAAAGTATCGCGTGTTGGAATGGCATTTGAAAGATTCCTTTGTGATGATTGCATTTACACTAATGACGGTGCTCTTGGTTTATTTGAGAGCCTAAAAGAAACAATAGATGAGCTTGAGACAGTTTTTTCTAGGATATGTGTGAAAGCTATGGTGTAATCCGAATTTTTTAGAGAATTGTGTGGAAATCTAGTAAGAAAACGTAGCTTATGTGGTGCATAGGCGAGGTTTTGTCACGACGAGTAACATCCAATTCATGAAAATATTCGTCGCTAGAGTTTTCAGATACCTCCTAATTGTCTCATGCTCTTTTTACGATAAATAAGGAAAGTATAGGTGAAGATATGCCACGCTATAAAGCGATTATTGCGTATGATGGAACGAATTTTAACGGGTTTCAGGCGCAGCCGAATGGTCGAACGGTTCAAGAAGAGATAGAAAAAACATTGAAAAAAATGAATAACGGTCAAACGATTACGATTTTTGGTTCAGGAAGGACAGATGCAGGAGTTCATGCATCGGGACAAGTAATTCATTTTGATTATCCAGAAAAACGAGATTTAGAAAAAATGCGCTTTGCATTAGATACACAGACACCAGAAGACATTGCAGTTAAGAGTGTCGAAGTTGTTCCAGATACCTTTCATGCCCGCTATCATGCTATAGGGAAAACCTATGAATTTCGAGTAGATATAGGAAAACCAAGAAGTCCTTTTCGTCGTTTTTACGCTAGCTATTATCCTTATCCTTTGGATTTAGGAAAAATAGAATCTGCATTGAAAGATTTATTGGGCACTCATGATTTTACGTCTTTTTGTGCTTCTGGAAGTTCCGTAGATGATAAAATACGGACGATTCACGAGGCTTCAATGAGAGTTAACGAAACTGGCGATGAGTTAATTTTTACTTTTAAAGGTGATGGCTTTTTGTATAAAATGATTCGTATTTTAGTCGGTACGTTGTTGAAAATTGGAAACAATCGACTTGAAGCAGATGCTATTCCAGAAATTATTGCAGGAAAAGATCGTAATTTAGCAGGACCTACAGCACATCCAGAAGGGCTATATTTGGTTGAAGTCAGCTATGATTAAAATAAAAAAGGTTAGATTGAAGCGTAACTAATGCTTGTCTAACCTTTTTTCAGTTATTAATGAGTGAATCCATAGTCTTTTAATTCTTTTTCTTTATGAAAAACAAGCTGACTGTTATCTAATTCTGTTAAAGATGCTTTTAAGTCTTCAATAAATTCATGAGCTAAGTTGATTCCTAAGTCTTCTCGAATGACAATTCGCTGTACAAGAATACTATCTAAATCTTTTGGAAGAGGGTAGGTTGGAACTTGCCAGCCTCTCATTCTTAGACGATCCGAAAGATCATACAAGGTCCATGGATTTGTTGCTTTTTCCGATAAACTATAGCAGAGGACAGGTAATTGAGAACCATCATTAATTAAGTTGAATTCTTTCATTTCATTAATTTCTTTAGCAATAAATGTGGCAACATGTTGAGTTTTACGATGGATTGCCTGATAACCTTCAAACCCAAAACGTAGGAAATTGTAGTACTGACCGATGATATGAGAGGCACTGTGAGAGAAATTAATCGCCATAGTAGGAACATCTCCACCAAGATAACTAACTTCAAAAATTAGCTCTTTTGGTAGATATTCTTTTCCTCGCCAGATTGCCCAACCAACCCCAGGGTAAACTAGTCCGTATTTATGACCAGAAGTATTAATAGAAATAACATTATTTAGTCTAAAGTCCCAAGTCAACTCTGGATTGACAAAGGGTGTATATAAACCACCAGATGCAGCATCAACATGAATATAGACTTTGTAGTCTGTCTGTTGATTATAATTTTCAACAAGTGTATTTAATGTTTCGATATCATCGTATTTTCCTGTATAGGTGATGCCTAAAATTCCTACAATGCCAATGGTATACTCGTCAATAGCAGCCATTGCTTTTTCAATATCTAAGGTCATATTTTCTTTATCCATGGGAATCGTTTTTAGCTCTATATCAAAATAGACAGCAAATTTTTCCCAACAAACTTGATAGCCAGATGAGATAATAAGAGTTGGTTTCTTTTTGTTTATATCTAGTCCTAGTTTTTTTACACGGTTTCGCCAAGAAAATTTCATAGCCATTCCAGCCAACATACAAGCTTCTGATGAGCCTATGGTGGAAGTTCCCAGAAAGCCTTCTGCTTTGTCAGCGTTCCATAAATCAGCAATGATGTTTACACAACGGTTTTCTAATTCAGCAACTCTAGGATATTCTGATTTGTCGATAGCATTTTTATTCAGAGTTTCAGCCATTAGCTCGGTGGCTTCTGTTTCCATAAAGGTTTGACAAAATGTAGCTAAATTTTGACGAGCATTGCCTTCATCCATGATTTCGTCTTTAATTAGTTGCTGAGCAATTTTAGGATGAACAGGTTCTTGACTTAGTTTGTATTTTGATAATAATCGTCCTTCAGCATTTGAGCCAAAAATTGGTTCAAGATACTCATGATTTTCTCTGTTTTCTTTTCCTTGGAGCATATCATCATCACCTCAAAGTTTTATTTTTAGATACTCTATTTTCATTATATAGTGCTTGAGATAGAAGAACCACTGAAATGAAAAAAATGGAAACAACATTATCTGAAGTTTCCATCTTTTCATCTACAACCATTAAGTTATGAAATAATATTTTTTTGCTCGAATAGTTGTTGCAATTTTTTATACAGAGATGAGAGTTCTTCATCTTTAGATGAAAGATCCCAAAAATATAAAGGCAAATTTGGATCTTGTCTTAAAGGAAGCAAGGAAGAACTAATCACTAAATCATATTCATCCGCTTTTGTTTCTTCAAAAGGAGAGGCATCAGCAAATCCTAATCCATCAAGGAAACGATACATTTTTCGAACTAAAATAAAATTGTGCTCAAAAGCAATGCCTATTTTTAGATGCTCTGAATATTTTGGTGCATCATAGTAAGGAAGTAAGATATTTTTATATGCTCGAATTATGGGGCGTTGAATAGCCTTTAAAAAGGCATTATTTTTCTCTTCTGATTTCTTTTCTATGAACTCTTTAATTTTAGCTTCTAAAAAAGTATCCGTCTTTTTTTTCTGAGCAGGGATCGTGACTAAATTTTCAAGATCTGGGAATGGTTGCTGTAGTACATAGAAAGTAAACGTGATATTAATTAGATTTCCCAACAGTAATGAATAATCTGCTAGTTCTTGATCTATATAAAAAATTTCTTTTTTGGCATATGTTAAAAACGCTTGGGTTAGATCATAAACAGGATTTTTCCGCTGGGAAAAATCGTGCAATGTTTGGATTAATGATGGATCATTTTCTAAGGTGTAAAAAGGTGCGTAGTGAGCCAAGAAAAAGATAAAGCTACATTCTGCATGACGTTGTTCTGGTGACAAAAAGCGAAAAGGATCTGCTTGTTCAATTCGTTCAAAGTCATAATAAGGATTCTTTTCCATCAAAAAATTGTAGCGTTTATCATAGCTAACAAAAGATTTCCGACTGGTTCGACATAAAAAAATGGCTGCGAAATAAGTCAGTTCTTTAGAACCCAGATATGTTTTTGATAATGGAAAATATTCAGAGACATTTTGAACCAATTTTTCCACATAAGCACGATCAATAGTAAAGGGCCAAAAAGAGCCTCTAGTTCCTAACCATAAGCTGTTAAAAAGTGCAACGCGAACGACTCGTTCATCACCTACTAAATTTGCTTCGGTGTATGTAAAGCGCAAATTAAATTTTTTTACGTGTTTTTTTAAAGGAAGCATTTTGCGATCGACTGTAGAGCGACTGACATAATATTTTTCACAGAAATCATCAATAGTAGGATGAGTTTGATTTAGAAAATAGATAATAAATTGAAAAGGAATCGATGACTGCAATAGGAAATAACGATAATCATCAATCGTTACAATTAACCGTGTGCTGTCAATTTTACCGGCTTTTGTTAAAAAAGAAGTTTGTTTACTATTGATAGTATTGATTTCTTTATCTATTTCATTTAGAAAACTCGCAGTTTGTTGATAATTTAGTGCCAATTCATCTGCTAACTGTTGAATGGAGTAGTCCATCTGATGTAGTTGAGTCATTCTCTTAAATAGTTTAAACTTGCTGAGCATTGCTGAATCCATCATAAGTTTTTCATAAAGCATTATGTATGTACCTCCTCCTATATTCTGTTGTAAGATACTTGCTTAGATACTTTAAGCAAAGTTGATACGATCTGAATAATTCGGATAAAATAAAGTTTGCCAAAAGATTATTTGGGTTGAAGAAGGAGTAAATAAATGATCGAACTATTTACTCCTTGCAGTTCTATATTACTGATGCTTCTTTTTTTATTTTAATCCATAAGAAACTAATCAAGAAACCAATTGATGCAGGTACAACCCAACCCATTCCTATTGTAAAAAGTGGAAGATATTGCTTAGCAAAGTTAAGAATAGTTTCTGCAAAAGCACTCTCTTTAACAAACGCAGGAGCGCTATTTAGGGCATCTAGAAAGGCGGCAGACAGGGTAACATAGGTTGTCAGTTGATAGACTTCTCTTCGGTGACCAAACAATGGACTAGCAATAACCAAAAGCATCAAAGTCATTGCCAATGCATAAAGAAACATTAAGATAGGAATTGAAAATTGAATAATATTCGTTAAACCAATATTAGCAAACAAACAAGGAAAAATACTAGCAATTGCAATATAAAAGGAATAAGATTTTTGTGGAAACAGTTCAACAAAAGTTTCAGAGAAAGCCGTAATTAGTCCGATAGCTGTCTTTAAACAAGCTAATAGGATAATCAAAGCTAATAAAATACTGCCTAAGTTTCCTAAGTAATGATTGGCGATTTGTGCTAATGCAATGCCACCGTTCTCACTGACAGAAAAAGTGCCAGCACTCATCGTTCCCATATAAGCAAGTAACGTATAAATAATCCCCATTAAAATCACACTGACAGCACCTGATTTGATAGTGTCCTTGGCAATTTCATTTGGTTCTTCAACACCCATTCCTCTTATAGTAGAAACAATAATAATACCAAAAGCTAGGGAGGCTAAAGCATCCAAAGTATTGTATCCTTCTGTAAAACCTTTAAAAAAGGGACTTTGCAAATAGTCAGGACTAATAGCCGCTGACTGAATCGTTCCTAAAGGTGTTAGAAAAGCTAAGATAATTAGAATGGCTAGTAAGAATAAAAATAATGGATTTAAAAATTTACCCACATAATCTAGCAACTTAGACGGTTTTCGAGAAAAAGCCCAAGCAATAATAAAAAATAAAATAGAAAAAATAGCTAAGAATAATTTGTCTTGTTCTGCTGGAATAAATGGTGCAAATCCAATCTCAAAAGAAGTAGTCGCCAATCTCGGCAATGCAAAGAAGGGACCAATCGTTAAATAAAGTAAAACGGTAAAAATAATAGCATAATGTTTACTGATACGGGAAGCTAAATCAAATAATCCGTTGCTTTTTGAAATACCAATCGCGATGACTCCTAGAAAAGGAAGGCCAATTCCAGTAATTAAAAAGCCCAGATTAGCTAGAAAGATACTTGATCCAGCCGCTTGTCCCATATGCACAGGAAAAATTAAATTTCCGGCTCCAAAGAACAAGCCAAATAGCATGGAACCAACATATAAGTAGTCTTTCCAAGATAGTTTTTTTTTGACAACTGCAACACTCCTTAATTTTTGTACTTAACCAAAATAACAGAATCTAAGCAGGACAGCAAGTAAATTTGTAAAAAGAGATAGACATAAGAAAAAATGGTTAAAGACTCCTAAGATTTTTCTATAAAATAAGCAAATTGATAGTCATCACAAAAAGAACCATTGATGAAAAACTCATCTTTAAAATGTCCTTCTTGAATAAACCCATTTTTTTTATAAAATTGAATCGCTTTTGCGTTGGTAGCCATTACTCGTAAAGATAGTTTATGAATCCCTTCTTCAATAGCGATTGTTTTGATATAATCTACAAGTTTTTTTCCAACCCCTTTTGATTGAACATCTCCTCGAACGGCAATCGCTAGTACCCATTGTTTTTGGTGAGCGACTAAATGAGTAGGGTGGTGAACATCGACGAAACCTAAAATATGTTGACCGTCAGTGGCAACAAACATACTACGATCGGCAATTTTATTTTTGTACTCTTCCAAAGAATCGTAATGATGAATCACAGGAGAGTTTTCATTTGTCCAAACACTGTTTTCGATTTCTAATAATGAAGCAATATCTTTATCGGTAATAAAACGGATGCTGATTTTTTGAGTCATCGTTTTTCCTCCTAGTATATTAGGTAATAAAAAAATTTAAAAATAGTTTTTATGGATGAAAACGATCTAATAATTTTTTCTTGTTTGCAGTTAGAATGTCTTCAAGGTGAATATTATATTTGTCGGCCAAAATGAAAATATTGTCTAAAACATCCCCTAGTTCTTCTGTCAAATTTTGAAGCTGCTCTTTTGAATTTTGTTTTTCTTCATCTGGACGATCACGACCAATTTCAATGGATCGAATCGCTCTGGCTACTTCGCCAGTTTCTTCCGATAAAAAATTCACACGAATAAATGGACTTAATGAATACCACCCTCGGTCTTTATAGAAGGCACTAATCCATTCTTGATATTCTTGAATATCCACTGTATCTCCCCATTTCCCTAAAACTTTAAATAACTGTCAATGATGCAATAGTTACATTTAAGTATACCATTTTGAAAGAACATTGGTCAGGTGAAAAAGCGAATCAATCGCTTAAGATACTTCAAAGACTGGGCCTGTGATAACCTTTTGGGAGCAACTCAAAAATCAAGAGAATGCGAAGAAATATGGGAGTCAGAAGTAACTCCGGCGATGTTCCAATCAGAATCGAAAGTTTTAAGCGTTATGAATTGAAAACTCTCAGGTAATAAATAATTCTGTTTTAGCTTTTACTATATGACAGAAAGAAATTGAAGAAATTTTGTAGGATTTAAAGTAGAATAGATAGTGAGTTCTCTTTTAAAAAAATTGAAGGGATAAATGCAGAATGACAACTTTTTATTTAGTAAGACATGGAAAAACAGAATTGAACATTGAAGAACGTTTTCAAGGTGGCTCGATTGATGCTCCTTTAGTAGAAGAAGGAATTTTCCAAGCACAGCAAGCTGGGAAGTATTTATCAGAGATTCAATTTGATTTAGTAGCAGTTAGTACGCAAAAAAGAGCGGTTCATACAGCAAATTATATTGTTGGAGAGAACAATTTTTTACATGGTGCAACCTTAAAGTACTTTGATGGATTGAGAGAGATTTCTTTTGGAGAACGTGAGGGTGTAAAAATTGATCGATCGGATGAACAAACCAACTATTTGAGAACCAATCCAGCATTGTACAATCCCAGTTCATTTAATGGGGAAGAGCTAAATGATGCAGTAGAGCGAGCTGGCGCAGTGTTAAATCAAATTAGTGATGAACATCCAGACGGAACGGTTTTAATCGTTTCACATGGAGCGTTGCTTATTATTTTAATGAATTATTTGTTAGGAAAAGAGAAATCAAAATGGCGTGAAGGCGGACCTTTGGAGAACACTAGTATCAGTATTTTGGAAAGAGATAGTCAAACTGCGAATTATAAATTGAAATCTTTAAATGATATTTCTTACCAAAAGTAGAGGAAGAGTACCATGATTGAATAAGTTGTAGGAGGAATTAGTTTGAAGCGAATGGCAGTTTATTGTGGTGCGAGCACAGGAAAGAATATTATTTACCAAGAATGTGCAAAAGAGTTAGGGAGTTGGATGGTAGCTAACCAATATGATTTAGTTTTTGGTGGTGGAAATGTTGGTTTAATGGGTATTGTAGCAGATACGGTGCTGGAACAGGGTGGCAAAGCGATTGGTGTAATGCCGACTTTTTTGATTGAACGAGAAATTGCTCATGAAGGAATTACCGAAATGCATGTAGTAAAAAATATGCATGAACGGAAAAGAATGATGATTGATTTAGCTGATTGCTATCTGGCATTGCCAGGAGGACCTGGTACATTAGAAGAAATCTCAGAGGTTGTTTCTTGGGGCAGAGTAGGAGAACATCCGAATCCTTGTATTTTTTTTAATGTGAATGGTTATTATGATTTAATGGCACAGTTTTTTGATAAAATGGTTGTAGAAGGATTCCTTTCAAAACAGGATCGTTCCAAAATTTGTATTGCAGGAACTTTAGAAGAAATACAAACGTTTATTGAAGCTTTTGAAGTAGCAAAGCCAGTAGAATATAAATGAACATGAGAGTTGTTAATTACACACTTTAGTTGACAAACCCATGAGCATAGCAAAAATCCAAGTCTGTGGTTCTCACAAAGAGAGCTCTTAGACTTGGATTTCTTTATTTTTTATAGAGATAAAATTTATTCTTTCGATAAAATACGATGCAAGAATTCTTTGGTACGAGCTTCTTTCGGATGAACAAAAATATCTTCAGCGGTTCCTTCTTCAGCAATTACTCCTTTATCCATAAAGATTACGCGATCGGATACTTCTCTGGCAAATTCCATTTCATGGGTTACGATAATCATGGTTAAACCAGTGTGAGCTAAATCCTTCATGGTCTTTAATACTTCTCCAACCATTTCGGGATCCAGAGCAGAGGTAGGTTCATCGAATAGCATGACATCCGGGTTCATTGATAAGGCACGTGCGATAGCAACCCGCTGCTTTTGACCGCCAGAAAGTTGTGAAGGTTTAGCATCAACAAATGGCGCCATGCCAACTTTTTCTAAGTTTTCAATGGCAATTTTTTTTGCTTCTTCTTTTGAACGTTTTAAGACAGTGATTTGGCCACTAGTACAGTTTTCTAAAACATTCATATTGTTAAATAAGTTAAACTGTTGAAAAACCATGCCTAAGTGCGTTCGATATTGTGGTAAATTGTAATCGGCTGCTAAGACATTTTCACCATTGTAAATGATTTTCCCATCTGTTGGTTTTTCTAACAAGTTAATACAACGAAGCAACGTAGATTTACCGGAACCAGAGGAACCGATAATGGTAACAACTTCTCCTTTTGTTACACTGACATTAATATCTTTTAAGACTTCGTTTTCGCCGAAGCTTTTCTTTAAATGTTCAATTTCAATAATGTTAGTCATTGTGATCCTCCTATTCCTTTTCTGCTTTTTTAGGTTGTTGTACTTGCATTTGATTTGCATAAGGAACGTAGTCTTTTGGTCCATCCATCCGTTTTTCTAAGGTACGTAAAATTCTTGTTACGGTAAAGGTCATAATAAAGTAAATGACGCAAATAATGAAATACGTTGGGAAAAATTGATAGGTTGCACCAGCAGCGGATTTCCCTTGGAAGAACAACTCAGAAACAGAAATAATACTCAATACAGAGGTATCTTTAATGTTGATAACAAATTCATTTCCTGTTGCAGGCATAATATTGCGAATCACTTGCGGTAAAATAACTTTTCTCATGGTTTGTCCGTGAGTCATTCCAATCGCTTGAGCGGCTTCAAATTGACCAGAATCAACAGAGAAAATACCTCCACGAACAATTTCTGACATATAAGCACCAGTATTAATCGAAACAATGAAGAGAGCTGCTGCTGTTCTATTCATGTCAAAACCAAAGGCTTGAGCAGAACCGTAATAGATAACTGCGGCTTGAACAATCATTGGTGTTCCTCTGAAGATTTCGATATATGCAGAAAGTAAGCCATTAAATACTTTAAATAATCCACGTTTAATTGGCGTTTCTGGTTCTGGAACAGTTCGATACATCCCAATCATCAATCCGATGAATGTTCCAATAATGGTTCCTGTTAAGGCTAGGAATAGGGTCATTCCTGATCCACGAAGGAACATTGGCCCATATTGTTTTAAAATATTTACAAGAACATTATTACTTTTTTGAGTATCAGAATCATCTTCTGATGTTGTAGTTGCAGCAGGTTGATCTTTAATCGCTTGATCCATAATTTTAGTACGTTCTTCTGTTGAAATCCCAGCTAATATAGTGTTGATTTGTTGTAAATTCGGATCACCTTTTCGTAAACCGATTGCAATGGCCGTATCTTCAGGACTCGTTTGGAAGCCATTTTCTTTAGAGAATTCAATCATTTTAAAGGCTGGGTTGACTCCTTCGGCAGTAACAGCTTCTGGTCGCTCTGTAACATAGCCGTCAATAGTACCTGATTCTAAAGCCACACGCATGGCAGGAAAGTTATCCATTGCAGGTTGCTTTTTAACATCAGGGATTTGATCGACCATATCATAGTGAAAAGTGTTTAATTGACCTGTAATTTTTGCACCAGAAAAATCTTTTAGACTTGTGGCTTTTGCAAAAATACTATCAGCGCGAACCAAAATAACTAAGTTTGATTCATAATAGACATCTGTAAAGTCTACTTCTTTTTTCCGTTCAGCAGTTGGAGACATGCCAGCAATGATGGCATCAATTTTTCCAGAAGTTAGAGCGGGTGGCAAACCATCCCATTCTGTTTTGACAATCACTAGTTTTTTATTTAACTTTTCAGCTACGATTTTAGCAATTTGTACATCATAACCACCAGCGAATTCTTTGTCTCCTTGAATTTGTACGGCGCCATTAGAGTTGTCGTTTTGGGTCCAGTTAAAAGGAGCATAACCAGCTTCCATTCCTACACGAAAATCTCCGTTTGTCGTTTCGTCAGCATAACTAGTAGCTGGATTAGAAATAAATCCAATGATTATAGCCATTAGTATACTAAATGAAAATATTTTTTTCTTCATCTTATTCTTCCTCTCTAGGTACAATTGTTCTTTAGAATGCAAAAAAACAACCAAACAGATGTAAGGTTGCTAAGTATCGTTATTTATTCCTCAACAAAACATAGCACAACTTAGCATCACTACTAAGACAGTCCGCAAATTATTCACTTGCGTCCCAACACACAACAGAAAGGCTGTTATGCATTTCGGCGATTTTTCCTAAGCTTGTTTCAATGTGTCCTTTCACTCCACAAGGGTAATAAAAATCGCAACCTCTACCTCAATTTGAGGTACTATTCAGTTATCAGTTTCAAGTGTAAATTGTACGTTATTTTTGAATGAAAGTCAATGTTTAGTAAGTTTCCTAAAAAAAAGAAACAGTGTAAAACACCTAAAAAAGGCTGTTTTATTCTGTTTCTAAATGATTAAGCTTGTGGAGCAGTCTTAGGTTCGCGACCTAGGATTGCTTGTAAAATTGTTAACACACCATATGAAGCCAAGATTGTATAAATTAAGCTTGAATATGTTGTGATATTGAAGTCCCATGTTTTATAAATAACTAAAATAATCGCTAAAACAATACCGGCAAGAACATTAAAAAAGGCAAATGCCCATAAGTTTCCATTTTCCTTGCGAGAAAGATAGAAGACTGAAAATCCAATGCTGATTACACCCCAAGCAATGCAGACTAAAATTGCTGCCCAATAAATAATAAATGCTACCATCCTATTTCACCTCACTTTTATACAGTAGTATTTTACCATGTTCTGTTTCGTTTGTCATGAAAAGGAGGAAGAGAATGAGAAGCTTTTAACTAATTTTTTTCTTGTTGGAAAAGTAGAAATTTGCTGCAAAATTTATTTTATAGTGGATAGAAAAGATATTTATAAAAAGTAGAAACAGTAATTAGTAAGAAAAAATTGAAAACACTTATAAAGTAGGAGGGATTCAAAAGGACTTGAAACCTTGCTATAGCAATATGCTTAGAAAATAAGCGCCCGTTTTTGCCACTTGCTTATTTTCTTTTCTAGTAAAAATGGTAGACTAAATCTAAACTTGGAATTAGGAGAGAGAATAATAATGATCTTAGGAGAACAACTAAAAGTGAATCGTCAACAGTTGAAAATGACGCAGCAAGAGTTGGCAGAAAAAATGCATGTTTCAAGACAAACGATTTCGAATTGGGAGGTCGGGCGTAGCTACCCTGACATTGAGAGTTTGATTCTACTAAGTGATCTATTTTCGATATCTCTAGATAAACTATTAAAAGGAGATAGAGAGATGATTACAAGTTTAAAGAAAAAAAGCAAAATGGAAATATTTTATCGTATTTTAATGGGAACTCTGTTATTAAGTGGGGTTATTAACATAATCGTTGATTTAGCTGTGAATAAAAAATTATATTGGTCACCAATTGTTTTAGTTTCAGAACTGTTAGTAGGTATTTTTTTCAGTATCATTTTCTTAGCTAAAAAAGAAAGATTGCTAAAAAGCTGGTTAAGTGTGACGGTCTTGTTGCTTCCGATACAATGGATGATTCAAAATTCAGTAACGAAAGGACAGTGGGTCTCAGAGTATGGGGTAAAATTGAGTGCTATTTGGCTCATGTATTCATGGCTGTTAATTCTTTTATGGCGCTTTACAAAAATCAGAATTTGGTGGTTATTAACAATCGCAGGGTTATTAGGTTTAGTAGGAAATTATTTCACTTTATTATCCACAGGAACTGTGGACAGTTTGCCAACTTATTTTTCTAATTTTATAGCGAATGGATTATCGGTTAGTATTGTGACAATCATCTTTTCTATATTGGCAATTGCAAATGTAGGAAATAATAAAATAGATGAGTGGTTGTTTACAAATGTAAGAAATAATGGTTCAAACTAATTTTGTTGTTAAAAAACTAGCGAGAAAAAAGAGTGAGACAGAAGTCGTTTTGGGGCGATAAATTGGAGCGAAAAGCGCACCATACGCTTTATGGATTGAGTGATTTTCGGGAAAATTCCGCAGACCCAAGCTTTTGTCCACCATTTAATTGGATTTAGAGGATGAAACAAAACTGATTTTTAGTTTTGTCTCATCCTCTTATTTTTTATTTCTAATTCAAATCATTCCGTTCCATTTGGAAAGCGGAAAGCATGTCGTTGGTTGCTTTATTTAGTGGTGTGACAGAATCGAGTTCGCCTTGGATAACTTCACGGGTAACCGCATTAAAATCCCCACAGGTCACCATAGTAATGAGTTTCTTTCCAGGAATATCTTCGATTAACTCAGTCTGCTCAGGAGGAACTACCTCTTTAAAGGTGGTTTTATACGTGTAGATATTGACAAGGTCAGTGATATAAATGATGTCACCAATTTCCATTTTGTCCATTGGGGTAAACAATAGAGACGGATCGTAGCAGCGATGGCTGGCTAGGGCGTAATTACCTTTCCCCATCTCTTGATCAGCTTTCATTGTACCGGCACCTGAAAGCAGCACATCATTGCCTACACCTTTAAATATTGGTAAATTAATACCTACTCGAGGAACAGAAATTCCACCAATAACTGGTAAAACAGTATTGCTTAACTGTGCTCGAATCACAGCGTCAGTGCTTACCGATTCAGCATCTGAAAAGTCAAAGGTAGCATCGGCAGACTCTTTATTTTTTTGAATTGTTTCAGAGGTAATATTTGCAACAGAGTATTTTTGTCCACTCCAGTGAATCAATGCATTCTTTATTTGGTTATTAAAGATTAAAGCCAAACCGGCTAAAAGCAACAATAGTAAGAAAATATTAATGAGCCAATTTTTTACTCTTGATTTTTTCTTTTTTGGTGTTGGTCTTTTTTTCTTACTTTTTCTATTTTGATTTGATTTTTTTTTAGAAGAAGGCTTTCTTTTTTTTTCTTTTGTTTCCATGGATTCCCTCCTAGTTGTTAATATTTTACCATAGATGTGATTGTTTTTAAGGCTTGTTTGTATCGATTTAAGAATTATTTACTTATTTTATGTTAGTGGTATGCATAATCAAGACAAACTGGTATGATTTACTACATAGGAAAGTCTAATTTAGCTAATAGAGGGTGAATACTGAAATGTTGATTTATATTTGTTGTGCTGGAGGCATGACATCTAGTATGTTTTGTCAAAAAATAGCAAAATCTGCTGATCCAGAAACCGTTTATTTTGGTAGCTTACAGCAAGTTATTGACGAGTATGATTTATTGCATCAAACATATCGTATTATTGTAGCATATGGCGGTGAAAGTAAGATTAACTTGCACAATATTGAGCCTATTTTTAAACCATATGTAGATTATGTGTTAGTTTGTCCACAAGTTCGCTTTAAAACTCCTATTTTAAGAAAGATGTTAACTCCAGTAGGGATCCCTTGTGAAGATATTGAGATGAGAACATTTGGTAGAATGGACGGTAAGAAGGCGTTGGATGATATTTTAGCTCTGGCACAAAATTTAGAGCGTTGAATGAAGGAAGAGAAACCTTCTACTTGCTAAGGAAAACCATTATCTTTATGATAATAGTATGAGGAAATTTTATTAGATGTGGGGTAATTGAAATGATGGAGAGTAACGGGAAACGAGAAAGTAGCAACTTAACCAAAAAAGGAATCTTTGTGGCAGCTTTTGATAATTTCTATCAAGTTGGGTTTTCAAATGCGTCGTTGGAAAAAATATCGAAGGATGCAAATGTAAGCCGTGGAGCAACTTACTGGCATTTTAAAAATAAAAAAGATCTTTATGAACAAACCGTAAAGCATATTTTGAATGAAATTTATAAAAAGAAGGAAGTAATCTACCAGAATTCAGCGCTGAACTTTAAAGAAAAAGCAGTTGAAATTATTTGGTTACCTCATGAAAATAAGCAAGAGTTTCGCTTTTTGCAACAAGCGGATGTAACCATAGCATTAAATAAGGAGTTTGAAGAGCTAGAAGCTTTGATTAGTCAAGCAAGATTAGATTTGTACGATTTTTTTAAAAAAGGAATTGAAGCGCTTCAAAGGGAGAGTCCTCGTTTACAATGTTTTCCCTCTAAAGATTTAGCGAATTTATTATATTCATACTTTGAAGGAATGTACAGTAGCTATCCCCCGCAAGAAATTACAGAAAATTATACAAAAGATGGCATAAGAAATTGTTTGTCTGCAATATTTGATAAATAGTGAAATAAGAGAATAAGTCAAAAGATGGATGGGAGACCCAACTAATCTTTTGGCTATTTTTTTGCCAAATACAGTAGATACTAAGAGAAATTTTTTTAAATAGCGGTTTAAATATTCATTTCTCAAGATGAGATTGACAAACAGTAAAAAAAGATTTACTATACATACAAGGATGTATGTTTGTGAAATTACTTATATTATTTTTTTATGGAAGCGCTTATATTTCGTTTGTGTTTTCAGGAGATTGAATAATTCATTTATAAATAGTTGGTTGTTTTTTTCACAATTTTTCTAGGATTGCCAAAACTAGTAATTACTTTTTCAACATATAAAACCAATAATTAACGTTTAGCAAACGTTGAAAATAAAAAGAGGTTGAAAGGAGCAAAAAGAGATGTTGAGTATCGAGGAAAAGGTCGCAGCAGCTAGGAAAGCAATGGAGGAAATTGAAGGATACAGTCAAGAACAAGTGGATAAGATGCTATATGTAATGTCAAAAACAATTTTCGATCATGCAGAAGAATTGGCAAAAGAAGCAGTAGACGAAACAGGTTTAGGAAATGTTTCTCATAAAATTGGAAAAAATCAAAACATGGCTACAAATATTTTTGCTGATCTTAAAGGGCAAAAATCAGTTGGTGTGATTCATCGTAACGAAGCAGAAGGGTTAATTGAAATTGCTCATCCAGTTGGCGTCATTGGTTCTGTAACCCCTACTACGAATCCTACGATTACACCATTAGGAAATGGCTTAATGGCATTAAAAGGGAAAAATGCGATGATTGTTTCACCTCATCCCAGAGCTAAAAAAACGACTACCCACACGATTGAAATGATGCGTAATGCGTTAGCCAGTGTTGGAGCACCAAAAGATTTGTTGCAAGTGATTGAAGAACCAACGTTGGATCTTTCACAAAAACTAATGAGCCATTCAGATGTTGTAATTGCGACAGGTGGGCCAGGTTTGGTTAAAGCTGCCTATTCTAGTGGAAAACCAGCTTATGGCGTAGGGCCAGGTAATGTTCAAGTGATTTTAGACGATGATTTTGATGTTGATGTGGCTGCAGAATTAACAGTAATTGGACGTTCTTTTGATAATGGAATTGTTTGTGCGTGTCAACAAAGTTTAATTTATCCAAAGAGTAAAGAAGCGCTGGTCTTTGAGTCATTAAGAAAACAGGGAGCATTTGTTTCAGACAACGAAAAAGAAGTAACTGCAATTCGTGAAACGATTTTCCCGGAAGGAGTAACTAATCCTGAACTTATTGGCTTATCTGCAGCACAAATTGCTTCTGCGGCAGGGATTGAAGTCCCAGATGAAACGCCAATTTTAGCAGTTAAGGTTGAAACCTCAGGGAAAGACGAATTTCTTTGCAAAGAAAAAATGTCACCAGTACTGGTTTTAATTAGCTATCAGGAATTTGATGAGGGAGTTAAGCATGCTCGTAACAACTTACTAGTCGAAGGAGCAGGACACTCAGCAGGCATTTTTTCAATGAATGATGCACATATATTAGCCGTTGGAGAAAAATTATCAGTTAGTCGTGTAGTTGTTAATCAGCCAAGTATTGATGCTGGTGGAAGTCCAGAAAATGGGTTGAATCCAACGGTCTCTTTAGGCTGCGGTTCATGGGGAAACAACATCATTTCTGAAAATTTAACCTTCAAACATTTAATCAATATCTCCAGAATAGCTTACAAAACTGAATCTACACTCAAAGGATCTCCATGGGATTAATCTCAAAGAAAAGGAGAGAAAAAAATGAGGATTAAAAGATTTCAAGAGCTTTATGAAAACACTGCGTTTTCTCGAAAAATGAAATTAGGAATTGTTTGTGGCAATGATCAGGCAGCGTTAGAAAGTGTTTTTGATGAAAAAGTTCGCGAACATGTTTTTCCAATCTTGATTGGTTCTGAAAAAGAAACGAATTTTTTGCTTAATGAACTTGGCTTTAAAGATTTTAACTATGAATTAATGATAGCGGATACAGAAGAAGCGGCAGCGCAAATAGGTGCTGATTTGGCTAAACATGGGAAGATTGATTTTTTAATGAAAGGTCTGATTCATTCCAGAACCTTTTTAAAAGCAGTTGTGTCAAAAGAAAATGGCTTGGTAGAGAACTCACTTTTGAGTCATGTTGCAGTAAATGAATTACCAAGTTACCACAAGCTATTAATTACAACTGATGGAGGAATGGTGACTGAGCCAACTTATGAAGAAAAACGAATCCTGTTGTCTAATAGTTTACTAGTAGCTAAGGGGCTAGGAATTGAAAAACCTAAAGTAGGCGTTTTAGCAGCGGCAGAAGTAGTGAATCCAAAAGTGAAATCTTCAGTAGAAGCCGAAAGATTAATGAATGAAGTGACTAGTACTGCGCCAGAATCTTGTTGGATTGATGGACCGATTTCTTTAGATTTAGCTGTCAGCAAAGAAATTGCCAAGCTAAAGGAATACACAAGTCTCGTTGCTGGCGATGCAGATATCTTATTAGGACCAGATATTACCGCTATGAATCTCTTAGGTAAGTCAATAACAGTTTTTGCAAAAGGAAAAATGGCGGGGATAATTATAGGAGCAAAAGTTCCCATTATTATGAGTTCAAGAGGTTCCGATAAGGAAGAGAAAATGGCATCCATTTTATTAGCTGCTTGTGTTAGTGATGGAGGATAGATAACCGATGAAGATATTAGTGATAAATCCAGGTGCAACGTCAACCAAAATTGGTTTTTCAATAGACAATCAAATGATTGCAACAAAAAATTATGCACATCAATTAAAAGAACTACAACAATTTAATCATATTAATCAGCAAAAATTTTTTCGCTTAAAATGCGTTGAGGAGTTTATTACCGAGCAAGGAATTTCGCTGGATTCATTAGACGCAGTAGTTGGACGTGGCGGTATTTTACCTCCTGTAAAAGCAGGTGCTTATGAAGTAAATCAAGCGATGATGGACTATTTACTTTACGAAACGAAAGTGGAGCATGCGTCCAATTTAGGGGCTATCCTAGCCAGTGAAATCAAAAACAAGGCTGGTAAAGAAACAAGGGCATTTATTTACGACCCTGTCTCTGTGGACGAATTTCAAGAAGTTGCTCGTATTTCAGGTCTTAAAGGTGTTCCGAGAAGAAGTTTAGGTCATGCGTTAAATATGCGAGCAGTAGCGATGAAAGTAGCAACAGAAATTGGGGTAACTTATCAAGAAGCAACAATCATTGTCGCTCATTTAGGTGGTGGAAATAGCGTTAGTATCCATCATAAAGGGCAAATGATTGATTCCTACTCAGATGATGAGGGCCCGTTTTCAACAGAACGAACTGGTGGGCTACCAATAAAAGAAGTCATTCACCTGTGTTATTCTCACACCGAAAAAGAAATGATGACGCTCTATAAGAGAGCAGGGGGATTGCTATCTTACACAGGAACGAATGATGCTAGAGCAGTGGAAGACGAAATAAAAAAAGGAAATCGAGAGTTTGAGCTTGTTTTTCAGGCTTTGGCCTACCAAGTGAGCAAAGCAATTGGTAGTTTAGCAACAGTTGTTGATGGAAAAGTTAACAGAATTGTATTAACAGGTGGGTTGGCTCACTCTAGCTATTTGGCTGACTTTATTGAGAATAGCACCGAATTTATTGCTCCTTTGATTGTTGTAGCAGGAGAACATGAGATGGTCGCTTTATCAAATGGCATTTACCGTGTGTTAACAGGACAGGAAAAAATCAATCAGTTTCAGTTGGTTTGAAAAGAAAGGAGTACTACAAATGAAAATCAAAGCAGCATTCGTTGAAGAAAAAGGTGCACCCTATCAAATGAAAACATTGGAACTAGCAGAACCACAAGGCTTCGATATTCTAGTGAGGATGGTAGCTTCTGGACTTTGTCGTTCAGATTATGGGGAAAGAACAGGAAATAGTGTCGAATTTCCTAACGTTTTAGGTCACGAAGGTGCAGGAATTGTTGAAAAAGTTGGAGAGGCTGTAACGGAAGTAAAACCAGGAGATCATGTAATTTTATCTTATGGGTACTGTGGAAATTGTAAGCATTGTGCCGAAGGGCATCCGTCTTCTTGTACAGATTGGCTTGCAATTAATAACAAAGGAGTCAACAAAAGAGGAGATTATGTACTTCATACTGAAGAAGGAGAACCAGTAAATAATTTCTTCAACCAATCAGCCTTTTCAACTCATTGTCTAGTGGATGAAACCAATATTGTCAAAGTCGATAAAGAGATTGATTTGAGATTGTTGGGTCCATTAGGCTGTGGCTTAGGCACTGGAAGCGGAGCAGTATTTAGTGTCTTGAAACCAAAAGCAGCTAGTACAATTGCGATTTTTGGAACAGGTGCAGTAGGATTTGCGGCAATCATGGCTTCAAAAATAGTGGGATGTAAGACGATTATTGCTATTGATATTAATGAGAAGCGCTTAGAAGTAGCAAAAGAATGTGGAGCAACCCATGTCATTAATAGTAAAAATATAGATGCGGCAGATGAAATCATGAAAATCTCAGCGAATCAAGGGATGGATTACGTGATTGATACAACGGGTGTTCCTACTGTAATGACACAAGCTTTGCATTCAGTTACCAATAGTGGGACTTTTATTCCTTTAGCGGTAACGAAAAAAGATTTCCAATTGAATACATTCTTTGATCTAGTTTTTGGTAACAAAAAAATTGAAGGAGTGCTCATTGGTAACACTATTCCTAAAATTCATTTAGTCAATTTGATAGATTTTTATAAAAAAGGCCAGTTTCCATTTGACCGTTTTGTTAAATTTTATCCATTTGAAGACATCAATCAAGCAGAAGCAGATTCATTGACTGGCGAAGTAATCAAATCAGTTGTTGTCATAGATGACACATATCAGGCACCTAACTAAAAGAAAGCAAGGGTAAAACAATGAAAAAAGAGGATATTGCTTGGGGAACCATTTTATTGTTGTGTATTCTAATTTTTGTCGTACCTACCAGTCGAGAAATAGTGTTAGATGCTAGCGATAAGCATCCCTATATTGCTGGATTCATTAAGTTTGCAATTCTTGCAATGATGGGAGAATTATTAGGCAAAAGAATTGTGACTGGGCGTTACTCTTTTCCACCGAGTTTTATTTTTAGAATGGTAGTTTGGGGAATTATTGGACTGATGGTAACGTTGGTTTTCCAAGTGTATATGGGTGGCGCAGCGACTGCACAAGAAGTTGGAATCTTACCGTTTCTCGGCAGTAATATAGCACTGGCAATCTTTGGTAGTAGTATTATGAACTTGACTTTTGCACCAGTTATGAACACCTTTCATCGACTTTGTGATCTCTTCCTAGAAGTAAAAGTGGATAACAACTCACAAGAAAAAATCAGTTTATCTGTGCTTATTAAGAAAATTGATTGGGTTGAATTTGTTACATTTAACTGGCTGAAAGTTGGTATTTTCTTTTGGATTCCTGTTCATAGTATCATTTTCTTGTTACCAAATAATTTTCGTGTTGTTGCTGCAGCTTTTAGTTCTATCGCATTAGGGGTAATTTTAGCTTATGCAACAAAAAGAAATGAAATCCCAAGTGAGGAAATGGAGTAAAATAGTCGGTGATTTAGATTTCATATCTAGTGGAAGAGGTTATTTCTTTCCTAAAATTTATTAGAAGATAAAAATATTGGGATAAACGTTTAAATAAGTGAAATACCGCTAAATAAAGGAAGATAAATCCTTGATTTGGCGGTATTTCTATTTCTCTTTTTTTCAGTGAAAGCTTTGGTACAATGTTCCAGACTAACTTGTTTATGGATAAATATTTTTTACTGACAAGCTTGTTTAATAACTTTCATTGTTTCAATAAATTTTTCTCGTTCTTCGATAATTGGTGAATGCGCGGATTCTTCAAATGAGAAAAACTTTTTTTTAGGCGCTAGAATTTTTTCTGCATGGGATTTAGCTAGTTCGTATGATACTTGATAATCAAATTTTCCGTGGATAATGTAAATTGGAAGCTCGAAAGCAGTAGTTGTTTTTGCCAAATCATCTTTTAAAGTATAGTGAAAAAGAGTTTTTAAAGAGAACAGAGAACCACGCATATAATTGATTTTATCAATTAAGGTATACCCCTTAAAGAAAAAGATTTGTTTCATAACTTTTTTCATAGAAACATGTGTATGAGTAATTCCAATGCCATACTTGTTCATTAAAGAGCTTCTAATGGACATGATATACGGGAGTTCAGGGAATCGATTACTTGTGGAATCATAGTTAGAGAGAGCCTTAATTGCTTTTTTATCCTTAATCTTATGAGCATGTTCCCACATATAATGAAAAGCTAATTGTTCTGAAAGTCGTTGGTTACTTAATTGTCCCATACCAATGTAAGCAAAATAGTCATTAGGATATTTATTTACGACCTTTATTCCAAGATAGCTTCCCCAAGAATGCCCGATAATATAGATTTTCTCTTGATTGAATCGCTTTTTTAAATATTGGGTGATCTCATGAGTATCAGCGATTAGTTGTTCTAAAGTCATCGTTTCCACGGGAATTCCTGCTCTGGACATTCCTGATCCACGTTGATCCCAGTAACAAACAATAAACTCTTCTTCTAGTCTTCGGTCACCATCATTAGTAAAAACAAGAGGTAATTCTGGACTTCCTGGTCCACCATGTAAAAATAGTAGCACTGGATTTTCTTTTTTTTCTCCAAGGATAAAGGCTTGTTGCTTCACGCCACCAATCTCTAATTTCACTTTTTCAGAAATTGAATGGAGGATAGGTTTCCCTGTTTTATCTTTTAAAGGTTCTAACTTTCCAGGACTAATTATTATAAATAGTAGAACAACTAGACCGATAATTAAGCAAAGACTAATAATTGCAATCCACATATCATACCTCCTAATTCTTTTTTATTCATTTTTGAGAGCTTCTTTTGTTACAATTTGTTTGAATTTTTGAGTATCTGATTCATTAATTTTTAGAGTCTTTTTGATTAAATCAACGAAGGCATCAATTTTTCTAGAAATTAATTGTTCCTTTTCTAGATGTATTGATTTTTTTAGTGCCGCTATTTCGTTAAAAAGCATATCCCCGGCAAAAAATAATACACGAGCTGTTTCTTCTGGGAAATCAGTATGGAAAACTCCTTCTTGTATACCAAAATTAATAATTGATAGTAAATAGGGAATAGCGGAAAGAGTGTTGAATTCTTTGACTCTATATTGCACCAGCGTATTTTTTTGATTTTTTGTCAATGTTGAAAATTTGGTTGCAAATTCAGAGTGAGTAATGATTTCACTATCAAGGAAGATTTCCATTTTTTTAAAAGTGTCAGATGCTGCATTGAGTTTATTTTCAAATCCAACTAATTTTTCACTGAAAGCATATTCAATAACCGCATCTAAAATGGCTTCTTTAGAATCAAAATAGTGATACATTCCACCTTTAGACAATTGAGCTGACTTCATAATTGTACTGATTTTCGTCTGTTCATACCCGTTTTCGATAAATAAGTCTAAAGCAATTTTGATAATTTCCAATTTTTTAATTGGGAAATTATTGTTGGGCCTCATAGTTATGTACACCTCCATTAATTAACCGGGGTCGGTCTGTTAAAATATTATCACTTAAAAATTATACTGTCAATAGTCGGATATGAAAGTATTTAAAGAACGCTTTTCATTACGAGTCTTTTTGTTTGTCATTCAGCAAGAAAAATAAAAAACGAACCAAATGGAGTCAGTCCGTTTGGTTCGTTTTTGTGATTAATTGATTCATCAAAGTACAACGTCCAACGCTGATTAGATGATTTTTTTCGTCATAAATATCTGCTTTCCAAACTTGGATTGATCTCCCCACATGGTCTGGAGTTGCGATGACAATTAACTCACCAGATGAAACACTTTTCAAATGATTTACTTGCAAGTCCACCCCTACTGAGTAAGCTTCTTTAGGAGATAAGTGTTCATTAGCGCCCAAACTACAAGCTGTTTCAATTAAAACTCCATTTACTCCACCATGCATAATGCCATAAGGTTGCTTGTGACATTCTTCTATTTTCATTGATAAGGTAACTTTTTCTTGGCTTTTTGCTATTATTTGAATTTGAAGATACTCTAGTAGATTTATCAGAATCAACTTCTTTCTATCAATTTCTTTTAGCTGTATAGTTAGGGAAGGGAAATACGGTGTTTTTCTATGGCTATTATAACATGAATTGGAAAATAGTTAGAAATCGGACAAGATTCGTTCTAAATGACTACTTGTTGTGTATAATAGAAGCATTGAAAATACTTAGGAGGACTAATGATGAGAACATGGACAACCATAAAAGAATATGAAGAAATTATATTTGAACAAGAAGGAAATGTAGCGAAAATAACGATTAATCGACCTCATGTCCACAATGCGTTTACACCAAATACAGTATTTGAAATGATTGACGCTTTTACAATTTGTCGTAATAAAACAGATGTCGGGGTCATTATTTTAACTGGTGCTGGCGACAAAGCTTTTTGTTCCGGTGGCGATCAAAAAATCCGTGGGAATGGTGGATACGTTGGTTCAGACAATATTCCTCGTTTAAATGTGTTGGACTTACAACGCTTAATTCGCGTCATTCCTAAGCCAGTGATTGCGATGGTTAAAGGTTATTCAATCGGTGGAGGAAATGTTTTACAACTTGTTTGTGATTTAACGATCGCAGCAGACAACGCTCGTTTCGGTCAAACAGGTCCAAAAGTGGGAAGTTTTGATGGGGGATATGGTTCAGGGTATTTAGCTCGAGTGATTGGACACAAAAAAGCCAAAGAAGTTTGGTTCTTGTGCAAGCAATATTCGGCAGAAGAAGCGTTAGAAATGGGCTGGATCAATACGGTGGTACCTTTAGAAGAAGTAGAGAATGTAACAATGGAATGGGCCCATGAAATTTTGAAAAATAGTCCGATTGCATTGCGTATGATAAAAGCGTCTTTAAATGCTGACACAGATGGGTTAGCTGGTGTTCAACAATTGGCTGGAGATGCAACGTTACTTTACTACACAATGGAAGAAGCTAAAGAAGGTCGTGACGCCTTTAAAGAAAAACGCGATCCTGATTTCGATCAATTTCCTAAATTTCCGTAAGGGTGAAAAAGATGACTAGTTGGTTCCAACAACAAGTAGCAAAACAACCTGAAAAAATCGCTTTTTACTGGCAAGATGAACAATGGACGTTTGCCGAAATTAACACTGAGGTTCAAAAATGGCAATCTATGTATGCGGCAGTTCTTCCAATTAAAGAAAAAAGAATCGCATTATTTAGTCAAAATTCAAAAGAAATGTATTTTACGATTCTGGCCTTATGGGAACTGGGCAAAGAGCTTGTATTGCTAAACACTCATTTAACTCAAAAAGAGCTTCACTATCAGCTTAAGGACGCAGGGGTAAGACAAGTCATTGTTTCTCCTATGAAACTAAAATTATTCAATTCCTTCGAGGAAATTCAAGCGATTCCTATGTCACTTGCAACTGAAATAGATGTTTCAAGCAATACCGAGAGAGAGTCATATAAATTGATGTCCGTTGCGTCAATTATGTATACTTCTGGGACTACAGGTAATCCTAAAGGGGTTTTACAGCTTTTTGAAAATCATTTGGCGAGCGCTATAGCTACTCAAGAGAATATGAAAGTAACAGAAACTGATTGCTGGTTATGTGGGGTTCCTCTATTTCATATTAGTGGTTTGTCGATTATTTTGCGCCAATTGGTTTTAGGCTGTAGTGTTCGCTTATACGAAAAATTTAATGCTCAACAAGTAACGAATGACCTAGTTTTAGGCAAAGGAAGCATTGTTTCAGTTGTTACAGTCATGCTGGAAGAATTATTGGCTCTCTATCCAAAAGAAGGCTATGCGCCAGGTTTTAGAACCATGCTATTAGGCGGTGGGCCCGTTTCTTTAGCGACTTTAAACCAGTGTAAAAAATTGAATGTTCCGATTATTCAATCTTACGGGATGACAGAGACTTGTTCACAAGTTATTGCTTTAAGTAGTGCCGACAGTATGGAAAAAATTGGTTCGGCAGGAAAACCTTTGTTAGGAATTGAACTAAAAATAGTTAACAATGAGGAGCAAATGCTTCCATCCAATGAAGTGGGAGAAATTCTTCTTCGTGGAAAAAATATTGTTCATCACTATATCGGTGAAGACCGTCAGCTTTTTGGAAAAAGGACAACAGATGGTTGGTTTTCAACGGGCGACTTAGGCTATTTGGATAAAGACGGGTATCTTTATATTGTTAGCCGTTTAAGTGAACTGATTATTTCTGGGGGAGAGAATATTTATCCAGCAGAAGTAGAACAAGCTTTACAAAATATTTCAGGAGTGAAAGAGGTCGCTGTAATTGGCGAACCTGATAAAAAATGGGGAACTGTTCCAGTGGCTTATCTTGTTAGGGGAGCCAACGTAACTGAAGCCGAAATTCAGCAAAAAGTTAGTCAGTCTATAGCAAAATATAAAGTACCGAAAAGAATTTATTTTTGCCATTCTTTACCAAGAACTGCCAGTGGCAAATTAGCGAAGCATCGATTAGTAACTAAAGAAAGGACGGCTTTTTTAGAGCAATGAGCATTCCTAAAGAGATAATAAAAGCATATCAAAAAGGATACAGAAAATTTAGTTGGGTATCTCGGTTAAAAGAAAAAAAGGGAGATATATCTTCTTGTTTTGAGAAAAGTAGAAGTCGTTTTTACGGCGAACGATTTTACTGGGAAACACCTGAAAAGGATCTAATTTTAATAGGATTTGGAAAAGAGCTGGAAATAACTAGAGAACAAGCATCTTTTACAAACTTGAAAACAATTACTGTCATTGAAAGAGAAGAACGTTATCAAAATCAAGTGGTTGCAGGAGCAGGAGCTGTATTTTTCGGTGGTTTTCCTTTTGACGGTACCAATCAAAGGGCTAGTCAGTGGAACGAAATGGCGCAAGGGCTGTTCTATCTCCCAACCTTTATGTTGACTGTGAATCAGACTGAGCAGTACTTAACGTTAAATTTTTCAGCTGAAACAGAAGCAGAACTAGATGAGAAATGGCAAGCTCTTCAACAAATCTGGCGAGAAGTGACCAATCAGCCAGCAGCTAAAACTAAAACTGCAGACAACGTACTTGCGACTGAAGAAATGGGTGTTTCAGATTGGTTAGGGTTAGTAGCTAAAACGGTTGAAAAAATAAAAGAAGTGGGTCCGTTAGAAAAAGTGGTTCTGGCCAGACAAATGAAAGTGCAACAAACGCAACCATTTCAAGCGGAAGAAATCTTGAAAAATTTACGAAAGCAACAAAATAATACGTACTTCTTTGTCTTAGAATCTGGAAAAAATGTGTTTATTGGTGCCACACCCGAGCGTTTATTAGCAGCTTCAAAGGAAGAATTCTCGACAGCCTGTGTCGCTGGTTCAATCCCAAGAGGAAAAACTTTAGCAGAAGATGAAGCGTTAGGGAACGATCTACTAAGAGATGAAAAAAATCGTCAAGAGCATCAAATCGTTGTCAATCGAATGATTACCGAACTAAAAAAAATGACAAATGCTCCTATTCTAGAACAACAGCCTCAGTTAATGAAAAATAGGGATATTCAGCATTTATTCATCTCGATTAAAGTAGCAAGACAAGTAGGAATCTCTTTTCTTGATGGGGTGAAGGCTCTTCACCCTACCCCTGCTTTAGGTGGCGAACCAAAAGAGCTTGCATTAGATTGGATTAAAGCAAATGAATTGATGAATAGAGGCTTATATGGTGCACCCATTGGCTGGATCTCAGTTAAAGAAGATATTGGGGAGTTTGCTGTAGGGATTCGCTCAGCCTTTTTTACTGGAAATGAAGGCTATTTGTACGCAGGTTGTGGGATTGTAAAAGATTCTCAGCCAGATTTGGAACGAGAAGAGACCAAAGTAAAATTTAAACCAATGTTAAGAGGGATAGGTGGAAAAAGTGATGTCTGATAAGCAAAGTGCAATGACCGATTATTTACAATCATTTATCGCAGGTTTAATCAATAGCGGTGTTCAAAAAGCAGTCATTAGTCCAGGCTCTCGCTCCACTCCGTTAGCATTGCTTCTTCATAGAAATGAAAAAATCCAAACGTATATTGAAGTAGACGAACGATCTGCTGGTTTTTTTGCTTTAGGATTAAGTAAAGTCAGCCAACAACCAGTTGTTTTACTGTGTACTTCAGGTACCGCCGCCGCAAATTATTATCCTGCGATTTGCGAAGCGAAAGCTAGCTATGTTCCTTTAGTTGTTTTGACGACTGACCGTCCTCATGAATTAAGACAAGTTGGTGCACCGCAAGCAATGGATCAGTTACAGTTATTTCAGCAACAAGTTAAATTGTTTGTGGAAATGGCGCTTCCGGAAAATACTCCACAGCTATTAGATTATGCTTATTGGCAAGGAATTAAAACAGGCAATACCGCGCAACAAACGCCAAAAGGACCGGTTCATTTGAACTTTCCTTTAAGAGAACCGTTACTTCCTAAACAATCAGAAGTCAGTTTACCATCTAGACTGACAGAGATAATTAGTGGTGAAAATCAACTGACCGATCAGCAAGTAAAAGAAATAGTGACTTCTTGGCATGGAAAACGTGGTGTTCTAATAGTTGGTGGAGAACACCAGCCAGAAGAAGCAACATCATTCGTCCAGTTAGCAGAAAAACTACAATGGCCAATCATAGGGGACCCCTTAGATAATTTAACGGCTGAAACGGATAGTTTGTTGGTAATGAATCATATCGATCTATTTATCGATAAAGTACTAGAAAAAGCAACCCCTGAAATTGTGGTTCGTTTTGGCAAATTACCACTGTCAAAAAATCTGATGCTTTGGCTTCAACAGCTAGATCCAAAAGAAACTCGTACTTATTTTATTGATGAAACAGGAGAATGGCTAGATCAACTGAAACAAGGTCAAATAATTATACAGGCAGAAGAAAAACAACTTGTGAAACAATTAATCAATTTTGCTCCTAAACACCTGCCGGCAAAGTGGAGTGAAGATTGGATTAACTGGCAGCAAGCAGTAGAAATGACTTTGTCTGAAATTACTGAATTAGCATCTTTAAATGAAATTTCAGCAAGTAGAGTGCTGCACCAAAAAATGGCTAAAAATGGTCAATTATTTATTTCTAATAGTAACGCCATTCGTTTTATCGATCGTTATGCTGATAAAGTGAATGCCGGTTATCGTGTATATGGTAATCGGGGAATCAATGGGATTGATGGGATTGTCTCAACGGCGTTAGGGATGTGCGCAGTCCAACCAGAAGTTCAAAATGTCTTATTGATTGGCGATTTAGCGTTGTATCATGACATGAACGGTCTACTACTAGCAAAAAGGTACCACTTCCCCCTAACGATTGTCTTGTTAAATAATAACGGTGGGGGCATTTTTTCCTTTTTGTCTCAACGACAATTAGACGAAGAAGAGTTTGAACTTCTTTTTGGGACACCTATTGATTTAGATTTTTCTCAGGTAGCGGAACTTTATGGAGCTGCTTATGCAAAAGTAGAAAGCTTAGAGCAATTGGCAAGTAGATTGGAAATTACCCAAAAGCAACCTCAGTTTCAAATTATTGAAGTCGTTGGCAATCGTCAAGAAAATGTAATATTACAAGAGAAAGTCCAAGCGTCAATCACAAAAAAATTAAGGGGCTAAAAAACATGCAGAAGACAATTAAAGGGGTAAATTATTATTATCAATGGCTTTTTGGGTACAAAAAACAGTTACCCACTTTAATTTGTCTCCATGGATTTACAGGATCTTCTCAAACTTTTCTTCCACTGTTCAGAGAAACAAAAAAATATAATATTTTAGCAGTTGATTTAATCGGTCATGGGAACACAGATAGTTTTGTCCACCCTTATCATTATCAGTTTAATAAGGTCTGTGAAGCAATTGTTTTATTAGCAGAAAATTTAGGACTTGAAACTTTTTCATTATTTGGTTATTCCATGGGCGCTAGAGTGGCTTTAGGAATTGCATGTATGTTTCCTTCAAAAGTAGAAAAATTGCTTTTAGAAAGTGGTTCTCCAGGATTGAGAACAGAAAAAGAGCGTCACCAAAGAAAGAAAAGTGATCAGCAATTAGCTCAATTCATTTATTCACATTCCCTTGAAACCTTTGTGGATAAATGGGAAAATTTGAAATTATTCGAGACTCAAAAACAGTTGCCTAAAGGAATTCAAGAGACAGTTCGTAATCAACGATTAAATCAAAATAAATTTGGATTAATCTGTAGTCTATGGTTTATGGGGACGGGGGTTCAACCGAGCTTTTGGAGTGAGTTGCTAGTACTTTCAGAGATTCCTACCCTGTTGATTGTTGGATCAGCGGATTCAAAATTTGTTGCTATTGCAGAGGAAATGCGAAAGCTTCAGTCCAAAATAGAGTTAGCGGTTGTCGAAAATGCCGGCCACTGTGTACATTTAGAAAAGCCTGATTTGGTTTCAAAATTAGTGAATAAGAAAATGCTTGAAGGAGAAGATTTTCATGGAAATTTGTCGAATTGATACGTATCGCGTTCGTTTGCCATTACGAACTCCTTTTGAAACAAGTTATGGTCTTCTAACAGAGAAAGCTTTTGATTTATTAATACTTACCGATGAATTAGGGAATCAAGGTCTGGGGGAACTAGTTGCCTTTGAACAGCCAGATTACATAGAAGAGACTTTGGAAACGGCTCGGATTATTGTTACCAAGCATTTAATTCCATTGCTAATACAGGATGAAATACTGCATCCAGAAGAAATTAGTGAACGTTTTTCAGTTGTCAAAGGGAATGAGATGGCAAAATCTAGCCTAGAAACAGCAGTCTGGGATTTATACGCGAAAAGACAGAATCAATCGTTGAAAACTTTCTTTACTGACACGAGGAAAATGATCCCAGTTGGCGTTAGTGTGGGAATTCAAAGAGATTTAGACCTTCTTTTAGAACAAATAGCAGAGTATGTCAATCAGGGCTATCAAAGAGTAAAGTTAAAAATTAAACCTGGATATGATTTAAAACCAGTAGCCTATATTCGTCAGCAATTCCCTAGATTAGAATTAATGGTCGATGGAAATTCTGCGTACACAGTAGATGACATCCCTCATTTGCAAAAATTAGATCAATTTCAATTAGCGATGATTGAGCAACCTTTCGCAGCAAATGATTTTTTAGACCATAGTCTTTTACAACAAGCGCTTCAAACAAAAATTTGTTTAGATGAAAATATTCGTAGTTTAAAAGATTGTCAGTTAGCTTACGCGTTGGGAAGTTGCCAGAGTATAAATTTGAAAATTCCTCGTGTTGGAGGGATTACTGAAGCATTGAGAATTGTTCAATTTTGTCAGGAAAAAGAGTTGTTAGTCTGGTTAGGAGGAATGTTTGAATCTGGAATTGGGCGAGCTTTGAACCTTCAATTCGCTTCTCAAAAAGTATTCACTTTTCCAGGAGATATTTCAGCATATAACCGCTATTTCTATGAAGATGTAATTACAGAACCTTTTGAATTGGAAAAAGGCAGCCTGCGTGTACCATCTGGTTTAGGAATTGGAGTTAAGTTGAATCAAGCTGTTTTAAATCAATGGGGACAAAGAGAGACACTTTATAATAAGAACAAAATTTAGCTGAACTTACAGCCAACTATAAATAAATAAGAGATATTTGAATTCAATGAAGAGTAAAAATTCTTTGTTGAATTTTTTTATATGTAATGAGAGATTTTTGAACAGAAGAGGATAATTTTTTGTTTAAACTAAAAAATTTGAAACAAAAAAAGAAAGTGTCTTTAGGAACTCCATTAGAAAAGTGTTCTTTAATGTGTTAAAAAACAAAATTTTTCCTGAGAAATAAGTGTTTTTCTATTTCTTGAGGGAATAAATAATTAATAAATGTTATTCTGTTCAAAAAAAAACAATTAGGTAAAAAAAGAATATTATTTAGAAAAAAGAGGTAAATTATGAATATACATGCGTTCTTTTAGACGATATAACTAGTTAAATCGTTCAAAATAGTCTTCGCTGTCTCCTCTTTTTGAACTTGTAGAATAACAATACACATTTTATAATTTCTGAGAATGAGATTTAAAAATAACGCGTTGTTATTTGGATTTTATTCTATAAAAAGACCTGTGGTAACTCAAAGTAATCTATAGATGAATCTCAACAGGGGAATCATACTTACGCTAACAGATAATGCTACTCTATATTCTATTTATGAAAAGGCTTAAATTTTAGATTGTCAAAAAAAACAAATATAACTAAGCAATGCATATCATCAATTGGCAAAAAGTCTTTTAAATAAGTTGAATTCAATGGGAAATTTGTTTTATTCATAAGAGTAGCAATCTTTTTAACATGAGTAGGTTGGAAGTGATTCGTTTATTGACTGAGACTTACCAGAATGAGAAGGGAAGGATTATTAATGAAAAAGGTAAGCATTAAAAGGGTTCGTGTCGCTACGTCTCTATCAATGGCAGCAGTAATGGCATCTTCAACATTTGCAACAGCAGCAATGGGGATTGCAACATTGACACCAACTGAAGCACATGCTGAAGAGCCAGTAAGTCCTAAAGCAGAACAAGTTCCATACCGTAATGTGATGTATTATGGAGATTGGTCGATATGGGGAGGACAAAATAATTTTTATCCAAGCAACTTAGATGCAAGCTTGTATACTCATCTTAATTATGCATTTCTTGCGATGGATGCAAATGGGGAACTGATTTTAACAGATAAAGATGCTGCCTTTGGTGCACCGGTTGGGAATGCAGATATTGGTTGGGATACTGCTCTTTCTGGCTTAATTCCTGCTTTTACAGCTTTAAAATCAAAAAATAGAAACTTAAAAGTTGGAATTTCTTTAGGTGGTTGGTCAAAATCTGCTAATTTTTCTGTAATTGCAGCTAATCCAGAAAAACGTAAAAACTATATCGACAATGTATTAGAGTTCATTAAATATACAGGGATGGATTTTGTAGATGTCGATTGGGAATACCCAAATAGCCCAAGACAGCCAGATAAAGTAGATAACAAAAATGATGAAGGGACTCCTAATGCAACACCAGCAGATACTGACAACTTCATTACATTAATGAGTGAATTTAGAACGGCGTTAGACAAGCAGGGTGCTGAGTTAGACAAGTATTATGAACTAACATGTGCTTTACCAGGAACAATCGGACAGCTGGAAAAGGGAATTGATGTTGAACGACTATTTGAGATTATCGATTTCGGAAATATGATGACCTATGATATGAATGGTGCTTTTAGTGAAAAGAGTGCCCATCATACCGCACTTTATGCACATCCAGATGCACCAAACGATTATTCAGTAGAAACAGTTGTAAACTATTTACGTAGTAAAAATGTTCCTGCAAATAAAATAGTAATTGGTGCAGCAATGTATACTCGTGGTTGGAATACTGTGGAAAAAGGAGATAATCCGAATTTACCAGGGCTTTTCCAAAAAGCAGCACTAAATAGTAAAGATGCAGATCACTCACCAAGTCGAGGCGCAAGCAATGAGTTGCCTTTAAATTTAGGCGATGGTGGTCGTGCCGGCGGGGTTTGGTCATACCGGAATCTAGATCAACTAAAACGAAAAGTACCAGATTTAAAAGAGTATTGGGATGATGTTTCAAAAGCACCGTACCTATATAGTGAATCAACAAAACAGGTATATACTTTTGATAATGCTAAATCAATCCAACACAAAACAGAGTATGTGAAACAAAACCAATTAGGTGGGGTTATCTCATGGATGGCTTCAAATGATAAGGATTCAACAGGCTCTGGTAAACGTAATGAGTTGTCAACAGCAATCAAAAAAGGTTTATATGGAGATCAAAAAGTACCTGAAACAGTTACTATAGATAAATCTAAATTGAACGTTGAATTCAAGGCTGGCAAAGTTAAGACAGATTCTGGAAAAGATGGCTATGGTATTAACGTAACCAATCGCGAAAGACTTGTTAGTTCCAATGTTGCATTGGGAGCAGCTAGCAGATATTACTTCACAGTCAAAAAACCAACTTTTGTAATTACAATGAAAGATGGAAGCACCTTAGAAAGAGGCGATTACAAAGCTGGAGAAGTAACAGCAAAAGATGGTAAAACCTATGTGAATGTTGCAACGCAATATGATTCTAGATTCATCTCACCAGGAGCAAAAATTGATTTCAAATTAGCTGCTAAAAATGGCGCTGAAGTTGACCCAAGTAAAATCGAAAAAGTTGAAATGGTTCAATATTTTGACAAAAATACTGTTTTAGCATCTCAAACAATTTTAGGCAATACGACACCAGAAGTTAGTGTACCTGTTATTTCTGGCGTACAAGATAGAACCATTACTGTTGGTGATGCGTTTGATCCGAAAGCAGGAGTATCTGCAAGTGATAAAATCGATGGAGATTTAACAAGTAAATTATCGATTGTTGGTAATGTTGAAACAAATAAAGCAGGTGTCTATACTTTAACGTATTCAGTCACAAACAGTAGCAATAAAGTTGCAACAGCAACAAGAAAAATTACTGTGAAAGAAAAAGAAAAACCTACAACACCACCAACATTTAGTGGAATTAGCAACAAAACAATTAATGTCGGGGACGCATTTGATAAAATGGCAGGAATTACTGCTAAGGATGCAGCTGGAAAAGACATAACGAACAAAATTAGTGTTACAGGAAATGTGAATACGAATCAAGCTGGAAGCTATGAGTTAACTTATAGTGTAACAGATGACAATGGATTAAAAGCTGAACAAAAACGTACAATTACTGTAATAAAAACAGAAACAACTCCTGATTTTGGGGTTGGTAAAGGAATTCAATGGCCAAATAAAGTAGTAGCACCATATGTAGATATGGTTGCTTATGTATCTAGTGGCGGCAATAATGGTGCTCCTGATTTGAAAAAAATGTTTAAGGAATCTGGCACTAAGTTCTTTAACCTAGGATTTATGCAAGCTGTTGAAGTAAAAAATGGAAAACTTGAATGGGGCTGGGGCGGTCATAGAGCGCTAAGCGAAGCTGGTAATGACAAGTGGCAATATGAAGGAATTAAAAAATCTATTCGTGAAATTCGTGCAGAAGGCGGCGACGTTACACTATCATTTGGTGGATTAAACTCAGGTGCATTCTGGGAAAAAACTCAGGATGTAGCGATTTTAGAAAAAGCTTATACAGAAGTCGTAGAGGGCTATGGTGTCACTCGAATTGATTTAGATGTTGAAGCAGGTGCAATGGATTATAACCACAATAAAGCGAATGCTAAAGCAATCAAGCGATTACAAGATAAAACAGGTGTTGAAGTGACATTGACCTTGCCGGTAATGCCTTCAGGTCTAATTTCAAGTGGTTTAAATGTATTGAAAGCATACCTTGAAGAAGGGGTAGACTTAAAACTAGTAAATATCATGACGATGGTTTACGGATCTAGTGTTCCAGACTATGCTCAAGGTTCAATTGAAGCTGTTGACAATACAATGAAACAAGTGAAAGATCACTATAAAAACTACGCAAAGACTACATTAACAACTGAGCAAGCGTATGCGAAAATAGGAACAACTCCATCAGTTGGATTCGAAGGAGCAGCTCATCCATATTTCTCAAAAGAAATGATGACAAAAGTAGTAGATCATGCTCGCAGCAAGAAAATTGGAATGGTTTCATTCTGGTCAATGAACAGAGACGCACAAATTGACAACGGTCAAGGACAAGTAAAAAATAAATACGAATTCAGTAACGTAGCGAATAAATTCATTGAAGACTCAACAGAGCCACAACCAGAAAAACCATCTACACCTAAAGATGTAGCGGTTGGAAATATTACAAAAGATTCAGCAAACGTAACTTGGGAAGCATCACAAAGTACGGTTGGAATCAAAGAATATCAATTAACAGTAACAGGTGGCGGAAAAACACTAACATTTACGACAGATAAAACAACTCAACGTATCAGCGGCTTGACTGCAGGTACTAATTATTCAGTAAAAGTTGTAGCTGTAGATAAGAAAGATCAATCTTCTGAAGCAGGAGAAGCATCTTTCACTACAGCAAAAGAAATTGGTAAACCTTCTGCGGTTAAAGAATTAAAAGTAACTGATATTTCAAATACGACTGCAACTATTCAATGGGCTGCAGCAACAAGTCCAATTGGAATTAAAAAATATCAAGTATCTGTAAAAGAAAGTGGCACTACACAAGCCAAAGAATCTGAAACTGTTGGCACAACAATTAAATTAACAAGCCTTAAGGAAAATACTTCGTATACAGTCACTGTAAAAGCGGTAGATAATGAAAATCAAGTTTCTACCCCTGTAACGGTAGCTTTCACAACGACAAAAGAAACAGGAAGTACTATTCCAGAGTGGTCTGCAACTAAGATTTACGTTGCAAAAGATCGTGTAATGTATAAAGGAAAAGAATACATTGCGAATCATTGGACACAAGGAAACCACCCAGATCAATCTGGTGCATATGGTCCGTGGAGACTTGCCAATCCAGAATTATCAGAGCCTTCTATTAGTGAATGGAGTGCAAGTAAAATTTACGTAGCTGGCGATAAAGTAACTTATAAAGGAAATCAATACAAAGCCAAATGGTGGACAAAAGGTAATGTTCCAGATGCCATTGGTAGTCCTTGGCAAAAACTATAAAATAGGTAGGAGTAATATAGAAATGCTAGAGACGTCGAATATATGTTCCTAGCATTTCTATATGCCAAGTGACAAAGTAGATAAAAAATTCGGGTAAATTTCGATTCCTTAAGAAGATATGATCAAAGAGGCAATATTTACAAACAATTAAAGTTTATTATCAAGGAAAAGGAATGAAAAAATGAAAAATAGTTTAAAACAGGTACTTCTTTGCGCAGGACTCTTTTTGATAGTATTATTTACAGGATCATCTGTAACATATGCACAAAATCAAGGAACGATGAATGTTGTAAGTATTGAAGAACCTAAGTGGATATTTAATTCGGGTACAAATAAAGGGAAATATCATGATCGTCAAGATTTAGGTTTTGTATTAGGTAGTGGTTCTCAGTTAAAAATAAGACAGACGAATCCAAATTTCAAAAAAAACCTTAATCTACGATTATTAGGAAATGATTCTAAACGAGAAAAATCAGTGAATGTAGGCTCTAGCTGGGTCACCATAAGTGCGACAGAAGCGTTAGTTCCGTTTATTGATACACCTTATGGCAATCAGAATGCAGCTATTGAATATACAATAGTGGGTGGCAAAATGCAAAAAACATTGCCTACTTATCAATATAAAAAAAATGAACAAGCTTTCTTTACACTTTGGAATCAAACAGATGCAGAATATGCCTTGGTAAAAGGAGCAGAATTTCAATTACTGATACCTAAACAAGATAAAGCATTAGCAAAAAAAATGAATGGTTATACTTCGTTAGATGACCTAATCGAAACATATAAAGAAATTTTTGCCTTTTTCGATCAAATGGCTGGTTTCGATAATTCATCAAAAACAAACCAAAACGGAAAAAATCGTTATTTCTTAAAAGCAGATAATAGTGGTGCTGGGGGAGCATACTATGGAGAAAACTGGACGGCAAATAGCGAAAGTAGCGTCGATATGTGGTTGACAAAAGATCATTGGGGGGTTCTTCATGAAATAGGTCATGGCTATCAAATCAGTTTTGATGGAAATGGAATGTACACTGGGGAAGTTTCTAATAATATTTTTGCCTCTCGTTATCACTACAACAAGTATGGAAAAAAGGCCGATGAAATGAGTTGGTTATTTGATTACAACAGAAAAAATATTGTTGAAAACAATCTATATAATAGCATGATCAATAATAAGTTGACTTATGACGCTGTAAATTTACGAGAAAAGCTAATTTTATTAACCCTATTGAATCAAAAAGCTGGGGAAAAAGCTTTTACTAAAATGTATCAAGGGTACCGGGAAGCTGCGAACCAACCTAACTTTAATTCCAGCAACTATCCATTACCTAATCTTTTGAATCAATATTATAGTGAGAACGCACAACTAGATTTTTCACCTGTATTAGAAGGTTGGGGTTTGACTCTAGATCCTTTACAAATGGAAAAAAATCGTCTGAGAGGCTACTCACCAGTGGCATCATTAGCGAATGTGGTTCCTCAAAATAAACTACCAGAAGCACGTCGACTAATTGATCCTACAATTGTAGTAACGTCGAATTTTGAAATGGTCAAAAACAGCGACATTCAACCTTTAGGTTTAAAGGGAGATTTAGAGGTAAAAGTAAATGCTCAAGATATTAATGAATTGAAAGATGTTAAAGTGAGACTAATGGATGGGCATAAAATCATTCAAGAACAATCTATTCAATCCAATACTCTGACTTTCAAAAACATACCAAATGGTATCTATTCTATTGCGTTTACTGGGGAGCCAATGAAGCATTATTCTACTAATCAACACTATGTTTATATTAAAGAAAGTAAAAATAAACAAGAAGTGACATTGAATAAGTTGGCTATTAGCAAGTTGGCAGATCAAAGAATTAATTTTTTAGGTCTAGGAGATAATAACTTTGGTGAGCTATCTACAAATATTAACCAAGGAATCGCAACAGTTAAGATTACCGATGAATCACCACACAGCTATTTTTCTGGTGAAACATATGTGAATGTCAAAATTAAAAATAGTAATGGAACAATCAAGTTTGAAAAAACAATACAAGGAACAAAAGCCATTAAAAAGACAGATAACATTTCCATAAAAATTGGTGATATCATTGAAATTTATCATGTTGAAGCTAGAAGTCGTTTAGTTTCTAACGAAAAAATTGTAGATTCAAATCGAAATACTAATTATTGGACTGTCACAAAAAATGGTTTAAAAAATACAACACTTAATAATAATCCTGAACAAGATTTATTAAATAAAATTGAAGCATCAGCGACAATCCTTTCATCAGATCCTGTGATTAAAAACAGTGATATTATACAAAGTGATGCAAAGAAAAATTTATTAGTGGCAATCAATTCATTACCAGAGCCGAAGAAGACACAGATGCTTGAAAAGTATTCTGAATTATTGCATCTGACAAAACCAGAGGAAGTAGAGAAACCTGTAGCTCCAATTAATTTAGCAACAGCAGAAGTTACTCATAATGTTGCTAAGTTCAAATGGAATGCCGGAAATAGTCAACCTGTAACAACTTTTGTTGTGTTTAGAGATGGAAAAGAGATTGCCAGAACATCGAAATTAGAGTATTCAGATGCTTCTGTTGTACCAAATACAACTTATAAGTACAGTGTTGCTGCAATTAACGCCGCAGGGGTTAGCTCTGAGAAAAGTACAGAATTAGCTTTGAAAACATTGAAAGAGCCGGTTGTAGAAATAGAATTACCGACGACACCCATGAATATTAAAGCAACAACGATTACAAAAGACTCTGTTTCATTAAGTTGGAGTGCTGCTACCAGTCCAGTTGGGATTTCTGGCTATATTGTATATCGAAATGGTGTAAATGTTGGAGTCACTAAAACAGCCTCTTTTGTAGATAACAACTTAAAAGCAAATACGAATTATAGTTATCAAATAAGTGCTTTGGACACTAAAAATCAAGAATCAGCAAAAAGTACTCTCTTCACAGTGAAAACAAAAGAAGAGGCTCAAGGATCAACAACATGGATAAATACAAAAATTTATGTGGGTGGCGATAGAGTCTTCTATAATGGTTTAGAATATGAAGCAAAATATTGGACACAAAACAATCGACCAGACTCATCAGATGCTTGGAAGTTATTATCAAATGTCCTTTTAACTTGGGATAAAGATAAAATTTATGTAGGTGGAGATCAGGTAATCTATGAGGGGAAAACCTATGTATCATCATGGTGGAACAAAGGGTCAGAACCAGGTAAAACAAGTGTATGGGTATTAAAATAAACGCATATTACTAGTGAAGAATCGACAAAAATAGAACAATATCAATAAAAGAGCTACATCTCAAATAATTGCTAGTAATAAAAGAGTAGTAGTTACATTCATTCTTTTTTTACGATGAAAATAGTAGAGATTTTTGAAGCTTAAATGAAATCAAATTAGCTGTTGGCATAGCCCTTACAGCTAGTTTGATTTCTTTTTTTGAATCGTTATAAGAAACAGATAGAAATGGAAAAAGAAACCAGGTAATATTCATTTTTGCTAGTCATATGCATAATCAATAGACTCTACTTCAAGCCAGTTTAATTGTTTAACGAAACTTAGATTGAGCAATTGGAGGAAAAAGGAAGAATATGCTTTTTTAGTATTACTCATATTTTGCGAACTTTTTGGAAAAACTGACTATTGACCACCGTATATTGAGAGATAAAGTCCAAGCAAAAATTGGCCTATAGCTTTTTACAGACTCAATCAAAGGGTCAATACAACCCTCGCAATGTAAAAAGAGCAAGTAGGGTTATCTGACGCTATCTAAGCAAAAAATAGTTCTCATTTCAAAAAATTAAAAAATTCTTATTTTTCTGTTTTGCAGTATCATACCAAATGGAATAAAAAAGAAAATAGCTCTCTGTTGAAAGAGACTTAAGTAGATAGACCAAAAAAATTAGAGCTCTCTAATAAAACTGGTTATATATTTATATTTATTTAAACCGATATTTAAAGTTTGCAAAAACTTTGAAAGCGTTTTATAATTCTTTTGGATAAAGAAATACTTATTTATCTAAAAAATTGCAGTAAGAAGGAGAGTGTGTTTTATGAAGGAAAAAAATGGTAGTCGTTTACGAAGAGCAGCCACAGTATCAATGGCAACAATTATCGCTAGTTCTACGTTGGCAATGGGAGCAGTAGGAATGTTTGCAAGCTTGCCAACAAAAGCTTTTGCTGAAGAAACAATAAAGAATAAAGCAGAACAAGTCCCATACCGAAATGTAATGTATTACGGGGATTGGTCCATTTGGGGCGGACAAGATAACTTTTATCCTAAAAATTTTGATGCAAGTTTATATACCCATTTGAATTATGCCTTTATTGCGATGGATGCAAATGGGGAACTGATTTTAACAGATAAAGATGCGGCTTTCGGAGCTCCCGTTGGAAATGCTGATGTAGGTTGGGATAATGCTTTATCAGGATTAATTCCTGCGTTTACTGCAATTAAATCAAAAAATAAAAATTTAAAAATAGGAATTTCACTTGGCGGTTGGTCTAAATCAGCTAATTTTTCATTGATTGCAGCTAACCCTGAAAAACGCAAAAACTATATTAACAATATATTAAAATTTATAAAATATACAGGTATGGATTTTGTTGATGTAGATTGGGAATATCCGAATAGTCAACGTGAACCTGATAAAGTTGACAATAAAAATGATGACGGTACCCCTCATGCTGGGCCTGCCGACAAACAAAATTTTATTACGTTAATGAGAGAACTTAGAGCAGGATTAGACAAACAGGGAAGTGAATTAAGTAAAAGATACGAGTTAACTTGTGCTTTACCAGGAACTCCGGCTCAGTTAGAGCAAGGAATTGATGTAGAAGAACTATTCAAAATTATCGACTTTGGGAATATGATGACTTACGATATGAATGGGGCTTGGAGTGAAAAAAGCTCTCACCAAACGGCATTATATGCAAATCCAAAAGCGCCAAATAACTACTCAGTTGAAACAGTAATTAATTATCTACAGTCTAAAAATGTTCCCTCCAACAAAATCGTCATTGGAGCAGCGATGTATTCAAGAGGATGGAATACTGTAGAAAAAGGGAACAATCCAGAGCAACCAGGACTTTTCCAAGATGCAGCAATAACCAATAAAGATGCTGACTTAACACCAAGTCGTGGCGCAAATAACGAACTACCTTTAGCAAATGGTGACGGTGGACGAGCTGGAGGCGTTTGGTCTTACCGAAAAATTGACGAATTGAAAAAGAAAGTGCCTGATTTGAAAGAATATTGGGATGATGCTGCCAAGGCGCCCTATTTATACAGCGAATCAACAAAACAATTCTTTACCTTCGATAATGTAAAATCAATTCAGTATAAGACAGCTTTCGTTAAGGAGAAACAATTAGGTGGAGTTATTTCTTGGATGGCTTCTCAAGATAAAGATGGAACTGGTTCTGGCAAACGAAATGAACTATCATCCGCTATTAAGCAAGGACTTTATGGGGATCAAAAAATTCCAGAAGTAGTTACCTTAGATAAATCGCAATTGAAAATAGACGTTAAAACAAATGTAGTAAAAACTGATTCTGGAAAAGATGGCTATGGTATTAGCATTGCGAATCAGGAAAGTCTCCTAAGTGGAAATGTTGCTTTAGGTGCTGCTAGTAAATTCTATTTCACTGTAAAAAAACCTACATTTGTGATTACTATGAAAGATGGCAGTACTTTGGAAAAAGGAGATTACAAATCAGGTGAAGTAACTGAAAAAGACGGTAAAACCTATGTAAATATCGCAACGCAATATGATGGACGCTATATTGCTCCAGGAGCAAGCGCAGAATTTAAATTAGCTACAAAAGGTGGAGCAGAAGTTAACATTAGTAATATAAAGAAAATCGAATTACTTCAATATTTTGACAATGATACCCTCTTGGCTTCTCAAACTATTTTTGGTGATGATACACCAGGAGTTAGTGTGCCTACCATCTCTGGTGTTCAAGATGTAACCATTAAATTAGGGGATACCTTTGATCCAAAAGCTGGTGTAAAAGCAGTAGACAAGACGGATGGTGACCTAACGAACAAAATAACAATCGCTGGTAGTGTAGATACGAATAAAGTAGGAACCTATCCTCTTACTTATTCAGTCAAAAATAGCAGTAACCAAGAAAACGTTGCAACTAGAAAAGTATTTGTTGTTGAGAGTGAGAGCAAACCTTCGACTCCACAAAATGTCAATATAGCAAATGTAACAAAAGATTCAGCAACTATTAGTTGGGACGCTTCACAAAGCGCATCCGGTATCAAAGAATATCAACTAAAAATATCTGGTGGCGGTCAAACAATAGATTTTGTCACGAGTAAGACAAATCAATTAGTTACGGGTCTTAGAGCAAATACGGCCTATACAATTGAGGTAACTGCAGTTAGTGTGCTAGGGCAAGTATCAGATATAGCAAAAGGAAGCTTTAATACTCAAAAAGAAGAAGCAAGTGGCAGTCAAGAGTGGTCAGCTACTAAAGTTTATAATGGTGGTGAAATAGTAACCTATAAAGGGGCCCAATATAAGGCAAAATGGTGGACACAAGGAAACGTACCTGATGATGCAGCCAGTACTGAATCTGGTAGCAACCCTTGGCAAAAATTATAATTGCTAAGAAAATAACGATAGATAGAAAAAGCTACATCTAATTAGATAAAATCTGATAGGCTATCAAGTCAAGACGTATAAACATTTTTATAGGTTGAACCAATCTTTAAAAAGCTTTATTTTAGCAAACAAAGGTTTGGTAAAACTAAATTTCAGAGGTTGAAACAAAGCTAAAACAGTTTTGTTTCAACTTCTTTATTTTTGAGTTGACTATCAAAGATGAAAAAGCTAAGTTACTCTAGACCTATTTTATTCTTAAAGTGAATTTGTAAGAGTTGGTCAAATGAATTGTCGCGTGCTAAGGGATAACATTTTTTTGATAAATTATATCGTGTTATCATAAAGAAAAGGTTAATATGTCGGGTTACCTTTGTATGTTTGGAGGAAGAGAGATGAACATTTTTCTTGATCGTTTTGCCGAGCGAAAATTGTCATTAATTTACATTTTAAGAAGTGAAGATCGATTGTTTTCGTTTGGAGAGCTGGCTGAAAAGTTACAGAATTCTAGAAATACAATTGGGAAAACTTTAGAGGCATTGCAGACTGATTTAGACCGCGCATTTCCCGGAGAACATTCAATGCTAGAAATTTCTATAGAAGGAAAAGAGGTTCAGTTTGTTGGGAGTAAAAACTTTTCTTTCCAAACCTTAACAACCTATTATTTAAAATTAAATCCATTTTTTTTAGCTATGATTGATATTTTTACAATGAAATTTACTAGTATGCGTTCATTTGCCGAAGAGAATTATATTAGTGTAGCCTATGCGTATAATCGATTTGCAGAGTTGAATCCTATCATGGAAGATTTTAAATTGGCACTGGATTTTACCGAAGAGTTTAAACTTGTTGGAAAAGAAAGACAAATTCGTTATTTTTATGTCAGTTTCTTTTGGAATGCTTATTTTGGGACAGAGTGGCCTTTTGATTTTCCGAAGACAGAGTTAGATTATTTGATTGAAATTATTGAAGAATTACAAGATCGTCCTTTGCCTATCTCAGATAGAGAGTATTACTATGTTTGGTTAGGAACAATTGTGAGTCGGTTACAAAAGGGCTATACTATCGATGCTGTCTTGTTGAGTAAAATACTGAAAATAAAAGATCGTTATATTTATGACAAAATCAAGCAAGCATTTCTTAAAACAAAGCCCCTTCAAAGTGCAAACCTTGATGAAGAAACATTGCAAAAAGAAATTATGTTTTTTTGTATTGTAAGCTTTAGCTTTGAGTATCAATTTAAATACAAAGAACGAGTGAATTCTCATAGGATTAAGATTATTACTTCAGTTCCAAATAATTTAGTTGTTACAAGTGTTAATTATTTTCTAGACTGCTTTTCAAGGCATTCTTCCTTAGAATTGAACGAATCAGAATACAATTCTTTTTACATTAATATTCAAAATTTGCATTACAAGGTTTTTTATTTTGAAGGCTCCGCTAGTAAGCTACATCGGAAGAAAGAGTGGGGAAAACATTATCGTTTAGAAGAGTTTATTTTGAGCTATATGGATAAATTATTTGAAGAGTTAAACCAATCCAAAGAAATGCGGAAAATTTTTAATCATAAGCAAGAATTAATTGTAAATTACACGGCTTTTTTAGATAACCTGTTGGAATTTGGGCAGCATATTCCGGTTTTAGATGTTGCACTGTTATCTATTTATGGTGATCGCTTTTTTGAAATATATAGAAGAATTATCAGACGAACTTGGTATGAGAATGTAAATGTTACTGGGCAAATAACCGATAAAACGAAGCTAGTAATTGCAGATCGGTACTATGATGAGATAGAAAACTGCCAAACACGTAAGCTGATTTGGAACGACGAGCCAACCCCAAGAGATATTGAGCGATTAGAAGAGTTGTTTGATGAAATACTGGTTGAAAAACTGACCAATCTCTTTTATTAAATTGAAATCATTGATGTTAGGAGTGTGTGGAATGGATATCTTTTTTGATAGCTATCAATTAAGAAAAACAAGAGTATTGCATACGATCAGTTCTGAAAATCGTTCATTTACTATTGCAGAAATTGCGGAAAAAATCCATACCTCAGCGGTAACGGTGGATAAAAACATTGAATCCTTAATCCACGATTTAGAAGAAATTGATTCGAAATCTCATATCATTCGCTTAAACACACCTCAAAGAGCGGTTTATTTTGAAAAGCATTCGAGTTTTTCAACAAAAATGCTAAAAAAATATTATATGAAATCCAGTTTAGCAATGAAATTACTTTTAGATATTTTTAATACTCAATTTACTGATATTCGCACCTTTTCATCTAAAAATTTTCTTAGCACAACAATTGTGTATAGAAAAGTGAATGCATTGGAAGAGTATTTGCAGCAATTTCAGTTAGAATGGGATTTTTCTGCTAATTTTGAATTAAGTGGAACAGAAATGAATATTCGCTATTTTTACCTAACCCTTTTTTGGAAATGTTATGACTACTATGAATGGTCTTTTTCGGTTAGCAAAGAAGAAACAGAGCAGTTTATTCAGTTGATTGAAAAAATCCAAGGACATTCACTAGATCTTGTAATGAAAGAATATTATGCTGTTTGGTTTGGTGTACTGGCTCAGCGGATTACTCAAGGTCATTTTCTCAAGGAAGAAATCGCTAATATTAAAATCTTAAAAAAAGTTGATCTGTTACTTTACGATGATATTCTAGAATTTTTAAGTAAATTTGCACCTACTGAAACTGACGTAGAAGGATTACAAAACGAAGTTGCTTTTATTTACTTGATTGCGTATGCTTTTGAATATCGACCTAATTTCCAGGAACGAATGGGAGCGAAACGGTTTCAATTGATTGATGCTTTTCTTGGTGGAAAGATTACTGACTCAACAGTCTATTTTATCGATCAATTAGAGAAATGGACAAGCGTGGAGCTTTCTATCAAAGAATACGATAGTCTGTATTTAAATCTTATAAATATCCATTTACAAAGTTATTTTTTTCCTGAAACAAAAGAAGTCGGTCAATCAAATTTTAGCCATTTAAATGAATCCGTGGATCTCTTTTTTGATACGTTTTTTGAGAACTTATTAAAAGAACTGAAAAAGAATCAGCAATTATATGATATCTACAAAAATGAAAAAAAATTAAAGCAACAATATAAGCTTATTTTTAGTGATTTGTTAAAAATCGATCAGCATCTTCCTGAAATTCACTTAACCATTTTTTCTAAAATGGGGAAAAACCACTTGAATTACTATAAAAAAATATTAGCCTCGGTTTGGTCAGAACCTATTTGTATTAGTGGAGAAAAGGAACCAAAGACTGATTTAATCATTTCAGACGATTTTTATGAAACAGCAGAATTTTATCAGGATTGTTCGACAGTTATTTGGAATGAAGAACCAACTCCTAGAGATTTAAACGAAATCAAGCAAGTTTTAACGGATATTTTAATTGAAAAGGCTCGAGCCGTTTTCTATTTACCAAAGGAAGACGAAGCGAACTAAACCGGCAATAGGAGTATCTATTGTTGGTTTTTTATTTGAAAAAACAAATTTTTAGTAAATAAGGAAAAAATGTTTTTAGTAGACATTGTACTAAGAAAAATTCATTTAAAAAAAGTGTGTAATGAAAGAAAAATTTGGTAGGGATGAAAAAAATAGCCAAACGAATTAGGCGATGTATTATTAAAATGCACCTAAAATAGAAGTATCAAGTGAAAAGGGAGGTTTTTAGTATGGGACGAAATCGATTAGTTGAAACATTTTCGACGATTGTTGGGATTGATTCTGTTTCGAAAAATGAAGGGAAGGTACATGAACATTTGATTCAAGTCTTTGAATCACTAGGACTGGAAGTGACGGAAGATCAAAGTAAGAAACAAACTGGATTAGGTGGAAATAATATTATTGCCACGCTTTATGGAACAAAAGAGGTTAAACCACTATTTTTCTCTTGTCACACCGATACAGTCACTCCGGGAATTGGAATTGAGGTTGAGGAACGTGAGGGAATTCTGTATTCAAAAGGAGAAACAATTTTGGCTGCAGATGACAAAGCGGGAATTGCCATTATGGTTGAAAGTATTCAACGAATATTGGAAGAAGGAATTGAAACAGGTATTTTAGAGTTTGTTTTATCACCGGGAGAAGAAATCGGTTTGATTGGGGCGGAAGCTTTAGACATTCATTTATTGGAATCTGATATTGGCTATGTACTAGATAATGGTGGGCCTGTTGGGAAATCGATTGTGGCTAGTCCAACTTTGTATATGTATGAAGTAGTAATTCACGGTAAAGCAGCACATGCTGGACTAGAACCTGAAAAAGGCATCTCTACCGTTCATATTTTGGCAGAAGCTTTGAAGGACATTAAAACAGGACGCTTAGATGAAGAAACAACGGCTAATATCGGGCAAATTCATGGTGGAGATGCAACCAACGTAGTAATGGATCACTTGAATTTAAAAGGAGAAGTTCGCTCGATTTCCAAAGCAAAAGCCGATCAATTAATTGAAGAAATGAAACAAGCTTTTACAACCGCTGCTGAAAAATTCGGAGGAACAGTAGAAATTAATGTAGAGTTGAAAGCAACTGGCTTCCGATTACTGGAGGATGAACCAGTGATTACACTTCTCAAAGAAGCTGTTGGAACAATCGGTCGAGACTATCAATCGGAAGTTAGCGGTGGGGGTAGTGATGCTAATGTGTTTAATGCAAAAGGCAAGCGAGTAACCAATGTTTCCATTGGATATGATAAGATTCACACGATTGATGAATGCATTCCAGTAGCTGAGATGGAAAAAGCTGTTCAGTTAGTTTTAGCACTTGTACAACATTCTCCTAAAAAAGAATAGAAAGTCGAGGGGTGTGTCATGAAAGACCAAATTAAAAACCTCATAAAAATTACCTTTGCTGTTCTTTTATTAGCAATCAGTGTCAATATGTTTTTTGGACCACATCATGTTGTTGCTGGGGGAGTTAGTGGACTAGGGATTTTAATGGAACAATTATTGAATATTGATCGTTCAGTCGTAGTGTTTGCACTGAATATTGTAATGCTGATTTTAGCAGCAATATTTTTAGGAAAAAAAGTTTTTTTTAATACACTTTATGGAAGCATGCTGTTTCCATTCCTACTAGCAATTGTACCAGAGATTATGCTAACCTCTGATCGACTATTATCGGTAATTTTTGGGAGTACTATTTTTGCAACAGGCGTCGCTATTCTTTATAAAATTAGAGCTTCTAGTGGCGGAACAACGATTCCACCATTGATTTTTGAAAAATATTTTAATGTTAGCCCTTCTATTGGTCTGTTTGTAACCGATACTTTTATCGTAACGCTTAGTTTATTTGTTTTTGGATTTGAAGAATTTTTATTCGCGATTCTAGCTAATGCGCTTGTTTCAATCGTCATGACCTACATTGAAACAGGACTTAAACGTCGAAAAGCGTTAATGATTATCAGTAAAGAAAACGCACCAGAAATAAAAGAGGCTCTGAAAGAAGAAGTTGCTAGAGGAATGACACTTTTTGATATTAAAGGTGGAAACGATAGTGATCCAAATGAAATGATTTTAATGGTGGCATCGAATCAAGAATATCCAGAAATAAAAGCTGTGATTGATAAGATTGATCCAATGTCATTTGTAGTTGTTTACAACGTTTCAGAAGTACATGGGCTAGGTTTTACGTATCATCCAATTCAATAAAAGGAGGAGTTTAGTATGAATCCAGTATCAGCATTTACCGTAGTTATGCTTGTTTGGACAGTTAGTGATTTTGTTTCAAAGAAAACGAAATCATTGTTATCTTCATTATTTGTTGCTTCATTGATATTTATTGTAGGGTTTAAATCAAATATATTCCCAGAGGATTTGTTAACAAGTTCCTCTATGTTAACTCTTGGAAGCACAGTGGTCGGACTTGTTCTAGTCCATTTAGGGACGACAATTAGTATTTCCGAATTTAAGCAACAGTGGCGAACGTTTCTAATTGGTTTCTTTTCAGTTTTGGGAATCGTTACAGCTTTATTTCTATTAGGCCCATTGTTTGAAAGTAGAAATTACTCTATCGCTGCGATGGGTGCAATTTCAGGCTCAACAATTTCAGTTATTATGATTCAGGAGAAAGCTTTATCATTAGGCTTACTTTCAGTAGCTGTGTTGCCAGTGTTGATTTCAGCCTTTCAAGGAGTGATTGGTTTCCCTTTGACATCAATTATTTTGAGAAAAGAAGCGCAACGGTTACATCAAGAATATAAAGCAGGCAACTTAAAATTAACGCCTAAGCCTAAAGAAGATGTGAATGTTAAAAAAACAATTCTTCCAGAAGCCTTACAGACCACGGCAGGCACTCTATTTTGTTTAGGATTAGTGGTTGTTATTTCTACTTTTATTAATAATTTGAGTGGTGGAATATTGAATACTTTTATCTTGTGCCTTTTGTTTGGGATTTTACTTCGTGAATTAAAAATCTTTAAACCGAATATGTTGGTTGGGATTGATGCCTATGGATTAATGATGTTGGGAATTCTATTAATTATCTATGGGCCTTTGGCAACAACTTCTGTTTCAGATTTAATTGATTTATTGATTCCACTGTTACTGTCATTCCTTATTGGAGTATTTGGTAGTGCAGTATTTGCGTCAATAGCTGGGAAAATATTAGGCTTCAGTGTTCCAATGGCAATAGCGATAGGACTTACTTCTTTATATGGCTTTCCAGGGACGATGATACTTAGTCAAGAAGCTGCTAAAAGTATTCAAGGGACGGAAGAAGAAATTGCGATGATTGAAGGTCAAATTTTACCTAAAATGATTATTGCCGGATTTTCTACTGTGACGATTACTTCAGTGTTTATTACAGGAATTTTAGTCAATTTCATTAATTAAATTGAATGATTTAGAATACACTAAAAAAGGAGATGAGTGTTGATGAAAGCAATAATGAATACGTTAGAAAAAGAAGTGCTCCTTAGAAGTATTTGTCTTTTTGTATTCGGTCTCTTAGCACTACTGATTCCTGAGATGCTTTACAAAGCTACGATTATTATTATTGTCGGTTTTTTAGCAGTTATGGGATTGTTTAATGTAGTGGGTGCTTTACGAACCAAAGGAAAAAATGAACCGTATTTATTTCCGTTATTGTACAGTATCTTTTTATTAATTCTAGCGTTAATTATTTATTTGTATAACAAGCAATTAGCCAGCTTAACAGTTATTCTGATTGGGATTATTCTTTTATTAAATGGCATACTGGATGTTTTCCGATATGCTAATGGGAAAGAAGAGGTTCGTCAACCAGCAAATCTATTACTAATTATAGGAATTATTGGCATTATAGCAGGAGTCGTGGTGATAATTAACCCGTTTGGTTCAATGATTTTTCTTTTTCGATTTGTCGGGTTGGTATTAATGGCAGTTAGTGCCGGTGATGTTTTCTTTTTAAAAAAAGATCAGGTTCAACTGGATGAAAAATAAATTGACTCAAATAATGACCGTTAGTTTAGTGACTATTTTCTTGTTATTTATAGTAGCAGTTTTTACTAATGGTTTCTTTTTCATTCTATTGGCTTTTGAACTAGTTGCAATCGGCGTTTCCATTTATTTACTTCTTTTTGATAATAGAAATTCAAAAGCAAAAGTTGCTTGGATTTTAGCTTTATACTTTATTCCTGTTTTAGGGTTTTTACTGTATTTGTTGTTAGGTCGTGATCCAAGAACTCGTCGATTGCCAAAGGAACAGATAATCAATCAAGCAGCTCTTCAAAATTTTGTTAGACAAGAAATTGCTAGCGTAAGAGGTGAATCAAGTCCGATTTTATCAAGAAAAATGGAAAAACTTTCTGGCCGTTCTATTGTGATGGGAAATGACATCACGATTCTTTCAGAAGGAAACGAAGCGTACAAAAAACTTTTTGAAGATTTAAGGAATGCAACAAATCATATTCACCTCTTTTATTTTATTTTTAAAGCAGATGAAGTTGGACAACAGATAAAGGATATTTTGATAGAAAAAGCACTTGCAGGAGTAGAAGTTCGCTTCATGTACGATAGTTTAGGCTCTATCAAGTTACCTTTTACCTTTATTAATGAGTTAAGAGTAGCAGGCGTTGAAGTTAGAGCTTATGATCCTGTGAATACTTTTTGGTTATCAAGGCGATTAAACTGGCGTAATCATCGGAAAGTCGTTGTGATTGATGGCAAAATTGGTCATACTGGGGGATTAAATATTGGCAATGAATACCGTAGCATAACAGAAAAATTTAGCTATTGGAGAGACACCAATATCCGAATCAAAGGTCCTTTAGTTTGCGAGTTACAGGAATCGTTTTTATATGATTGGATCTTTTTCGATGAAAGTCCCAAAAGTTTAGATTCCTTTTTCAAACAAGCAGACCGCTATTTTTCCAAGGAATTATTTGGAACAGAAACGGGGCAAGTGGTTTATGGTGGACCTTACGATCAAGAAAAAATTATTCGTGAAGGGCTATTGGAGCTGATTGATTCAGCGGATGATTTAGTTCAGATTGCAACGCCCTACTTTGTTCCTGATGATGAATCTTTAGCGGTGTTAAGACGAGTTGCTTTAAGTGGTGTAAAGGTTCAGTTGTTGATTCCTGGAAAAGGCGATAGAGAAATTTCTTTTAGTGGAACTAACTCATTTATAGATACGCTTTTAAATGCTGGAATCGAGGTTTATCAATATGACAACACAGCTTTTCTACATTGTAAATTAATGATTATTGATGGCAAAACGGCAACGATTGGATCGACTAATTTTGACATTCGCAGTTTTCAGTTAAACCATGAAATTTCAGTTTTTCTGTATGGCCCTTCAAGCAGTATCGATCAACTAACATACGATTTTCAACAAGATTTGAAAAAGGCTACCGCTATCACTGCAAGTAAGCAATTGGAAAAAAATTGGCAACAATTACTAAAAGAAAAAATCAGTGCCCTATTTGTACCACTATTATAGAGGAGGAGAGTTTGATGGATTTTACAAATCGCAACATCCCGAAATGGGTTGAAATTTTACTAGGAGTTGTTTTTATTATATTTGGTATTCTGGCGTTTAATCGACCAGGACAGACATTAGGTTTTTTGATATTATGGTTTGGCTTTTTAGCCATCTTTAGAGGTGTTGCAATGTGTATTAACACCTTAATGTATGGACGAGAAGCAGGCAGCGGTTCAGTGTTGATTAACTTGTTAATGGCCGTTTTAGATTTTCTAATTGGTTGGTTGTTAGTCACGAATTTATACGGTAGTTTTGTTTTCGTTGGGATTGTCTTTGCTGTTTGGTTTATTATTGATAGTGTGACAAATATTGTGAATATCCAAAGACACAAAGGGAAAAATATTTTTTGGAAAATTCTTTTGTTTATTTTTGATTTAATTTGTTTAGCAATTGGAGTCATGCTGCTATTTAATCCTGTTGTTGGAGCAATGACACTACCCATTTTGATTGGGATTTATGCCATTGTTTTTGGAATAATGAGTATTATGTTAGCTTTTCGTCATACCGCTTAATCAGCATCTATTTTAAATAGAGTAAGCTAGAAACGATGCGTGTATTTTATTCGAGTATCGTTTCTAGCTTATTATCTTTTTATAAACAAAGCAGTTATCGAAGGAGACAATTTTGCTTTTTTAGTAAGAAGAGACAAAAGTCTTTGAAAAAAACGTTCAACGAAAGTATAAATTTATGTTAGAATGAGTGCGACGCAAGTAAATGAATGATCGTTGTACTCATAAACTAGCCTATGATGAAACGAATCAATAAAGGAATGAACGAACAATGGTTAAAAAAAACTCAAGAAAATTTGATTTAGAACAGACCCATCGTAAAATACTGCTTGTTGCTTCAGAATTATTCATGGAAAAAGGGTTTAAAAACACTTCTACAAGAGAGATTGCTGAACGTTGCCAAATCACACAACCCAACTTATATCATCATTTTAAAAATAAGAAAGAACTATACATAGCTGTGATTGAACAACTAACGGATAGTGTTCAAAAAGATTTAACTGTTATTATTGAAGAACCGCTGCCTGTCGATGAGAAATTATGCAAAATGATTCATGTATTGTTAGAAAAGCATCCTACTAACTTATTTTTAATGCTTCATGATATGTTCCGTGAAATGGAAGTAGAATATCGATCAACACTATATACGATTTTTAAACAAACATATATTAATAGTTTAGCAGCAGTGTTTACTGATGAAAATAGCTTAGTTCAGCTGAGAGACGGGGTTAGTGTGGATGATGCCACCAGATTTGTTTTATACAATGTTAGCTCCATATTAAGCATTCAAACAACGTACCAAAGAAAAACGAAACAAGAAGACGTCAAGAAATTTGTAGACTTAATGTTGCATGGTCTAACTTAAATAAAATTGATACATGAAAGAGGTTGAAATAGAAGTCGTTTTGGGTCGAAAAATCGGACCGAAAAGCGCACAATACGCTTTATATATTGAGTTATTTTTCGGTAAATATCTTAATATCTAGACTTTTTTCGCCGTTTATTCGGATTTAGAGGATGAAACAAAACTGATATTTAGTTTTGTCTTATCCTCTCTTTTTACATATTCGCTTATCAATCGATAAAAAATATTTGATTTATCGATTGATAAGTGATATATTGTGGAAGTAGCAAAAAAAGAACCGAATTTCGGTAAAAATAGCAGTCAAAAATGTAACTACTATTCAAAATTAATTAAAAGGGAAAGATGTGAGAGATTATGTTTCTAGGAATTAATGAAATTAAGTATTCAAAAGGAAGATATGTATTAGTCATCTCAGTTATGGTATTAATCGCTTGGTTGATTTTTATTCTATCTGGATTGGCAAACGGGCTTGCTCAAGGAAATCGAATAGCTGTCGACCAGTGGAAGGCTGATAAGATTGTTTTAGCTGATGATGCTAATAGTAACTTGAATGCTTCTGTTGTAGAAGAGAAAGTGAAAGAAACAATTACTGGCGGAACAGCAGAACCGATTGGACAATTGTCATTGGCGATTGGCGAAGCAAAAGATAAAAATAAAAGTACCGATTTGACAAACGTTAGCTTATTTGGAATTGATGAAGCAGGCTTCTTGATGCCAAAAGTGATTGAAGGAAAAGCTTTCACAGATAAAAATCAAGTCATCGGATCGATTGCATTGAAAAATCAAGGATTCAAAATTGGTGATAAGATAACTGCTGGTAAATATGATGAAGAGTTAGAAATTGTGGGCTGGACTGAAAAAAGCAGCTTTAATATTGTGCCAGTTTTATACACATCTATTGATACATGGAGAAGCATTAAATATGGTGAGAACCCAGCAATGCAAAACGTAGTGAATGGCTATGTCGTTCGTGCTAAGGATAATAAAACAGTTAAGACGTCTGATGGGAATAGCAAAGTGATTGCAATTCCTGATTTTATAGAAAAATTACCTGGATATAGCGCACAAAACTTAACGTTAGATGGCATGATATATTTCCTAATTGTGATTGCTGCTTTCATTATTGGAATTTTCATCTTCGTAATGACGCTTCAAAAAACAGCAATGTTTGGAGTTTTGAAGGTTCAAGGGGTTCCGACTAGTTATTTAGCGAAGTCAGTCTTATTACAAACATTAGTACTAGCATTGATTGGTGTAGGCATTGGATTAGCTTTAACAGCAATAACAGTAGCCTTTTTACCAGAGTCAATGCCGTATGCAACGAACTATAATCGAATGGGCATATTCAGTATATTATTGATTGTTTCTGCAATTGTAGGGGGCGCCTTCTCTATTCGAACAATTGCTAAAATCGATCCTTTGATTGCGATAGGGGGATAAAAAAAGATGACAAATGTATTAGAATTATCAAGTGTAAGTAAAAAATATGGCTCTGATCATACAGAAGTAATAGCTTTGAAAGAACTATCTTTTGCTGTAAAAGCAGGAGAGTTTGTAGCAGTCATTGGGCCTTCTGGATCAGGGAAAAGTACTTTTTTAACCATTGCTGCTGGGTTACAAAAACCTACCAGCGGAGATGTACTAGTTGGCAACCAATCATTGAACAATTTATCAAAAAAACAATTACTAGATTTGCGTTTCAAGAAAATCGGTTTTATTCTGCAAAGTTCTAACTTAGTACCTTTTCTAAAAGTAGAAGATCAATTTCACTTAATTGAAAAAGTTGATAAAAGTCGTAGAAATGAAGAGAAAAAAATTGAATTACTAAAAACACTTGGAATTTATGATTTAAAAGATAAATATCCTCGTGATTTATCAGGTGGAGAGAGACAACGGGTTGCGATTGCATGTGCGTTGTATCATGAACCAGATGTTATTTTAGCTGATGAACCAACAGCGAGCTTAGATACGGAAAAGGCCTTTGATGTAGTGAAGCTATTAGGTCGAGAAGCAAAAGATAAAAATAAAGGAATCGTTATGGTTACCCATGATGAACGACTGCTTGAATACTGTGACCGTGTTGTGCGGATTCGCGATGGAGAATTGGAAGAACTAAATTAAGAAGAAAAGACTGACAAGATTCTCAAACGAATTTTGTCAGTCTTCTTTTTTTTTTACCAAAACAGATAAATTTTAATAAAAATAGATGGAATGATTTTCGAAAAGAATATATAATAAGGATATTATTCTTTATCTTATTTGGTGAAAGGTATGGGAAATGAGTTGTTTTATAAAAGTGTACTAGTTCCTCTACTTCATGAATATAAAGATAAAAAACAAAAAAATCGTTTGAAGGAAACGAAAAATTAAGGGGAGAGTATGGAAAAAAAGGGGAAAAAACTGGCAATTCTATTAACAGCTTTATTTTTAGGGTACACAATGGTGTATATTGACAAAATGTCTGTCGCCTATTCATTGATTCCAATTGCAAAGGAATGGGGACTAAGTCCAGAAATAAAAGGTGGTGTCATGAGTGCCTTTTTCTTGGGTTATGCAATGATGCAAGTTCCAATGGGCTTTGCAATCAACAAAGTTGGGTCAAGGAGAATCTTGATTGGTTCGATTTTGGGGATTGGTGTTTTTTCATTCTTATTCGGGGTAGGAACGTCAATTTTAATGTTAATCGTCATTCGCTTTCTTACAGGACTAATTGCTCATTCAGGCTATGCTTCCTCTGCAAGCAAAGAAGTGACAATGAATTTTCCGATGGAACAACGAACGTTTGCTCAAGGAATCTTAATTTCATCATCTGGCTGTGCGGCAATTATTGGCCCGCTGCTATTGTCACCTATTATTACTTATTATGGTTGGAGAAGAGCCTATCAAATACTCACCATTGTTGCAGTGGTGATTGCGTTAATTTTGATTATTGTTATTCCAAAAGAAAAAGTTCTATCAGAATCAAAAAGTAAAAAAAGCCAAGTTTCATTAAAAGAAATCTGGTCAGATAAGCGAGTTTGGATTCTTTTTTTAGGCGCTTTCTTTATAAATAATATTTTGTATGGCTTAATTAATTGGTTACCAAGCTTTTTAACCGATCAAATTGGTTTAACTTTAAACCAAGCAGCAAGTGTTAGTAGTATTGCTGGAGTGTTTTCTTTGATAGGTGCTGTAGGTGGTAGTTATATTGTAGGAAGATTTTTTCAAAATAGAGAAAAAATAGTGGTTTCAGTAACAAGTATTTTAGGTGTCGTTGCTGCTTTTCTTGTCTATTTTGTTTCCTCCACTGTTTTATTGACGTTCTTATTAGGAATCGCCAATTTACTTTTAACAATAACTTTTGTTAGCTTAATGAGCATTCCATTAAAAATATTTTCAGGCTCTAAATTTGCTCCAAGTTATGCTACTTTATCGACGGGTGGTATTATGGGTGGTTTTGTTTCACCCATTTTAATTGGTTTTTTAGTAAAAATGTCAAATGGGTTATATATTTCCACGTTCATTTTCTTTTTAATCATGGGAATTTTTACAGCTTTGATTATTTTAGTTTTGAATACAAATACTAAGGAGGAACTAGAAGGATGAGTATAGTAGAATTAATGCCGCAACAGGATATGATTGTTTGGAGAAGACATCTTCATGAACACCCAGAATTGTCTTTTCATGAAGTAGAGACAGCAAAGTATATTAGAGGAATTTTAGACACATTTCCAAATTTGGAAATTAGTAGCTTAACTGAAAATAGTGTGATTGCCACATTGAAAGGGAGTAAGCCCGGTAAAACAGTTGCTTTGCGTGCTGACATTGATGCATTGCCGATTATTGAAGAATCAGATGTTACCTTCCCTTCAAAAAATCATGGTGTTATGCATGCTTGTGGACATGATACACATACTGCTATGCTATTAGGAGCGATAAAAGTTCTGGCAGAAATGCAAGACAAAATTGCAGGCACAGTGAAATTTATTTTTCAACCTGCGGAAGAGGAGCCACCTGGGGGAGCTAAATTACTAGTAGAAGCGGGTGTGATGGATGATGTGGACGAAGTCTTTGGGCTACACATTGCCCCAAATGTTCCCGTTGGTGTGATTGGTATTCGTAAAGGCGCACTAACTGCGGCTTCCGATGTGGTGACACTTAATATTCATGGCAAAGGATCGCATGGTTCTACACCAGACTTGTCTATTGATCCAATTTTAGTTGGCGTAGAGATAATTAGCAATTTGAATAATATTGTTTCTAGAAACATCAGTCCTTTTGACAATGTAGTTATTTCAATTGGAGAGTTTAATTCTGGAAAAACGTCTAATGTAATTCCAAACGATGCACGGATTCAAGCAACAGTTAGAACCAATGATCCAGAAGTTAGAAAATATGTTAAAAAGAGAATTGAAGAAATCATCAAGGGTGTTTGTGAGATGTATGGTGCAACTTATGAATTAGACTATCTACTAGGATATAGCCCAGTAATTAACGACAGTGCAGCAACAGATCTAGTGATTCAAGCAGCAAACAAAGTGGTAGGAGTTAATCATGTTGTAGAACCGCCAATCATGATGGGCTCAGAAGATTTTTCAGCTTATACAGATGTCAAACCAGGTTCTTTCTTTATATTAGGTGGGGGAACAGCAGCAGAAGGTTGCGGTTATATGAATCACCACCCTAAGTTTAAGATTAATGAGGACTGCTTAGTCTACGGCGCAGCAATGCACACGCAAATAGTTCTTGATTGTTTGAATGTAGAATAAATGAGAACAAATTGTTTTATTTAATAAAGTGAAACGAAAACTAATAGGAGAGGGGCAAGAAGGGACAGATTAAGTCGCAGATTGCTCCCTCTTTTTTATAAGAAATGTTAATTGAGAGGTTTGTTTTAAATAATTTTAATTGCAAAATTATTCTGTATTCTGACGCAGCAAAGCTTCTAAGAAAAAAATATATACTGAAACAAAGAGTAATGAAGTGGAATTCTATAGTTTTAATGATAAAAAAAGAAGTTGTGGCAGCAGTGGGTAGCTCCGAAAAATAAACCGAATCATCCAAAAATAGCGTCCATATTCTTGAGATTATTCGGCATATTTACGAGAAACCTTCACCAAGTAGGTAATATCCAGCATCGATTCGTTGCCTTCATCATGATTCATAGCAACTCAAGCTTGTCCAATGTGTAGAAGTTGATGAGATTGAAACGAAGTGGCGTGCTGCTTTTGGGACACCGTTTATTCGGTTTTAGTGGGGTGGGGCATACGAATGTCACAGCCCCGTTTTTTAAATTATTTTTCTTTAATGAGTTTCTTCAAATTCAATTGTAGAACATGATCAACTTTTGTAATATCTTCACGGGTTCGATAAATTTCCGTTGCAGATTCAAATATTGTATATAAAGAATCTTTATCTGCGTAGATTTGTTCTAGATAGGGAGGAGTTTCAATTTTTTCCACAGAGTCTTTCTCTAAATAAAGATGTTCTTTATTTAAGTCATTAAAAACTAAGATGTGAGATTTATCTGGCCCATATGATTGTGAAAATAAAATTTTTTCTTCATAGAAAGTTATTCCTTGAATTTTATTTGTAATCTTATAGGCTTGCTCTGGATCAGTATCGTTGTTTCCAGAAGAGATTGCTACTTGTTTATCTACATCTAAATCGAACGTTCCATTTGAGTCAACGAGATACTTATTTAAAACACCCTCATGATTGACAGAAAAAAATCCAATATAGAGTGCCTGATTGTGATAAGTAATAAAAGAAGCTTCTCTAATATCGCCCAAATCAACCACTTGTTCATAGCGAATGGGTTCATATTTTTCTGAAAAACGATACTTTTTAAGAGACTCCATTGAAATTGCTACAACTTGGGCTTTCATATCTGCGGTATCAGAACAAACCCAAATGTTTTTTGCATCTGAATCATATGCGATTCCACCAACATGAGGTTTTCCTTGTAAAACAACTGTTTTAATATACTCATGATTTTTTTTATTTAAAACATAAATCACTGAGTTGTGGGCTTGATCATGGCTATAAGCACTTATCAATAAGTAATCGTCGGCAATAGTAACCCCTTGAGGATCCATCGTTTGACTGATGCTTGGTTGACCATTTTCACCTAGAAGAAGTGTTTGAGTATCCAATAGACCAGGGATAGGATAAGTTCCTTCTTGAAGATCATTTGATTTGTCGGAGAAAGCTAAGTCATAGAAGGTATCATAATTTTTCAACGCTTTCTTTTGTTCTTTCAAGGTATACAAAGCAGCATTAGTATTGGTTTTATCTGAGGCATCTTTTTTTTCGTTAGAAGTACAACCTACATTGATAAAAACAAAAATAGGTATAAGCACTAATAATCCTAGTATCCTCTTTTTTTTCATTGCGATATTTCCTCCTCTACAAAACGCATTCAATCATTTTTAGAAGTAACTTCTTTTTATAGTATAAAGGATTCAAGTTAAAGTTCCCAAATAAAACCCTCTTTTGTTCTCTTTGGACAAGTAACAGCAGCATTCTATTTTATATAATTGAAAAAATTGCAAAAGCTTTTTGCAAAAATTTGCCTTTTATAAAATCATAATATGATGTAAAAATGATAGTAAGGAGGAACAAATGTGAATAACATAAATCAGCTGTTAGAAGTATTTCAAACGCATTCAATCGTAACGATTCAGCTATTAAAACAAGAATTTTCTTTTTCTGAAAGGAAAATAAGAGAATTAATTAAAGAGGCTAGAGAAATAGGAATAAAAAAAGGCTTTGATATAAAGACCTTGATTCATCAAGGATATAGACTAGAAATTGTCGATTCTGTGACATTTAAAGAGTTTCTGGATTACTTGAATCAATATGAAATTTTTGATGGTGGAAATAAGGAGTATCGACTTTCGCTGATCCGCTATCTATTGTTGCAAAATCAGGGGTTCATCACGATCGATCAAATTGCTGAAGTCTTGGATGTCTCAAGGAATACGGTCATTTCTGATTTGAAGATTATAAAAAAGCAATTACTAGAATTTGATATCGTTCTCTCTTCAAAAACCCATTATGGCTTAACCATTAAAGGTTCAGAAGCGATGAAAAGAAAATTATTCTCTAAGATGATAAAAGAAGAAATGGAATTGGATCATAATTCTAACCAATACTTTGAATTTATTCAGGGATTGAAATTTGATGAAGTGAAAAAAATGTTTATTCAATTACTTTATGAATACGAAATGAGAATGACAGAAAATACTATCGAATCTATTTTAATTCATTTAAAAATTTTGCTCTTCCGAATCAGTCAAAAAAATGATATTTCTGAAGTAAGTATTAATAAGAATTTGATTGATGAAAAAAGTTATCAGTTAACAAAAAAACTAGTCCGCTATTTAGAACGTAAATTTAAGGTAGTCATTAAAGAACAAGAAATGGATTTAATTGCATCACAAATTTACGGGAAGGCTACGTCTAATCAAGTACCAAAAGAACAGGAAAAGGAATTGAAAGAGTCAATAGAACAAGCTTTAGTAAAAATAGATCAAGAGTTTTTGACTGACTTTAGACATGATGATTTATTAAAGGAATGTTTATTATTGCATGTCTACCCTCTTTTACTAAGAATTTCTTTTGGATTAGAGTTAAACAACTCCCTGATTAATTCAATCTCTGTGCAATATACCAACTCTTTTTTAATTAGCATTCGCTTTATTGAATATCATAAGGAATTAAGTCAACATTCACTATCTAGAGATGAACTCGGTTATTTAGCCTTACATTTTGCAGCGCATCAAGAAAGAAAAAATCAAGAATCCATTCAAAATATTCGTAATATCTTGGTTGTTTCAGATTCAAGAAGAAGCAAAACGTTATTACTAAAAGTTCTTTTTGAAAATCATTTTCCAAAAGCGAATGTAACAGTTAGGACAACACAACAAATAGAACAAGATCTTTTAGATGGAGCAGACTTAGTTTTTTCAACAGAGCTTTTAGACGAATTGAATAAACAAGTGGTGGTCATAATGATTGATGAAACAATGACCGAAAAAGAAATGAGAAGAATAAAAAATATGATTCTTTTTCAAGATACAGCAGTTAACAACAAAGTTCCTACGATTCAAAATTTATTTTTTAAAGACTTGTTTTTTAGTTCGGATAGTAAAGACTACTTAGATGTTCTTGAAACATACAGCCAGCAAATGGTGGATTATGGTTACGCAGATAGTTGTTACCCAGGTTCTGTCTTAGAACGTGAAAAAAAGTTTAGCACGATCTATGAAAATGGTATTGCCGGCCCCCATAGTATGGTACAAAATGCCAAGAAAGATAGCATTGGTGTTATTTTATTGAAAAAACCGATTCATTACGAAAAAAAGGAAGTTAAGTGTATCTTTTTAATTAACATTCGTAAACATCATCTTTTTTTACATCAAGAAGTCAGTCAATTTATGATGAAGCTAATGGCAGATACAGGGACAATTAATATGCTATCTCAAACAAAAACATTTGAAGAATTTGTTATTTATGCAAAAAAGTTATGGTAAAGGAGAAGTCCATGGAAGATACAATTATGAAAATTATTCTACATGCAGGAGATGCAAGAAGTAAGAGTTTATTAGCATTAAAATCAGTTAAGCAAGGTGACTTTGAGAAAGCAAGATGTTTACTAGAGGAAGCTCGTCAGTCATCTGTGGCCGCTCATAAAGTTCAAACAGAGCTGATTCAAAAAGAAGTTTCAGGTGAAACGCAAACCATGACTTTACTTTTAGTTCATGCTCAAGACCATTTGATGACAGCGTTATCTATTCGAGATGTCGTTTTAGAATTAATTAATTATTTTGAAGTAATTGAACATCGATTACAAAAATTAGAAAAGGAGGAAGGAAAATGAAAAAAATTTTGTTGGCTTGTGCGGGAGGTTTTTCAACGAGTATGCTTGTTGCCAAGATGAAAGAGGCAGCGAAAGAAAAAGGAGAAGAAATTTGGATTGATGCAGTGGGGGATAGTGATATTGAAGAGCATCTAGACAGTGACATTATTTTGCTTGGACCGCAAATTGCTCATCGTTTAGAAGATTTAAGAGAAAGTCTATCAATGCCAGTTTTTGTAATTGAATCGCTGGATTACGGAACTATGAATGGGACTGCTGTGTTGGATTTTGCACTAAAAGAAATAAAGTAGAAACGGGGGATAAACAATGAGTTTAAAAGAAACTGCAAAAAGAATTGGGCCAGTTTTAAATAAGTGGACCGTTAAGTTTTCTAGTAATATGTTTGTTAAAACAATCGCTGCCGGTATGGCTCGATTATTGCCAGTAACAATCGTCGGTTCAGTCATTACATTAATCGGTAGTATTCCTTATGAACCTTATTTACAATTTTTAGAACAGACTGGAATTAAAGGGTATCTAACTTTAGGGGATACTATGACAAATGGCATTATTACAATCTACTTAGTGATTGCACTAGCTTATGAAATGGCCAAAAATTATAAAAAGTCACAAATTAATGCGATATGTATTTCAATCGTTGCATTCTTTTTAATTACACCGTTAACAACCTTTGCTGTAAAGGGCGAGCCAGTTCAAGCCTTTACACTGACGTATTTAGGCTCCCGAGGAATGTTTGTAGGAATGATTACGGCTTTGATTGCGACACGTCTATATGTGCTATTTATGGATAAAGGCTTTAAAATAAAAATGCATCCTAGCGTACCGCCAGCAATTTCAGGATCATTTGAGTCCTTATTTCCAATTGTTATTATTTCAATCTTATTTATTGGCATTTCAGCTGGCTTTTCTCTAACAGCTTTTGGAGATGCTCATAGTTTTATTTATACAATTCTACAAAAACCATTAGAAGGTGCAAGTGGCTCTCTTTCTACAATGTTGATTATTTGCTTCATTGGGGAATTGTTCTGGTGGTTTGGTATTCATGGAAGTAATGTAACTTCCGCTGTAACCAATACTTTGTATTTACCTTTAGCCATTGCCAATGCCCAAGCTTTAGCAACAGGCCAAAGTCCAGAATTTATTCTGAACTCATATTTTCTAAATATCTATAAAGGACCACGTCACTTAGCTTTAGCCTGCATGTTGTTGTGGTTAACTCATTCTAAACAATTAAAAGCGATTGGAAAAGTTGCTGTCGTGCCAGGTGTATTTGGGATTAGTGAACCGATGAAATTCGGTATCCCAATGGTCTACAATCCAATTATTTTTGTGCCAATGACATTGGCACCTGTAATGTGTATTTCAATAGCTTATTTTGCAACGATTATAGGATTTTTACCTGTAGTTGGAATTAACTTGCCTTGGAGTATGCCACCAATTATTGGAGGGTTCTTAGCAGGCGGCTTTGCTGGGGTCACAGTTCAAGTCATCCAATTTGTAGCTTGTCTGCTCCTATACTATCCGTTTTTAAAAATGTTAGATAGACAAAAAGTCAATGCAGAAGAAATAACAGAACGAGAGTTAGCTAGTAAAGGGGTATAAAGAATGACAGAGTTAATAAAACAAAATCAATTTTATGAGTTGTTTGATGAAGAAATTCAGGAAGAGACAGAAGTAACCATATATCAAGGAACCGAGCCAACATTAACAATTGAAGGAAAAAAGAAATTGGGAAATTTTTCAGGTACTCCAATTAGATTTGAAGCACAATCATTAGAGAAAAAAAGCTATTTTGTTTATGCTTTCGCCAATCGATTAAAGATCATTGCCGTAAGGAAAATTAGCTTGAAAGGAACATTTAATACAAGAGATTTTGGTGGTTATACGGGGATGAATGGTCGACAAGTCAAATGGGGAACTTTTTTTAGATCAGATGCATTAAATAACCTGACAGAAGAAGATGTAACCATTTTAGAAAAACTTGGCATCAAAACAGTGGTTGATTTTAGAAGTGAAAAAGAAATTTCTCAGGCGCCAGATATTCTTCCAGCAGGTATTAAGTATGTAAACCTATCTCCCAATGCACCAATTGCTGCACTAGCCAGTGGAAATATGCATGATGACCAATCGAAAATTGCTAAACTTGTTGAAATTGCTGAGAAGAATGAAGGAGAAACTTATTTTGCACAACGTTTAGACGAAATGAGTGAAGAAATGAGGAAATTGGTTAGAGAATCTTTTTCAAATAAAAAATATCAAGCTTATTTACGTTTACTATTAAATCCTGACAATCTTCCGATTCTTCATCATTGTAGAGGTGGGAAAGACAGGGCTGGTTTCGCTGCAATTTTAGTTTTAGCAGTTTTAGGCGTTTCCAAAGAAGAAATAAAACTTGATTATATGCAAACTAAAAATAATATGGAAGAACGAAATAAAAAGCGTATGAAGGAGTATGAGCAATTTACAAATAACGAAACGGTTTTGACTTATTTATCTGGTTTGATGCAAACCAAGGAACGTTACTTCGAAGCAGCCTATGATGAAATAGAGAAAATAGCAGGCTCCATGGACAATTATTTGAAGCAGGTCATGGATTTGTCCTCAGAAGACATCAACACAATTCGAGAGTATTACTTGTACGAATAATAAGTGGGTTTTACTGGGATATAGAACGGTAAGGTTTGACTCCAAAAAAGGAGAGAAACTAGTCAGTTCTTTACCAACTCCAGGTAATCATCATGCTATGAAAATTAGATAGAGTAGGAGTTCCTAGACCAAGTACCATGGTCACTAGAACTCTTACTTTATTTCTATTGGAAACATTGCCTAAACGGCACAATATGATAATTATTAGCTTACTAGCTGTGAAATAACTATTTAAAGAATCTCAGTTCCTCTGGAAAAGACTCTGTTTCATTATTAAATGACTACAATAGTTCCTCTTCTGAAAAAATCAAACGACTATCAGAAAAGTAGTGTAAATGTCAAATGAAAACCTTGGATTAAAAGCTTAATATTTAAAGAATTACCTTATTAGCATATTACTTGATATAAAATGGTAGAGGATACTATAATAATGGTAAGCAAGCTTTAAAAGTTGTTGAGACGAGGAAGGGGAGAGCATTGTGTTTAATTATACGGATATGATTTTGTCGGTAATGCAGAGAGTTGAAGTTTACAATGAGATTTTTAATGCCATTTCCAAAGAAGTACAGGAAAACAGCTATAGTCAAGGACCAAATCGTCGGGGAAAAGATACATATGTTTTTTGTAGAAATAATGTGAGTCGCTTTTTTGTTGAGGAAGCCAATTTTAGGAGAAATTTATCTGTTTACGAGGGGAAAGAAGCAACACAAATTCTATTGCAAGGACTGGATACATACAAAGAAGGGGTTTATTATTGGTTAGACGCACTAGATGAAAAATGTGAAGTAATGGATGAAATCAAATATAAACGAGGACTAATTGGGAAAGAAACTTCGTTTGAATTAATTAATCAAGCTTGTAAACAGGCCTGTGAAGGAATCGAAAGTGCTCACAGTGTCCACAAAATGTAAGTAGCCATAATATAATAATTCAACTATATTTAATAAAATAAAGAGCAGGCAACTAGTGGAGAAGTAAAAGGTTTAGTCTCCGTCTAGTTGCTTACTCTTAAGAAATTTTTCTATCAACTCTTCTAAGGCTTGATTAATTTCAAGACTATTTTTTTCACGAGAAAAAAATTTAGCAGGTGTCGTATACATATCTATAAGTTTTTCACCAATTACTTCATTTTCGTTAATTTTTACTGTAATTTGGGGATGTACAATTGTTTCGCCACAAGGACCACCAACTAAAAAGGCGAGTTCAAAGGTTTCACTATCTAAAGTTCGTATTCTATAATAACCATCTATAATAAATTCTTTATTTTCAGTGAAATTATTTTGAATCAGTTTGAATTGCTGTTTAATATCCATTATTTTAGACCTCCTTTTTAAATAGTTTACCATATTTTTTCCGAAAAATATTATCTTTTATATGAAAGAATTCGAAACTAAAAGCCATTTCCCCGTTCTTTTTACGTAGGCAAGGATTGATCTTTTCAGATAATTGTCAATTTTTTCCTAATAATGATAAAAAAAGGATTGGACGAAATGAAGATAATGCATTAAACTTATATAGTATGTGAGAATATTTATTTTGTTTGAGAACTATTTTCTCATTAAAAATTAAATCTGTTTAAAAGTTGAAGCGATTTTAAAGATTAAAATTTTACCGACTAATGTGATTGCCATCTTAGTTTGCAATCAAAATGAAATGGGATTCTTTTTATTCGTCTACTTTGAAGTTAATAAATAAGAAAATATATATTTGAAATGGGAAGGCTGTGAACTCATGCTGAATTTTTTTAGCAAAAAATCAAAGAAATCGAAAAAATCAAAGAAGTCAAAAAAATATGATGATTATGATGAATTTGACGACGAAGAGTATGAAGACGACGACTACGATTATGAAGACGACGATGATTACGACGACGATTACGACGATGATGAAGATGATTACGACGATGAAGATGATTATGAAGATGACGACGATGATTACGACGACGATGATTACGACGACGATGATGATTATGAAGATGACGACGATGATTACGACGACGATGATGATTATGAAGATGATGAAGATGATTATGAAGACGACGATGATTACGACGACGACGAGTTTGAAGAAGCAAAATCTAAAGCTATCTTTCCAGTAAAGAAAAAAGCTAAATCAAAACAAAAGCCAAAGTCAAAACCAAAACCTGTCAAGAAAGCAAAAGAACGCCGTCCAAAAACGCCGATTGTTAATGAAGAGTTGGAAGAACTAGAAGATGAAAATGCCCAGCTTAAAAATGAACTACGCAAAATAAAATCGGAATTGAAAACGAATCTTCAAGAAAAAAGCACTTTGCAAGAAGAAATCGAAAGCTTACATTTAACGAATCAATCGATAGAAAATGAACTTGCGACTGTGCAAGCAATGCCGAAAGATTATGAAGCAAGACTTGCTGAATTGAAGCAAGTAAAAATTCAGTACAATGGTTTGTTAAGAGAAAATAATCGTTATTTAGATGAGCTAGATTTAAGTCGTAGAAAAGTGGAGCGTTATGCTTCTAAAATAAAACAATTCGAAAAAGAGTTAACATTAAAACAAGAGGAAATTGATAAGCTTTCAGAGCATCAAGTTGTTGTTACACCAGCAGAAACAAAAGTTGTGGACACAAGTGCTTATGAAGAACTTGCTCGTGTAAAATCAGAATTAGAAACTGCTAAACGACAGCTAGTTCAAAAAGAAGCAGAATCCAGTGTGCAATTAAGCAAAGAAGAACTGGGTGAAATTCTTATTGAAGCCAAAAGACAGGCCAAAGAGATTATTAATCAAGCAAATCGTAGAGCACAACTAGTTGAAGAAGAAACAAACCGAAAAGCAGTTGTTTTGAAACAACTAGAAAAAGCAACAAAAGAGTATGCAAGTTACTATAATCGAATTAAAAATGTTCAAGAAGAATCGGAACATGCTTTCAATCAAATCATTAACTTAGTAAAAGAAGATTCAGAAGAATAAAAAAAGGAGGACCAATTGGTGAAAAAAAGAAATCTTAACAGTAAAAAAATGCGCCTTTTAAGTGTAGGCTTACTGGCCTCAACTGCGGTCCTTTCTGTAGAAGATACACAACCTATTTTGGCACAAGATTCAAAAGATTTAGCAACAAAAGATGCGGAAGGGAAGGAGACAGTAAACATTCTGTCTTCTTCTAAAGAAGCGACCATTACTACTACAGAAGAATTTAGCAATTCTACATATGATACAAGTAACAGTGAGCCGATAGAAACAAGCACTACACTAGAAAGCAGTACAGACATTGAAGAGTCTGAAACAACTGATACAACAATAGAATCTACAACAGAGACAAGTAGTGAAAGCAGTTCGAGTACAACTGATTCAACAACCAGTCCATCAACAAGTACTTCGTCAAGTAGCTCGTCTTCAAGTACAAGTAGTTCTAGTAGCAGTTCATCAACAAGTTCTAGTACTTCGACAAGTTCAAGTTCTAAACCAAAACCATCTAAACCGAAACCGACAAAGCCTTCTAGTCCAAGACCAGAAAGACCGAGTCAACCCACTGTACCTGCACGACCGAATGGAAGTACAACCCCAAATTATGGTACTGGCGCTAACGCTTCTACACCAGTTGGAGAACAAGTTTTCCATATCAGTCCTAACTTGACTACAAAAGCTTTTGTAGGAGTTATTGGAGAAGATGCTCGTAATATAGCAGGGCAAAATAACTTATACGCTTCAGTGATGATTGCTCAAGCTATTTTGGAAAGTGCCTCTGGTAATAGTGCACTCGCTTCTGCCCCAAATTATAATCTATTTGGAATTAAAGGAAGCTATAAAGGACAGAGTGCTAATTTTCTAACGAGTGAAGATAATGGCTCCGGTGGAATGTATACGATTCGTTCTAATTTCAGAAAGTATCCATCGTACAAAGAGTCATTAGGAGATTATGTTAAGCTCATTCGTGGTGGAACAGATAGCAGTAATGGATTTTATAGTGGAGCTTGGAAGTCAAATACAAAAACATATAAAGATGCCACTAAATATTTAACGGGGCGTTATGCAACGGATACTAGTTATGCTGCAAAATTGAATAGCTTAATTGAAGCTTACAGTCTAACTCAATATGATGAGATAAAAGACAAAAAGTCTACTGATAGTAAAATTCTTACTAGTGTAGATAAAGTTGAAAAACGTAATACTGAAAAAGATCAAAAATTAGATTTTATTAGTCATACTGTAAAAAAAGGTGAATCGCTGAAGTCAATTAGTGATTTATATAATATTTCCACTCTAGCGATTTTGGAGAAAAATCAATTAGATCGACGCATGCTGTATGTTGGTCAAAAACTGATTATACCTAAACAAAAAAATCTAGAAACGACTCTTGTGAAAAAAGATGATGTTGTAGATCGCTCTTTAGAGGTTGTTAAGAAAGTATCAAGTGCTCTTACTGGAAAAGAAGTGCAAGTTGCAAAAAAATCAACTTCTGAATATCAAGTTAGTGCTAGTCGTAAAAAGACTGATGCGACGTATAAAGTGAAGAAAAATGATACATTAGCTAGTATTTCTAAAGAAACAGGTATTTCAGTTTGGTCATTAAAAGAATGGAATCAATTAGATAAATATTTCTTAACAGAAGGACAGCTTTTATTGCTAGCTCCATCGTATAATGTTTAATAAAAAATGGAAAGGGGGGCGGACCTGTGAATGAATTATTTGATGTATTTTTTCATCAAAAAGCAATTCCTGATGGAACAGGTACCGTTCTCTTCGAAGTAAAACGTCAAGAAGATTTTATTGATCTTTGCGAAGATCTCTACAATAAACAACTAGGTGGCTATTTGACTATATTTGATCAAGCCAAGCATCTAAAAAGAATTTCTCAACACCCATCTTTAGAAAAATACTTAGAAATTCAATTCTATCAAGTAGAATTAAATTGGGATGTTTTGTTAGATGAACTAAAAGAAATTTTTCCACAATTTATTTGGACCAAAGTGGTGGAAGAAGTAAGTGGCGCATTTAGTACATATTCTTGTGAGTTTATTCCTGTAGAATTTAAGGAAGATGCTTTTCCATTCCGGTTTAATTTGTCTGAAAGTATGAGACAAATGGGCTACTCTGGTGGAGAAACAGTAAGTGAAGTTCTTGAGGCTAGACTTCTGGCGCTTTTACAAGATGAGGATGAAGAAAAGAACCAAGGTTATGAGATACAAGAAGAAGTTTTCTTTCCTGTGAAAGTAACGTTAGCAGATTCAGAAGAAGCAACAGAAACCTTTGATGATGAGTCGCATGACATGGAAGAGTATGAAGTAGACGATGAAAAAGATGAGGGTAATAATTACGAAGAAGAAGAAGAAGAAGAAGAGCTGATTCCAGTAGTAGAAGCTGAGATAAGAAAACCTTCAAAAAAAGTAAGACCTGCGTCAAAACAAGTCGCTTCAACAGCTCCTATCGTGCGTTCTGATGAAAATGAAATCGTCTATTTGCAAGAAAGTATCAAAAGAGAAAAAGCGTCAAAGGATCGATTGCGAGTGGCAAAAGAAAAATTGGAACACGAGCTGCTCGCTATAGAAAATAGCTTATTGGTTAGCGGATTAAAACGATTTAAAACTCATAATAAATCAGAAGTAGACGAAGAAGATTGGTATAAACCAGTAAGAATCGACTTGATAAAATATGATGATTTATATAAAAAAGCTAAATTCATTGAACAGTCTTGGCGTTTGAACCGAGAATTAGTGACAATTACCGAAAAAATGGTTGTTACAAAGGACGAATTAGTTTATGAACGTGCACGGGTAGAAAAAGTTAAAAATAGCGTTTCAGAATTGGATTTGCAAACGATGATGGAACAATGTCATTTAATTGACGGACGTGTGAAAATCAGAAGAGGGTTCTTTTTCTTGAAACCAAGCGTTAAGCTTTATCAAATAGACTATGAACAATTAGAGAAAATCAGTGCTTTTTTTGATGTCATTCAAACAGAAAATCGATTATTGGAAAGAATGATTGAGCAAACACATTTGTAATATCCAAAATAGAAAATGTTAGAAAAGGTTGAGATGAATAAAATCTTAACCTTTTTTTAACATAATACAAAAAAGCGTAACTGCAGAGATGAGAATAACAAATAGTTATAAATTATTTCAAAAGAGCAGTATTTTATTTTTAAATCTGTTATACTGAGAACGTTACAAGTTCCCGAAAGGATTTGTTGTGACGAAAGAGAACAGAATAGTTGTGGTATTTTTTACTAAATAAGCATAGCTACTAAATTCTTTTGCGTAACAAAGATGCCTTGTAACCGAATATACTAAGGGGGAATACACTATGACAGAAAGACACTTATTTACATCAGAATCAGTTTCAGAGGGACATCCTGACAAAGTAGCGGATCAGGTGAGTGATGCCATTTTAGATGCCATTCTAGAAAAAGATCCAACGGCTCGAGTAGCATGTGAGACATCGGTTACTACAGGTTTAGTTCTGGTATTTGGAGAAATATCAACCACAGCTTATGTTGATATTCAAAAAATTGTTCGACAAACAGTCAAAGATATTGGCTATAAACATGCTAAATATGGATTTGACGGAGAAACGGTCGCTGTATTGGTAGCAATCGACGAGCAATCACCAGATATTGCTCAAGGTGTGGATGAAGCACTGGAAACTCGCGGAGCAAAAGATGAACAAGAGGACATCGGAGCTGGTGATCAAGGATTAATGTTTGGGTTTGCAATTGACGAAACGCCTGAATTAATGCCTTTACCTATTGCTTTGAGTCATCGACTAGTGCGGAAACTTGCAGAGCTACGTCGAGAGAACATCTTGACTTATTTACGTCCTGATGCAAAATCACAAGTTACTGTAGAATACGATGAGGCAGGGCAACCATTACGTGTCGATACCATTGTTATTAGCACACAACATGATGAAGAAATTTCCTTGGAACAAATTCAAAATGACGTAAGAAAATTCGTCATTGATGAAGTGATTCCAACCCATTTATTAGATGAAGAAACAAAGTATTTTATTAATCCAACCGGCCGCTTTGTAATTGGCGGACCACAAGGAGATGCTGGCTTAACCGGTCGTAAAATAATTGTAGATACCTATGGTGGATATGCTCGTCACGGAGGCGGAGCTTTCTCAGGTAAAGATGCAACAAAAGTCGATCGCTCAGCTAGTTACGCAGCGCGTTATATTGCTAAAAATATTGTTGCAGCTGGTTTAGCTAGGAAAGTTGAAGTGCAATTAGCTTATGCAATTGGCGTGGCACAACCAGTCTCTATTTCTATCAACACCTTTGGAACTAGTATAGTAACAGAAAGTAAACTAATAAAAGCAGTTCGTGAAAACTTTGATTTACGTCCTGCTGGAATAATAGAAATGTTAGATTTACGTCGACCTATTTACAAGCAAACGGCGGCATATGGACATTTCGGTCGTACAGATATTGAACTACCATGGGAGCAGACAGATAAAGTTGATGCTTTGAAAGCTAGTTTAAAGGAATAAAGAGGCGGCGTTGCTAATGAAAGTTAGCAACGCTATTTTGTTGCGAACAGATACCAAGTTATGCTAGTGTTAAACGAACAAACGAAAAATGAGTTGCTAAGAGCAAAATAATAGAACAATATTAAGCAAATAGAACAATTCATCGTTAAAATGTATTAAAATAGTAAAAGGACGTGTTTTAGTGGAAAGAAAAACAAATGTAAAATTGGTGACAATCAGTGTGTTTGTTGCTACATTTATGACAGCAATTGAAGGAACGATTGTTTCAACAGCGATGCCAACTATAGTAGGTTCGCTACAAGGAATGGAAATCATGAATTGGGTGTTCTCAATTTATTTACTAACGAATGCGATGTTGACGCCTATTTATGGGAAGTTAGCAGATAAAATAGGTAGAAAACCAATCTTCATTATTGGAATTATTATTTTTATTATTGGTTCATCGTTATGTGGTTTAGCTCAAAATATGATAACATTGATTATTGCTAGAGCTATTCAAGGAGTTGGGGCAGGTGCAATCATGCCAGTAGCCTTAACAATTATTGGAGATATTTACTCACTAGACAAACGAGCAAAAATTTTAGGTTTGAACAGTGCTGCTTGGGGGATTGCTAGTATTTTTGGTCCGCTAGCCGGAGGATTTATTGTTGACACTGTCGGTTGGCATTGGATATTTTTTATTAATGTTCCGATAGGTATTGTCTTATTAGTAATGATTAGTCGCTTTTTAGTAGAGCCAAAAAGAGAAAAATCAAAAGTTCCAATGGATATTATGGGTAGTCTATTGTTGATGACTGTATTGTTAACATTGTTACTAGGGTTTCAACTAATTGGAGATGGTGGCTTTGATCTGAAAGTGATTTTATGTCTATTATTATCTCTGGGACTCTTTATCTTGTTTATGTATGTTGAAAGAAGGGCAGAAGATCCTGTAATTGATTTGAAGCTATTCAAAAATTCTACATTTGTTATTGTAAATATTGTAGCAGCGTTGATTAGTGGTTTCTTAATGGGGGTAGAGGTTTATATCCCCATGTGGATGCAAGGTGTATTAGGAAAAAACGCAGCAATCGGAGGACTAATCTTAGCACCAATGTCTCTTTTATGGATGGTAGGTTCTTTTTTAGCTAGTAATTTAATGGAAAAAAATACCACTAGAAAAGTTTTAATGATTGGTTTAAGTATTACTTTATTAGGAGCAGCAGGATTAGCTTTTGCTTCATCCACGGCGACCTTTGTATGGTTCTTGGTTATTTCTTCTATTTTGGGAATTGGGTTTGGGATTACGATTACAACGACAACGGTAACTGCCCAAAGTAGTGTAGATTCTTCTAGAATGGGTGTTGCTACATCGTTTAACACTTTAGTTCGTACAATTGGTCAGACATTAATGGTGGCAGTTTTTGGAGTGATTTTAACAAGTGTTACAACGAATAAAATGGCGGCAAGTCCGTTGCCTTTAGATACAGATGTTATGAACAAACTAGTTAATCCACACACAGCAAATACAATTGCTGCAAAATTACTGGTTCCATTGCGTACAATTCTTTATGAAGGGTTACATTCTGTTTACTTTGTGGGCATGCTGATTGTTTTATTAGCTCTAATTTTGAATCTCTTTTTTAAGAGGAAAAGTAATTAAGTTCATTGTAAAATGAAAAAGTGAAGGAGGAAGTAGGTATGGCTTTTTTACAGGCAAATGTTTATTCAAATGTTTTAGGGATGGAGGTTTCGATTGATCTTATTTTACCTCAAAAGACTGAAAAGAAAATAGGAACAAGTACAGTGGGACAAATGTCAGATATTCCTGTTCTGTATTTGCTTCACGGGATGGGTGGAAATCATAGTGCTTGGGAACGGCGGACTTCTATTGAAAGGTATGTTAGCAAGCTTGGGTTAGCTGTTATCATGCCTTCAACAGATTTAGGTTGGTATACTGATACAACTTATGACATGAATTATTGGACGTTTCTATCACAGGAACTTCCTGAAATCTTACAAGAATTATTTCCTCAATTAACTACGAAGAGGGAGAAAACTTTTGCTGCTGGATTATCTATGGGAGGATATGGAGCATTGAAGCTTGGTTTAGCTTTGCCAGAAAAATTTGGTGCAGTTGCTTCTTTGTCTGGCGCTGTGAACATTGCTGAGCATGTAGACGCCTTTTTAGCAGTTAGAGGTAGAAATTACTGGGAAGGTATCTTTGGACCATTAGAAGAGTTAAAAGGCTCTGTAAATGATCCGATGTATCTATTAAATGAACTAGTCAAAAGCGGAAAATCAATACCGAAAATCTTTCTTTGCTGTGGAGAGGAAGATGACCTCTTGCCGTTAAACAATGAAATGACGAAAGCTTTAACAGAGGCTAATATTCCACATACCTTTGAAGTGGGTCCTGGCAATCATACGTGGGAATTTTGGGATCAATGGATTCAGAGAGTATTAGACTGGTTACCATTAGAAAAATAAAAAAAGACACTGGTACGATTAAAAGAGGAACAGCCTGTGCAGTACTGGAATCAGTTAGCATAAGGAATCTTTTATACCAGTGTTTTTCTATTTAAATCGATAAACCATTTAGAAAAATAGCTAGAGATTCCAGAAATAAATCTTTCTGTTTTGTTTCTTGCCGATATTGAATATTCTCAGCTATATGAGCTAAATTGTTATCTTGAACGTATTGTTTCATTAAATCAACTTGTTGATGGAGGTAAGAATCACCTGCTAGAAATCGGGTATGCAATTTTTTTTCTTCAGAAGAATCGACCAACATACCAAATAGCAAATGTTGCAAGGAAGACACGATTATATAGCTACTTGAAACCGAAAATCCTGCTTCATGTAAAATTTTCAACATAGCATCGAGATTTTTTAATCTAGTTGGGTAAGAGGGCACGGTATTCATTTCAATTTCTACCCCACAAGGATATTGCAGATAAAGCTCATAGTAACTTTCCATATATGCATAAATGGTTTCTTTCCAATTGTTTTGTTGTTTGGGTGGGCAAAAATGTCTGTCCATTTCTTCTGCCATCTGTTGAAGTAAAGCTTGTTTACTGTCAAAATACCAATAAATTGCTGGTGCTTGAACAGAAAGTTTAGTTGCTACTTTACGCATAGAGAGAGTACTTAATTCAGGAGTTTCCTTCAGTAAATCAAAAGCAGCTTGGACAATTTTTTCTTTGGATAATTTTGGTTCCATTTATTGGTCATCCTTTATAGTGATTTTTTTGAACAAATATCTTGTATTTATAAGCTAAAAATGGTAAATTATTTTGCAGCCTAATTTTACAGTGTTAAGTAAATAGAGTCAATAGGATAACGCTTGTTTTTATTAGGTACCATCAGTAGAGATTCAATAGGAAAGTGGGGATAAGATGAGTATTGTTTTAGAACATGCAAAAAAGTATAAGCTAGAAGTGGCAATAGCCTTAATTACTGTTGTTATTATGGTCATGTCAGCATTATGGCAGCCTAAATTACTTCAAAAAGTATTAGAAGCAATTATTAAGGAAGATAGTAATAAAATGAAAGAATTAGGGATCTATCTAATTGGAATTGCCCTAATTGGATTGATTGCGGGAGTTGTGAATACCATCTTTTCAGCAAAAGTTGCCCAGGGGGTTAGTGCGGATATCCGAGAAGCAACGTTTAGAAAAATCCAAACTTTTTCATTTGGAAATGTGGAGCAGTTTTCAGCAGGAAATTTAGTTGTTCGATTAACGAATGATGTTACACAAATCCAAAATGTTATTATGATTGCTTTACAAACACTATTTAGAATTCCGATTCTTTTTATCGGAAGTTTTATTTTAGCTATGACCACGTTACCGCAATTGTGGTGGGTTATTGTTCTTTTAGTTATAGCAGTAGGAATTATTAGTGCTCTTTCATTTTCTCGAATGGGCAAACATTTTATGATTATCCAAAAATTAATTGATAAGGTCAATGGCATCGCCAAAGAAAATTTATTGGGGATTAGAGTCGTTAAATCATTTGTACAAGAAAAAAATGAACTACAACGATTCGGCAAAGTCAGCGATGAGCTATCTAAACACAATATTATCGTAGGAACACTTTTTTCAGTTATGATTCCATCCTTTATGTTAGCAGCGAATTTAGCCATCGCAGGTTCCATCTTTTTTGTTAGCAATTTAGTAAAAGATGATCCGACTGTTATTGGTGGGATTGCTTCATTTATGAACTATTTGATGCAAATTATGATGGCAATCATTATTGGAGGCATGATGATGATGATGACATCTCGTGCTGCTGTATCAATTAAACGGATTAAAGAAATTATGGATACAGAACCAGATATTACGTATCAAGATGTTCCAGAACAAGAGCTTAGTGGAAGTGTCCAGTTTGACCATGTAAGTTTCCGTTATCCAGGAGATGATACAGATACCTTGAAAGACATTTCATTCTCTATTAACCCTGGAGAAATGATTGGTGTAGTAGGCGCTACAGGAGCTGGTAAATCTACTTTGGCGCAGTTAATCCCTCGTCTATTTGATCCAACGGAAGGTACTGTAAAAGTCGGAGGAGTTGATTTACGTAAAGTGAATGAACACAGCTTACGCAATGCAGTTTCTTTTGTTTTGCAAAAAGCCATTTTATTCTCAGGAACAATTTCTCAAAATTTGCGTCAAGGGAAAAAGGATGCAACCGTAGAAGATATGACTCATGCAACTCAGATTGCTCAAGCAAGAGAGTTTATTGAAAAATTAGCGCTTCAATATGAAGCACCAGTTGCCGAACGAAGCAATAACTTTTCTGGCGGGCAAAAACAAAGACTTTCGATTTCTAGAGGTGTCATTGGTGAGCCTAAGATTTTGATTTTAGATGATAGTACTAGTGCGTTAGATGCTCGCTCAGAACGATTGGTTAGAGAAGCGTTAGACAGTGAATTAAAAGATACAACAACCATTGTCATCGCACAGAAAATCTCTTCTGTAGTAAAAGCCAATCGAATCCTAGTTTTAGACAAGGGTCACCTAGTAGGCGAAGGGACACATGAAGAATTAGTCAAAACAAATGCTATTTATCAAGAAATATATGAAACTCAAAAAGGAAAGGATGAGGACTAATGACTGATTTAGTAAAAGCAAGTAAGTTCTTTTTTCACTATTTAAAACGTTATAAATACTCGTTCTTTTTTATCTTTTTGGCAATAGTATCGGCAACCTATTTACAGGTGAAAGCTCCGCAATTTATTGGAGAAGCGATACAGGAACTAGCTAATTATGCACAACAATTAATGACCGGAACAGATGATAAAAGTAAGTTTGTCAGTATTATCTGGAAACTAATTTTATTCTATGTGATGTTAAGTGGTGCTAACTTTATCTATAGTATCCTCTTTACTCAGGTAGTTGGGAAGTCAACCAATCGGATGCGAATAGGATTGTTCAACAAATTAGAAAAACTAACAATTCGTTTCTTTGATTCTCATCAAGATGGGGAAATTTTAAGCCGATTTACAAGTGATTTAGACAATATTCAAAATAGTTTGAATCAAGCGTTATTGCAGTTTATGACGAATATCGCGTTATTTGTTGGAATTCTTATTATGATGTTTAGACAAAATGTTGAATTAGCTTGGGCAACTATTGCTTCAACACCTGTGGCAATTTTGATTGCCGTATTAGTGATTAGCAAAGCACATAAATATGTTGATATCCAACAAGATGAAGTTGGAAAATTAAATGGCTATGTGGATGAAAAAATTAGTGGTCAACGCATGATCATTACTAATGGTTTGCAAGAAGAAACCATAAATGGATTTTTAGAACATAATAAAACGGTTCGTGAGGCAACGTTTAAGGGACAAGTATACTCAGGGCTTCTGTTCCCAATGATGCAGGGAATGTCACTTATCAATACGGCTATTGTTATTTTCTTTGGGGGCTGGTTAGCTGTCAATGGTAGCTTAGATAAGTCGGTTGCTTTAGGTTTAGTAGTGACATTTGTCCAATATTCTCAACAATACTATCAACCTTTAATGCAAATTTCTTCTGGTTACAACATGATTCAGTTAGCAGTAACAGGTGCTAGACGTTTGAATGAAATGTTTGATGAGCCAGATGAAGTTAATCCCGAAAATGGGAAGGAAATTGCAGGGATTAATCATTCTGTTTCTTTGAAGAATGTTGATTTTAGTTACGATTCTGAAACGCCAATCTTAAAAGATGTATCAATTAACGTCAACAAAGGTGAAATGGTTGCTTTAGTTGGTCCAACAGGTTCCGGAAAAACGACAATTATGAATCTATTAAATAGATTTTATGATGTTAACAAGGGTTCTGTCTTGTTTGATGACACGGATATTCGTGAAATTGAGTTAAGTAGTTTACGTTCACATGTAGGAATTGTATTACAAGATTCAGTACTATTTTCTGGTACAATTAGAGAAAATATTGCTTTTGGGAAACCAGATGCTACCGAAGAAGAAATTGTAAATGCTGCAAAACAGGCAAATATACATGACTTTGTTTTATCTTTAGAAGAGGGCTATGATACTCTAATTACAGAAGAAAATAATATTTTCAGTACAGGTCAAAAACAGTTAGTCAGTATTGCTCGGACGATTATTACCAATCCAGCCTTGTTAATTTTAGATGAAGCTACTAGTAATGTTGATACAGTAACCGAAGCAAAAATTCAAAAAGCAATGGATGAAGCGATTAAGGGCCGAACCAGTTTCGTTATTGCTCATCGTTTAAAAACAATTTTAAATGCAGATCGAATCGTTGTGTTAAGAAATGGTGAAGTGATTGAAGAAGGAAGTCATCATGAGCTATTAAAACAAAATGGTTTTTACGCAGAATTATATTATAATCAGTTTGTTTTTGAATAAAGATAGGAATGAGGAACTTTCGATAGAAGAAAGTTCCTCATTTTTTATTAAATTTTTAGAGGTGAATATTAAGATGAAAAATGTTTTATTAGCAGATAACAAAAAGTAGTCCCTAATTGTAAATAGTTTGTGATAAAATTAACGTAGCACAAAATTTGAGGGGGAATCTGTTGATGAAAAAAGTTGTTAAATTTTTTGGGGTGATGATGGTTTTATTTTTACTGGGCGCCTGTACCATACCAAAAAATGAAGAGAGTAACGAGGAAAAGAAAAAAATTAAGATTGCTTGTAACCAAGTTTCTGAAATCGTTTTAAATGCAGCTAAGAAAGACATGGAAGAAAAAGGGTATGCCCCTGAATTTGTTGTCTTCTCTAATAATATCGAATCTTTGGAAGCGGTTAATTCTGGGGATGTAGATGCGGCTTTTGCACAACATAAGCCTTTTGTTCAATCCTTTAATCAACAAAAAAATGGTGATTTAGAATTAATAAAACCTTATGTTTACTATACTGGTATTGGTTTGTACTCCGATAAATACAAAAAACTGGAAGAGATCCCAGATAACGCTAAGATTGCAATTATGAATGATGCCATGAATCGTGATAATGCACTAAAAATGTTGCAGGATGCGGGATTAATTAGCTTAACTAGTGACAAAAAGACAGGGTATACCATTTTAGATATTGAAAAAAATCCCAAAAATATCGAATTTATTGAAATTGAACAGGCACAAACCGTACGTAGTTTAGAGGACTTAGATGGAGCGGTGTGTTTCTTTACGTTTATGTTTAAAGCAGGTAGAGATTTTAACGATTATCTTGTTCGCGATCAAAATGCTTCTGAATTTCCTAGTAGTTTAATCGTAAAAAAAGAAAATGCCGATAAGAAATGGGCGGAAGAGATGAATGCATCTCTATTAACAGAAAGAAGTAAGAAGGCAATTAATGACCATTTTAAAGGTGTCTATACTTTTTATGAAAATTAACTAGCACCTTGACCGACTAAAAAAACAAGATGATTTAAGATTAAAGGAGAAGTAGGCAGTACAGAAGCGACTCGGTAAAGCCCGTTGATTTAAATCCTAGCACTGTTTGTCAAGAAGTTACATCCCGTTATCATATAGTTATGGTGTAAAGACGAATTAGATAACTGGAGTCAAATGAGCTGTAGAAGCTTGCAAAACAGCTAAGGAAACTTGTACAGTTCATCCTCTGCTCTGCAAGTCGTAGCAATGATTCCCAGCACTGTTTTTTGACGAGCTGTACTTTACGAGGAAACACTGTTTTTTTGAGAAAGCATTGCCTCTCTATGACAAGCTGTACTTTGTGAGGAACAGAGGAGACAACGCTCACGATGTTCGCCTTCCTTCACCGAGTAGGTACTATTCACTATCAATTCACTACGTGCATTGTGGTTCATAGCAACTCTTAATGTTTTAGCCTTTAGAAGTTGATGAGATCGAAATAAAGCGTAGCTGAATGGAGTGTACTATTCATCATCGAATCACTACGTTCTCCGTGATTCATAGTAATTCCCAACTTCATTGGAAGCTATTTGTTCATTCCTTGAAGCACAAGCACTGACTCTACAAAAAATTCAAACGATTCATTTAAATATGGCTAAAATGCTAGTAAAATATGGGGGAATAAAAATGACGTACGTAGAAAGTTTAAAGAAATTTGATGATTTACTTGACTTAAAAAGACAAATAGTAGGAATTTATTTTTTTGAAAATGAAACAGAGTATAACCAATTTGTTGCACCAGTCTGTCAAAAATTATTACCATATTGTGTAACGGTGCGAAATGCTAGTGAAGGGCAAGGGACAAAAATGACTGTCGAAAATTTTGCTTGTCCAGCTTCAGCGGTCGCTTTAGGCTTAATTCAAGAAGATGATTACAGTCAATCAGGAGAAAAACATGCGAACATGAAAGTTTATAAAAACTTATGTGTTAGTCGTTCTGTGGCAGAAGATATGGTTTATTGTCAAAAGAGGATTTTTGGTGTTGGAGTAGTTCCTGCAAAAGATTGGGATGGGAATCCAGATATGGTCATTATTGTTACTAATCCAGCGAATGCTATGCGAATTTTGCAAGGACATGCGTATCATTCGGGGCAATTAAAAGAAATTAAAATGGCCGGTATGCAAGCAATCTGCCAAGAATGTACTTCTTATCCTTATGAAAAGGATCAAATTAATATTTCGATGATGTGTTCAGGAACGCGGCATGTAGGAAGATGGGGAGAAGATGAAATGGGGCTGGGGATCCCATATTCTCAATTTGCTAAAGTAGCTGATGGGATAGAGCAAACGTTAAATCCTATGGAAAATAGTCAAAACAAAAAGAAAATTTTGGATAAATTAAAAATAGAAAACAGAGAGAACGATTACAAGGTTAATCGGAAAGAAAACTACTATCGAGGAGCCTATCAAGGGATCAAAAATAGAAATAATTCATCAGGAGCCTAAAAGGATGATCGTGATTGAAAAACTGGCAAAAAAGTATGCTGATAAAGCTATTTTAAAGGATATCTCTTTAACCATTAATAAAGGGGAAATATATGGAGTTGTAGGAATAAGCGGTGCAGGGAAATCAACTTTGTTAAGGTGTCTTAATGGATTAGAAGACTATGAAGGGGGCTCTATCAAAATAAACAATCTGGAAGTCAAAAATCTTACAGAGAAAGAACAGCAAGCATTTAGAAAAAAGATAGGCATGGTTTTCCAAGATTTTACGTTATTAAGTCGAAAAAATGTATTTGATAACATAGCACTTCCGATGAAGTGTTGGGGCTATTCAAAAAAAGAAATTGAATCTAAAGTCACTGAATTACTACTATTAGTTGGGCTAGAAGACAAGATTCATGCGATGCCTGACCAACTTTCAGGTGGACAAAAACAACGGGTAGCGATTGCACGAGCATTAACGCTTGAACCAGAACTATTACTTTGCGATGAAGCAACTTCAGCTTTAGATCCTAAAACAACGAATGAAATTTTAGAACTATTATCAACTATAAACCAAGCCTTAGGAATCACAATCATCATAGTGACACATCAAATTAGCGTCATCAAACAGGTATGCCACAAAATGGCATTGATTGAAAAAGGAAAAGTTGTAGAACATGGCGCAGTTGTACAACTCTTTTTTGAAGAAGGGGTAGCTTTGAACTCACTTTTAGGAAGAAACAATCAGCATCAAGTAGAAAGAACAGGGACTTATTTCAAAATTCTTGAGGCAGCGCCCCATAGCGAATCTTTACTATATCGTCTTTCACAAGCGGTTCCTTTTCCTTATTTACTCATTAGAAGTGAGATTGAATCCTATCGTAATCAAACATATGGGCTATTTCTAATCAAGGTAGAAAAGCACCATTTAGTGTTATTTAAAAACTTTTTCGATCAAATAAAATGTGTCTATCGGTTAATCGAAGAGGAGGAGATAAAGTGAGCTATTTTGATTTATTTACTAAAATTTTATTTCCCAGTTTGAAGGAAACTTTAGTAATGGTCTTTTTTTCAACACTCCTAGCAACCGTTGCTGGCTTCTTATTATCTATTGTTTTAACGTATACGAAAGAGAACGGTTTAAAACCTAATAAAATAGTTTATAAGTTTTTGGATGCTCTCATTAACATTATACGTTCTTTTCCATTCATTATTTTGATTGTGGCGATTTCTCCATTTACTAGATTACTTGTGGGCACAACTATCGGGATTCAAGCAGCAATTGTTCCTTTAACGTTAGGCATGACACCTTTTATTGCTCGGTTATTTGAAAATAACCTAAATGAAGTGAACCCTAACTTAATTGAAGCAGCCAAATCATTTGGCGCATCAAACTTGCAAGTTTTTTTCAAAGTGCTGGTCGTAGAGGCTTTTCCAGCCATGGTTGCCAGTAGTATTTTGTCTATTATTTCGGTATTGGGGTCGGTAGCGATGGCAGGAACTGTTGGAGCAGGAGGGTTAGGTTCTACAGCAGTGATTTATGGGTATCAAAACTTTGATGACAAAATTTTGTACAGTGCGGTTATTTTATTGATTGTTTTTGTTCAGATAATCCAAATTGTAGGGAATTTTATTTATCGAAAAGTAAAAAAGGTTGGTTAAAGGAATCCTATTGAAAAAAGCCTCTGATGACGGAATAGAGAACTTCCATCACCAAGGCTTTTAAAAATTATTTTTTTTCAATACAAAACAGAATAGGTGGATTATTTTTTTGATTGATAAATTGGTAGCTTAAAACATTGTAAATTTCCTGAGGGAGTTGTTGACAGTAGGTTTGAACCAAATCTAATTCAGCTTTCCCTCCATCGTGACCATAATAAACGACAACAATAATTCGTCCTTTTGGAACAAGATAAGACAATAAACGATCTAATGCTTGCTTAGTAGTGTCTGGTTTTGTAATGATTTGCTTGTCGCTTTTTGGTAAATAGCCCAAATTAAAAATAGCAGCAGTTAAAGGCGTTTCCTTCGGCAAAATAGCTGATACCGTTTCGTGTCCTTGGTTCAACAACGTTACCCGGTCAGATAAACCTAAAGCGGTTATTTTCTCTTTTGTATTTTCAACGGCTCGTTTTTGAATGTCGAAAGCATATACTTGTCCAGAAGAACCTACGAGTTGAGCTAAAAAAGCAGTATCATTTCCATTCCCCATGGTTGCATCAACGACGACGTTTCCTTCCGTAACAACATCACTGAGTAACGAGTGACTAAAATGTAACGCGGTTTGTAACATTAGTAGGAAACCTCCTTTGAAGAACGAATATTGTATTTTCCTTGGTAACTATCACGATTTTTTAATTCGTCATCGATTGCATTTAAAACTTCCCATTTTTTTAAGCTCCACATCGGACCAATAATCGAATCCGCTGGGGCATCTCCAGTCAGTCGATGGATGACAATCTCAGGTGGAATCATTTCGAGTTGGTCGCAAATCACATTTACATAATCGTGACGAGTCATTAATTGCAAACGACCTTCGTGGTAATCTCTGACCATTTTCGTATTGGTCATTAAATGGAGCAAATGAAGTTTGATTCCCTGAATATCAGAATCTAAAATTGTTCGACGGACATTTTCTAACATCATGTCTAGACTTTCTCCAGGAAGTCCATTAATCAAGTGAGTGCAAACTCGAATATTGTGCTTACGTAATTTTTCCACACCTTCTAAGTAGGTTTGATAATCGTGCGCTCGGTTAATGGTGGCACTTGTTGATTCATAAGTTGTTTGTAAACCAAGTTCTACCCAGAGATAATAACGCTGATTCAAGTCTGCCAAATATTCGACGACATCATCTGGTAAACAGTCAGGGCGCGTACCAATCGAAATACCTACCACACCTTTTTCATTCACGACTTGTTCAAAACGATGTTTAATAACTTCAAGAGGGGCATGGGTATTCGTGAAATTCTGAAAATAGACGATATATTGGTCCACTTGAGGCCATTTTTTATGCATCATGTGAATTTCTTTTTGAAATTGAATTGGTAAAGGTTCTTGGGGAGCAACAATCATATCACCAGATCCTGAAACACTGCAAAAAGTGCAACCGCCATGGGCAACTGTTCCATCTCTATTGGGACAATCAAAACCGCCATCTAGTGGCACTTTAAAAATTTTTCCACCAAATTGTTGACGTAGGGCATAATTCCAAGTGTGATAACGTTTAGTTGAATCGTCTGTATATGAAAATGAGTTCATTATTTTTCTTCTTTCTATTTCTGTTTATTTTTGAAGCGCCAAACAAATCGTTTTTCCAAGTAAATAGGGTAGCCCATCAATAACCAAGCAAGCCCAAAACAAAAACCTGCAAGAACATCACTAGGAAAGTGAACCCCTAAGTACACTCGGCTAATCCCAATAAAAAAGATACCAACACCGAGAATAATTTGTAAGGGAAGGCAGAGTTTACGATTTTTGATAAATTGAGGCAGTAGTAAAATCAACGTGCCATAGAATAAAACACTGCCAGTTGAATGACCACTGGGAAAACTATAACTAGTTTCAGTAACCAAATGGTCTAAACTAGGTCTTGATCTCATGAATAGAAGTTTGATAGCCGAATTTCCAATGCCAGCAAAAACAACAGTATTGACAGATAGCCACAAAGTTTCCGCATAGTATTTTCCTTGAAATAAAATCACTACAAATGCAAGAGTCAAAATTGCTATGGTCATTGGATTGGCGAATTTAGTATACCAGATGAAAAAAGTATTTAAGTTTGGATAAGGTGTCCGAATTATTTGAGTTAGTGTTTGATCAAAACCAGAAATCCAGTTAGGATAAAATCTGACAACATAGCCTAAAAACATAAAAATGACTAAAAAGCAGCTTCCAGCAAATTGATAGTAAAGTTTCTTTTTTTCCATAATAATAGTTAAGTAGTAGCAAGGATCTTAATCGAATTTAACTTGCTACGCTACTTTCAACCTCCTTATTTGTATATAGTAACGACATTCTTTGTTTGAATAGCTCGTCAAAAGGGTTCATTTATTCTTTGCTACTATAGATGACAGCGAGTTTCATTATACCATCATTTAAATTAGAACACATCTATCTAGGAATAGAAAAAAGCGAGAAGCACTAAAATGCTTTCTCGCAAAAATTATTAAAAGTCAATTTTCTTCGTGGCCAGAGGGACCGTCTACACTAATATCCCCTGTTTTAGTTGATAATTCAAAAGAACGATCAGCTTTTCCGTTACTATAGCTTGTCTTTTCATTTCCAAAAATTTCCACATCACCAAGTGAAGAAGTTGCTGAGATAGAAGTGTTGTAGAGAATTTCGTCAGTCTCAATAGAAATATCGCCTAAATTAGCTGTCACTTTCAATTTTTTTGGTAAATCATTACCCGTTAAGTCAAAGCTTCCTGTACCAATAGTGAAAGTAGCATCTCCCTTTAGATTTGAGACAGTGACATTTCCTAGGTTAGTTTCAATTGTTGAAACGCCATTCACTTCGCTTAAATAAATATCCCCTGTTCCTGTTTTTGCATTGAGTTTTTCTACTGAAAGATTTACTAATTCAAGGTCGCCGTAATTGGTTGCAGCAGAAATTTTTTTTGAACGGGTGTCGCCATATAAATTGATATCACCGGTAGATAATTTGATATCTAAGGTTTCTGTATTTACTTGATTGAAGAAAAGATCAGAATGATTCAAATCGATGGCTAAATCCTTAGTTCCAACGCCTTCAAAACTAACATCTCCAGCGCCGGCTCCTTCAACAATAATTTTTTCAGCGTTTTCAGGAATAGTGATTGTGACAGTTGGATTAAATTCATCAAAAAAGAAACCGATTCTAAATTTATTGGTTACAGTATTCGACTGATTTCCTGATGTTGAAATATTTAAACGATCTGTTTTTTCTTCCACTTTTAAAGTACTTTCTATCGTTGAAGAGGTTCCAAAAGATGTTTCCATTAATACCTTGTCACTAGCTTCGGTTTGAATCTTATAATCGGCATTGCCATTAAGGTTCAAATGAACTTCTTTTAATGCTTTTTTATTTTTTATCACGTGTTCTTCTTTTTTATGAGTAATCATAGTATTTTCAGCACGATGGTAGAAGGTCGCAGCGCCAATTCCTCCACCAATCATTGCAAGTACTCCAATCACTAAAAAGAATGCAGTTGTCTTTTTCATCTTAAACATCCCCTCTTAAAACTGAGATATTCCAAACAAAGTAATGCTTCAAAATGCGTAAAAACCAAGCAGTTAACGGCTTTAGAATTAATAAAGCAATGATTGATCCGCCAAAAAGAAAAATACTCAGAAATAATTGGAACATAGAACCATCATTATAGCCGGCAATTACAGCGTAACCACCAATAATTGGTGATAGCAAACAAGCAATCGCAGCAATCCAAACGCCTAAAAATCCCATTAAAATTCCAAAAAAGACCCAGATCATCATGAAAAAGTTCAAAGCTAAAATTCCTGCTATTTGACAGAAACGAACGAAAGGGCTATGGCGAGGGCGTTCATAAATACGATACTGCTCATCATAAGGATTGTGTTCATCAAAATCAGTTACATTGTACTCAGCTTCTTTTTCAGGATGAAATTCTTGCCAGCCATCACGTCCTAATTGTTTTTCTGGTACGTCAATATCAAATTCTTGTAAGATTTCTTCTGCAATTGTTCTAGGTTTACCTAACTCTTTTGCAATCGCTTCTTCTGTCTCACCAGTAGCAAGTCGTTCTTCAAAAATAGTTTCATACTTTTCTAAAATAAGTGCTTGCTGTTGATAAGAAAGAGGTTTTAAGTAAATTTTTAACTCAATCAAAAAATGTTCTTTATTCATTTTTCTCCCTCATTTCATTTATAAAAAGTCAAATAGTTCTCTCTTCTTAAACAACTATAATTTTTTTCAAGGAGAATAACAAGTACTTGCATAGAAAATCAGTCTAAGGTAAAGAGGAAAATCAGTCTATAGTCCTAGAAGAAGTGGACGCAATGAAAGGAGACGTGAATGATATAGAAATAGAATGACCAAATACCGCATATAGACTTCTACTCTATGATTCTAAAAATAGATAAATAGTTCAAATAATATGAATAAGATATTTAAAATAAATATATATAGTTTTTGTATGTTTCTTTCATTACAAGGACTTTAAATAACTGTAATTTAACCAAAAAAAATTTCAAATTTTCTCTAAAAAAAGGTATACTATTATACACAGCCAATGTTTTTTGGCGAAATAAGTTGGAGGACCATTATTATGAAAAAGCAAAATTTATCAAGAAAAGAGCGGAGGAAAGCCGGCCAATACAAATTAGCATCAAGACAAATCAAAAAAGGCACAACAGTTCTTAGTTCAGCAATCATGATTTCATCTATTGCAGCTCCAGTTGTTCTAACGCCTAAAGTAGCAGAAGCAACTGATGGAGAGTCATCTAGTGCTGAAATTTCCAATAAAACACATAGTCCAGTTGTTAATCAAAATGAGATGACAACAGATACATCAGATTCTACAACGCAAAATTCTACAACAGGATCAACTGCGACAGAAACAACTACTTCTTCAGAATCAGAAGTGGCGAATTCTACAGAGTCAAGTACATCAATTAATGAAGATTCAGAAAGTATCAGCGTGGATAGCGCAGAAGCCATCGATCTTGATAAAACAATGATTGGGCCAAAAATGGAGGCTTACGCTGCACAACCTCGCAATGCCGATGCTTTTATCGCTGAAATAGCAGGGTTTGCACAGCCTGTAGCAGCTGCAAACGATTTATATGCTTCTGTCATGATGGCACAAGCAATTATTGAAAGTGGTTGGGGAGCTAGTACATTATCACAAGCACCTAACTATAATTTATTTGGAATTAAAGGAAGTTATCAAGGCCAATCTGTGTATATGGATACATGGGAATATTTAAATGGAAAATGGGTTATCAAAAAAGAACCTTTCAGAAAATATCCTTCTTATCAGCAATCATTCAACGATAATGCCTATGTTCTAAAAAATACTTCTTTTCAAGCTGGTGTCTATTATTATTCTGGTACTTGGAGAAGTAGAACGAATTCATACAAAGATGCCACAGCTTGGCTAACTGGCCGTTATGCAACCGATCCAAGTTATGGTACTAAATTAAACAACATCATTTCCGCATATAATTTAACACAGTATGACTCTTCTTCTGGCGGAGGTAATACCGGTGGTGGAAATACTGGTGGCAATACCGGTGGCAATACCGGTGGAGGTAACACCGGAGGAAATACTGGTGGAAATACGTCAACTAAAGATTTGATTCATACGGTGAAATCAGGGGACAGCCTTTGGGCGTTAGCCAGCAAATATGGTACGTCTGTAGCAAACATTAAGAGCTGGAATAAATTATCAAGTGATACCATCTATGTTGGTCAAAAACTAATTGTTGGCAAAGGCACTGAAACAGGCGGTTCGACTGGTGGAAACACAGGAAATAACAACAATAATAACACTGGTGGAGGAAATACTGGAGGAAGCACATCTGGTAAAGATGTTGTTCATACAGTAAAATCAGGAGACAGCCTTTGGGCATTAGCTAGCAAGTATGGTACGTCTGTAGCAAACATTAAGAGCTGGAATAAATTATCAAGTGATACCATCTATGTTGGTCAAAAACTAATTGTTGGCAAAGGCACTGAAACAGGCGGTTCGACTGGTGGAAACACAGGAAATAACAACAATAATAACACTGGTGGAGGAAATACTGGAGGAAGCACATCTGGTAAAGATGTTGTTCATACAGTAAAATCAGGAGACAGCCTTTGGGCATTAGCTAGCAAGTATGGTACGTCTGTAGCAAACATTAAGAGCTGGAATAAATTATCAAGTGATACCATCTATGTTGGTCAAAAACTAATTGTTGGCAAAGGCACTGAAACAGGCGGTTCGACTGGTGGAAACACAGGAAATAACAACAATAATAACACTGGTGGAGGAAATACTGGAGGAAGCACATCTGGTAAAGATGTTGTTCATACAGTAAAATCAGGAGACAGCCTTTGGGCATTAGCTAGCAAGTATGGTACGTCTGTAGCAAACATTAAGAGCTGGAATAAATTATCAAGTGATACTATCTTTGTTGGTCAAAATCTAGTTGTTGGTAAAGGCACTGGTAGTTCAACAGGTGGCAATACTAGTGGCGGTTCAACAGGAAATACCGGAGGTTCTACTGGAAATAACAATGGAAATTCTGCAACAAATAGCTATTATACCGTTAAATCAGGGGATTCCTTATGGGGAATAGCCAATAAAAATGGTGTTAGTATCACGAATTTACGTCAGTGGAATAACCTTAATGGGGATATCATTTATCCAGGGCAACGCTTAATTGTTAAAAAAGGCAATGGCGACGGTGGAAGTACAGGAAGTAGTTCTTCTGGCAATACCGGAAGTAATGCCACTGGAGGATCCACTACCACAGGAACATACACCGTTAAATCTGGAGATTCATTATGGGTGATCGCTAATTCCAATGGTGTAAGCATTACTAACTTACGTGAATGGAATAATCTCAAAGGGGATGTTATTTACCCCGGGCAACGTCTAATTGTTAAAAAAGGCGGTTCAAGCAGTGGTTCATCTAACACTTCTAATAATAACGCTAGTCAAGCTGGAAAGACACATACCGTAAAAAGTGGAGATACTCTTTGGGGATTATCTGCCAAATATGGTACAAGTGTTCAACGAATTAAGCAATTGAATAATTTATCAAGTGATACCATTTACGTTGGTCAAAAACTAAAAGTTTAATAAAATAATTGAATTTCAACAGAAACTTTGGTAGTATATAGCTCATAGCGACAATGAAGAGGAATAGTAGAAAGAACTTTGTTTTAGAGAACGTATGGCTGGTGAAAATACGTACAAAAGCTTTTGAACTCGCCTTTGAGTTATTCTATTGAATCGTAGTAGGTAGAATCGGTGACGACCGTTACAACGTTGAAGGCTTACAATGACGGAAGTATTTGTAAGTAAAAATAGGTGGTACCACGTTGCATGTCTACGTCCTATAGGATTTTTTCCTATAGGGCGTTTTTTCTATAGTTGACATGTTGAAAAGAAAATAACTGCCCGTCAGTTAATTTAAATAGGAGGATGTAAAATGAGTTTTAATCACAAGGAAGTTGAAAAAAAATGGCAGAAGTATTGGGCAGCTCACAACTGTTTTAATACCCACGATGAGCCTGGCAAAGAGAAATTTTATGCGTTGGATATGTTTCCTTATCCATCTGGACAAGGGCTGCATGTAGGACATCCAGAAGGGTATACAGCAACGGACATTTTATCTCGTATGAAACGCAGCCAAGGATACAACGTCTTACATCCGATGGGTTGGGATGCGTTTGGCTTACCAGCAGAGCAATATGCACTAGATACTGGAAATGATCCAGCAGAATTTACTAAAAAAAATATTGAAACATTTCGTAGACAAATTAATGCACTTGGTTTTAGCTACGATTGGAATCGAGAAATTAATACGACAGATCCTGAATACTATAAATGGACACAATGGATTTTTACAAAACTTTATGAGCACGGTTTAGCTTATGAAGCAGAAGTCGCTGTCAACTGGGTACCAGAATTAGGAACGGTGATCTCCAATGAAGAAGTGATTGATGGGAAAAGTGAGCGTGGTGGTTATGATGTTATTCGGAAACCAATGCGTCAATGGATGTTAAAAATTACTGCCTATGCCGATCGTTTATTAGATGATTTAGAAGATGTTGATTGGCCGGAAAGTATTAAAGATATGCAAAGAAACTGGATTGGTCGTTCTGAAGGAGCGAATGTAACCTTTAAAGTTGCCGGAACAGAAGAAACATTTACTGTTTTCACTACACGTCCAGATACTCTTTTTGGGGCAACGTATGCGGTATTAGCGCCGGAACTTGAATTAGTCAAGACCATTACAACCCCAGAACAAAAAGCAGCCGTTGAAGCTTATATTGACGAAGCTTCTAAAAAATCTGATTTAAATCGGACCGATCTTGCCAAAGAAAAAACAGGTGTTTTCACAGGAGCCTATGCAGTTAATCCAGCCAATGGTGCGGAGATTCCAATTTGGATTGCCGATTACGTTTTAGCTTCTTATGGAACTGGGGCAATTATGGCTGTACCAGCTCATGATGAGCGTGACTATGAATTTGCGAAAACCTTCTCTATTGATATCATTCCTGTTCTTGAAGGTGGCGATATCGAAAAAGAAGCCTTTACTGGTGATGGACCTCATATCAATTCAGACTTCTTAAATGGCATGGACAAACTATCGGCTATTGCGAAAATGAATGAATGGTTGGAAGAAAAAGGCGTTGGGAAAAAAGAAATTAGTTATCGTTTACGTGACTGGTTGTTTTCACGTCAACGTTATTGGGGAGAACCGATTCCTGTCATCCATTGGGAAGATGGCACAACAACGACCATTCCAGAAGCAGAATTACCGTTGACATTACCAAAAACAGACGATATTAAGCCAAGTGGTACAGGAGAATCGCCTTTAGCGAATATCACAGAATGGGTTAATGTGGTTGATCCTGAAACAGGGAAAAAAGGTAAGCGTGAAACCAACACAATGCCACAATGGGCAGGTAGCTCTTGGTACTATTTACGTTATATCGATCCACACAATAAAAATGAACTGGCGAACTTTGAAAAATTAGAACGTTGGATGCCAGTTGATATTTACATTGGCGGTGCTGAACATGCAGTATTACATTTACTTTATGCTCGTTTTTGGCATAAATTCCTTTATGATATCGGTGTTGTTCCGACAAAAGAGCCTTTCCAAAAGCTATACAATCAAGGCATGATCTTAGGTCAAAGCTTCCGTGATAGTCGTGGAGTTCTTGTTCCTACTAATATGGTTGAAAAACGTGATGGGGTTTGGGTGAATATTGAAACAGGCGAAGCGTTAGAAGAAGCGCCTGCGAAAATGAGTAAATCATTGAAAAATGTTGTAAACCCAGACGATGTTATCGAGAAATACGGTGCCGATACATTACGAATGTATGAAATGTTTATGGGTCCATTGGATGCTTCCATCGCTTGGAGCGAAAATGGCCTTGAAGGAAGCCGTAAATTCTTAGACCGTGTTTGGCGCTTAATTGTTGATGAAAATGGTAAAATGCGCGATCGGATTACAACAGTAAATGATGGGAAAATGACAAAAGTCTACCATCAAACTGTGAAGAAAGTCACTGAGGACATGGAAAATCTGCACTTTAATACCGCAATTTCTCAATTGATGGTTTTTGTAAACGAAGCAAATAAAGCAGAATCATTGCCATATGAATACGTTGAAGGCTTTGTTCAACTATTAGCACCAATTGCGCCTCACATTGGGGAAGAACTTTGGGCTATCCTAGGCAACAAAGAAAGCTTAACTTATGCTCCTTGGCCAACCTATGACGAAGCAGCACTGGTTGAAGACGAAGTAGAAGTCGTTTTCCAAGTCAATGGAAAAGTCCGCTCAAAACAAAGTATCTCTCGCGGAACCAGTAAGGAACAATTAGAGGAAATGGCTTTAGCCTCTGAGAGTGTCCAATCTTTTATTGAAGGAAAAACAATTCGCAAAGTGATTGTTGTCCCAGATAAATTAGTGAATATTGTTGCGAATTAGAAATTAGTCAGATGATGGAAATATCAGGAATAATTAGCTCTTTGCCAAATAGGACAGATGAGTGAAGTTTAAGTAAGGTCAGAACAAAAAGTAAAATTTTTGTTCTGACTTTTTTTGCGCTAGTAATGAAAATAGGACTGAAAAAGCAATTCTGATTCATCATTCCTATAAATTGATAGTGAGAATCATCGTTTACATCATACTTAAAAATAGAGCGATTTCTAATGTGATACCTCGCTTATGTTAATCGGTTCAATAATTGGAAAAATTTATGAATTGAATCTAACGAGGGGATTCAATAATCAGTTCACTCTTTTTAGTTCTTTTTTATTATCACATATTTTTACCAAAAGGGAATGTTTTGATAATCCCCTAATTCACTTTATTTATTATGATAAAATAGTTATGTTGAAAATAATAAAGGAGGTAGACATGTTTCTAACTGCAGAATATAAACAAAAACGAGACAATTATAAAACCTTGAAACAGGGGCTTTCGACAACGTTAACACAGCACACGTCCTATATAGAACAAGCGACTGAGGTCATCAGTCAAGCTCAAAATCAGTTTGGCCAGCTATCCGATGCTTCTGGTACCCCCAATCAAGATACTATTACTAAAATAGATAAGCTTATGGAGAAAGTAACTACTTTTTCAAAAAAGCTCAGTGACCGAAATGAGAATTTAGCTACTGCTGAAGTTAGAGCCGCACAAAAATATCAAGAATATCATGAGCTATATCTGGCTGAAAAGCAACGAGAAGAGGCGTATCATGCGGAACAAGCACGATTGGCAGCGGAGAGTTTGAGAAGGGAACAGGAAAGACGATCAAATCCTGATTTTTCACGCTCAAATTCTGGTGCATCAGGAGATGATTTTTTCACACAGCATCAGCAACGATCAAATCCTTTTGGATAGGAGGAAAAAAGAATGGATGTATACATATTGAAGCAAGTGGGTTATCTGAAGTTGTGCAACTGGCGTCTTCTGCTGAAAGACAATTAACAAGCTCATTAGAACAAGCGAAAAAACTAGTGGCGTCCTCTAGTGATTATGGTCAAACTTGGACGGGAGAAGCTAAAGATAGCTATTTGATGTATTTGAGTATTGTCACGCAATACCACGAAGAGTTAGCTAAAAGTCTAAAACTTTATAAAAAGGCAGTAAAAAATTTACAAACAGATTGTACTACATTTGATTCCAGTGAGATGAGTGAAATAAAAAGTGTTTAGGAGGAAACGGATGGCAACTTTTTCAGAGGAAGAATTACTGGTGTTAGCGAATATGGTGGGGCATCAAGAATTATTCGGTGTCACCCAATTGCCTTACTATCGTTTAAATGAAGCTACTTTTATTCCGAAGGGGAGTTATGGACTACAGGAAAAAGGCTTGTTAGATGCGGAAAAACATTTAACAAAGAAAGGCTTTTTAGTGGCTTCATTGATTGAAAAATATGGCGATTCAGACACCTATCTTTGTTTGGATAGCACCTATTATGTTGCCCCTTTAGAGCAATCAATCGTATTAAAAAAACAAGAACAAGGGTTTCAGCTAACGATTCAGGAACCAGAAGCGTTATTAGGCCAATGGTTGACAGAATACACGATTCTTAGACGAGAAGGCAAACCAGAGGAACAAGAATTTCGAACCAGACGTACAAAGCTTTCGTTGGCGGAACTAAAAGAACAAGGGGGTGAAGCCGCATTAGTTGTCGGGCGGTTAACCCGAAAAGAAACGGCTATTGAAAGAAAGGAATATGGGTTTCTTTTATCTGAAGACCTCTTGTATCGCCTTGAAGAAAAGCAAGTGAAAAGAGTAAGTCAATATTGGCTGAATAAATGGTTGGTGGATCATTTAGGTATTTTTTATGAAAAACCAGAAGAACCAGTACAAGAGAGGATGAATTGGTTTGGCAGATAAAATAGTTGTAAACCCAACAGAGTTAACCGGCATTACAAGCTCAATTCAGTCCATTATTCAAGAGTTAGCAGCCGTTTCTGAAACATTAACCAACATTCAAGGGGCGTCCTACTATTTAGAAGGAGAGGCCAAAGGACAAGTCGGTATGTTTGGTGTCACTAGCGCAAGAATGGATGAATTGATTTCTCATTATGAGCGTCTTTCTTCGTATGTTGCTTTTGCTTCAGAAACAATCGTAGAAGTAGATCAGTCTATTTCCAGAAGTGTGAATGAAAAAAAATAGTTTTAAACCAATTGAAATGAATAACTAAAGGAGAGGTGACATGAAGGAGGTAAAGTATCAATCAAACGATTGGTTATCGTTGGTACAAGGCGTAGAATTAATGGCGAACGCCACGGTATTTGAATATTTTCAACAGGCAGATTTACTCAGTCAACAAGCAGAAACCCTTTGCGAAAGCTATGACTCGGATCGAGCGATAGACATTGAAACCGCAAAAAATCCCGCGTATAATGAACTAGAAACGAGATGGCACCAACTGCAACGAGCGATGCAACCTATTCCAGATACCTTATCTGCTGGAGTGGATCATCCATTTGATGTGGCGATGGATGAATTCATGGAAAAGCTCAGCAATATGAATATTATGGGGTATACAACGATGGCCCGAGGCGCTTATTCCAATGGCGTGAATGCTGTAGGAGTCTCGAAATACAAAATGAAAGTCGGGCTAGGAGATATTCTAGGCAGTAGCTCTCCTTTAACTGATTATTTACAGGTGGAGTATGAAGAGATGCGCCAGAAAGTCGGTGATGTTTCCTTTGAAGAGTATCAGAAGATGGCTTTTGCGGATACTTCCTTTGATTATTATTCCAAATCAGAGCAGATTACAGGCTTAGCCGTCACAATTATAGTAAACGGAACAGCTCTAGCAGTAGGAGCGATGTTGCCAGTCCCCATAATGATTGCGCTAGGATTAGCTGGTGGCGTGAAAAATGGGTATGATACTCTTTCCGGAAAAGACCTGATTACTGGTAAAGAATTAAGCCAAGGCGATCGTATTTTACGAGGGTTAGCTGGGATTGCGGATATAGGCTTAGCAGCTTACGGAACCTATAAAGGAATCAAAGCAATGAAAGGAACAAAGGGTGTCGTTCCGAAAGTAGAAGTGGATGGGTTTCACGGGAAAACGGTTAAGGTGGAGAAAGTTGGTAGAGCTGGAAAAACGAGTAAAGAAGTTGAAATAATTAATAAGAATGGTAGCCCTCTTGGGGAATTTGATGAAATTGATTTAAACAAAGGGATATTTTATGAAGATAAAACTGCAAAGGGTTTAGATGTAGTAAATCCTAGAACAGGATTACCAACTCAGACGCCACAACAATTTGCAGATAAACAAATTTATCAAAAAACCGTAAATAGAATTAAAAACTTAGATATTGCAGAAGCTACTAGACCTACAGTAAATGGTAGTCAGTCTATTCCTTCTTTGCAAGAAATAAAAGGAATTAAAAAATTTGTATTTAGGCTCGATGGTAATAGTGCTGAATTACAAAGTGTTGTAAATCAAAATATTAAAAAATTACAATCTGAATTTCCAGATTATACATTTGAAGTTATATTTGGAGGTAAGTAGAATATGTCAATCGGTATTATAATTGATGAACCAAAAAACGAGGAAGAACAATTGTTTTTTATTCCAGTTGCAACAGAAGAATTTTTTACTAATTATTGGCTAAAAGCTTCCAACGAATTACAATTGAGTTGGGTTCCTATTTTTGAAACAGGAATAGTGATTGAAAAAGAAGATATGCCAGTGATTCTAAAAGAAATAAAACTTGTTAAGGAATGGATAGAAAAAAATATTAAAAATAAAGATATAAAGATTGATATACAGAAAAGAATCAATTATATTTTAGAAAACTTACCTAAAGCATTTGAGAAAGAAAATATAAAGCTATATGTAGGATGATAATAAAAAAGGCACTTTACTATCTGATTGGCGTCGGATAGTAGTAAGCATGACCTCACTAATCAAGTTGCCAATAGCTAACAAAAGCTAACTGTATTTATTGTACAAAAATTCAAAGGACTTTTCTAGTCTTTTCGAATGTTTATTTGAAGTGCAATCAGCTACATTGTATAAACTATTGTGAAAGGTATTAGTGAGGCAACAATCACTGATACCGTTTTTTCATGTAATAAAAATTGAAGGAGTGAAACAAATGATTTAAACAGAAAATAAGCAACCAATCAAAGAAATTAGTCACCAAGATATTTATGCACTGTATGATGCATGGGAACAACTTCAATCGTGGCAAGAAGTTTTACCTGTATTGGAAAAATATTTCGAAGATAAAAATAGACCAGTTAACAAACAACAACTCGCCAGAAAATACTATTGAAAGTATTCAAGAACAATTAGAAACAGAATTTACTGAAAATAAATTTTTTGAGGATGTAATCATTAATTTATCGAAAACTGAATAAGGGATTTCTAGTTAAATAGAAGAGGAATTTTCCTATCCTAGTTAGTGCTGGATAGTAAAGTCTTTGATATTCAGTTAGAATGAAAATACTTGTTCTATCTTATTGTACGAACATTCAAAAGGCTTTTTAGTTTTTTGAATGTTTATTTGATTAGGAAATGTAAAGTGATTGTGAGCAATAAAAGTACTCTAAGGAACACAAGGGTGTTGCTGTTTAATGCATATCTAAAAAGTTGTGTTGCAATCATTTATTTTAAGTGTAAAATATATTTATTGAACGTTACATAAAAATTTTGAATAAGGGTAACGAATTAGTTTAAAACAGAAATACCATTTTTTTGGTATTTCTATTTTCATCTATTAGGTAAAGGAGGAACAAGTAATGAGTGGAATTCAAGGGATCAGCCATATGACCTTTATTGTCAAAGATTTAGAGTAAGCAACAAAGTTTTTTGAAGAGATATTTCATGCAAAAGAAATTTATGCTAGTGGAGAACAGACTTTTTCCGTTTCCGAAGAGAAATTTTTCTTAATAAATGATCTTTGGATTGCCGTTATGAAAGGGGAGTCTTTGCCAACAAAAACATACAATCATATTGCTTTTAAAATAGCTGAAGCTGATTTTGAGGAATACTGTCAGAGGATTGAAAATTTAGGTTTGGAAATTAAAGATGGGCGACCAAGAATTTCAGCCGAGGCGAGCTCAATCTATTTTTATGATTTCGATAACCACTTATTTGAGCTTCATACAGGAACTTTATCAGAACGTTTAAACCGATATCAACAAACCTAAAGTTACTTTGCTTGAAAGTAAGAAATTGTGATATAATAAAATGACAAATACTTTTTAAGGTGGTGAATAAGTCAATGGTTCATATGTCAAAAATAACAAATCAGTATTCTTTTATTATTGAATATCTTGCTTTTTGTCATGTGATTATTTCCGATTTTTTAGTCCAAGGGATGAGTGTATCCAAAAACAGACTATTAATCGAATAAAACAAACCATTCAGGCTTATAAACCAAGGAAGATTTATTAAATAAAATAACGGATAAGTCATGGGGTTCTTTCCTGTGGCTTTTTCTTTTTGAATAAAAAGTTATTTTCCTAATTTCTGAATGGTAGAAAGAAGGAAGAATGATGTTAGTACAATTACAGAAAATTACTAAGAATTATGGAACGTTACCACTTTTTGAAAACTTAAATCTTAAAATTAATCAAGGAGACAAAATCGGCTTAATTGGCGCTAATGGCTCAGGTAAATCAACGGTTTCAAAAATTATCATAGGATTAGAGAGTCCAGATAGTGGAACCGTCAGTTGCCAAAAAAATATCGAGATTGGTTACCTTTCCCAAATAATCAAAGCAACAGAACAGCCTGTTAGAGATTACTTATTAAGTAGTTATTCAAAATTGAATGATTTACAACAACAATTAACCTTTTTAGAGCAGCAAATGACTGAAAGACCTGAAGAGATAGAAAATGTTTTAGCAAATTATGGAACACGCCAAGAGGAATTTCAACTAGCTGGCGGTTATGAGCTGGAAAGCAAATTAGAAATGATTACAAATGGCTTGAAAATCAATCATCTATTAAATAATAACGTCTCTGAATTAAGTGGTGGTGAGCAGACACTTGTTGAATTAGCAAAAATATTAGTTCAAGAAAACGATCTTTTGTTATTAGATGAACCCACCAATCATTTGGATACAGAACGAATTTGTTGGTTGGAAGGCTATTTATCACATAGTAAAAGTGCTTGTTTGATTGTGTCGCATGATCGCTCATTTCTAGATAATGTCGTGAAAAAAATTGTTGAACTGGAAGATGGTCAATTACTTGAATTTCAAGGGAATTATTCTTTTTACAAAAAAGAAAAGGAAGTTCAGTTAGAGAAGTTAAGAATAGATTTTGCGGAACAACAAAAAGAAATCCAAAAAATGAAGTTGGCAATTCGACGATTTAGACAATGGGGTCATGAAGGAGATAATGAAAAATACTTCAAAAAGGCGAAGCAATTGGAAAAAAGACTCGAGAAAATTCAGAAAGTTCCTAAACCGAAAGAGGACAAAGCCAAATTGGAGAAAAAGTTTAAAGAAGCGGAACGATCTGGAAAAGAAGTTGTCCTGTTAAACAAAGTAGGTAAACTTTTTGGTCATCGGATATTGTTTAAAGGAGCAAGTGTGTCTCTATTTTGGCAAAATCGAACGGCGATTATTGGTGCAAATGGGACTGGAAAAAGTACTTTGTTAAAGCTGATTGCAGGAATCGAAAATCCTACTGAAGGAGAAATAAAAATAGGAAGTAAAGTTCAAATCGGTTATTTACCACAAATTATTCACTACACTGAACCAACCCGTACTATTTTACAAGAATTTAGCAACGCTTCTGAGGAATTTGAACAAGAGAATCGACGAATCTTAGCCAAATATGGTTTTTATCAAGAAGATGTGATGAAACAAGTCCGCTTTTTAAGTGGTGGCGAAAAGATTCGTTTAGAATTAGCAAAATTAATGCAAAAACAAGTCAATTTTCTTTTACTGGATGAGCCTACGAATCATTTAGATATTGAAACTAGAGAAGAGATTGAAGAAATCTTAGAGAATTTTAACGGGACTCTATTAGTCATTTCTCACGACCGCTTCTTTTTAGAAAAAATGTTTGATGTCTTTTTAGTTATTAAAGGACAGCAGATCACCAAAGAAATCGGGTATTATTCAGATATTATAGTTAGTGAATAGAGGGAAAAGTAAGCAGAGATATTTATTTGCCAAAATAGACATGCTATACTGCTAAAAAGAGGTGAATCAATTGTTAATAAGAGAAATCCAAGAAAAGGACAATCAAGTCATTCAAATGATAATTCAGCAATCGCTAAAATCTTTTGACCTAGCGATTCCAGGAACGGCGTATTTTGATCCGCAATTAGCCAATCTAGCCGGCTATTATCAGCAGTTGCCGAATGGAAACTATTGGGTGGTTGAAGAGAATGGTCAGATCCTTGGAGGGTGCGGCATCGGTCCGTTTGATGAAGAGAAAGGGATTTGCGAACTTCAAAAAATCTATCTAACTCCAGAAAGTCAGGGAAAAGGAGTCGCAAAAAAATTAATGAACAAAGCTTTAGCTTATGCGGAAGAGCATTATGATTTTTGCTATTTAGAAACCATGAAACGGATGGAGAAAGCCAATAAATTATACCAAAGTTTTGGTTTCCAACAATTGGCAGAACCTCTAAAAGGATCAGAACATTCTGCCATGGAGTGTTGGTATTTAAAGAAACTAAAGGAGAACAACTAGTGAATAGATTATCAGTAAAAGAATTGAAAGAGCTGATGGAAATAAGATTGAATGAACCTGTTTCGATTGTTGATGTTCGGGAAATAGATGAGTTTACTCTAGGACATATTCCATCAGCAAAAAATTTTCCTCTATCGACATTGCCTGAAACAATCAGTAAATTAAACAAAGAGGAGCCACATTATGTTATTTGCCAGCATGGGATTCGTTCACAAAGTGCTTGTGGATTTTTGAAACAATCGGGCTATAACGTAATCAATGTTTCAGAAGGAATGTCTGCTTGGGATGGTAAAGTAGAAAGTTAATTTTTAAATAAAGAAGAAAAAATAGGGAGAAACATGTTGAAAATTTAAAAAATTAAGAAGTTATCGAACTTAGTCTACTCAGCCGCAAAATTTATAAATAACTAACTAATTTTGGCTTTAAAGATAGTTGAACATAGGTCATGTATCAATACTAATGTATTCATTCAATAGTGTTCCATAAAAAAAGATACTAAACAAAGTTTCTTCCTCTAGTATCTTGACAAAGTTATAATTGTAGAGGTTCAAAATTAAAGAACAAAGCCAGCGACTACACTACAGGAGACGTGGTAAAGGGCCAACTTCATTGGTGTAAATCTCAAAGAACGGAATAATCTAATGATGCACAGTATAAAGTGGCCGAAAGACACTTTATACTGTGCATCACCTGCTTTGCAAGCAGTCGTAGTGATTTTAAACATTATCAAAATACTATCTAACCAATTTTCAAAAAAGGTTCTTTCCAAAGAAACAGCGGTGCTATCAGGAGTTGGTGCCCAGTAACGGCGACTAGAAACCAATATGAATTCCTTGGGCATGTTATTTATTTAGCACAAGTTTGAAGGTTTGGGCTCAGAGTTGTTCCACGGTTTTTCACTGATATTAACTGCTTATAGCAGAGCCCAGTTATTGAAAAATCAGAATAGTTTCATCTGTTTTATCTGCACTAATAGTATTTGTTTTATCTGTTGTTTAATAGTAACTAATCTTTTTGTAATGAAGATAGAAATTTGTTGAAAAAGAGTTTGACAGCGTTTTCTCCCTATGATATATTGAAGGCAGTTAATGGAATTGTTACTGATTCGATCAGGCATAACCATAGTATAGTAAAAGTGATAAGCGTTTTTGTCATGTTTGCTATGTTATGGTTTTTTATTTTGTTTACTAAGATTTGTCTGAAAACGATAGGAAAATCCGAATTTATCAGACACATCCCAATAAGTTAGTTGGTATAAGGAGGGGAGTAAGTGTACATAAAAAAACGGATCAATAACAATGTTATTTTAGCTGTTGATGGGGAATTAGAAGTAATTGTCGTTGGAAAAGGTTTAGGATTTCAAGCTTATCCGAAAGAACCTGTAAATATGGAGCGGATTCAAAAGGTTTATCTACCTACTGAGAAAATGAGTGTCAAACAAATGGCTGTTTTACTTAACGAAGCGAGTTTTGAGGAAATACTACTTGTTGAAAAAATGATTAAGATTGGCGAAAAGGAGCTGGGAAAAGAAATTAATCCGGTCATTCTATTTAGCCTGTTGGATCATCTCTTGTTTGCCTTTAAACGCCTGAAAGAGGATATGATTATTAGAAGTCCCATTGAATGGGAAATTAAGCAATTTTATTCAAAAGAAGTTGCAATCGGAAAAAAAGCACTAGAATTGATTGAAACAGAAAAAAACATTCGATTACCAGAGACAGAAGCGGTCTTTATTGCCATGCATTTTATCAATTATCAGTTCGATCATGAATCCATGGAGTTAACGATGGATTATATGGAAGCGATGAGGGATATTACGCAGTTAGTGAGATATTATTTTCAAGTTGAAATTGACGAAAACTCTATTAACTATCAACGATTTCTAAATCACTTGCGCTACTATTTGATGAGATTGAACACACAAGAATCTATGCACTCCTTAGATAATGATGAAATTGTCTTGACCGTAAAAAATAAGTATCCAAAAGAATTTAAATGTAGTTTAAAGATTAGCAAATATTTGGAAGAACGTTACAAAAAGAAGGCATCTTTAGATGAACAGTTATATTTGACGCTACACTTAACCCGATTATTATATGCATAAATTTTTCAATAAATGGATTCGTTACAGTACGGCTGGCAAGACCTGATTGAAAAGGAGCTATTTTTTATCTAAAAATAGGCTTCTTTCAGTAGGTCTTTTATTTTTTAGCAGAAATAGAAATTGATGAAAAAGGAAAAGAGGAGAAGAAGATGCACGATTTAGCAAAAGAAATTATTTTAATTGTCGGTGGAGATGAGAACATTGTTAGTCTGACTCATTGTATTACAAGATTACGATTTAACTTGAAGAATGAATCTATTGCGGATACGAAAAAGTTAGAAGCTTTAGACGGCGTAATGGGCGTTCAGGCGCAAGGGGGACAATACCAAGTAATTATTGGAGGAAAAGTCGCCAAAGTCTACAATGAAATCATTAAAATTTTACCGCGATTAGAAGATCACCAAAGAGATTCGGCAACAACGGAGGAAAAAGATACCATTTTAAATCGATTAATCAACACGTTATCTGCAATTTTAGTTCCTAGTTTGGCACCAATTGTTGGTGGTGGTATGTTAAAAGGATTTTTATTTATGTTTACTAGTCTGGGGTGGGTAAATCCGGAAAGTGGAACGATGTTTGTTTTAACTATGACCAGTGATGCCATGTTCTATTTTTTCCCATTTCTACTGGCCGTAAGTAGTGCTAGAAGATTTAAAACAAATGAATATATGGCTTTAAGTTTAGCGGGGGTTCTAATGTATCCCACTTTACTGAATGCTGCTTTAGCTGGGGAGTTAACCAGTGTTAAGTTTTTAGGGTTATTGCCCGTTCCGATTGTGAATTATAGTAGCTCTATTTTACCGATTATTCTTGCAGTTTGGTTATTAAGTTATGTTTATCGTTTTTTTGAAAAAGTAATCCCAAGTATGATAACGGTTATTTTTACCCCCTTGTTATCTTTACTAGTGATGGTTCCTATTATGTTAGTTATTTTAGCGCCAATTGGCTTTTATGCGGGTGAATACATTGCACAAGGTATTGAAGCACTAATCAAATTTTCTCCTTGGTTGTCTGGGTTTGTCATTGGTGCAACTCGTCCACTCCTTGTTTTAATGGGGATGCACCATGCGATTCGTCCTATTACTCAGCAACAAATTGCAACGTATGGTTTTTCCACCATGAGTCCAATGAACTTTATGAGTACGATGGCACAAGCGACAGCCGCTTTTGCGATTTATTTCTTAGTCTCTAACAAAAAAATGAAACAAATTGCGATGTCTTCAACTGTTTCCGGGTACTTAGGAATTACAGAACCAGCACTGTATGGTGTTTTGGTGAAATATAAAGCTGCTTTTGTAGGGGCTTCTCTAGGTGGAGGGATTGGCGGAGCTGTAGGATCAATGTTAGGAGCAAAAGCAATGGCTCCCGTAATGCCAAGTATTCTTTCTATTCCAGTTTATTTAAATGATACCGCATTTGGGTTCATTGTGGGATTTGTAGTGACCGTCATTTCTACTTTTGTTATTACCTTTTTACTTGCAAAGAGTTTCTTGAAAATCGAGGATCAGCATGCTGAAATTGAAACAGATGAAATGGCATCAGAAGTAGCAGGTGTTATCTCGGTTGCTAGCCCAGTAACAGGCACCACTTATCCAATTAGTGATGTTGCAGATCAAACTTTTTCAAAAGAATTGATGGGAAAAGGGATTGCAATTTTACCCAGCCAAGATGAGATTGTCTCTCCAGTTGATGGAGTTGTTTCTGTAGCTTTTAAAACAAAACATGCGATTGGGTTGAAGTCTAATACAGGGGTAGAAATATTAATTCATGTTGGGCTTGATACGGTAGAATTAGAAGGAGAACATTACGAATTACTTTGTAAACAAAACCAAGCGGTTAAAATTGGCACTCCACTATTGACATTTGACCGTGAAAAAATTAGTGAACTGGGGTATGATACTAGTGTAATCGTTGTAATCACGAATACAGATGACTACCTGTCTATTATAACGAAAGATGAGCAATTACAGGTAAATGCGTCAGAACCCTTGCTTTCAATCGTTCCAAGTACGTCTTATTTAAATAATGAAACACAGTTAGTAGCAGAATAAGGAGGAAGAATAATGAAAGTTATAGTAGTAAAAGATTATGAGTCTTTAAGTAAAGTAGCAGCCCAACACTTGTTAGGGGAAATGTTTCAGCGACATGAGCGAGTAAATTTAGCCATTACAGCAGGTAGCACTCCGATTGGAATGTATGAATATTTAGCTCCTGAAGTGAAAGGAAAAGACTATTTAGCCCATGTCCATTATTACAATTTTGATGAAATTCCATATTTTTCAGGAAAACAAGAAGGGATTACAATTAGTGATTTAAGAAGATTATATTTTAATCCAGCGGGAGTTCCAGAAGCACAAATTCATGTGTTGGATGAAAAAAATTATCAAGAACAAGACCAGAGAATTTTTGATGATGGTGGCTTAGATGCTATCTTATTAGGAATTGGTGCAGATGGACATTACTGTGGAAATCTTCCAGGTACGACTAAATTTACTGATTTTACAACAAAAGTAAATTGTGATGAAGCAATGAAAGAACGAATTAGTGGGCATTTTGAAGACAAAGAAGAAATTCCAGATTTTTATGTGACAATGGGTCCGAGAAGTGTCATGAATGCTCGACATTTAATTCTTTTTGCTAGTGGAGAAGAAAAAGCAGCTATTATGAAAACAATGATTGAAGGTTCCATAACAGACGAAATACCTGCTTCCATATTGAAAATGCATCCTCATTTAACGATTATTTTAGATGAAGCAGCGGCAAAATTATTGGACAAGGAGCAATTATAGATGACAAAAACCATTTTTCCTGAAAATTTTTTATGGGGTGGCGCTACGGCTGCAAACCAATATGAAGGAGGATACTTGTCTGGTGGTAAAGGGTTAAGTACATTAGATGCGATAACAGGTGGCAACCATACGACACCTCGAATGATTACGTATAAAACCAAAGAAGGAAAAATCGAATCGTGTACAAGAGGTGCTGCTTTGCCGGAAGGTGCCGTTGGCTATGTAGATCCAGATCAGTATTATCCAAGTCATGTAGCAACAGATTTTTACCATCATTATAAAGAGGACATCGCTTTGTTTGCTGAAATGGGCTTTAAATGCTTTAGATTATCGATTGCTTGGTCTAGAATTTGTCCAAAAGGAACGATGGAAGTCAACGAAGAAGGCTTAGCTTTTTATGATAAAGTATTTGATGAGTTATTAAGTTATGGTATCGAACCTGTAGTAACCATTAACCATTTTGATATTCCAATGTATCTAGCAGACGAATTAGATGGTTGGTCGAATCGTAAAGTGATTGATTATTTCTTATTTTTCTGTGAAACTTTGTTTAAACGATACAAAGACAAAGTGACTTATTGGATGACTTTTAATGAAATTAATTTCTTACGTAGCTGGACTCAAATCGGCATCCATGACAATGATCAACAAGCGAAATATCAAGCAGCTCATCATTTGTTTGTGGCTAGCGGTAAAGCAGTAAAACTAGGGCATGAAATCAACCCAGATTTCAAAATTGGCATGATGGTTGCTTATATACCAAGTTATCCAATGACTTGTAAACCAGAAGATGTCTTAGAAGCGTTGAAATTTAATCGTGAGCAAGAATTTTACATGGATGTTCAAGTAAAAGGGTATTATCCAGCGCATAAGCTGAAAGAATTTGAACGTGAAAATGTTGTGATCAAAAAAGAAGCTGGCGATGATGAGATTATTAAAGAAGGAACGGTTGATTATATCGGCTTTAGTTATTATATGTCAACAGTCTCTGCATCAGATCCTAGTGAAGTAAAATATGTTGGTGGTAATCAAATGCCCGCAGTTAAAAATCCTTATTTAGAAGAATCTGAATGGGGCTGGGCTGTTGATCCTTTAGGGTTACGTATTTCTCTATGTAAATTATATGATCGTTACAATGTTCCGCTATTTGTAGTAGAAAACGGCTTTGGAGCTGTTGATAAAATAGAAGCAGATGGGACAATTCAAGACGACTATCGGATCGATTATTTCCAAAAACACGTTCTTGCGATGCGGGATGCGATTGAACTAGACGGAGTTGACTTAATTGGTTACACACCATGGGGCTGTATTGATTTAGTGTCTGCAGGAACAGGTGAGATGAAAAAACGTTACGGCTTTATTTATGTAGATATGGATGACGAGGGAAATGGAACATTAAAACGTTCTAGAAAACAATCCTTCTACTGGTATAAAGACTTGATTAAAAATAATGGAAATTAAGATACAGGTTAATCACAAGTAAAATAATGGTCCCCTTCATGAATTTCTTTTTGAAGGAGACCTTTATTTATTTTAATTAAATGGTCTGATCTATCCCGAACCATTTTTCACTAATTTCTTTCATTTTGCCTTCTTTTTTTAATTTTTTAAAAGCGTCATCAATTTTATTTTTCAATTCTTTATCGCTTTTGCGAATCCCTACAGCGAAGTCTTCTTCTTCAAAAGGTGTGTTAATGACAAGGTAATCTTTTGAATTCCTTTGTTGGGCGATATAGTAATTAGCATAGACATTATCAATGACTAATCCATCAATTCTTTTCGCTTGTAGATCCATGAAAGCATCATTGAATGTGTCAAAAAGAACAGGCTCGCCGTCTGTGATGATATCTGTTAATACTTCTGGGTTCTTCTCTAAAGCAGTAAGACCACTGGATTCATTTTGGGCGCCAAGAACTTTTTCTTTCATATTATCAGTAGATTTTATCCCACTATTAGCTAAAACTACTAATTCTTGCTTGTTTTTCATGTAAGGAATACTAAAAGCAACATTTTTTTCTCGTTCTTCTGTAACCGTATAGCCATTCCAAATCAAATCGATTGTGCCATTTTTTAATTCACTTTCTTTCATAGACCAGTCAATCGGTTGAAACTCTGGTTCAATCCCGTATTCTGCAAAAACTGCTTTTGCTAAATCGATATCAAAACCAACGATTTCATCTGACTTGTCACGAAAGCCCATCGGTACAAAGGTATCATCTAAGCCAATCACAATTTTTTTATTTTTCTCAATGGTGCTCCATTGATCCTTTTTCGTTTCCGCTGTTTTTTCTTTCGTGTTGCCACATGCTGTTATAAAAACCATCAATAATCCCATCAATAAAATTGCTACGTTTCTTTTTTTCATTTTTCATCCATCCTTCTCATTTTTTAGTTATTCTTTAAACAGATTCGACCCGAATTGTTTGATCGGCAATTTTTTCGGCAAATACTGGATCGTGGGTGACCACAATTTGCGTGACATTAGGAGATTTTAAGTTCAAAATCATTTCAGCCACATTTCCACTTAAATCAGGATCTAATGCACTAGTTGGTTCGTCATAGCATAAAACTCTAGGACCCATAGCCAAGGCTCTAGCAATCGCTACTCGTTGCTTTTGCCCACCAGAGAGCTCGTAAGGATAAGCGTCTTCTTTATTTTCTAACCCTAGTAATTTTAGTAGTTCCTGTGCTTTCTCTTTAGCTTCCTCTTTTGATTGTTTTAAAACCATTGTAGGAGCTAAAATAATATTTTCCAGGACATTTAAGTGAGGAAAAAGCTGGAAATCTTGAAAAACAACGCCAACACTGCGTTCTCGGTCAGTCTTTTTTTTCTTGGTTAAATTTTCATTATCTAGTAAAAGCTCACCACTATCAAAATTTTCTAATCCACTGATACAACGAAGTAAAGTGGTTTTTCCACCGCCAGAAGGACCTAAGATAACCGTAATTTCTCCAGTTGGAAAGTCGTAAGAGACTTGGTCGAGCACTTTTTTTGTACCAAAGCTTTTAGTCGCGTTTTTTATAGTTAACATAGTTTTGTTCTCCTTTTACACTTATTTATAATAATCAAAGCGCTTCTCTAAAAATTTCATGACATAGGTTAAAACGGCTGTAAAGAATAGGTAAAATCCACCAACTAAAATTAGAGGAACTAAAGTAACATCTCGGTTTGTGGCAATTTTTCCTGCTCGTAGTAAATCACCTAATCCTAAAACATAAATCAAAGAAGAGTCTTTTACTAAGTTGATAACTTCATTTCCGATAGAAGGTAATATGATTTTTACTACTTGTGGCAGAATAATTTTGTATGCCGTTTGGAAAGGTGTTAGACCTAAAACTTGAGCACTCTCTGTTTGGCCTTTCGGAATGGATTGAATCCCTCCACGGAAAATTTCAGCGAAGTAAGCACCGTAGTTTAAGACAAAGGCAATCATCACTGCGTCATAGCGTTCAAAGACTATATTGATAGCCGGTAGACCGAAGAAAATAAAAATTAATTGTAACAACAAAGGAGTCCCACGCATTAGCCAGATATAAATATTTAACAACCAGTTCAAAGGTTTAAAAGGAATCTGTAAACCAAATGCGACCACAATTCCTAAGGGGATAGAGCCAACTAACGTAAAGAAAAAGACCTTTAATGTCATCGCGGCACCGCTTAGTAAAGATGGTAAAATTTCTAAAATATAGTCCATAAATAATTCCTCCAGTAAATCAATTTATTGTTACGATTTTACTTCATTCAAAGGTAAACCATTTTCTATAGGTATAAAAAAGTCCTCTCGGCAATTAAGCCAAGAGGACGAAAGAATCGTGGTTCCACCTCAATTTGTTATCGTTTTGCAACAATAACCTCACAAACTCTTTATTTTAAAGAGTCTTTTCTGATAACGGAGAAGACCGCATCCTCTTACTGAATTCAGAAGATGACTAAAGCAAATGTGTTCCTAAATGGTTTCCAGCTTTTTCTCTCAGCATATGAAAAAGTCTCTTTCTGGAAATAGTCATTAAGTACTTGTTTTGCTTATCTGTTTTTCGATGATTGGTTGTTTATAAAAAATAAAAAGTCCTCTGGCAAAATGCCAAAGGACGAAAGAATCGTGGTTCCACCTTTATTTGTTATTGCTTTGCAACAATAACCTCATGAAGTCTGTAACTTCAACTGCTATAACGGGCTTACCCGAATTTTCCTACTAGTTCCTTCAGAAAATCAACTCCCAGATGTGTTTCACTAAATAATTAGACCTCTTCTCACCAACCAAAGGCTCTCTAAAACTAATAATAAAGCTACTCTTCTGTTCTTTGTTTTTTTATAACTTTACCATCCGAATAGCCATCTGTCAATAACTAAATTGTTAGAAAATTTAGTCAATAGAATGTATTGAGCATAAATGATTGGGAGAAGTCCTTTTCTATCAAATTATATGGAAAAGGATAAAAATGAAGCATCATTTCTATTTATAAGATTTAGCAACAGAAAATAGTTATTATATATTTTTATTTATGATATTTTTTCTCTTTTTTTATATTTTTGAATACCCACTATTTTTAAGACTTTTAAACCTTTTTGAATGGATAGCCATTTGATAAATTTACTTTAAAATTGATATATAAGCTATTTACAATTGTAAAATATTTATTTAATGTTAATATTATATGGAAAAACAAATTTTAAATAAATTTAAGGAGAATTTTATGAAGTATATAAATATTGGGCTTCTTTTAGCCATGTTGATAGGTATTTTTCAACCAGTAATTACTTTTGCTGATGAGTGGAATAGTGACATGCCAGAAAGCTCTACCGATGTACCTGTTTTGATAGATGGTAAAATAAATGATGAGCTAAGTGAAAATGACCAAATGACAGCTACTTTATCAACATCTATTGCATCTGGAACTTTTGGTACAAGTGATTGGTACATAGATTTAGATGGAGTCTTGCATATTGAAGAGGGAGAATTTGCTGATACGCCAAAAGTAAATGGTTATTCTCAAAGTCCTTGGCTTAACTATTCTGCTACTTTTAATAAAATCATATTTGAAGGACCTGTTAAAGCATCAAGTAGTTTAAACAATCTTTTCGATTATTTGTCAAAAGTTACTGAGATTCAAAATATTTCTTATTTGGATGTGTCAAATACCACTTCAATGCAACGAGTTTTTGGTGGTTGCTCTAGCTTAACAACATTAGATTTAACTAGCTGGGACACATCAAATGTTGAAGATATCTTTTCTCTTTTTAATGGTTGTGTCAATATGGAAAAACTAGATGTTTCTACTTGGGACGCTCGTCAAATGAAGGCTATTACTTATGCATTTTCTTCAATGGAAAAGTTAAAAGAGCTTGATTTGTCAAAATGGCAGGTCACACCGAACCTTTTTGCACAGGGAGTATTTATGGGAGATAGTTCTCTAGCTTATTTAGATTTATCTGGATTTAATATGACTAATTTAGATAGTTGGAATTCATATGCAACCTCTCGTTTTTTTCAAAATACAAATTCCTTAAAGGAAATCGTTTTAAGCAGTAATTTCAAATTTAGGAACTCAAGCAACGGACCAGAATTACCAAATATTGTTGTAAATGATAATTATACTGGAAAATGGCAGAATGTTGGAGAAGGAACTGTGGGCTTTCCTCAAGGGACTGATATCTGGACTAGTGCAGAATTTATGAACAATTTTGATCACATGCCTAAAAGCGATACCTATGTTTGGCAACCAGTTGCAAAAGCTGCAGGAGATATAACCGTAAAGTATGTCAATCAAGCTGGAACGGAAATTCATGAGGCACAAAAAATTGGTGGGAATGTAGGGGAGCGCTATGATGCGTCAACAGCAGCGTATCAATTAACAATAGAAGGCTATACGCTAGATGAAAGTAAGCTACCAGAGAATAGCACAGGAATTTTAACAGAACAGGAACAAACGGTAATCTATACGTACACTGAAAATCCGAAAATAGCAGGAGACGTGACAGTAAAGTATGTAGATCAAGCTGGAACGGAAATTCATAAGGAACAGAAAATTAGTGGAAATGTAGGCGAAGGCTATGATGCGTCAACAACAGCCTATCAATTAACAATAGAAGGCTACACATTAGATGAAAGTAAGCTGCCAGAGAATAGCACAGGAATTTTAACAGAACAGGAACAAACTGTAACCTATACTTATACTGAAAATCCTAAAGTAGCAGGAGATGTGACCGTAAAATACCTAGATCAAGCGGGAAGAGAAATTCATGAGGCACAAAAAATTAGTGGAAATGTAGGCGAAGGCTATAATGCGTCAACAACAGCCTATCAATTAACAATAGAAGGCTACACATTAGATGAAAGTAAGCTGCCAGAGAATAGCACAGGAATTTTAACCGAACAGGAACAAACGGTAACTTATACCTACACTGAAAATCCAAAAATAGCAGGAAATGTGACCGTAAAGTATGTAGATCAATCAGGAGTAGAAATTCATAAAGAACAGAAAATTAGTGGAAATATAGGCGAGGGCTATGATGTGTCAACAGCAGCATATCAATTAACAATAGAAGGCTACACGTTAGATAAAACTAAGCTACCAGAGAATAGCACAGGAATTTTTATGAAGCAATCTCAAACTATTCTTTATGTTTATACTATAAATAGAAAAATACCCGATAGCTTGATAGATACAGCGAATATGTTCCCACCAACACTATCGGTCTCCAAAGATCAGCGCTTCAAAAAGCTTCCGAAAACAGGAGAGGAAGTTAGATTATTTAGTGTAGTTGCGGGAGGTGCATTAGTACTATTAGGTGGCTTGGTTTATTTGAAACAGAGGAAAAAGATGAATAGATAAAAAGATGGACTCTACTTTAAGTAGAGTCTAGTTTTATATCAGCTTGAAACAATTCAATATTCTGTGATAAAGAAAACGTATCACGAGTTTAATATTAAGGCTATCCTTTCATTTCTGAATCTGATAAACTAAAAATAATAATCTATATTTTGAAAAGGGAGGAATAGCTGATGGGACGACCAGTTATGGGAATAGCGGCTAATGAAATTATGGACGCTGGAAAAACACTCTATCATTTACCGATTAGTTATACTCCGGCTGGCTATGTAAAGGCTGTTAATAATGCAGGTGGATTACCTTTGATTCTTCCGATAGGCTCACCAGATACAGCGAAAGATTATATTAATCAAATTGATAAACTAATTTTAGCGGGAGGACAAAATGTTGCTCCTGAATGGTATGGAGAATCAGTTCAGTGTGAAGAAAGTGCTTTGGCAAAAGAACGAGATATTTTCGAAATGGCTTTAATTAAAGAGGCGTTAAAACAAAAAAAACCGATTTTTGCTATTTGTCGTGGGATGCAAATAGTCAATGTGGCGTTTGGTGGCAGTCTTCATCAAGATATTCGACATATAGCGGACGATAACATTCAACATATGCAGGCACCGATTGCGAAAGAAATACCGACTCATAAGATTAGAACAACAGATACAAGTGTTTTAAGAAAAATATATGGGAAAGAAACAAAAGTGAATTCTTTCCATTGGCAGGCGGTAAAAAAACTAGCACCGTCATTAAAAGCAACCGCCTATAGCGAAGATGGGATTATTGAAGGAGTAGAAAGCAAATTTAAAAACGTTAATTTTTTAGGCGTTCAATGGCATCCAGATTTTGCATACGATCATTTGGAACAAGAAATGAATATTTTCCGTTATGTTGTAAAAAACTTATAAATAGAGGGGGATAAAAGATGAAGAAGAAGGTTGGAGTTTTAGTTGTTGTAGCTGCGTTATTATTAACGGCATGTAGTGGGGGGAATAAAGCCACTGAGAAGACGAAAGAAAAGATAGATGACAAGGTTGGCAAAGCTACGCAAGTCATTCAGGTCGCTTCTGGAGGCGAGTTGTCCACACTTGATAGCGCACATTATACAGATGTTTATAGTTCAGATATGATTGGTCAAGTAGTTGAAGGACTGTATCGTGTGGATAAAAATGGCGATCCAGAATTAGGCTTAGCAGCTGAAAAACCAACAGTTAGTGAAGATGGAATCGTTTATACTTTTAAGCTTAGAAAAGCTAAATGGACGAATGGTGATCCGGTAAAAGCTGGTGATTTCGTCTATTCTTTTAAAAATGTAGTCGATCCTAGTTATGGTTCAAGTAGTAGCAACCAAATGGACATTTTTAAAAATGGACGTAACATTCGTGAAGGTAAAGCAACCTTAGATGAGTTTGGTGTAAAAGCGATTGATGATGAAACCCTGGAATTAACATTAGAATACCCAATTCCTTATTTATCGCAAGTTCTGATTGGTACACCATTTATGCCAAAAAATGAAGCATTTGCTAAAGAAAAAGGTCAAGATTATGGCACCTCCGCTGAAAATTTTGTAGGAAATGGTCCGTTTGTCCTGACTGGGTGGGATGGCACACAAGAAAGCTGGAAATTAAAGAAAAATAATGATTATTGGGATAGTAAAAATGTTCGTCTAGATACGATTAATGTTCAAGTCATTAAAGAGATTGGAACAGGCACAAACCTTTTTGAAGCAGGCGATTTAGATTATACAGCATTAGCTGATACTTACGCTTTAGAATACAAAGATGCTCCAGAAGCACATTTTATTCCAAAAGCAACAGTAGGTTATTTAAGTCCTAACCAAAAACGTGAAGTAACAGGAAATGTAAATGTTCGCAAAGCCTTTTTACAAGCGATTGACAAAGAAACTTTTGCAAAGGAAATTCTTGGTGATGGTTCGACTGCCCTGAATGGATTTGTCCCTAAAGATTTTGCTAAAAATCCTGAAACAAAAGAAGATTTCCGCAAAGAAAATGGTGATCTCTTACCTTATGATATTAAAGCGGCACAAAAAAGTTGGGAAACTGCTAAGAAAGAGCTTGGCAAAGAAGAGATAAAATTAGAACTTCTTTCAGCAGACTCTGCGATTGCTAAAAAAACAATCGAATATGTCCAAGGACAATTGCAACAAAATTTACCTGGATTAACGATTACATTAAAATCAGTTCCTTTGCAAAATCGTTTAGACTTTCAAACAGCCGGTGAATTTGACTTAGTGTTTGGAACTTGGACACCAGATTATGCTGATCCAATTAATTTCTTAGAATTTTATGATTCAAAGAGCGGACTGAATACGGCTGGTTATAGCAATTTAGAGTATGATAGAGGGCTTAATGAGGCTCGAATTACTTTAGCCAATGAACCTGAAAAACGTTGGAATGAATTACTTTCTTTAGAAAAAACGCTGGTTGAAAAAGATGCTGCAGTTCTACCTTTGTTCCAAGGAGCAATTGGCTATTTAAAATCTGACCATTTAAAAGACTTACAAGTATTTCCATTTGGAAGAACAGTCTCTTATCGATTAGCCTATGTAGAATAAATCAGTAAAAAACTATGAACTAAGTAGAGGCAAAAACATCTGCTTGGTTCATAGTTTTTTTAGAAATATTGTTTTATAGGTAGTTTAAATTAATCATTTTCTAACATTTCGGTAGGGAGAAGAATGGTTTCATGGTTTCCATCATCAAATGCAAAAATTTGAGTAGGATATTCTTCTGAAAAAGGAAACGGTAAATCAATCGATAGTTCAACATCACTTAATTCTTGTGAGAAGTGAACCGTTACTTTGCCGTTGTTATTTACTAAATCAAAATAAAGCATATTTGTTAAAGGAACAACCCCTTTTAAATCTAAATCAATGATTAACCAAATGCTATCAATCAATTCACTAGGTAGGCTGGAGACGACTCCAAGGGAAGCGTAGCGACGACGGTCAGTATCAAAGCTTTCAAACATAAAATCAACCTCCTTTATATCATTAAATAAAGTATACTTCATTTGTTTGAAATTTTCTTCTATTCTGATTTTTCAAGCGTAAAAGGGAATTCGTTATTTTTGAAAAAAATGAGAATCAAAGAGATACTAGAATCAGTTAGATTTCATTGGAACAAAAGGAAAATGAACTAAGGAGGAATTTACTGATGGAAAAATATAAATTTATCAAAAAAATTGAACAACTAATAAATTCCCAAGATGTCGCAACTCTTCAAACCATGTCTCCGTTTATGAAATGGGTACCAAAAAAAATTCAAAATAAAATAATCAGTCAGTCCGCTCAAAAAAATCCGTATATGGGTTTTGTAGTAGAGCCTTATAGTGTTTTTTTATGTTATGAAATAAAGGATTTGGAGCAGGCTAAAGCGTTAATACCAGATAATTTTAGCTTAATAAAAACAAAAATATTTACAGAGGATGAACCTAAGTATTATATGATTTTCACTTGCTTTAATGTTCATAGTAGTGCTTTTTGGGGAACTCGTTTAGAAGTAAATATCATTGCCGAAAATAAAGAAACGGGGTTGTTAAGCTGGCTAATAATTGACTATGATACGAATACATTAAGTTATGATAAAAAGAATGGACTAATGGAGTCTAATGCTGAAAAGGCTTTGGTAACAACTGATTTTGAAGGGAATATTATCGTTGATATTAAAAATAGTTTGAAAAAACGGTCTCTGATTTTTGATTGCCAGATGTCTAATTCAAAGTTGGAAAAATTAGATCAGAGATTATGGCTAGAGGGCAATTTATCTGTAGGCTATGGGAAAGAAATTTCATTAAACTCAAGCGATGTTTTTTCTCTGAAATTTGATCCTAAAGAAGTTGAAAAAGGATTCAATATTCCATTAGAACAAGTAAATATAGTGAAAAATACTTGGTATGAAGGACTAATTGATACTGAACCAACAATGGCAGTTTATTTCCCCTATGCACAGCACTATTTGTCCGACAGCCCAGGACATTTTAGTTTACCAAAAAATGAATTGGAGATGGTAAAACAGGTGAAAGAACTTGATTTAGATCACTTACCCTTGTATTCATCCGCTTCGATTCGAAAAATGTTCGTCGTTGGTATTGCCATGAATTTTTTTGTATTTGTCACACTAATTATTTTATTATTTTTAAAGTGAGTGCTACCTGAAATAAATGTGTTGAAATACTAGAATTTCTGATTAAAATAGTTTAGAAAGAGGGCAAAAAAATGACGGAACAGTTAAGCAAAGCTTTATCTTTAAGAAAAGCAGAAAAGTTAGAAGAATCAAATCAACTATTGCTTGAGTTACTAGAAAGTACACCAAGTGACCCTTACTTAAACTACCAAGTAGCATGGAGTTTTGATGTAATGGGGAAAGAAACAGAAGCAATTCCATTTTATGAGCAAGCAATTCATTTGGGCTTGATTGGTGCTGACTTGGAAGGAGCATATCTGGGTTTAGGTAGCACCTATCGATCAATCGGCAGTTATCATGAAGCAGAAAAAATTTTCCTAAAAGGAATGGAAGAATTTCCTACAAACAACGCTTTAAAAGGCTTTTATGCAATGGTTCTATATAATCTTAAACGTTATTCTGAGGCGATGAACATTGTTTTGAACTTGCTAGCGACGACTTCTAATGATGAAAAAATTAAAGAGTATCAAAAGGCAATTCAGTTTTATTCAGATAAATTAGATGAAACATGGTTAGAGGATGGAACAATGCTAGACTAATTATCCAGAAAGGAAACAAGGAAGTAGTAGAATCATTAAAACGATTAAAAAAAGAGTTTGGTGTGTTTGAAATTATTAGGTATGAAAATTTGAATCAGTCTTACGAAGGCTTGCTGTTAGCTACTGGCAATAATGAGTTGAGGGTAAGAAGTAGACTTGCTAAGAAGACGCTGAAAAAGAGGGCTATTTTGTGGCTTTTTGGGAAAGAAATGACTGTCAAAAAAATCAACTGGAAAAATGGCGATGCGAGTGTATCCTCCCTGGTGTGTAGAAGTGAATAAAACAGCTAATGAGACTCAGAAATGGCAAGGACAATATTTTAAGAATTACTCCTAACGTTTCTTGTTGCAATTTAGCTAGAAAAAAAACTAGGATATTCGTTCCAGATTCTGGCGAATATTCTAGTTTTTTATAGTAGCTAGAGCTAGCTATTTATTTAAATTAAAAAATATTTTTGATTATTTTTCTTTCTCTTTTTCTCCAATGACTTCTGGTTCAGGAGCGTCAGCACTTACTTCTTCGCTTCCAGATTGCGCTTCAGTAACCGCAACAATTTGTTCTTCACCATCAGTTACGATTGTATAGTCTTTATTAACAGGTAAATCAGCAATTACAAGTGAATCACCAATCGCCATTTCTGTGATATCGACTTCAACACGTTCTGGTAATTTGTCAGGTGTTGCTGAAACAAGGACATTGTATAAGTTTTGTGTAAGAACGCCACCAACTTTAACCCCTTTAGATTCACCGATAAGAACGATTTCTGCTTCAACTTCAGTTTCTTCGTTCATATTTACAGCTAGAAATTCAACGTGTTCAATTTCACTTGTAAATGTGTTTAATTGGGCTTTATACATCAATGTATTAATTTTTTTGCCGCCAACAGTCATGGAAATAACAGCGTTCACACCATGCTCTCTTAACGTTTTTGTTAATTCTTTTTCATTTACAGAGATTGGAGTGCTTTCGATCTGGTAACCATAGACAACCGCAGGAACTTGACCAGAGTGACGTAACTGTTTTCTTAATGAACGTGGACGGACAGCTCTTTCTTTGACTTCTAATGATACTGACATAACCTAAATTCCTCCTTAAGTGAGTGAATTTATTTTAGTTTAACTTCAAAATACAACCTACATGAAAATAAAAAATCCCGAATAATTGTGCACAATTATCCAGGGAAAAATTCATATAGTACCTTATTCTCTCCCAGGTCATTACGCTGATTTTGAGAAACTTTATTCACTTCTTATATACAACCATACCTCTAATCAAAATTTAAGTCAAGGAATTAAAGGAAAAGTATTTATTTTTGACTATTTGTGATGTATAATAAAAAGTTATCGAAATAGTGAGGAGATATCATGCGATTAGATAAGCTATTGGAACATGAAAACTTCGGTTCTAGGAAAAAAGTAAAAAGACTAATTCGAAGTAAAAAAGTCAAGATTGATGGTAAAGTAGTCACTTGTGAAAATCAGAATGTAGACGCTCAACTGCAAGAAATTACTGTGGAAGACACTGTAATCACTCAAAAAACACATGAATATTTTATGCTGAATAAACCACAAGGCGTGGTCACAGCTGTTCATGATAAAGACCACCAAACTGTAGTTGATTTAATTAAGGAAGAAGATTATCGTCAGAAACTTTATCCAGTTGGTCGATTGGATAGAGATACCGAAGGACTGCTTTTAATCACTGATAACGGCCAACTAGGTTATCAACTATTACTTCCTCATAAAAATGTTACTAAGCGTTACGAAGTTATTGTGAATGAGCGACTAAACGACGAAGATGTAAAGTCCTTTCAAGAAGGAATTGTTTTTCATGGCGGTGAGTGTTGTAAACCAGCAGTTCTGAGTATTTTATCCACATCTGATAACGAAAGTCGCGCGTATTTAGATATTGATGAAGGGAAATTTCATCAAGTAAAAAAAATGTTTTTGTCTGTCGGCAAAAAAGTGACGTTTCTTAAACGATTGAAAATGGGTCCCATTGAATTGGATCAGCAGTTAAAACCGGGAGAATATCGGCGATTAACACCGAAAGAATTAGAAACATTACTGCCTTATTTTTATAAATAGAAATGAAAGTAGAGAGGATGCAACTAAATGAAATTTAAGACATTACTTTTTGATGTAGACGACACATTGTTAGATTTTCAATTGGCAGAAAAAAAAGCTCTAAAAGCTCTTTTTGAAGAAGAAAATATTTCTTTAACGGCAACGATTGAAGCTACCTATAAAAAGATTAATCATCAACTATGGTCCGATTTTGAAATCGGAAAAATCGGGAAAGAAGTGGTTATAGATACAAGATTTAAAAGACTGTTTGAAGAGCTAGGTAGAGATGTGGACGGGAAAAAGATGGATGAAAAATATCGATATCATTTAAGCCGCGGACATGATTTACTTGGAAATAGTAAGCAGATTATTGAAGAACTTCAGCCCCATTATGACTTATATATTGTGACAAATGGTGTTGCAGAAACACAATATCCTCGCTTAGAAGCGTCCAAATTGTTGCCTCTTTTTAAAGATACCTTCGTTTCAGAAGAAGTAGGTTATCAAAAACCAATGAAAGAATATTTTGATTATGTTTTTGAACGAATACCTAATTTTGAACCTGAAAAAACCTTGATAGTGGGGGATTCGTTAACTTCTGATATTAAAGGAGGAAACATGGCGAAGATTAAAACCGCCTGGCTCAATCCCAAAAAATTAGCAGCGATTGAAGGGATTCAACCAGATTATACTATGACGAAATTGGAAGATATTTTTTCAATCTTACACTAAACGGCTTCAATTTTGACCAAACTATACAGGCACTTTCGTCAACTGAATGAAACATGTTCAGTTGATTGAGGTGTTTTCTATTTATAAATTAGTATTAGATTGTACAAAATTAATCAAAAATAAGTAAGAGAAGCCAGAAAGTTATCTTCTCTTACAGGTCCAAACTTAGACGAACCATATCTTTAAGGATTAAACCATTTTCAACAATTTCTTCCTCATAATGTCTAATGAAGAAATCTTTATCGATCGAAGTCATTCGAAAACCCATTTTTTGATAGAGATAAAGTTGAGGGAATCCAGTACTACTTGTGCCAATCTCAATTGTTTGATAGTTTTCTTTTTTTGCATACTCTAAAGCGAAAGCTAATAATTTTTGACCAATTCCTTCTCCTTGGAACGCAGGATGAACAGCAATATTAACGATTTCTAAGGTTTCAGGTCGAGTTGGTAGTAGCACGATGATTCCTAGTAAGTGATTTTGAGCAATCTCAAAAACAATGCCTCGCTTCACATAATCATTGACTAACTTTTTTGCAGGATCAGCTAAAAGTAATAGCTCATAGTGGGGGGCAGTAATCGTTGTTATTTTCTTAATGTTCATAAAATCTTTCTCCTTCCTAAAGCAGACTATAGCATAAAATTTAACTATATTAAACCGAGCCAATTTATAAAATAATTTTGATTCTAAAAATATTTTACCATAAGTCATCTATCGATTAGGATGTGTTTGTTCACTAATATTTCATAAAAATAGATACGAAACAACGTTTCATACTCTAGTCCAGCTAATTCAAAAAAGAGGCGCTTTCAAAGGACCAGCGGAACTATCAGCAGTTATTGCCAGTAACCGTACCAAGAATCCAATGTGAGTTACTTGGGCTTGCTCTTTATTTAGCTCAAATGTTAAGTTTGAGCGTCCGAATATCTGATCGTCAGGTTCAGAGCTTCCATTTTTTACCGGCAATAAATGCTAGTAGTGGATTCTAGTCTTTTTTTAATTTGCGATTTAGTGTAATTTGAGAAGGGAAGTTATGTTTTGAGGTAGAGAAAGTAGTAGATTTCTTTTGAGTTTTCATTATAATAGAACAAGGAGCATAAAAGCTGAGTACATAGAAAGAAGGGTTTGTTGGATGAAAGAGAAACGACCGATTGTTATAGGGGTTACTGGAGGATCTGGTAGCGGCAAGACAAGTGTTAGCCGAGCAATTTTCAATCAGTTTCCAGATCATTCTATAATGATGTTGGAGCATGATTCTTATTATAAAGATCAAAGTCATTTAAGTTTTGAGGAACGTTTAACGACCAATTACGATCATCCTTTTGCTTTTGATACAGATTTGTTAATTGAACATCTAAAACAATTACTTAATTACCAAACGATTGAGAAGCCAGTTTATGACTACGTTGCACATACAAGAAGTACAGAAACCATTATTCAAGAACCTAAAGAAGTCATTATTTTAGAAGGTATTTTAATTCTGGAAGATCCTCGTTTAAGAGAATTGATGGATATTAAGCTTTACGTAGATACTGATGATGATATTCGAATTATTCGTCGTATTAAGCGAGATATGGATGAACGAGGAAGAACGTTAGATTCTGTTATTGATCAATATTTAAGTGTAGTTAAACCGATGTATCACCAATTTATTGAACCAACGAAACGTTATGCAGATATTGTCGTTCCAGAAGGTGGAGAAAATCATGTGGCAATTGATTTAATTACAACGAAAGTAGCAAGCATTTTAAGTGAGAGATAAATAGTTAAAGAAAAAACTTATTTTGTTCATATTCATTTTTATACTGTTATTTTAATCGATTATATTTAGGGAGCTTAGATTTTTTCTAAGCTCTTTTTATTATTTTAAATCTAATTTTTATATAGATTTTTGATATGGAAGTTGAAAATGTATATCAAGATTTTTTATAAGGATATTCGTTATTTTATTGTAGATTTTATTGGAGGAGATTAGCATTAGAGATTGGACAGAAGGAACAGTCTTATAGTATCTTATGGAGGAAATGGTAAGCGTTAGTAAGGAGAGACATGCATGAGAATTTTAATTATTGAGGACAATAAAGAGTTAGCTCTGTCTGTAAAAAAAGGGTTAGAACGAGAAAACTTTTCAGTTGATTTAGCTTTTTCAGGTCTTGATGGTGAAGAAAAAGCTTATGTAAATACGTATGATGCAATTTTATTAGATTTGAATTTACCTGATAAAGATGGGCTTTCAATTTTAAACTTTTTAAGAGAGTCAACGATAAATGTTCCAGTCATTATTATTACCGCGAGAGATGAAATCGAAGAACGGGCAAAAGGATTAGATTTTGGCGCGGATGACTATTTAGTAAAACCGTTTGAGTTGTTAGAATTGACGGCAAGAATTCGAGCTGTAGTGCGCCGTTTTCACGGGAGGACGTCTCCTTATATTCAAATTGAACAATTAAAAATTAATCCTGTTAGTCGTTTTGTTAGCTATAAAGAGAAAGAAATTTTTTTAAAGCCTAAAGAGTTTGATATATTATTGTGCATCGCGCAACAACACCCGGCTGTTGTTTCAACAGAACAAATTGCCGAACATGTCTATGATGAAAGCTTTGATCCGTTTTCTTCGGTATTAAGAGTACATATCGCACGTTTAAAGAAAAAACTAGCTGAAGCGGCTAAAAAAGAGTTATTAACAACGATTCGTGCAAAGGGGTATCAATTATGCGAATAAATTACAAAATTGGTTTCGTTATTTTTGTTTTTTCTCTATTAATAACGGCAGCAATCATTGGTGGTTTTTTTATCTTAAGGAATAATTTTAGCATGTTAAATATTGGTGAGTCTCTAGGGAGTCAAATTGTAGTAACAAGCGAACTAAAAGGCAATGAATCGATGCAAGAAAATTTATCTGCATTCAATGTGGAGTCAATTAGTGGAAAGACATTAGATGATACCTATTTAAACGGCTTGCTGAAATTTCTACCTTCTATTATTTTGGCGGTATGTACAGTAATTATCGGGCTAACTTTGTTACTTTGGTTAATTTTAAGAAGGATCTATTCCAATCAAATGTTAAGCATTATCCATGATTTAAAGTTCATTGAGAATTTTTCTAAAAAAAATATCCAAGATGAAACAGTAGCAAAAGCTTTTGAACAATTAAAAGGAAAGTTTGATGGAAATTTGGATGATTATAAACGACTAAGTAGTTATCTGACTCATGAGCAAAAAAATGCCATTGCAATTTTAAGAGCAAATTTAGAATTAGAAGAGAACGAGACAGGGAATATCAAAATTTTAGATCGTTTAACTGACAGTATTGATGACATTTTGACATTATCAAATAACACAGGTAATCAAGTAAGCGAAACAGTAGATGTTTCTTTAGTTTGTGCTGAAGTTTGTGATATCTATCGAAAATCATATCCGGCTCTAAACTTTCAATTTGACGAAACAGAGACAACTCTAATTTATGGGAGAGATCGTTGGATTTATCGTGCCGTTTCCAATTTAGTGGATAATGCAGTTAAATATGGTGAGAACAAAGCGATTGATGTTTCAGTAGCAAAGAAAAAGGGCAGCATCATTGTAAAAATAAAGGATCGAGGAAAAGGAATTGAACCAACTGTTCAGGCCAATATTTTTAATCATAAATATCGAATAAATGGTTTGAAGCAAGATGGCTATGGAATAGGTTTATCTGTCGTTTCTCATGTTTGTGACTTATGTCAGGGCTTTGTTTACGTAGATAGCGAGAAGGGACGGGGTTCTACTTTCTATTTAACTTTTCCAAGTTTATAAAATTATAAGGTGAGGAAGTGGTGGAGGTTAGAAATGGCCATCACTTTTTTTGTTAACATTCAATTAACAATCCATTTGGTATTGTTATGGTACAGGAGGAGAGACAAGGAATATGTACATGATTAAGCATGCTTTCTTAAACTTTTGGAGAGATAAACGGAAAAATATATTTATGGGTCTTTTTTTAACTTTTTTCTTTTTTTTACTAGTGAATATTGGCATGATTCATACAGCACTGAAATCAATGATTGCTAACTACGAGGATAAGCTTAGCTATAATGTTCGATTAATCCCCACCTATATGCCAAATAAGATAACAGAACAGCTAACAGAGGAACAATACCTAGAGTACGAAAAGTCAGATTTTGTTGAAAAGATGACCCTCACAGCGGCAATTTCTGTTACTTTAGAAAATTTAAAAGCGTCCGATACACAACCTATTGTGAAAGTAAATCAAGGAGAAAAAGGGGAGACTCAATATTCAACGATCAATCAACAAAATAATCCAGCAATCCTTTCTGCTTCAATCAATGGAAAAAAAGAAAATCAATTTTCCACAAACTCCAGGGAACTATTAAAAGGAAGCTCCAAGCTGGCTTTAAATGAATGCTTAATTAGTGAGGACTTGGCTAAACGAAATAAGCTAGAAATCGGTAGCAAAATTTTTGTACAACTTCCTAAAGATAACACCTTTATTCGAGAAGAATTAGTCGTTGCTGGGATAGTGAAAGAAAAATTATCAGTGCCTGTTTCAGAAATGGAACAATACAAACAAGAAGAACTTATTACAAATTATGATACGTTGAAAAAAATGCAAACCTCTCTAAATAATTATGCGATAGATGTCGTTTACCATTTAAAAAAAGCGGGGACAGTTAATCAATTTGAAAAGGAACTACAAGAAAAAGGGTTACCTGAACAATTTAAAGTGGTGTCAGATAAAGACACAGCTCGTCAAGTCTTGGTGCCCTTTAAAAGTAAAGAAGATATTGCCTTTACATTATTAATGAGTGTTTTCATTTTTGGAATGGTCTTGCTGTTACTTGTATCAACAATGTTTACCAAAAAAAGACTCAGTGATATCTATACCTTGATGAGTTTCGGGATGAATAAAAGAAAAATTTTCTGTTCTAAATTTATAGAAAAATTCTTTTTGAGCGTATGCTGTCTATTAATCGGTCTACTGTTAAGCCAAGTAACGCAAGCCGTTGTTAACAATAGTTTAATGAATTGGATCGATCAATTGATTGCTGAAAATTTTTACTTATTGGTAAGTTACAACCTACCTATGACAAAAGTTCCTCTAACACTGGATAGAGAGACGTTAAAAATAGTAGCAACAAGTTTAGGCTTATTTTTAATTACTTCTGGAATAAGTGAAAGTTATCAAATTTGGGTATTTAATCCAACAAAATTTTTACTAGAAGGGAAATCAAGTGAATGACTATTCTCTCGTTAAAAAAAGTCAGTTATGAAATGAAAACTGAAAAAGAAGCGTTGCTAAATCAAACAAGTATCGATTTCTTGGCTGGAAAAACCTATTGTATTCTTAGTAAAAATAGGTTTGAAAAAGCAGGGTTGTTGGCTGTAATTGCGGGTTATACTGATTGTACTTCTGGAACTGTTGAGTTTGAAAATCAGCCCTTAAAAAAAATAACTAAGGAAGATTATCGAGGAAAGCAGGTAGGATTGATTCTCCAAAAAAATAATTTTTTACCTTACTTCTCAATCATTGAAAATTTACAACTATGTTCAAATAGTCTTCAGTCAAAAAGAAAACCAAAAAGTGAACTCTATAAGTTATTGAAAAGTGTCGGTATAGAACAGAAACTTGCTGGTACGCAAATAAAAAAGTTATCTAATATAAATCAGCAAAAAGCTTGCTTAGTTAAAGCGATAGTAAATAATCCTAAAGTTATTTTAGTAGAAGAACCGTTACTTACATTGAGTGAAATCCCTTTGGAGGTATCCTTTGAATATTTAAAAGATTATGCGGAAAATCAGAATAGCTGTGTGATTATATTATCAAAGTCTAATTTTGTTGCGAAATATGCAGATGAAATCTGGGGACTAAATGGTGGTAAGTTAAGTTTTATTAAATAGAGGAACTTACCAGTCAACGGTAGTAAAATTCAAAGTTAAAAAGTTCAACTTAATTTTATTGAGTGGAAGGAGAAATTATGAATTATTGGAATAGAGCATTATGTAGTGTCATAAGAAGACGAGGAAAATCAATTATCCTATTTGCAGTTATTTTTATTTTAGGAAATGTAATTGCAGGCGCGATTGCGATTCAACAATCAACAGATAATGTAGAGAAGAAAATAAAAAATCAATTGGGTGCAGCCGTTACTGCCGAGATGGATATGGATAAATTAATGAAAGCGAATGAATCAGGCAGTGAAATGAAAACGCCTGAGCCTTTAAAAGAAGAGACTATCAAAAAAATTGGTGAATCTCCTTATGTAAAAGAATATGATTACAGTATTTCCGGTTATCTTGGACTAAAATCATTTAAAACCTACCAAATGGAAAAAGATAGTAACACGATAGTTTCTGGACTTAGTGGCAATAATTTGTTTCTAAAAGGTACCAATAGTAATGAACCATCAGATTTTAAAGATAAGAAAGTCAAATTAACTGAAGGGCGTCTATTTACAAAAGAAGATAAGGCTAGTGATAAGTTATTAGCCGTTATTTCTAAAACCGTAGCAGACGAGAATGGAATTAATGTTGGAGATCAAGTCATTTGGGACAGTCAATATATGAAGCCAAAAGAAGATGGCTCCACTGAAACCTATGATAGTCAAAAGCATTCGGTTGAAATTATTGGTATTTTTGAACCATTGGTCGCAGAAAAGAAGAAAGAAGATGGAGAAAAATCTAACCCAAATCAGTCATTTTTAGACATGGAGCAATTTAATACAGTCTATATGACGAATAATGGAGTAAGAGAAATTAATAAAGCGGAGTTTGAGAGAGGCAAAGAATTAGACCCGGATGCTTTTAAAGAAGCCAATGATGCAGAACAAATCACACCAATGTATACGTTGAAATCACCAGAAGATGTAGAAGCATTTAAACAAGAATCAGAACCGTTACTTCCAGAAGATTATAAAATGAACGCTTCAACAGATGAGTTTGATAAAGTGGGTGGTTCAGTTAAAAAAATGTCACAAATTTCTGGTTATGTTGTAATTTTAGCAATTGCAGCGGCATTGTTGATTATTTCTTTGGTAGTTATTTTATTCTTGCGTGATCGGAAACATGAGTTAGGCATCTATTTATCCTTAGGAGAAAAACGTAAATTAGTTATGGCGCAAGTTGTGATTGAATTGTTGTTAATCAGTGCGATTGCTATGTGTGCCTCGCTGATTACAGGAAATGTGTTAGGGAAATTAGTTTCTGAATCTTTGATTGCTAGTGATGCATTGGCTCAAGCTGAACCTGTTAGTAGTGGTGCAATAATTGTTGGGGGAAGTTCGCTTTCTTCTAATTTATCAACGGGAGATATTACGAATGCCTATGAAGTGAAATTCTCACTTAGCTATATTTTGACGTTCTTATTGGCAGGGTTAACGACCGTTTTACTATCTGCGATTTTACCTCTAACCTATGTTATGCGGTTGAATCCAAAGAAAATTATGATGTAGGAGGAAAAGTAGAATGACTATTTTAGAAACGAAGGCGGTCAATTATTTTTATCAAGATGGTGACAAACGACGAATGATTTTAAAAGATACTTCTATTGCTTTTGACCAAGGACGTTTCTACACAATCTTGGGACAATCTGGCTCCGGAAAAACAACTTTTCTTTCTTTAATTAGTGCACTAGATGTACCAAAATCAGGAGAAGTTCTTTATGAAGGAATAGACATTAGAAAAATTGGTTATGAACGATTTAGAAGAGATAAGATAAGTATTATTTTTCAAAGCTATAATTTGGTTCCGTATCTCACGGCTGTAGAAAATATTCTAGTGGCTATGTCAATTACAGACAACGAGTTACCTCCAAACCATCGAGAGGTGGCATACAATCTTTTGGATTATATAGGCATTAACAAAGCAAAAGCGGATCGATTAATTAGTCAATTATCAGGTGGAGAACAGCAAAGGGTGGCTATTGCTAGGGCTTTAGCAACAAATGTAGATGTGATTCTAGCAGATGAACCAACAGGAAACTTAGATGAGGGAATGGAACAAGAAATTGTTGATATTTTTAAAAATCTTGCTGAAGTCCATAACAAATGTGTGATTGTTGTAACCCACTCAAATGAGATTGCCCAACAATCAGATGAAACCTACTATCTCAAACAAGGCGAGTTGATGTTAAATGAGTGATTTTCTTTCAAATTTTGATAAAAAAAATTATAAAGAAACAAAAGAAAAAAAAGGACAGGTAGATTCTTTTCGGGAAGAAACCGATAAACAGGAAAAGGAATCAAAAACCTCATACGATCGTCTAGTAGAAAAAGCAGGCACAAATACTAAAAGAAGAGAACCAGCCATTGGACCTAGGAACTTAGCTGATGAACAACCTAATTCCAGTGAAAGAGAAGCAACTATAGAGGAACCACTTCCAACAAGGCGTTCTCAACTAGAAGAGGAGGTAGAAACAGATCCTACCTACTATAAGAAAAGAAAGCGCAAATTTACCCTTATTGGATTAGGGATTGCTTTAGGATTGTGTTTACTATTTTTTGCCTATTACCAAATGACTCATGTGAAGGTGCCAGATTTTATAGGAAAAGAAATTTCTGATGCTAGAACTTGGGCGACTACTAATAAAGTTAAAATTAAACTAGAACAAAGTTATGATTTAAAAAAAGAAGCCAATAAAATTATTTCGCAAAAACAAAAAGCTGGGAGTAAGATAAAAAAGGGTGCAGATTTAATCATTGAAGCCAGTTTAGGACCTGATCCAGAAGAAAAACTGCCATTACCGAATTTTATGGAAATGAGCAAAGCAGATGTTGAAAAATGGCTCAAAGATAAACAAGCAACGAATATCAACATTATTCAGGAATACAGTGATACAATTGAAAAAGGCAAGCCAATAAAATTTGAAATGGTCACTAAAGATGTTACGAATGATTCCTACAAGCGTAAAGATAAAGCAAAAATGTTTTATTCAAAAGGCAAGGAAACTTTTGAAAAAAATATTGTTGTACCAGATTTTTCTAAAAAGCCAAAAAATGAAGTAGAAAGTTGGGCGAAAAACAATAGTATAAATGTTACGTATGAGGAAGATAGTTCATCAGACATTCTTCAAGATAGCATTATTTCTCAAAGTATTGCGAAAGATGAAAAAATGGCTAAAAAAGAAAGTATGACGGTTGTGGTATCGTTAGGGAAAGGTTTTGAAGTTCCCAATTTTGCAGAGTACACACCGGAAGAAGCTGCCACAGCAGTCGAAGGATTAAAAATTTTAGCTAAGAGCGTTTATACAGTAGATGTTCCTTATGGACAACTTGTATCACAAAGTGTAGAAGCAGGTACAAAACTAACCAGTAAAGATGATTTGACGGTTAAAGTTTATTATTCTGCGGGTCAACCGTATTTGAAAGACTTAAGAGGAAGCACTGTAGAAGGCGATTTGCAAAAAATTTTCTATGATGAATATCGTGCAAAAGGGGCAAATATTCGATATGTAGTGAACTACGTTGATTCTGCAGAGCCCAAAGGAACTGTAGTTGGTATGAGTGCTCACAGTATATATGTACCGCTAGACTATACGGTCACAATTAGTATTAGTTTAGGAAATCTTGGTTCAGGAGCTCCAGCTCCACCAGATAAGCAAACAAGTGGAGAGAAACCAGAATTAGATTAAAAAGCACTTTAAAGTAGATAAGAACTGAGAGAAATATTCGCGAAGAAAGAGTTTGAGACAGAAATCGTTTTGGGGCGAGAAATTGGACCGAAAAGCGCACAATAGGCTTTATGTATTGAGTGATTTTCGGTCCAATTTCGAAGACCCAGACTTTTGACCACCGTTTATTCGGATTTAGAGGATGAAACAAAACTGATTTTTAGTTTTGTCACATCCTCTTTCTATTTTTACTTAATCGAAAGATTAATCATCTAACATTTTTGTGCAATAATAGAGAGGTAGCTACAAGTTTTTTGAAGTAGAATGATTAAATAGAGGTGAAGAGCATTGGAGTGGCTAGAACAACTGAATAAAAGTATTGATTATATCGAAGATCACTTGACCGATGATATAGATATTTCTGAAGCAGCCAAAATTGCTTACTGTTCCACATACCATTTTCAACGGATGTTTTCTTATTTAGCAGGTGTTCCGTTAGCAGAATATATTCGACGCAGAAGAGCAACTTTGGCAGCATTTGATTTACAACAAGGAGGAAAAGTGTTGGATATATCTATAAAATATGGCTATGAATCACCTACCTCTTTTACACGGGCTTTTAAAAATATTCATCAAATTGCACCAAGAGATGCGAAAAAGTCCGGTGCTTCATTAACTATTTTTCCACCACTAAAATTTTCAATTACTGTTAAAGGAGTGACTTGTATGAATTATCATATGGTGAAAAAAGATTCCTTTAGAGTTGTAGGGTATTCAGTGAAAATAGACAAAAATATGGAGAAAAACTGTGAAATTATTCCTAAGTTTTGGGATAAAGTAAGTTCTAGTGGACAACTAGAAAATCTTTGGTTATTGATGGGAGAAGAAATTCCAGGTGTGCTGGGAGTTAGAAGAGACAATGAAGTTGGTGAATGGGAGTACCTGATTGTTGTGGCAAGTAACGCCCCTCTTCAAGAAGGGATGATCGAATACGAAGTTTCCTCTGCACAATGGGCTGTGTTTGCTGACAGAGGACCAATGCCGGATGCTATTCAAAACTTACATAAAAGAATTTTTACAGAGTGGTTACCAATTTCAGGATATGAATATGCAAACGCTCCAGATATTGAGGTTTATCTTGATTCTAATCCGAAAAATTTAGCCTTTGAAGTATGGTTTCCAGTTAATGAAGAAGAATAAACTGTAAGGTTTAGCGAACTTAAAGAGAAATAATGAAACGGAGCAAACAGATAGCACTAGGACTAGTTAATTAAAGAACAGAAGGGTGGCAAGACTAAAATCAGTTTTGTGCCCTTTTTTACTGATAAAATTTGTATATTTTGAATGAAAGCCTTAAAATAGATATTATTTAAAGGTTTTAAAATAAGAATTTGATGAGAAAGTATTTTTTATTTGGAGTTGATAGTAAAAAAGACTTTTTTTTCTTTAATATAAAAATTAAATAAACTGCTAAATGGGGTTTTCTAAGAAAGTAAAAATTGGATAGATTAATATTTTTATTTTAAGCGAATTCCTTATATAATATCTACAGACAAAAGAAAAAGTACTTGGTGCAAGAGTGTTTCAGTTATTATTTGACATTAAATTAGTTTTTTAGTAAAAAAATAAAGTGATAATTAAAGGATAATCACAGTATTTTATAGAGATGATATAAGAAACAAAAAATTATAAATTTCATAGATTATCAAAGTTTTAGTCAGTGGAAGCAAAATCTTGAAAAAAATAAGAAGAATACCATGATATAATTCAATTAAGATAGTTTATGGCAAAAGGGAGTGATAAATTAGATGATGCGAAGGGGAGAAATTTTTTATGCAAATCTTTCACCTGTTGTTGGTTCTGAGCAGGGAGGGATAAGACCTGTATTGATTATTCAAAATAACAAAGGGAACTTATTTAGCCCAACTTTGATAGTTGCACCAATTACAAGAAATATTAGTAAGAAGATGCAGCCAACACAAGTAAGAGTAAATATTCCGCATGATGAAAAAATGACACCGTCACTAGTATTATTGGAACAAATTAGAACATTGGATAAAGAACGGATTCTACATAAGGTTTGCCGATTAGCCGATGTAGATATGGATAAGGTAAATCAAGCATTAAAAATAAGTGTTGGAATTCGCTAGGGTAAATGAATACATAGAAATACATAATAATCAGCAATTGGAAAAAGTGGATCAATTTGTCCACTTTTTTTCTTTTTTTGAAATTTTGTGTATCAAACTTTAAAGATGTCAGAATAATTTTTTAGTTTACTATAAACCAGTGTAGATAAATTACTTATATTCGGTTTATATTTATTATTTTAATAAGATTTCTAGTTTAATAGAAAAATATTTTAGCTAGATGTAGCCATATGTTCTTTCTTTTAATAATATACTTTGAAATCTTACTTAGTTATGAGTATAGTAAAAGAAAAAAGGAGAATTTGATATGAATAAAATTCGGTATGGCATACTAAGCACAGCTCAAATTGTTCCTAGATTTGTGGAAGGAATAAAGGCTAGCAAATGTGGAGAAGTGAGGGCTATTGCTTCGCGTTCATTAGAGAAAGCGGAAAACATGGCACAAGAATTAGGTATTCCTAAAAGTTATGGTAGCTATGAAGAACTATGCAAAGATGAAACAATCGATATTATCTATATAGCGACCTACAACAAAGGACATTTTGAGGCTGCAAAATTGGCACTCATGAATAACAAGCATGTATTGTTAGAGAAACCATTTACTTTAAAGAGCTCCCACGCCCAAGAATTATTTGAGTTGGCAGAGAAAAAGGAACTCTTTTTAATGGAAGCTCAAAAATCAGTTTTTTTACCAATTACACATAAGATTAAAAAAATTCTCCATAAGAATCAAATTGGTGCAGTTCAATGGATTCAATCAATCACTGCTTATCCAAATGTAGATCATATTTCCTGGTTCCATTCGATTGAAGCAGGAGGAGGGACGTTGCATGGATCTGGTAGTTATCCATTACAGTATATGCAATTTATTTTGAATCAGAAAATAACATCTTTTTCAGGTGTTGCAACAATTGAGCCAGGAAAAACGGATGATCAATGCAACGTTTCTCTTAAATTTAGTAATCAAGTCTTAGGCAATCTTTTTATCACAGTCAAACTAGATACGGAAAGTAAACTAACGATTTTTGCACAAAAAGGAAGAATCGAAGTTACGAATTTTTGGAAAGCGCAAAAAGCGACTGTCTTTTATGATGATGGAAAGAAAGAAGAATTAGAAGCTTTTTTTGACAGTGAATTCCAGTTTGAGTTAGATCATGTAAACGATTGTTTAAGAAAAAAATTAACAGAAAGTCCAATTATGACGAAGAGAATAACCTTAGATACGGTAGAATTAGTAGAGAGTCTATACACAAAATGGTTAAAAGAAGGATGAGTGTGGAATAATGACTATTACATTGAAAAAAATCGGAAGTTTTGAAGAAATTGAAATTCTGGAACCACTTGTGAAAGTAATTTGGGAAGAAACATTTGTTCCAATCATTGGGCAAAATCAAGTAGACTATATGTTAGAAATGTATCAATCAAAAGAAGAAATAAATCGTCAAATTCAAGCAGCAGAAGCAGAGTACTATCTCGTTTTTTATCAAGAGGAAGCGGTTGGATATACTACTTATCGAAAAGAAGAACAACGATTATTTATTAGTAAAATTTATTTATTAAGCCAATATCAAGGGATAGGAATAGCAACTGAACTTTTCAATTGGTTAGAAGAAGTGGCAAAAGAAAGTAATTTAAATAGTCTCTATCTACATGTGAATCAACAGAACAAAAAAGCCATAGCTGTTTATGAACACAAAGGTTTTGTAAACTTTGGGGAAATTGTCACGGATATTGAAGCAGGCTTCTTGATGGAAGATTTTATTTTTATAAAAAACTTAGCATGATTGCTTTTCTGTTATTTTTGTGTTAAAGTTTTAAACATGCGACGGGTTGACTCAATCAGATAACTTCGGTTATTCCGCTCAAGCGGCTGGTGATTGGTTAATTAGCAGAGGCAGAGTGATCTTCACTAACTACCGGATGTAGTTGTCGGACAAAGACTTTTGTGGAGAATGTCTTGTCTATTTATGAAAATAAGTACTGCGATGAGAAGACTTCGGTCTTCTTTTTTATGTCTAAGAATACAAAATTGTAATTGATAAATAAAGTGCAATGGTTTGTAAGTGCAAGGGTTATAAAATGGAAAAAAACGAACACTTGCACCAAATAAGTAGAGATAAGCGACGGATAACAAGGGTTTAATATTTTTGTTATCAAAAGTAAAACAATGAAAAAATGTGTTTCGTTTCCTCTAATCATTATACGATTTAGAAAGTTGCACTTACACAAGTGCAACTTTTTTGTGTTGTTACATAACTAAAACCACGATATAGTTCAATTGTAAGGGAAAGAAATGAAGGTGAGTAAAAGTGTCACTGCACTTATCAAAAAGAGAGATAAAAGTATTATTATTGCTATTAGATTTAGAAGACAGTGTGACAACAAAAGATTTATCAGAAACGTTTCAAGTAAGCGTACGCACAATTAAATATGATCTAGAAAACATTCGGGAGTGGTTTAAAGATCAGAATGTCGAGTTAAAAACGAGACGTAATAAAGGAATTTGGTTAGATATCCCAGATTCAGAGCGTTTGACCTTAAAAAATGAAATACTTGAAGTGGAACGATTTGAAACGTATCCAGATCAAGAGTTACGAGTGAACCAAATCATTTTCCGATTGTTATTAGTAAATACGCCACTTACGTCACAAACAATCGCTGATGAGCTTCAAGTAAGTAGAAACACTATTATTAGTGACTTAGATCGAGTTGAGGCGCTAATCATCACTTACGGACTACAATTAAATCGGCAAAGTCGTCTGGGTTTCTCAATCGTTGGCGAAGAAAGTAAAATTCGATTGTTAATGGAGTATATTACTCAAAAAGAAATTACAGAATATGATATTTACCAGATTATGAGTCAATTTGTTCAATCAGATGAACAGAAAAAAGTTCGTGAAGTATCGATTGGCATTAACACTATTTTTCAAAAAAATTATCAAGTGGCTTTAAAAGAAATGACCAATTTAATTGACCATTCATTGTTAAATCAATTTAACTATGCGGAAATATTATCGATTACGTTAAGAGTTGCTATTGCGACATCTAGAATGCAGCTACATCACACTGTTGGTGGTTATAAGATTTTATCCAACCAAAATGTATTGGAACAAAAACAAGAATTACCTTTCCTTTTAATGCTAAAAGTTTTTTCCCATTACGAACTTCCAATTCTGGCAGATGAATACTTGTACATTTATAGTGATGTTTTTGTTGCGAACAATCAACAAGACATTGTCCAACTTTCAGAAGAACTAATCAAGGATGTTTCAGAAAAGGTTAATTTTCCTTTTTACCGCGATCGTCAACTTTTCACTAATTTATTTGCTCATCTATCTTTACGACTGACTAAAAAGCATTTATTTATTAATGAATATAATCCTTTCGTAGATGACATTAAAGCAAAATATCCGGATCTATTTATAGCGATACAAGAAGCGAGTCAAAATGATATTGGTGGTTCGGCGTTGTTAATCAACGATTCATTTATTGCTTATATTGCACTCCATTTCTTGGTAGCTTATGAAAAAAACTTACACAGTATCAACGTCGTTCGGATTGTTTACGTTTGTTCAACTGGTTTAGGTGTTACCAGTTTGATTGAGCAAAAGATTTTAGAAGAAGTATCGAATGTTGAAATTGCTGGTTTTGCTTCAGTGTTAAATGCAACAGAAGCAATTGAAGAAAAAAATCCAGATTTAGTTTTAAGTATTTTTCCAGTTGAGACAATTAACCGTCCGTTTATAAAAGTAAATCCGTTGCCTACCAAGTCAGATATTCAAGCAATACAAGATGAAGTCAATAAAATATTAGCAGATACACAAAGCGGAAAAGTGCCACGATTAATTCCTAGAAGAGAAGTCAAAGAGAAACAGGGAATGGAAGTGGAAAGCCGTGATTTATTAGTAAAAGCCTATATTGTTTACGAAGAACTGCTAAAAGCATTTGGAAATCAATTAAATCTCGAATACAAGGAAGCCTTTTTGCTCCATGTCATGCTGATGGTTCACAGAATTACTTTTGAAGGACAGTATGAAAATACAGGAAATGTAGTGAAGGAATTATTATTGTCACAACAAACATTAGTAGAAAAGATTGAAAATATTTTTGCTAAAAACGATTTAATGGTTAATCAAGCAGAAATTACTGCTTTGTTAAATTATATTGGAGAGGAGTAGCTGGCGGATGAAATTACATGAAGAGGCTGAGAAGATAATCACTGAAAGCTCAAATCAATCTGACTTAAAGGAATTAATCAATAAAGTAGCTGTTCTATTAGAAGAACAAACTATTTGCCCGACAGAATTACAATGGACAATATTAATCAATCATTTAAATGAAATGATTAAACGCTCAAAAGCAGGTGAACAAATGAGTGGTGTTGATCCAGAAATGTTTGCAGAAGTTTCTGAAGAAGCACTAAAAATTTCTAATGAAGTTGTTCAACATATTGGGAATTTACCACAAGATGAAATGTATGTATTATCGATACATTTTGAAACTGCTAAACAAAATGCAGCAGTATAAAAAATGAAATTTGGGAGGAATAATGATGGTAACAGTAGTAATTGCAGATCGCTTAGGAAAAGGACAAAATGTTGCGAAAGGTGTAGAAGCAGCTGGTGGGAAAGCGGTTGTTGTACCTGGGATGGGTGCGGATATGCGTTTAGGGGATGTCATGCAAACAGAAAACGCTGATATTGGTATTTCTTTCTGTGGTAGTGGTGGAGCAGGTGCACTAACTGCGGCAACAAAATATGGTTATCCAGAGCGTCACGGGATGCGTTCAATTGATGAAGGTGTTACAGCCATCAATGATGGAAAAACTGTATTAGGTTTCGGGTTCATGGATCAAGAAGAATTAGGGAAACGTATTGTAGAAGCATACTTGAAAAAGAATGGCTAACAAGTGATATAGAAAGAGGAGGATTCAATATGGGGAATGTAACTTCTAAAAAGCAACAAGTTATTCGGGTAGAAGGGATAGCCGAGGAAAAAAATAAAGCATTTGCAAATGCTTTAAGCCAAGTACAAAATCATGTTCTCAAAGAGTCTAAAGATGTCACTCTAAGAATTGAACCTATAGCTGTTAACGTAGTGAAAGCTGAAGAAGAGACATATGTTGAGCGCTTTCTGTTTGTACTTTTTCCAAGAGTTCGCCACAATTTCCGAGTAACATTAGATGTTACGGCAGACATTACGATGATTGAAATGGATGCTGTACATTTTATAGAAAAAAAACGTACTAATCCAGTTGGATTCTCTTTACCATTTTTTAAAAATAAAATAAAGAAAGAGGCAAATTAAAATGACAGTGTTGATTATTTTAGTGAAGTCAATATTAATTGGTGGGTGTGTTGGCTTTGCAGTTGGGGTTGGAGCAGCTAGAATGTTCCATGCACCAAGTACTCAAGGTTTAGGAGCATTTCGTACCTTAGGTGAAATGAATGCTTGTGAAGGGGATGCAGCCAGTCACTTTTCTTTTGGACTAGGATTCTTCTTTAATGCATGGGCATCTACAGTTGGAGCCGGAGCATTTACACAGGATGTCGATCACCGCATTATTCCAAACTGGGCAGCAGCAGCATTATTAGTTAAGAACAAAAATGTTTCAGAAACAATGCATAACCCGAAAAAAATGGGTATGGCCGGAGCTCTTATTGGGATGGTTGTTGTTGCTTTCTTGAATTCTACTGCTTCAGCAATTCCTGAGTCATTACAAATTACAGCTGTTGAAGTCTTAGTACCTGCAGCAAATATCTTAATTAATACAGTAATGCCAGTGTTATTCTGGTTAGCAGCAATTGATGCTGGTAGACGTTCTGGTTTTTGGGCAACAGTTTTCGGAGCGTTGGCAACAATGGTTATGGGAAATGCAGTTCCTGGTGTAGTACTAGGAATCTTGATTGGTAAAGGTGTCGATGAAATCGGATGGAATAGAGTAACTAAGAGCATGATGGGTGCAATTATTTTACTATTTGTCTTTAGTGCATTTTTCCGAGGATTTGATTTACAAATGATAGAAAGTTTCCGTTTAACCATTCCAGAATGGTTACAAAACATGCATGATGTGTTCAATATTGGAAATTAATCAGTAAAGAAAGAGGGAATCATAATGGAAGAAACAGTAACATTAGAAAAAAAGAGTTTTTGGTTTGCTGACTGGTCGTTTCCAATTATAGTAGGCCTACTATCTGCAGGTGTTTTTGCAGGAACACATATGTACGTTGAATATGGTGTGGGTGCATTTAATGAGGTTGCAATTGTTGCAATGCTTAAAGCTGGATTAGATGGGGGATCTTATGGGGCTGCGGCAGCTTTTGGAGCAAGTTTCTTGTTCGCTAGAATTTTAGAAGGATCTTTAGTAGGTATTCTAGATATTGGTGGCGCTATTTTAACAGGTGTGGGAATTGGGATTCCTGCTATTTTGTTAAGTATGGGTATTAAAGCTCCAATAGAAAATTTTGTCCTTGCATTAATCACAGGAATGATTGCTGGGCTGTTAATCGGCGGAATTATCATTGCTATTCGTAAATTTACAATCAATCAATCCAATTCTACTTTTGGTGCTGATATTATGATGGGAGCTGGGAACGCATCTGGTCGCTTCTTAGGCCCACTAATTGTTCTGAGTGCAGCAGGTGCTTCAATTCCTATTGGTATTGGTTCAACAATTGGCGCCTTAATCTTTTATGTCTGGAAAAAACCAATTGCAGGGGGAGCTATCTTAGGCGCAATGGTATTTGGTGCAATTTTTCCGATGGAAATTAAATAGAAAATACCTCTTTTTTTACACTAATACCTCTTTTTCCTTTGGAAAACCGTTTACATTATAATGTTACTATGTTAATATAAACGTGAAATATTTCATGTTTATATTTATCATAGTTCTGAACGGAGGAAAAAAGAGATGAATGGTTTTGTACAGTGGATGGAAGTAAAGTTAATGCCAATAGCCAATAAATTTGGATCTCAGCGGCATATGACAGCAATTAGAAAAGGGTTAATTGCGACGATGCCCTTGACAATTGTAGGTGCATTTTTTACAGCGTTTCAAAATATACCAATTGACTCGTATATGAAATTTATTGAACCTTATCAACCAGTTTTAGATATTCCTTCTCGTTATACAATGGGATTATTAGCGCTGTATGCAGCTTTTAGTATTGCAGCTTCATTAGCAAAAAGTTATAAATTAGATTCCTTAACTTGTGGTATTTTAGCAGTAATGGCCTTTTTAGTCACTGCTGCGCCACCAACAAGAGTTTTTGAAGAGGTTAAAGATGTTATTGGTGCAGGTCGATATATAAATATTGCCAATCTCGGTTCAGCTTCTTTATTTGGTGCCATTGTTACAGCTCTTGTTTCGGTTGAAATTTATCGTTTCTTTATTCAACGAGACATTACAATTAAGATGCCAGAAGGAGTTCCACCAGAGGTTTCTAACTCATTTATTGCACTGATTCCGGGTGCAGTAATCTTGTTACTATTTTGGGTAATTCGTCATGTTATTGGGTTTGATTTAAATGGATTCTTAAGTATGCTGTTGATGCCATTGAAAGACACTTTGGCAGGAAACAGTCTGTTTGGTGGATTGTTAACTGTTTTCCTAATCTGCTTCTTCTGGGTATTGGGGATTCATGGACCAGCAATTATGGGACCTGTAATTAGACCATTTTGGGATATGTCAATTGCTGAAAATACACTTGCATTCTCAGAGGGCGCTTCTATTCATAATTTACCTAATATTTTTACAGAACAATTTTTACAATGGTTTATTTGGATTGGTGGAGCGGGAACGACTTTAGCACTTGTTGTTTTAATGATGTTTTCCAAGTCAAAATACTTAAAGAGTCTAGGGCGATTATCTTTCTTACCAGGCTTATTCAATATTAATGAACCTGTGATTTTTGGTACACCGATTGTCATGAATCCTATTTTAGGAATTCCATTTATTGTGGCACCATTAATTACGACTACTTTCTCATATTTCTTAACGGTTACGAATGTCATTCCGATGATGGCAGCACGGTTACCTTTTGCCATACCAGCACCGGTTGCTGCTTGGATGAGTACTAACTGGAGTGTTCCAGCCGCATTGTTAGTTTGTGTGAATTTTCTAATTACTTTAGCAATTTACTATCCTTTCTTTAAAGTATATGAAAAACAACAATTGGATAAAGAAGCAGAAGAATTAGAATTAGAAAAGAAAGCAGCTTAGAGAGATCATCTATTGTTGCTTAATTAACGAACTAACAAAAGAAGGGGAGGATGGTAAGTATACTATCCTCTTTGGTGTTCAAGATAATGTTGCTATGGTTTATTATATTTTTTATTTTTAGTCAAATTGTTATAGAAAAAGAATGGTTACCTTCTAAAATTTTGGATATGCGATTGCTTCATATATGTTTTTTAACCATTGCTAGTATCCTTTTTTCAGTTTTAGTAGGCATCCTTATTTCTCAACCAATCTTTGTTGTTGGTTCTACAACCATCTTTTTAAGCACCTTGACTTCATGGAAATATAGAAATAAATATGACAAAGTAGAAAGTAGGAAACGTTGATGAAAAGAACTTTAGGTGTATCAGTCTATCCAGATCATAGCGATCCTGAAAAAGATAAAGCGTATTTGAAAAAAGCTAGTGAATGCGGATTTTCGAGAATCTTTATGAGTATGTTAGAAGTGACTGATGGAAAAGAAGTTGTAAAGAAAAAATTTCAATCGTTGATTCATTATGCAAAAGAATTAGGTTTTGAAACGATTTTAGATGTAGTGCCAAGTATTTTCGACGATTTAAAAATCTCTTATGATGATCTGACTTTTTTTCATGAAGTTGGAGCAGATGGCATCCGCCTAGATGCTGGGTTTGATGGTAACAAAGAAGCGAAGCTAACATTCAATCCTTTTGAATTGGCCATTGAATTAAATATGAGTAATGATGTAGCCTATTTAGATAATATTTTGACCTATCAAGCAAATAAGCCTTTTTTATACGGATGCCATAATTTTTATCCTCAAGAAGGAACGGCCTTGCCTTATGATTTTTTTGAAAAATGTAGTATTCGTTTTAAAAAACATGGGATTCGTACTGCGGCATTTCTATCATCCCAAGAAGCAACAATTGGACCTTGGGATGTGAATGATGGGTTACCGACACTAGAAATCCATCGCCATTTACCTATTGAAATTCAAGCAAAACATTTATTTGCAAGTGGATTAATTGATGACGTAATTATTGGAAATGCGTATGCTTCTGATGAAGAATTGGAAATGTTAGGAAAGTTGAATCGTTATCAATTAGAGTTAACTGTAGAATTTGAAAAAGAGGCTAGTGAGACAGAGAAAAAAATTGTCTTATCAGAGCAGCATTTCAGAAGAGGCGATATAACTGATCAAGTCGTTCGTTCAACTGAAGTTCGTAAAAAGTATAGTGACTCAGTCAATCCTGTACATAATAATCTTTTAGAATTTCAAAGAGGAGATATTGTGGTTGGAAATGATGGCTTTGGCAAATATAAGAATGAACTACAAATCGTTTTAACGCCTCATTCCGATAAAAGAAAAAACAAAGTAGGTCAAATAACTGAAAAAGAATTACTTCTTTTAGATTTTATTAAACCTTGGACTAAATTTAGATTCAAAGAAAAGTAGGGATGGAAAATGATCCATGATCTAATCATAAAAAATGCAAAAACAATAAAAGATAAAGCAATTGCAGTAGCTATTCGTGAAGGTAAAATTGTTAAAGTGGCTGAGAAAATTGACGAGGCAGGGAAAGAAATTATTGACCTAAAAAATGAGGCTTATATTTCTGCTGGGTGGATTGACGATCATGTTCATTGTTTCGAAAAAATGACGCTGTATTATGATTATCCAGATGAAATTGGTGTCAAAATGGGCGTTACAACGGTTATTGATGCTGGCACTACGGGAGCTGAAAATATTCATGAGTTTTATGATTTAGCGAAAAAAGCAAAAACGAATGTCTATGCTTTAATGAATATTTCAAAATGGGGTATCGTAGAGCAAGATGAACTAGCAGATTTAAACAAAGTAAAAGAAGAACTTGTTCATAAAGCATTAGTTGACTTACCTGATTTTGTTGTTGGAATTAAAGCACGAATGAGTAAAACAGTAATTGGCGATAATGGAATTGCTCCGTTAGAAGTTGCCAAAAAAATTCAACGAGATAATGACAACATACCACTAATGGTTCATATTGGCTCAGCCCCTCCTGAACTGGATGAAATACTAACGCTTATGTCTAAAGGAGATATCTTAACTCACTGTTTTAACGGGAAAGAAAATGGTATTCTAAATCAAGAAACGAAGAAAATTAAAGAGTTTGCTTGGGCTGCTTATGATAAGGGGATTGTTTTTGATATTGGTCATGGGACAGACAGTTTCAATTTTGAAGTAGCGGAAGTTGCTTTTAAAGAAGGAATGAAAGCTCAAAGTATCAGTACTGATATTTATATCAGAAATCGAGAAAATGGACCGGTCTATAATTTAGCAACGACTATGGAAAAATTGCGGGTAGTTGGCTATGAGTGGGAAGAAATTATTGAAAAAGTCACAGAAATCCCAGCTAAAAATTTCTGTTTTGATACAAAAGGACAATTAGCTGAAGGTTTTGATGGTGATATCACTCTATTTACGATTCAAAAAGGCCATAAAACCTTAACCGATTCGAATGGTTCTACTCGTGAGGCAAAAGAACTTATTACGCCTGTAAAAACCATTATTGGAGGAATTGTGTATGACAATTAGTTATGAAAAATTTAACTTAAAAGAAGTAATTAATGCCTCTGGCCGCATGACGATTTTAGGTGTATCAAAAGTTTCAGAATCAGTATTGGCTGCCCAACGTTTTGGTGGCGAACACTTTTTTGAAATGAGCGATTTAAGTATCCAGACTGGTCGTTATTTGGCTAATTTATTAAAGGTAGAAGATGCTCAAGTAGTGTCTTCAGCATCAGCTGGAATTGCCCAAAGTGTTGCTGGTTTAATTGGTGAAGGCTCGCTATTTCACGCGTATCATCCATATACTGAAAAAATAGCAAAACGTGAAATCATTTTACCAAAAGGGCACAATGTAGATTATGGGACTCCTGTGGAAGTGATGGTGGCGCAAGGCGGTGGACAAGTTGTAGAAGCTGGTTACGCTAATATGTGTTCACCAGAACATGTGGAAATGATGATAACAGAACAAACAGCAGCGATTCTTTATATTAAAAGTCATCACTCTGTTCAAAAAAGCATGTTAAGCGTGAAAGAAATTGCTGAAGTAGCTGAAAAACATCAATTGCCATTAATTGTCGATGCCGCTGCAGAAGAAGATTTATTTCCCTATATTGAAGCTGGCGCAGATCTAGTGATCTATAGTGGAGCGAAAGCGATTGAAGGTCCTAGTGCTGGTTTAGTTATTGGGAAAAAACGCTATATTGAATGGATTCGTCTGCAAGGAAAAGGGATTGGCAGAGCTATGAAAATTGGCAAAGATAACATTTTAGGCTTTACCCAAGCGGTTGAAGATTATTTGAAAAACGGCAGTGAATCAGGGACCTCGATGAAAGGGCGTTTAGGGCCATTTATTGAAAGCTTAAATGAAATTCAAAATCTTGAAGCAAAAGTTGTTCAAGATGGAGCTGGCAGAGATATTTTCCGAGCAAGCCTTAAAATTTCAGGATCTAAAACAGCCACAGAAATTATACAAGAATTAAAAGAAAAAAGTCCTGCGATCTATACTCGGGAATATCAAGCAAATAACGGAATTATCGAATTTGATATTCGTTCAGTAAACCAAGAGGAAATGGGCAAAATTGTGAAACGATTGCAAGAAATTATGAATGAACATGCTTAAATAATTGTTTAACTAAAAGAAAAGAGGGAAATATATGTCAGTAACACCAAACTATTTAGAAAATCGTCTTTGTTTGAATGTTTTAGCCAATTCAGTGGAGAATGCCAAAGCCTGTTATGAAGCAGCCGATGGTCATATTGTATTAGGTGTTTTATCAAAAAACTATGCTACCGATGAAGCGGCCATTGAAGATATGAAAAAATATGCTGCAGCTACGAACAATGCTTTATCTGTTGGTTTAGGCGCAGGAGATCCGAATCAAAGCCAAATGGTATCAAGAATCTCTAAAGAGTTACAACCACAACATGTGAACCAAGTCTTTACAGGCGTCGGAACATCCCGTGCATTATTAGGACAAGATGAAACAATTGTTAATGGATTGGTTTCACCTACAGGAAAAGTAGGGATTGTTAATATTGCAACAGGTCCACTAAGTTCATTAGCTCCTGCTGGCGAGGTATCAATTGAAACAGCGATTAAATTATTGAAAGATATGGGTGGAAGCTCAATCAAGTATTTCCCAATGAAAGGATTAGCTCATATTGAAGAATACAAAGCTGTAGCAGAAGCTTGTGCGAAATATGACTTCTATTTAGAACCAACTGGCGGAATTGATTTAGAAAACTTTGAAGAAATCGTACAAATTGCAGTAGATGCAGGCGTGAAGAAAATTATTCCTCATGTATATAGCTCGATTATTGATTCAAGTACAGGAGATACTCGCCCAGAAGACGTTAAAACATTACTTGACATGATGAAGAAGACCTTAAAATAAGAAGAGTAGCTTAATCTATTTTTGAAGCAATAATGATTGAAAAGATTAGAATAAGTAGTGTGAAATGAATCATGCTACTTCCGTTCTAGTCTTTTTTTCATTATAATGATAGACAGGAGTGGATAATTTATTTACGTGAGCTGAATAAATTGTTATGCTAGGAGTAGTAATGAAGCAGAGACTATCTAGTGATAGGAAAAATAGTGTTTGTAGGAGGGGCTAGACATGACGAAAGAAAATATTTGGCAAGTACTAGAGGATGAACTGCTAAAAGAAAATATTCAAAAAAGACCAGGAATGTTTCTTGGAGCAACAGGACAAGCAGGTATGGAAAGCTTGATTTTACAAGCTTTAGATAACCTACTAGAATTAGCCAAAAATATTGGTACTGCCGATTTAGCAATCGAACTCTCGGAAAAACAAATCATTTTTTCTTATTATACAGAAAAAGACTTTTTTTTAGAAAAGGAAAAGGTAGGAGCGGCATCCCCCTACTTATTTTTAGCTGTAGTCAACGCATTGTCAGAACAAATGGGTTTCGGTGTAGAAACAAAGGGAAAACGAGTAATTCAAATATACAATGATGGGCTTTTAAAGCAAAAAGTGTTGATTCCATCTGATGAAGAAACAGAACGGATCGAGCTTGCCTTTACCCCTAATAAAGAAATATTTGGAAATAAACCACTCTCTTACTTTGTTTTATTTAATCGATGTCAAGAATTGGCTATGCTCAATAGTGGACTGAAAATATCATTGACAGACGGTGGGCAACAAAAAAATGTTTTTCATTATACTCAAGGATTAGTAGAATATATTTTCCAAAAAGATGATAGTATTACTCGTGGTGGGCAACCGATTGTGATTAATACGACGAGAGAAAACGTTAAAATTCAAGCAGTCATTTCAAAAAATAGTTCAGCGAGTATTCAGGATAGCTTTGTTAATGGCCATTTACCTTCAGATGGAGGGACTCATTTGGATGGCTTTATACATGGAGCTGTGGATGCTGTCAATCAATTTTTAGAAGAAACCAATCGATTAAAATATTTGACGACAGATAATTTTACTGAAAGATTTGATTTGGTTCTTTCAATCGATGTCAAGCGTCCTCGTTATGTTGGCGCTGTAAAAAAGAAAATCAGAAATCCAGAGTTGTATAAAATTGTAAGAGAATCAGCTTTTGAAGAAATATCATTATTTCTAAAAAGACATCCTGCTTGGTATTTGAGCTAGGAGAGTAGTAAGGGGAATTCAGCAATGAGGATTTTTATTGATGGTGATGGTTCACCAGTAAAAGATACAACAATTGAAGTAGCGTTAAAGTACCAATTAGAGGTAATAATTGTCACTAGTATTGACCATTACTCATTAAAAGAATACCCTGAAAATGTTTCTTTTGTTTATGTGGATAAAGGCTCCGATGCTGCTGATTATAAAATTGTGCAACTAGTCCAAAAAGGTGATTTACTGATTACACAAGATTATGGACTAGCTTCATTAGTCTTACCAAAAGGTGTTTCAGTTCTTCATCAGCTTGGACGAGAATATACGATAGAAACGATTGATGGCTTACTAGAACAGCGATATTTCAGTGCAAAAGTAAGAAAGAGTGGTGGACGAACTAAAGGACCAAAACCTTTCACTGCTGAAAATAGAGAACAATTTAAGCAACAACTCATGCTGATGATTGAAAGATGATGGTCACAAAAAACTGTCATAGTTATTTTTTCTTTTTAAAAAGATGGCAATAAATTACCTGCTATAGAAAATTTAGAGAATCTTTTTCTTAAAAAAACTTGAAAAATATGGAAAAAAAGTTTACATTATAATCTCTCGTTTTTTTAGAGAATGCATAAGCAATTATTTTTGATCGTTCCTATTATAAATAGCGCTTTTATGCTAAAATATGAAAGAGTGTTTTAATCAAGGAACAGATTGAAGTATAGGAGGAAAAGCATTTGAAGATTATTTTGCTGTATGGTGGCAGAAGTGGAGAGCATGATGTTTCGTTGTTATCTGCCTACTCTGTTTTAAATGCAATATACTATAATTATTATCAAGTTCAATTAGTATTTATTAGTAAAGATGGAGATTGGGTTAAGGGACCATTGTTGGCTGAAAAACCTGAAAATGAAGATGTCCTTCACTTAAATTGGGCAGAACAAGGCAATGACGCGAAAGTTATTACAGGTCAGTTGATTTCTCCATGTGAAATTAAAGAGGAAGAAGCGATTGTCTTTCCTGTTTTACATGGTCCAAATGGTGAAGATGGAACGATTCAAGGCTTTTTAGAAGTACTAGGAATGCCCTATGTTGGAGCTGGAGTTTTAGCTAGTGCGACAGCAATGGACAAGATAATGACGAAGTATTTATTACAAGCAGCAGGAATTCAGCAAGTACCATTTGTTCCTGTTCTAAAGAGTCAATGGAAAGAAAATCCTAAGAAAATTTTTGAACAATGTGAAGGTTCATTAATTTATCCTGTATTTGTTAAACCAGCTAATCTAGGTTCAAGTGTCGGCATTAGTAAAGCAGAGAATCGAGAAGAATTACAAAATGCTTTGGAAGAAGCCTACCGTTATGATTCAAGAGCCATTGTTGAACAAGGGCTAGAAGCAAGAGAAATTGAAATTGCAATTCTAGGGAATGAAGACGTGAGAACGACCTTAGCAGGTGAAATTGTGAAAGATGTAGAGTTTTATGATTACAATTCCAAATATATTGATAATCAAATTACGATGCAAATTCCTGCTGAAATTCCAGATGAGGTTCACCAAAAAGCGCAAGAATCTGCTAAGAAAGCATACACAATCTTAGACGGAAGTGGCCTAAGTCGTTGTGATTTCTTTTTAACTAACAAAAACGAGCTGTTTTTAAATGAGCTTAATACAATGCCAGGTTTTACTCAATTCAGTATGTATCCTTTACTTTGGGAGAATATGGGCTTAAAATATGGTGACTTAATTGAAGAACTGATTCAACTAGGGCTGAATCGATTTAAACAAAGACAAGAATTTTTTAAGAACTAACTAGGATAAGAATGACCATTTCCTAAATAGTTGGATATTGAGAGATTGGACAGAAGCGATTTGCTCTGATAAGTCAGGAAAATGGATAATAATTGATAGAAGCACACGAAATGGAAAGCAAACTGTTTCAAAGTGTTCAGTCGATATTTATTGTTTTACTTGAATTATTAGCTAATTGCTTCTGTTTTTACTATATAGTCGTTTTTTAGAAGGAGAAAAAAATAATGGAACTTACTTTTTGGGAAATTGCTCAAGCGGTACAAGCAACAAATGATTGGAAAAAATGGCCTAATTTTGAAGTGGTAGGAGTCGAATTTGATAGTCGCAAAATGAAATTAGGAGATCTGTTCGTTCCGTTAAAAGGAGAAAGCGATGGGCACAAGTTCATTAACGGAGCAATCGAAAAAGGAGCTAAAGCAACTTTTTGGAGTTGGTCAGAAGATTTAGCCCCAGAAGGGTTTCCGATTATACAAGTAGAAGATACTTTAAGTGCTATGCAAGAATTAGCAGTTTACTACGTATTAAAAAAAGCCCCTTCAGTGATTGCGATAACTGGAAGTAATGGTAAAACAACGACTAAAGATATGACAGAAGCGGTTCTCTCTGAAAAGTTCCATACGTATAAAACGCAAGGTAACTACAATAATGATATCGGTTTGCCATACACCATTTTGCAAATGCCAGATAATACAGAAAAATTAATCCTTGAAATGGGCATGGATCATGCGGGAGAAATTTCTTTTCTATCGAAATTAGCTCGTCCAGAAGTTGCTGCGATTACAATGATTGGAGAGGCTCATGTTGAAAATTTAGGTTCTCGAGAAGGTATTGCGCAAACAAAAATGGAAATTGTAGCGGGGCTATCCTTAAATGGTCTGTTAATTGTTCCGGAGAACGAACCATTATTATTACCAATTTTAAAAAATGTAACTCAAAAAGTAGAAACCTTTGGTCTGGAAAAGGACGCAGATTACACAGCCGAAACGATTACGCTAGAAAAAGAAAAGACGATTTTTCGTGTGAAAGGATTAGATTCGCTATTTTCGATTCCTGTACCAGGAAGCTATAACGTAACCAATGCACTCATTGCCATTGCGATTGGTCGTTGGTATGGTTTGACAGAAGCAGAAATTACTCGTGGTTTAGCTTCTTTTCAATTGACAAAAAATCGAACAGAATGGCTTAAATCACCAGAAGGAATAGAAATTTTAAGTGATGTTTATAATGCAAATCCTACTGCCATGGGCTTAGTATTAGAAAGTTTTTGCCAAATGCCTACAACTGGGAACCGAGTGGCTGTCTTAGGAGATATGTTAGAGCTTGGACCTGATGAAGGGGAAATGCATCGTTCGATGAGTGCTTTCTTAAATCCATCAGAAATTTCAACTGTTTTCGTCTATGGAGAAGTAATGAAAGAGCTATATTTAGAACTAGTTGGAAAATATTCGCCAGAGAATTTATTTTATTTTACTAAAGAAGAAAAAAGAGAATTGATAGATAAATTAAAGACAACATTGAAAGCCAATGATATGGTTGTTTTAAAAGCAAGTAATGGGATGGGATTAAATCAAGTAGTTAGTGAACTAACTTCTTGAAAATGAAAACCAATAAACTTGCTGAAAATACAAATCTATGATAGAATGACCTATTGCCGAAAGATTGAAGTGACAAGAAAGATAGCAAAGAAGGAAAACTATTTTCTATCATATAAAAAGTAAAAGAGCTGAACGACATCGTTTGGCTTTTCTAGTGCCATAGAACTTCATAAGGTGGATTTTTCGGTAAAATCAATTAGAAAGCATTGGGATTACTCTATAAAGCCATGTACCATGCACATGTTATGAAGAGAGAAGAAACGCTCTCATTCAAAGTAGAGGAAATCTAAAATTGAAGATATAGGGTCAATTCACAATTCTTTCGATACTGATAAATGTAAAATCACCTTCAAATTTAGAAAAAGAAAAAAATGAGTCTTTTTCTAATAACAACAAATCTAGGAGGATATCATTTGAAATTTAGAGAACTTGGTTTAGCACAAGAATTATTAACAGCAGTCGAACGTTCAGGTTTTGAGGAAGCAACACCCATTCAGGAAGAAACAATTCCATTAGCATTAGAAGGAAAAGACGTTATCGGTCAAGCGCAAACAGGTACTGGTAAAACAGCTGCATTTGGATTACCAATGCTTAACAAAATTGATACACAAAATCGTTCACTTCAAGGACTAGTTATTGCACCAACACGTGAATTAGCTATCCAAACACAAGAAGAATTGTATCGCTTAGGAAGAGACAAAAAGATTCGTGTTCAAGCTGTCTATGGTGGAGCAGATATCGGTCGCCAAATTCGCGGACTGAAAGAAAATCCACATATTGTAGTTGGAACACCAGGACGTCTATTAGATCACATCAATCGTCGTACGTTAAAACTAGAAACCGTTGAAACGTTAGTATTAGATGAAGCAGATGAAATGTTGAATATGGGATTCTTGGAAGACATTGAAAAAATTATTTCAAAAGTACCATCTGAACGTCAAACATTACTATTTTCTGCAACAATGCCAGCTGCGATTAAAAATATTGGTGTGAAATTCATGAATGATCCACATCATGTAAAAATCAAAGCAAAAGAAATGACTGCTGATTTAATCGATCAATATTACGTTCGTTCAAAAGACTTTGAAAAATTTGATATTATGACTCGTTTATTAGATGTGCAAACACCAGAATTAACAATCGTATTTGGTCGTACAAAACGTCGTGTAGATGAACTAGCACGTGGCCTAGAAGCTCGTGGCTATAAAGCTGAAGGAATCCATGGTGACTTATCACAACAAAAAAGAATGAGCGTTTTACGTTCATTTAAAGGTGGAAACTTGGATATTCTAGTTGCGACTGACGTTGCCGCTCGTGGTTTGGATATTTCTGGCGTTACTCATGTTTACAACTATGATATTCCACAAGATCCAGAAAGCTATGTTCACCGTATTGGTCGTACAGGACGTGCTGGAAAAGGCGGAATGTCTGTAACATTTGTAACACCAAATGAAATGGGCTACCTACATGTTATTGAAGAGTTAACAAAAAAACGTATGACACCATTACGTCCACCAAGTGAAACAGAAGCATTTAAAGGTCAATTAGGTGCTGCAATTGAAACAGTTGAAACAAAATTAGAAGAAAATGGGTTGGAAAAATACCTTGCATCTGCTGAAAACTTGTTAGAAAAATATTCAGCTGAAGATTTAGCTGCATTATTATTAAAAACAGTTTCTAAAGATCCTACAGATGCTGTTCCGGTTAAAATTACGCCAGAACGTCCATTACCATCAAACAAAAAAGGATTCAACAAAAATAATCGTCAAGGTGGCGGAAATAGCCGCAAACGTAAAGACGGAAACGGTAGCTACCGCGGTGGTAAAAACAACAAAGGCGGCAGTGGCGGCTACAATAAAAATAAAAATTCAAGCTCATCAAAACGAACGAACGATAAAAAAAGAGGGTTTGTCATCCGTGGCAACTAGGCTCAAAAAATGAAATGAAAGTTCCTCTTTTCGAAGAGGAACTTTCATTTTTGTTAATTTTGCAATAATGTATGGAAAATTTGTGAAAATTTGATAAAATAGAGTTAATTTATTAAATTCAAAAAGAGGGCTCAAAGAAAATGATAAAAGGAATTGGAATTGACATTGTAGAACTCTCCAGAATTGAAAAAATAGTATCAGAGAAGTCGTCTTTTGTAAAAAGAGTTTTAACTGATAAAGAGTTGATACTTTTTGAAAGTTTGTCATACAGGCGTCAAGTAGAATTTTTAGCAGGACGTTTTGCATGTAAAGAGGCTTTTTCAAAAGCTCTAGGAACAGGGATTGGATCTGTGGGGTTTCAAGACATAGAAATATTAAAAGAAAGAAGTGGTGCTCCTAAAGTAACTAAATCACCTCATTCAGGTTCAGTATTTGTTTCTATTTCACATACTGATACAATAGCTGTTGGACAGATTATCTTAGAAGAGTAGTGTTTTAAAGTAAACAGTTGGAGAGAAGGGGACATATGGTTATTGGTTGGCATCGGCCTACAAAAATCATTATAGACAAAAAAGCAATCATTGAAAATGTTAGCAATGAAATAAAACGATTGCCTAATGATTCAGAACTTTTTGCTGTTGTAAAAGCAAACGGTTATGGCCATGGCGCAGTTGAAACCGCTAAAGCGGCGAAAATAGGCGGAGCCACAGGTTTTTGTGTAGCGTTATTGGATGAGGCAATTGAATTGAGAGAAGCGGGGATAAAAGAACCAATTTTAATCTTAAGCGTTGTCGATAGTTCCTATATAGAATTGTTGATTAAGTATGACTTATCTATAACCGTAGCAACCCAAGAATGGCTAGAACTTGCATCAGACTATCTAAAAAATATGGATGAAAAAGTGTTGTTAAAAGTACATATAAAAGTCGATACAGGGATGGGAAGAATTGGGTTTTTATCAAAAAGTGCAACATTACAAGCGATTCAAACAATAAAATCAGAAGACCATTTTATTTGGGAAGGTCTGTTTACACATTTTTCTACAGCAGATGAGTCAGATGATACTTATTTTCAAAAGCAAGTGCAATGTTTCCAAGAAATTCTTGATGCACTAGAAGAAAAGCCACGTTATATTCATGTCGAAAATAGTGCAACCGCCCTTTGGCATAAGCAAGTTACAAGTAACATGATTCGTTTTGGTATTGCGATGTATGGCCTTAATCCATCAGGGGACTTGTTACCGTCTCCCTATACGCTGAAATCAGCTCTAACGTTAGTTTCTAAATTGATACAGATAAAAGAGTTACCTGTAGATTCAGGAATTGGCTATGGTAAGGAGTATGTAACTTCTGGAACAGAATGGATTGGTACCGTTCCTATTGGTTACGCAGATGGTTGGTTAAGACATATGCAAGGGTTTGAAGTATTAGTCGATGGAGAACATTGTGAAATTGTCGGTCGTATTTGTATGGATCAATGTATGATTCGTCTGATTAAGCCAGTAGCAGTTGGCACTGAAGTAACTTTAATAGGTAAAAATAAGAAAAAAGAGATTACAATGCAAATGGTGGCTGAGCAACTTGGTACAATTCACTATGAAGTAGCATGTACTTTTTCTGAACGTATACCGAGAGAATATAGATAGAATAGGAGGTTCGCTATGGTCAAACGTGGCGACATATATTTTGCGGACCTGTCCCCTGTTGTTGGTTCAGAGCAAGGGGGAGTTAGGCCAGTACTTGTCATACAAAATAATTTAGGTAATCATTTTAGCCCAACGATTATCGTAGCTGCAATTACTGCAAAAATGGCTAAGCCAAAATTACCAACACATATCGGAATCAAATCAGAAGAGACAGGGATAGAGCGTGACTCAGTTATTCTCTTAGAACAAATTAGAACAATAGATAAAATTCGATTAAAAGAAAAGGTCTGTCATTTAGACATATCTATTATGGAAACAGTGGATCGCGCATTAGGTGTTAGTGTGGGGATTTTATCTGCGGAGATAGACGGGGAAGGGCTTATTACATATATTTGAATATAAAAATGTAAGATGCCAATATTAGAACCATTCTTTTAACATAAGTGTTAATTATTTTGAATTAAACGCTGTGACTTTCATCAAGAAGGATGAAAAATTATACTTATTGGGGCGCTGTTGTTGGTAGGTAAAGTGAGTCCATAGATTTAAAACTTAGAAAAGAAATAGAAATTTGTCGGATAAATCATTTTCTTATTTTGACAAAGTTAAATGCACCTGAAAGATAGGTAACCCCTACTTTTATAGGTGCTTTTTTCTATTATTTGAATAGGATAATAGTCGTAAAAAGGAAAATTAAGCATATTTAGTTGAAAACTATAGATAATGTCCACAAAAATAGCTGGTTTTTCGCTATTATACGACATAATACCAAAATAATTTGATAAAAAAAGTTGGCAAGGACGAAGTGTAATGTTACAATGGATTATGTATAATTGGGGGAAAATGAGTAACTTTGACTTGTATAGATTTTATCGTTTTTTATTAAGAAGTAAAGGGGTTTGTAATTTTGATAATGATTGTTATGGTTATACTGGTAGCATTATTACTTGCGTTTTTTAGTTACCAGTTGTATGTTAGAGTCCAATTAGAAAGTTTAGATTCTGATAATCCAAAAATGAAGCGAAAAATTAATTTTTATAAACATCAAGAAAACAATCGGTCATTGATTTTTCTTATGGCTGGAACAGTCATGTTTAGTTTATTATTCGCTGGTGTTTTCTATAATCAGAATGTTTTAAGACAAGAGACTAAGGATTTAGAATTAAAAGTTGAAGAAATCAAAAGTTCTGGTGCAGGAAGTTCGAGTATTACAGTAGAAAGTTATAAAGAAAATGCTCTGAAGCTTACTGAGTTTCCTTGGAACAAGGTTGTAGAAAGTCGAGATGCAACAGCCTTAACAAATTATGAAATCCAATTATCAAGAGATTGGCAACCATTTTTTGGTGAAATTAATGCAACGATTTTAAAAAGTAATAATACCAAATCATTAACATTATCTATTTTCTCTTCTTCGTTAAGAGATCAGGGATTTGAAACGGCTGAAAAAAATGTTGAAGTTTTTGCAAAAGAATTAGCCCCAATAAAAGAAATAACTATGCTAGATTTTAATTTTACATATCGTGATAAAACAAATACCTTATCAAAAAAAGCGATTGTTTATTCAAGACCTTCAAAAGAAGGAAACTTAGAAAAGATAGAGTTAGAAAAGTAAACGAAAGAAAAAATGAGGTGCGATTTAAATGGCAAAGAGACGCTTAATTAAAAAAATTAATGAAGTTTCTGATGAAGAATTAACACAAGAATTTGATTTCAGTAATGACCCTGATATAGAGACGACATCTACCGTATCAAGTAGTGCTCGTATTGCACAACAGGAGCAAGAGATTAACTATTTAAGAGAACAACTAGAAAGCTTTAGAGCAAGAGAAATTGAGTTTGAAAAAAATGAGGAAGAAAATTTTCGTTTAAGCCAACAAAACCGACAATTAGCTTTTAAATTAGAAAGTCATCAAGATGAAATAGAAGAGTTGAAAGAACAAAATGAAGAATTAACGACGCTTCTAACCAAAAGAGATGCAGAACTTGTGGATTTACAAGCAACAACGACATCTACTGAATCAACTGTTGCTTTAGAAGAACTAAACCGTGTTAAAGCGCAATTAGAAGCACTAAGCAAAGAAAATTCAATAGCAAAAGAACAAATTTCTGTTTTAGAATCAGCAATTGGTGAGAAAGAACAAGAGTTAAATCAGAAGATTACTGAGAAAGAAAAAGAAATTAATGAATTAAGCGAACAACTAATATCTAAAGAGCTTTTAACAGAAAAAGAAGATGTATTGGAGACGGTGAAAATGGAATTAGAATCATTGAATGGAAAACTTGAGAACACTGAAACAGAAAACCAAGATTTGACGAATAAAGTAGCTGCTCTTCAAGAACAAATTGCGAAATTGAAAGAAGAAAATACTCAATTAAGAGATAAAGAAGTTAGTTTATTAGAAAACCCAGAATCTGCAACAGAAAATGGTCGTTTAGATGAATTGAAACATGAATTAGAGTCTGTTCTAAAAGCGAAAAATGAATTAGAAATATCATTGGGTCGCATTCAAGGCTTAAATGATAAGTATTCAATCCAAAAAAATATTTTTGAATCTGAATTATCTGTTTTAAGAGAGCAATCTAAAGAAAAAGAAGCAGAATTTGACCATTTGAAAGAAGAATTAGAAGCATTGCGTAATGTTTCAACAACTGGTGAAGTTAAGAGTGGACAATTAGCAGAATTACTACAAGCAAAACAACAAATCAATGATCTGCTATTAAAAAACCAATCCTTACAAGAAGAAGCACTTAAATCTCAACAAGAAATTGGTGAGGTAATGGTTTCAGCGAAGAAAGAAGCTAACCGTATTATCAGTGAGGCGCAAGTTGAAGCAAAACATATGATTAATTCTGCAGAACTTGAAATGCTAAATATTGGAAACCGTGCTAAAAATATCTCAAATGAAGTTGAAGAGTCTAAAAATGAAATCATGACAATTTATCGTGAATTAGAAGAACGCTTAGGAAAACTTTCTCGTTTAGATAAAACAGGGAACTAAGAAGAAGAATGGAGGAGAACAGTATGAAAAAGAAGTTTGATAAAAAAAATATTTACAGCTTGCTTTTTTCATGCGTATTGTTTGGTTCCATCTTTTATTTTACGAATAATTCATTGCTGTTAGCTGCCTCTGTCTCGCCAGAGGGAAAACAGGCAGCAGTGCCAGTTTCTGGGAATAGTGGAGTAGTTTTGCCACAGCCACCTGCGCCTACTGAAACACCACAGGATATTCCAAAGGGTGAGAGTCAACAAACCTCGTCATCAGAGAAAGAAGCTGTGATAACGGCTGATGAAAAGAATAGTCCTAAGAATAGTTACATTGTTAAACCAGGACAAACATTATGGGAAATTGCTCAAGAAACTGGCTTGTCTTTAACTACGCTTATGAATGAAAATCAGCTTAGCAATAGTTTTATTATTGAAGGTCAGGAACTATCTTATAATCCATAACCATTTATTTTTAAAGACGCAAAAAGCTGTTTGCGTCTTTTTTATTTGCCTCTAAATTTAAAATATGAAAGCAAAAAGACCAATAAAAATAGTCTAAATTACTGAAATTTAGTATGAAACTTGTTTGTTCATGATATAATAGTTATTAAGCTGAATAAAGTTCCAAATTTTATAATTTGGAAACAGTTAAGCGCATTTTTGGCAAAAGAATTTTTTATCTGGTATTCTGAAAGAGAAATAGCTTGTTTTATTTGAAAAAAAACTTAGTAAAGTAATTGTAAAAAAACAAAAACAAAGGCAAACAGATAATCTAATGCAAATAAACAAAAGATTTGATTTTAAAAATTAAGAGTAAGAAAAATAAAAAAATGGAGAGAAAAGACATAAGGTGATGGAAAGAACAGAAAATACTGAAAATAGACCAAGTAAGAAGAAATCTGAAGTAAATGAAAGAAAGAAACCAACCACTTCTACAAAGAGTAAAACGAAAGTAAGAAAAAAGAAACGCAGGAAGCTAACGAAAGAACAAATCAGATTAAGAGAGAAGAAGCGAAGAGTTAGAAATATTATAGAAATTATCAAATTTTCTCTACCAATTTTAATTGTTACAATCCTTGTTTTTCTTTTTATTTTAAATACATCACCACATATGGTTGAAGGAAATTCAATGAATCCTACTCTTAAAAATAAGGATCGAGTAATTGTCAGAAGAACAAAAGAAATTAATCGCTATGATGTGATTACTTTTAAACCTCCAGTGGCAAGTGAGTTTCAATATGTTAAAAGGGTAATAGGTATGCCAGGAGATTTAATCTGGTTAGAGGACAAGTATCTATTTATTAATCAACAGACAACGACAATACCTAAAGACCTAACTTTTGCGAATCAGTTGCCAGATGGTACGATTAAAGTAAATATTTCTAAAGATGCTACTGAACAGTTAACAGAAATGAAAAAGATTCCTAAGGACTTTTATTTTGTGTTGGGAGACAATCGAGAAAATTCAAGTGATAGCAGAGAATTTGGTCTGGTCAATAATTCATCAATTGAGGGCGTTGTATCGTTTAGATTTGCTCCATTTAATCAAATGAGTTGGATAAAGTAGAAAGAAAAGATTGTTATTTTGTTTTTCTTTTTTCAAATATAACAATCCTCTATTTTTCTCAGAAAAAAATAAGTTAACCGCTATCATTTATTTGGAGGTAAGGGATTTGTTGAGTGAAGCTACTAGTATCTATGGAAGTAGGAAATTCTCATTAAATTTCACTGGGATAAAGAAAACAGAGAACAATGAAAGAATGTTCTCTGTTATAATGCAGTTAGACTAAAATAATTATTGTTATTATACGTTGTTATAATTATCTTGTTTCAATTAAATCAACAATTAATTTTTCCACTTCTAACATATCATAGTTATTTCCTATATCTGAAAAAATGTATACAAGTTCTTGTTTCTCAGAGATAATATCACTGTAAATGTTTGATAAAAGGATATCATAGTGGCTATCATCTGCGAAAGGTTCTGCTTTAATAGGATATTTGTGTCCTAAAACATTTGATAAATGTTGAATCACTAGTTCAGCGATAAAAGGATTAAGTGAATGATAGACACCAATGGATATTTTTTCTTCATTTAGTTCGGCAATGTGATTTAATATAATCGTATAATGTATTTCTGTGAACTTGTTTTTGTAATTGCTTTTTTCAGCATTTTGATCAAATTTTTCAGTTGCGATATCCATCAATTCTCTGACTTCATTTCCAGAAAAAGGGTGTCGATGAGCATTTACAATGGATTTAATTGTCCAATTGTCAAAAGGTAAGATGAACCCATCAAAGTAATACAGCTGTGAATGCAGTTGGAATAGCAAGTTCTCAATGTATAATAAACGTGCCGATGAAGCATAACTAGATAAATATCCTTGTTGTTTGAGATATTTCAAAATAGCTTTGTTCATATAGTTTAAATAGGAACTCTCTTTTCGTTGTCTTTCAGCTAAACGAAAGGCAAAAGTAGAGTTAGGTGAAAAATTGTTCATAGAGCAGAAGAAATCATAAAACATATAGGCCTCATAAATAGTATATGGACGATCAATTTTTTTAAAATATGTATGTACGGATAAGTTGATTTCTTCAAATAGTGGTCGATCAGGATAGTCATAATTTGGACTCATTAAAATATCAGAGTCTATTGTTAATCTTTTAAAAGAAATTTTCATCCACAATTTTATTTGTAATACTTCTGTAGGATCAAAAGTTAAATTTAATGATTCTTTTAAAATATCAACAAAACTTAAATACTGATTAGTCGTTTCTTTTTCTAAATCAGATTTATCTTCAAATAGGAACCAGAAGAAATTGAAGAAAAAGTAACGAATCTGTTTTTCTTCACCAACTAATTTCCCTCGTTTTACTTGAAGGTGAAATTCTTTTAGCAATTCATTTAATTCAGCAATTTTTCGATAATAGGTTGCTGAACTAATTGCATAATTCAATTGAAAATAGCCAGAACTAAGTTCATTTTTAAAGAAAAGTTGATTGACCATCTGAAACTTGATTGATTTTTCAAGAAAGAGAACAACGATTTTTTTTAATGGGAACGTTGGTGCCTTTACTAAAGAAATCGTTTCACCCTCTAGAGTAACAGTTACTAGGTCATCTATTTGACTTTCTTCTAAAAAAACTTGAAGAAAAGATAAATATTCATTCAGTGTAGGTAAACTGATTTGAAATTCATGAATTAATTCATTTTTTGTTGCATTCCCTTGATTATTATAAAGAAATAAGAGGATATCATTCATATAATCGTAAGGTTTTTCTAAAAAATCTCGTTTAAGCATAATCAACACCTCACTTTAAGGATACTTTATTCGTGTTGAAATGGCAATACGCAACTTGAAAAAGTATGTTTTTAGCATATTTATTTTCAATTTCAATAATATATATATATAATAATAACAGATACTTGTTAGCTTTATTTTGAAATAGAGCTAACTCATTCGGAGGGAGAAGAGATCTTATTGAAAGTAGTAGTTATTGGTGCCTCACATGGAGGAATACAAGCTGTAGTGACAATGAAAAGATTGAATCCCCAGATAGAAGTTACTTTAATTGAAAAAAGAGACAATATTAGTTATGTTTCAAGTGGTCTTGTTTTGAAAATGACGAATGTTGTTGATGACTTAGATGATGTAAGATATATATCGGCATCAGACTTAGAATGTCTGGGGATAAAGGTTTTATTAAATTCAGAAGTATTGCATATTGATTCAAATAGCAAGTTAGTTTTTTATAACAATGACAGTATTTCTTATGAAGAAGGGTATGACAAATTAATCTTAGCAACAGGCTCTAATCAATTTTCAACGAATTTGACATTACCAAGTAAAGATAAGGTAACAGTCTTTAAAGATTATATTAGTTCAACCGAAGTGTTGAGTCGTTTTTCTGAAGCTAGAGTGATATCTATTATTGGTGGAGGATATATTGGGATTGAACTATGTGAGGGACTAAAAAATTCAGATAAAGAGATTCATTTAATTGAAAGCGCTGATACGGTTCTTTTTCGATATATTGATAAAGAACTTGCTGAAATTATTAAGCAAAGAATGGAGTCCTATAATATTGAATTACACTTAAATGAGAGTGTTTTAGGATTTAAAGAAACGGAGAAAGATTCGTTTATTACTCAAACAACAAATGAGGAAATTAGAAATGATTATGTGATTGTTGCTGTAAATGCACGACCAGATACTTCATTGGTGGGAGACTTTTTAGATTTAAATTCGAATGGAACAATAAGAGTGAATGAGCAGATGCAAACAAGTGATCCTGATGTTTATGCTGTTGGAGATGTCATTTCTTATCCAATCCATAACAGTTTTAGGAAATCTTTCATACCATTAGTGAACAATGTGGCTCGCAGTGCGACAGTGGCAGCAATGAACGTACTAGGGAATAAAATGGGTTATTTGACAACCCAGAAAACGACCGCCTCTAAGATATTTGGTTTGTATGTTGCTAGTTCAGGCTTAACTGAAGTAGAGGCGAAGTTTGAAGGAATAGATGTAGAGAGTATTTTTATAAGTATTCCTTACCAACTTCCTTTCATAAAGAAACAAGAAGAGGTTCACATTAAATTAGTCTTTGCTAAAGGAAGTCAAAAAATTATTGGTGGGCAAATAATGTCTGAAAAAGATATTACTCAGTCAATTAACACTTTATCTTTAGCGATTGCCAAAGAAGTGACTCTAGAAGAATTAGTGACTCTAGACTTTTTCTTTAACCCTGGAATAAATCAGCCAATGGGAATTATTAGTAGAGCTGCTTACGAGTTTCTGATGAAGAAACATGGCGCTTAAGTAGTTAAAAGATCTAAATTCAAACAATAATTGAAAAGGCAATAAGGTGAAGCAAGGGATTGAAGGCTTTATTTTATTGTTTTTTTTGTGTTAAAAGATGAATTGCTACATTTTTTTTTGAAAAGGTTCTATAATAGAGAAAAGTATTGGAGGCGATAACCATGAAGCCATCAGAAAAAAAGTTTTATACCTTTATTTTAGATCGGACTAAACCAGAACATCAAGAAGATATGAAGCATTTGTTAGTGGAACTAATGGATAGAAAATCGACAGGTGAATTGAATAAGATGTATTTGATAGGTGTCACACCAAGAGCCTTGTCTTATTTAAAACCAGAGGCAGTGGATGAAGTAAAAAAAGTAGTATCTGATTTTTCTTCTAAGTTATAGAAATAAGTTTTGAAGGCAAGCCGTGTATAAAAGGTTTGTCTTTTTTTAGGAATGTGAGTCTTTTTTAATGATCATTCATTATAAATTACGACAACTGAGTGGAACTGTCGTAGAAATAGACAAATTTTATTTTTTTCATTTGTTATTAAATAAAGAATTGTGCTAAAGTGCTAAAGTAATCAGGAATTAATAAGAACGGGTGAGCAAAATGAATCATATAAAGAATACATTTAAATTATTTAAATTAGACTGGAAACGACTATTTACAAACCCCATTGCCGCATTTTTGATTGTGGCACTGATGGTTATTCCATCACTTTATGCTTGGTTTAATATCGAAGCACTTTGGGATCCGTATTCGAACACTGGAGAGTTACCAATTGCAGTTTATAGTGATGATCAGACAGCAACAATCAATAATGAAAAAATAAATATTGGTGACGAGGTAATTAATAATCTTCATGAGAATAAACAACTTGGATGGAAATTTGTTCATTCAAAAAAAGAGTTGGATGAAGGGGTGAAATCAGGAAAATATTTTGCCGGCATTTATTTACCAAAGGATTTTTCAAAAGATTTAATTAGTTTCACTACAGGAGAAATTAACAAACCTAAGATAGAGTACTCAATTAATGAGAAAATTAATGCTATTGCACCTAAAATTGCTGAAAAAGGAGCTTCTTCCTTACAAGCACAAATTACAGATGAATTTATTAAAACTGCGAGCAGTACATTGATTAGCGTCTTTAATGAAGTTGGTTATGATTTAGACTCTAATTTATTGAGCATTAATAAAGTGAAGAACATGATTCTTTCGACGGATGAAAATATTGGAACCATCGATGGATATACGAAACAAGTTGTTGATTTACACGGAAAGTTACCAGAATTAAAAGGGAAACTTGCTAAAGCAAATGAGTTTGTGGATTATTTACCTCAAGTGGACGCTTTGGGAAATAAGATTGTGGATTTAAACAGCAAAATGCCAATGATCAAAGAACAAGCGAAAGTTATTTTGACACTACAACAAAAAATACCAGAAATTCAAAATGCTGGAAAACAAATTGCTATGATTGATGAAGATTTTGCTTCAGTGGAACAAACCATGAATGAAGGGATTGAAGAAGCGAAACAAGGATTGCAAATCATTCAAGGGGTGCAACAGACTCTTCCTGATATTCAAAAATTAGGAAATCAAGCAGATAGTTTAGCAACAGCGACAGCCAATGGTGCGAAAGAATTACAAAATGCCTTACCAGGAATTACTAGTAGTGTGAAGGTAACTTTAGAAGCGATTAAATCTATTACTGCTAACGTCTCTTCTATCGTTGGTGAAATTCAACAGATGTTAGCCGATGGTAACTTAACACCAGAAGAACGAGCAAAATTGAAAGAAGTGTTACAAAAGTTCTCTGAAAGTTTAGGAACGCAACAGCTTGCTGCCCAACAATTGGCTGAAATGTTAACTCAAATGCAGCAAGAAGCTGGTAATCAGGAATTACAGCCAACTATTGATAAGTTAAATCAGATTAGTGTTTTATTAGGAAGTCTAAAGGTTAAAGTGGATAACATCGATGTAGATAATATTGATACTAGCCAACTTGCGGCTTTCCTAAACGATATTCAAACGACATCCAACGCTATCAATGGAGTAGCTAGTTCAATCGACCCTGCTGCTATTGCTGCAACAGTTAATGATATATTGAATAAGTTGCTTGCAACGATCAGCACAGCGCAGGATTTACTAGGTAAAGCAAAACAAATAAATATTGAAGCCTTATTAAACTCCACTGAAAAAACAGTTTCTAATGCAATTGGCATTCTAGAAAAATATCAAGGACAATTACCTGCCATTAAGCAAGAAGTTCATGATGCGAACCTGATGCTAAATGGCAACATGGAAACGATTGTTAATGGAATTAATAGAGGAGCAGCTCTGTACAATAATGAATTACCTATAGTTGAAAATAAATTAAGCCTAGCTGCGTCATTTATTCAAAATGATTATCCAGGAATCAAAAAAGATATTACCGGCACATTAACAACCGTCAATGAAAAAATGCCTGATCTAGAGTCAGCGTTAAATAAAGCAAACGACTTAATAGTAAATGACTGGCCAAGCATTAAAACAGGTTTGCATAAAGCAGCAGATGCTATTAGAAAAGGGGAAGAACAAGTTGATTTAGGTGAAGTAATAAAATTATTGAAGCTAGATGCAACTAAGGAAAGTGATTTCTTTACGAAACCTGTAGAGATTGCCGAGAATAGGGTTTATCCAATTGCTAATAATGGTTCTGCAAGTACTCCTTTTTATACAGCGCTTTGTTTATGGGTTGGAGCAGTTTTACTTTCTAGTGTTTTAGCAACTGATTATCATCTAGATGAAAAGGATAAAGAGAAGTTTTCAAAACGGGAACAATTCGTAGCTCGAATGCTAACCTTTATGACTGTAGGACTAGCGCAAGCTTTAATCGTTACTTTAGGAAATTATTTCTTGCTAGGTGTTGATGTTCAAAATGTATTTTTCAGCGTGATTTTTGCACTGTTAATTGCATTGACATTTATGGTGATGGTTTATGTGTTGGCTGCTCTCTTTGGAAATGTCGGAAAAGGGATTGCCATTATCATTTTAGTACTTTCTATCTCTGGCGGTGGTGGAAATTATCCAATCCAAGTATCTGGAAAATTTTTCCAATTTATTAATCCCTTCTTGCCGTTTACTCATGCTGTGAATTTACTAAGAGAGTCCGCGGGAGGAATTTATTGGCCAAACGCATGGCACGCCATTTTCATTATGTTTGGGATCATGATTGTATTTAGTATCATTGGAACATTAGCATACCCTTATATTGTTGAAAAAGTAAGAAAATTGGAAGCTATTGCTCATGAAAGTCATATGTTTCATTAATAAAAATGAAGTTGCCTTAAGGGGTAGCTTCTTTTTTTCTCTAATATAAGTTAGGAAAATCAAGGTATACCTAAGAAAAAAACAAGCAGTGCTGAGGATTCAAATTGGGGTTTTCTAAACAATAAGAACTCACTAATAAAATAGATGCTATACTATACAAAGGAAGTGGTAGAGGTTATAGTGTTCTTTATACTCTAAATGTAGGTAGGGAAATGTATGATAACTTTATTCATTAAGCGATTTGAAAATCGTCAAAAACAAAAGAAACAAAATCTTAGAAATGCCTTTGGTTCTTTTGCAGGAAAGATGGGACTTCTGTCAAACTTTCTTTTATTTATAGGTAAACTATTGATAGGGCTGTTTTCTGGCAGTGTTTCAATCATGGCAGATGCAATGAACAGTCTTTCAGATATGCTGTCTTCAATTTTAACGTTAGTAGGATTTCATATTGCTGGAAAACCAGCAGATAAAGAACACCCTTATGGTCATGAACGTTTTGAATACATCAGTGGTATGATGGTGTCATTGTTAATAACATTTGTAGGCTTTCAGTTTTTTGTAACATCTATAGAGCGAATTAAAGATCCGCAGAGTATACGCGTAACACCGATAGTATTGATCATTTTAGTACTATCGATTCTTATTAAAGTATGGCAAGGGCTATTTTACAAAGCTGTTGCTAAAAAAATTAACTCTAATACCTTAGTTGCGGCTTCAAAAGATAGTTTTAATGATGTATTTACGACCCTGGCAGTTTTAGTTTCAGCGGGTATCGAAGGATTTACAGGATTACAAATTGACGGTTTTGTGGGGTTACTTATTGCTTGTTACATTATCTATAGTGGATTGCAGTTAATTCGTGAATTTATTGATGAATTAATGGGTTTGCGACCAGATCAAGAAGAAATTGACTCAATGAAAGAGCATCTGGCTTCTGTAGAAAATATTGTTGGCTATCATGATTTACTCATTCATCAGTATGGGCCTAATAAAAAATTTGCTTCTGTTCACATTGAAATTGATGATCGCTGGGATTTAAACCAAGCGCATGAAAAAATTGATGCCATTGAAATGAATTTCAAAAAAGAATTAGGGGTAGAATTGGTTTGTCATATTGATCCTGTTAATTTGCATGACCAAAAACAACAATTTATTCACCAAGAACTAAAAAAAATCATTAAAGGAATTCATAGTGATTTACGAGCCCATGATATTCGAACTGTTAATTATGAAGAGGAGAACCAGCTTCTATTTGATTTGGTGATCCCTGTAAAATTTCAATTATCGGATTATGAATTGAGAGTTGAAATTCAACGGCAAGTATACGAAAAAATTGGTAATTACAAAATCGATGTAATATTCGATCATAACTATTTGTTATAAATAATAGAAATAACTAAATGGAAAGTATATCTACTTCCGTTTAGTTATTTTTTTGTGAATTACTTTCTCGTATATTCTAGAGGAATTCATTTTCAAAAAGAGTTCTTCTTGTGCTTGAGTAATAAAAAACATATACTAAATAGAAAAAGAGAATGTGAGGGATTTCTATGCCGACACAGGTTGCAGTCGTTTTAATTTTTATTGCATTGATAATTTTTGCAATCATACTTATAGAAATAAAGAACCGTCTAGGCTTAAGAAGAAGGGTCAAAGAAAGATGGGGAAAGCTACCGTATTCGCGCGTATTTGATAAAGAAGAAAGTTTAAAATCTGCTTGGGTTAAAGCAAAAAAATATAGGCAGTATGATAGCGAAGTGGATGATATCACATGGTATGATCTTGATGGATTTACGCTCTTTGAGCAAATAAACGCGACTTATTCTAGTGCTGGTTCAGAAGCTCTGTATCAGCGCTTAAGAAATTTTAATTTCTCTAAAACCCATCATGAACGCCTAGAAACTTTAATCAGCTACTACCAAAATAATCCGGAGCAAAGAGAGCAAATACAATATTTATTTGCTTGTCTAGGAAAAAAGGATAACAATCTGGTGGAGAGCTACTTAAACGAAACAAAGAATCAAAAACTTCCCAATGTCGGACTGTATATTTTTTTGGGCTTATTACCTATTTTTGCGTTATTTACGATAGTAGTCATCCCTTCAACTTTTTCAATTATTTTGTTATTAGGTTCAATTTTATTTAATGTAGTCTATTATCAGCTGAAAAAACAATTGTTAGACCGAGAACTTGCTTGCATGGGGTATTTAGTTCAGACTATTTCCACAGCCAAAAAGCTTTCAAAAATACCGACTCCTTTTCAAGATGAATTGAAAGGGAATCTGAAATCTATTGAAGCAATCACGAAATTTGGTATTGCCTTTAGAGTAAAATCAAATAGTGAAGCGGAGTTATTTTTTGATTACTTATCAATGATGTTTATGCTACCGTTTATTTCTTATAATTTTGTCATTGCAAAATTAATCAATTATGAGAATGAAGCAAAAGAAATTTGGCGTCTGTCGGGAGAATTAGAAGTTGCAGCAGCTGTTTTAAATTTTAGGACAATTATGCCAGATACATGTCAACCTGTATTTACTGATGAGGTTGTTGTTAAAGGTAGCGAAGTTTACCATCCGTTATTGACCACACCAGTACCGAATGATGTTCAGTGGGAACGCAATACCCTTGTAACAGGCTCAAATGCCTCGGGGAAGTCCACTTATGTAAAGAGTGTAGCAATTAGTTGTATCCTTGCAGCGACAATTCACACCGCATTAGCATTAGACTTTCGCTTACCTCATGGTCATATACTAACCTCTATGGCAGTAGAAGATGATATTTTTGAAGGAGATAGTTATTTTGTAGCTGAAATAAAATCAGTAAAACGAGTTTTACAATTGGCTGAAACAAAGGTTCCGTGTTTGTGCTTTGTGGATGAAATTTTGAAAGGAACTAATACGATTGAACGAATTGCAGCTTCTGCTAGTATGGTAAGTTGGTTAGGAAAATTTCCAAGTCTCGCTTTTGTGGCAACTCATGATATAGAACTGACAGAAATTTTAAAAGATTCTTGTAGCAACGTTCATTTTGAAGAGCAAGTAACCGAAGAAAATGGGGTAACTTTTGATTATTGTTTAAGAGAAGGTCCTTCAAAAACAAGAAATGCGATTCAACTATTGCAAGTTCTTAATTATCCTAAAGAAGTAGTAAATCAAGCCAAATCAGAGGCGGAGTATTTTGATCGTAATCGTCAATGGCAACTAATTGGTTAGTCTTTTAAAAAAATGGATTCATTTTTTTTAAGAAGAGAACCTAGAATCAGTTAAGGAGAAAAAATGATTTCTTTTAGACAAATTTCGATAGAGGATGCAGAGCATTTTTTGAAGCTACAGAGAAAACTAGACTTAGAAACTAGCTATATGTTATTAAAACCAGAGGAACGAAGGAGTGAAGTTTCTGAGGTTCACCAGTCTATTATTGAAACTATTCATTCAAATAGCTTTTTTATAGTTGCAGTAAATGAAAATCAAGAATTGGTGGGCTATCTTTCAGCCCAAAGAGGAATATATAAGAAGATGAATCATACTGTCTATATAGTTGTAGGAATTTTACAAAAGTATCAAGGAAAAGGAATAGGAAAACAGTTTTTTTCACAACTCAATGCTTGGACTGAAAAAGAAAAAGTGACTCGCTTGGAGTTAACGGTTATGTCAACAAACTTGCGGGCAATAAAACTTTATGAAAAACAAGGTTTTCAAAAGGAAGGCATCAGAAAAAAATCAATTTATCAAAATGGCACTTATATAGATGAATATTATATGGCTAAAGTATTTTGAAGCTGAAGAAATCTATTCAGACAAGCCAAGAAAAATAAAAATCGACCTTCCCAATGCTTAAAACATAGCGTACAATTAGATTTGTTTGGGAGTTAGCTAGTATAAAAAGGGAAGTGTTGGTTTGTTGGATTTGGTGATTGTTTTAACAGTCTTTACTTACGGCAGTAATTTTATTTTGTATTTAATATTAAAAGAAAAGAAGAAAATGCATGGACTTGAGAAGCTATCTATCCTTTTTGGAGTAAATATGACAATTTTATTATTGGATGGTATATTTTTATTTGTTGGGAAGATGGTTTCAAGTAGTTCTGTGATTGTATTTGAATAGAAGTTGTCTTGGGGTCCCAATTGGACCTCAGATAGCTTTTTTGTTATGGATATTATTGATTAGTCACATCGAGGAGGAATTATGTTTAAGATTGGAGAATTTTCAAGACTGTCGCAAGTATCTATTCGGATGTTACGATATTACGACGAACAAGGGTTATTAACACCAGCTAAAATAGATGAAGAGTCAGGCTACCGTTTTTATCAAGTACAGCAATTGCCTGTTTTAGAAAAGATTGTTTTATTAAGAAATTTGAAATTTTCTGTTGCAGAAATAGCTGAAGTGATTCAATCAGTAGATGAGAGTCATTTGGAAAAACGTTTAAATGAAAAATATCAGCAGATTGAAAAAGAAATAGAGCTTGAAAAGAAACGTCTTTTGCAAATTGAAGAGACGATTCAGCGAATCAAGAATGAGGATGAAGAATTTTATCATGTTAGTTTTAAAACAGTACCTAAAGAATCCATTGTCTCGTTAAGGAAGAAAATCCCTACTTATTTTCATGAAGGGAAATTATGGGTAGAGTTTGGCAAACAGCTTGAAAAGCAAAAGGTTGACTTTCTACCTGGAACGCCAGATAATATTACTATTTTTCATGACGAATGTTACCACGAGGAATCTATAGATATCGAAATTTGTTTAAAAGTTAAGGAAATCGTTGAAGTAGAAGAGCCACTTCAATGTTATCAAATAGAAGAACTTCCCTTAGTAGCTTCTATTTTTGTTAAGGGCCCTTATGAAAAAATTGCAAGTGCCTACGGTTCCTTGGCTAAGTGGTTAGATACAAATAAGGAATTTGAAATGTCAGTACCTACTAGACAGATAGCGCATCGAGGACCCTGTGAAGAAATGGATTCTGAAAATTATTTAACCGAGTTACAAATTCCATTAAAAAAATCTCTTGACTCTAACATGATGTGAGACTGTATGCTTTTTGTACAGGAGGGATAGTAAATGAAAAAATTTACGGTAAATGCCATTGGTTACACAGAAGTTAACGAGGAAGGATTTTTTATTCAGTTGCTACCAGAATATATTGCGGGAATTCAAGGCTTGGAAGGTTTTAGTCATGTGGATGTTCTTTACTGGTTTGATCAATTTGATGTTCCAGAGATGAGGACTATTTTAGAAGTAGAAAAGCCTTATAAAAAGTCGCCAGACATATTAGGTGTTTTTGCTACTAGAAGCCCAGCGCGCCCTAATTTGATTGCGTACTCAGTCGTGGAAATTGTGACTATCGATCAAGCAAAAGGTAGGATTCAAGTAAGCTACTTGGATGCCGAAAATGACAGTCCGCTTCTTGATATCAAGCCTTATACGCCAAGTACGGAAAGAGTAGAAAAACCAGAAGTACCTGAGTGGTGTAAGCATTGGCCTAAAAATGTTGAAACGTCTGGTGACTTTCCTTGGGAAGAAGAATTTAATTTTTTGAGTATCTAAAACAAACTGTGGAATGAGAGAAAGTGAATGTTGCTTTCTCTTTTTTTATTTATTAAATATTTATCATAAAATTCGGCAAAAAGTCCTATATGAATGACGTTTTTTTTCTGTTAAGGTAGAATGAAAGTAATAATCAAATTGGAGGATTAGAAATGTCAAAGATTATGATTGTAGAAGATGAAGCAACGATTCGCGAATTGATCAGTGAAGAGTTGCAAAAGTGGCAATTAGATACATTTGGAACCACTGATTTTAACCGCGTAATGGAAGATTTCCAGCAAGAAGAACCGCAATTAATTTTATTAGATATTAATTTACCTGTTTTTGATGGCTATTATTGGTGCCAAAAAATTCGAGAGGTATCTAAAGTACCAATTATTTTTATTTCTAGTAGAAATACGAATATGGACATGATTATGGCTATGAATATGGGAGCAGATGATTTTGTGACGAAGCCGTTTCAGATAGATGTTTTAATTGCTAAGATTAATGCTTTGCTAAGACGATCTTATAATTATTCTGAAGGTAGTAGTGAGATAATGTCTCATAACGGAATAACCTTGAATGTTGACAATGGAAGTATGGAGATTAAAGGTGAAACAATTGATTTAAGTAAAAATGAATATCGTTTACTATACATTTTAGTAAAGAAACATGGAAAAATATTAACGAGAGAAAAATTATTGAGGGCTCTTTGGGAAGATGAACGATTCGTCGATGACAACACTTTAACTGTTAATATCAATCGGTTAAGAAAGAAAATCGAACAGGCTGGAATCGAAGGATATATTGAAACGAAAGTCGGACAAGGCTATATTGTTCCGTAAGTAGGTGGGAAAATGACAATCTGTAAATATTTAAAAGATCATTGGCTATTATTTATTGGATGGTTTTCCTTTGTAGGGATTACCTGTTTCATTTTATGGTTATCTCCTGAAATGAAGTTGACGATGTCTGTGATGGGGTATATTGTATTATTAGAAGGGTTATTGCTCGTTCTTTTTTTAGTTATTGATTATTCGCTAAAAAAACGTTGGTGGCAGTCGATTGAAACGTCTGAACATCCGCCTTCTTTACAAAATTATTTAGAATATGCATCAAAACATGAAGAAAAAATGTCACAAGAATATGTCAATGGTTTGATAGTAGAGCACCAACAAGTGATGCAACAAGCGATTAGTTCTCAACAAGAGCAAAAAGAATATATCGATTCTTGGGTTCATGAAATCAAAGTCCCGTTGTCTGCTGTGAATTTACTTTTACAATCATTAGAGGATGATATTCCAGAAAAAAAATATTATTTACTAGAAAATGAATTGGAGAAAATTGAGGATTATGTCGAGCAAGTTCTTTATTATGCACGATTAGATAGCTTCTCTAAAGATTATCTAATTCAAGAATATTCATTAAAAGAAATTGTTCAATCGGTCATCCGAACGCAAGCCAATTATTTTATTCAAAAGAACTTGCAGTTCACAATCATTGGAGAGGATGCTACGGTTTTGACAGACTCTAAATGGGTCGCTTTCATTTTTAGACAACTAGTTAGTAATGCGATTAAATATACTCCAAAAGGTGGAGAGATTACGGTAGAAATTCAGCGGACAAAAGAAGGAATTTGGCTTTCATTAAAAGATACCGGTATAGGAATCCCTAAAAAAGATCAGCGAAGAATCTTTGATAAAGGTTTTACTGGTGAGAATGGACGTAAAAGTGAACAACATTCAACAGGATTAGGCTTATATTTAGCTCAAAAACTGGCTGTAAAACTAGGGCATGAATTATCAATGGAATCAATTGAGGGAGAAGGAACTACGATGAAATTACTTTTTCCATTTCTCAGTTATTTCAATGAAATAAGATAAAAAATGGATTGGAGAATAAGATGAGTTTATTCATAGCCTTAATCCCAATGTTTGCATGGGGGAGTATTGGTTTAATTAGTGGTAAAATTGGAGGTAGTGCAAATCAACAGACATTAGGGATGACTATCGGTGCCTTTATTTTTTCTGCTTTTATTTTTTTATTCGTTCAACCAGTAATGACTTTTCAACTGGTTGTTGTAGGAATTTTATCAGGATTATTTTGGAGCGTCGGACAGAATCAACAATTTCATGGGATGAAGTATATGGGTGTTTCCGTTGGATTACCCGTCTCAACGGGGATGCAGTTAATTGTCAATACGATTGCTGGAGCGATTATTTTTCATGAGTGGCAAGGTAGTAGAGATTTCACGTTAGGATTTATTGCTCTTGCGCTACTTGTATTAGGTGCTTATTTGACAGCTAGAAAAGATGACGAAAGTGGTGTAAAAACTACTTGGTCAATGCTGAATTTTAATAAGGGATTGCGAGCACTTGTTTTTTCAACGATTGGGTATGGTTCTTATACGATTTTAATAAAAGCTATGGGCTTAGATCCTTGGGGAATTATTTTGCCACAAGGAATCGGGATGGTTGTTGGTGCTAGTTTTTTTGCATTTAAAAAAATAAAAGTTAATCAGTATGTCTGGAAAAATACAATTTGTGGTCTTTTATGGGGACTCGGAAATATCTGTATGTTGTTAACCATGAAGACAATGGGCTTAGCGATTAGTTTTTCTCTTTCTCAAATGGGGATTATTATTTCTACTTTGGGAGGAATTTTTCTACTTGGAGAATACAAAACTAAAAAAGAGATGAGATATGTCATTTTTGGTTGCCTTTTTGTTATTTTAGGTGGTATTCTTTTAGGGTATATGAAGGTGTAGACCATTTGTTTACGCCTATTTTTTTGGAGGCCAAAATGTCAATTTTTAGAAAGAAAAAAATGAGTGCTCCGTCAAGTGGGTCGGGAGCAATGAAAAAAGAATTAAAAACCGTAGATCTTATTATGCTAGGAATTGGAGCAGTTGTAGGAACAGGAATATTTGTTATTACAGGTGTAGCAGCGAATGAATATGCAGGACCGGCATTGACGCTTTCTTTTGTGATAGCTGCTATTGCAATTATTTTATCAGGCTTATGTTATGCAGAATTTTCTTCAAGAGTCCCGGTTATTGGTGGGCCATATGCCTATATGTATGTTGTATTTGGAGAAATTATTGCTTGGATGACAGGTTGGCTAGTAATTTGTGAGTTCTTTCTAGCTGTTTCCTCTGTTGCTTCAGGTTGGTCAGGTTATGTACATGGTTTTTTAGATAGTTTAGGAGTGAACTTACCTAAAGCTATCAGTGGCGCTTACAATTCAGCTGAGGGGACCTATATTGACCTAATCGCAATGTTAGTAGTGGTTTTGGTCACTTTCTGGGTATCACAAGAAGCAAAAACTGCGTTGCGCTTAAATAACATTATGGTTTTTGTGAAGTTTGCTATTATTGCTTTATTTGTGGGAATTGGGATTTTTTATGTGAAACCTGAAAACTGGCAGCCTTTTATGCCATTTGGTTTTTCTGGTGTGATTAGTGGTGCTGCTTTGGTCTTTTTTGCTTTTCTAGGATTCGATTCTGTGAGTATGGCTGCAGAAGAGGTGAAAAATCCCCAAAAGGACATTCCTAAAGGGATTATTGGATCAATAATTATTAGCACGATTCTCTATATCGTTGTGACATTAATTTTAACCGGAATTGTCCCTTTTACTCAATTAGGGGTAAAAGATCCAGTCGCATTTGCTATGCGTTTTATTCAGCATTCTACAATTGGTGGTTTGATCTCTGTAGGAGCTATCTTAACTTTACTAACAGTAACGATTTCTATGATGTACAGTTTAGCTAGAGTTATTTATGCAATTAGTAAGGATGGTCTATTACCTAAGTTTATGAGTAAAATTGATGAAAAACGCCGTACGCCAAAAAATGCGACCTATGTTGCCGGACTTTGTGCCATGATTTTTGCTGGGCTTGTACCTATGGAGCTATTAGCAGAATTAACAAATATTGTTAGTCTAATGTATTTAATGATGATGGCTGTTGGTATTATAAAATTGAGAAAAATGTTTGGTAAACCAAAACCAGAAGAATTTAAAGTACCATTAGTACCGTTCCTTCCGATTTTATCTATTTTTATTTGTATGGCATTGATGTTACAGTTAAAAACAGCAACATGGCAGATTTTTGGTGTCACATTAGTAATCGGGTTAGTCATTTATTTCTTCTATGGATACAAGCATAGTTTAGCTAATGAAGAATTAAAATAGATTAATGAAAATGTAAACAGTGAATTAATGAAATGGAATAGTTAAACAAGTGCTCTCATAGTGCTTGTTTTTTTATTTCTTAAACTGAGCAAGGTTGCCACTAATAAGTTAGAAAAAATCGTTGAATTATCATTGCGAAATAACCAATAAATAAGTATAGTGAAACTATCAAAGTAAGGTCTGGAAGGAGTAAAAAATGTCATATCGCTTAGAAAGAGATTCGATGGGAGAAATTAAAGTAGCAGCATCAAGTTTATGGGGGGCTCAAACAGAAAGAAGTTTAAATAATTTCAGAATAGGTTCAGAAAAAATGCCGTTACCTTTAATTTATGCTTTAGCATTAGTGAAAAAAATGGCAGCTCGCTCTAATGAGCTTTCTGGGAAATTGGATAAATCTATCAGTGAAGTCATCCAAAAATCTGCAGATAAAATCATTGCTGGTCAATTAGATGAACATTTCCCTTTATCTGTTTGGCAAACGGGAAGTGGTACCCAATCAAATATGAATGTTAATGAAGTGATTGCTCATTTAGCAGCCCAAGAAGGGGTAAAGGTGCATCCTAATGATCACGTGAATATGTCTCAAAGCTCAAACGATGTTTTCCCGACAGCGATGCATATTTCTGGTGTTCTTTTAATTGAAAAAGAACTTTATCCAGCAATAAAAAAAATCATCACAACGCTTCAGTTATTAGAAATAGAAAATCAAGAAATCATCAAAATTGGTCGAACACATTTACAAGATGCTACGCCTGTAACTTTTGGACAAGAAATCAGTGGATGGCGTTCAGCCTTTGAAAGCAATTTGAGGATGTTGGAACAATCTTTAGAAAGTTTAAAAGACTTAGCCATGGGTGGCACTGCTGTAGGAACTGGTTTGAATGCTTCACCTGAGTACGTTCAAACTTTTATTGAACAGCTGTCACTTGAAACAGAAATTCAATTTAAAGAAACACCCAATAAATTTCATAGTTTAGCGAATAAAGAGGCGATTGCGTTTGTTTCTGGTGGCTTGAAAGCTTTAGCAGCTAATGCGATGAAAATGGCTAATGATATTCGTTGGATGGCTAGTGGACCTCGGAGTGGCCTAGGTGAAATAACAATTCCAGAAAATGAACCAGGTAGTTCAATTATGCCGGGAAAAGTAAATCCGACGCAATGTGAGGCTCTAACCATGGTGGCGATTCAAGTGATGGGAAATGACACAACAATTGGCATTGGTGCCTCTCAAGGAAACTTTGAATTAAATGTCTTTATGCCCGTAATTGCTTATAATTTTATTCAGAGTATTCAACTGTTAGCAGGTGGACTTGTATCTTTTGAAAAGAATTGTTTAAGAGGGATTAAGGCCAATCAGTTGAAAATGAAAGACTATGTTGAAAACTCATTGATGCTTGTAACTGCGTTAAACCCACATATAGGGTATGATAATGGAGCAATGATTGCCAAAAAAGCCTATTTAGAAGAAATCACTTTAAAAGAAGCAGCAATTGCTTCACATTTGTTAACTGCAGAAGAATACGACCAGTGGGTAAAACCTGAAAAAATGTTAGGAAACGATTGTAGGAGGAAATAAAATGACAACTATTTATGAAAAAGCATTAGAGGCTCACAAAACGTGGCAAGGGAAAATTGAGGTAACTTCTAAAGTGAAGTTGGAAACCAAAGAAGACTTGTCTTTAGCTTATACGCCCGGGGTTGCAGAACCCTGTAGAAAGATTCAAGAGAACCCTGAAAAAGCGTATGATTATACTTGGAAAGGAAACACAGTAGCGGTTGTAACTGATGGGACAGCGGTTCTAGGGTTAGGTGACATTGGTCCAGAAGCAGCGTTACCAGTAATGGAGGGGAAAGCCTTACTTTTCAAAGAATTTAGTGGGATTGACGCTGTGCCAATATGCTTGGATACAAAAGACCCACAAGAAATAATTACTATCATAAAAGCTATAGCTCCAACTTTTGGAGGAATTAATTTAGAAGATATTTCTGCGCCACGCTGTGTAGAGATTGAACGAGCATTAATTGAGGAGCTTGATATCCCTATTTTTCATGACGATCAACATGGGACAGCAATTGTAACTATCGCAGCCTTAATTAACGCTTTGAAAATTGTAAATAAAAATGTTTCAGATATCAAAGTTGTTGTTTCAGGAACTGGTGCAGCAGGCAGTGCAATTATTAAAATGTTAGTTGATTTTGGTGTCGAAGAGATTATTGCGTATAATATTAATGGTGTCGTAGGAAAAGAAAATCAGAATCAAATGTCCTTTTTAGAAAAAGAAATTGCTTCTATAACAAATAAAGAGAATTTTAAAGGTTCAATGGCAGAAGCAATGAGCGGGGCAGATGTATTTATTGGTGTTTCAGCGCCTAAACTTGTTTCAAAAGAAATGGTTTCATCCATGAATAAGGATGCGATTGTTTTTGCTATGGCCAATCCCGAATCAGAAATCACCTATCAAGAGGCTTTGGGAGCTGGAGCAAAAATCGTAGGAACGGGTCGTTCGGATAATCCTAATCAAATCAACAATGTTTTAGCATTTCCTGGCTTATTTAAAGGAGCGTTTATGGCAAAGGCGACTAAAATTACTGATAATATGAAACTTTCAGCAGCCAAGGCAATTGCTGATATTATTCCAGAATCTGAATTAACACCAGAATATATCATCCCTTCGGTTTTTAATGAAAATCTTGCAGAAATTATTACTAAAGAAGTTTCAGCGGCGGCAATCAAGGATGGCGTTATTCGATAGTATTTAGGAAAAAGAAAGTTAGTGAAGCGACAGTAAAAATAGAATCATGCTGAATTTTTATAGGAAGTAGACCTTAATAAAACACACGGATTTGATAGTTCAAAAAGTCTGATATATGGTATACTGTTTAAGAATGAATTTAGAAGATTCTCGAAAATTGTTAAAGGGGGTTCTTTCCTGTTATGACACAGAAAGAAACATTTTATATTACTACACCAATCTATTATCCAAGTGGCAAGTTGCATATTGGTAATTCGTATACAACCATTGCATGCGATGCAATGGCACGTTATAAAAGGTTAATGGGCTTCGATGTATTCTATTTAACAGGTGTAGATGAGCACGGACAAAAGATAGAGCATAAGGCAGCAGAATTAGACGTTTCACCACAAGAATATGTGGATAAAATGGCAGCTGATGTGCAAAAATTATGGAAGACATTAGATATTAGCTATGACAAATTTATTCGTACAACAGACGACTATCATAAAGAAGCCGTTCAAAAAATCTTTGACCAGTTATTAGACCAAGGGGATATCTATCTTGGAGAGTACGAAGGTTGGTATTCTGTTTCTGATGAAGAGTATTTTACGGAAACACAATTAGCTGAAGTTTATCGCAATGATGAAGGAAAAGTGATTGGTGGAAAAGCGCCAAGTGGTCACGAAGTAGAACTTGTTAAAGAGGAATCTTATTTCTTCCGTATGAGCAAATACGCAGAGCGATTAGTGAAATATTATGATGAACACCCAGAATTTATTCAGCCAGAATCAAGAAAAAATGAAATGTTGAATAACTTTATCAAGCCTGGATTAGAAGACTTAGCGGTTTCTAGAACTACTTTTTCATGGGGCGTTCCATTATCAAAAGATCCTAAGCATGTTGTTTACGTTTGGATTGACGCATTATCTAATTATATTACTGCATTAGGTTATGGGTCTACAGACGATTCTCTTTATCAAAAATATTGGCCTGCAGATGTGCATATGGTTGGGAAAGAAATTGTTCGTTTCCATACCATTTATTGGCCAATTATGTTAATGGCACTAGATTTGCCATTACCTAAAAAAATATTTGGACACGGTTGGTTATTGATGAAAGATGGGAAAATGTCTAAATCAAAAGGCAATGTTGTTTATCCGGATATGTTAGTGGATCGTTACGGCTTAGATGCGTTACGTTACTATTTATTACGTGCCATTCCATTTGGTAGTGATGGAGTATTTACGCCAGAAGATTTTGTCTCTCGTTTGAACTATGATTTATCCAATGATTTAGGTAATTTGCTTAACCGTACGATTGCCATGATTAACAAATATTGTGATGGACATGTTCCTGCATATTCTTCTAAAGTAACACCTTTTGATAGTGAATTATCAACAACTGCAGCGAATGTGATTGGTAAATATCATGAAGCAATGGAAAAAATGGAATTTAATACAGCAATTGCTGAAATCTGGACATTAGTTTCTAGAGCTAATAAATACATTGATGAAACTGAGCCTTGGGTATTAGCCAAAGATGAAGAGAAGAAAAAAGAATTAGACAGTGTTATGGTTCACTTAGCAGAGAGCTTAAGAATTGTTGCTATTTTGCTACAACCAATGATGACAGAAGCTCCTAAAAGAATTTTTGAACAGTTAGGATTAGATTCTCAAAAGATGCAGATGGTAGGGATTCGATTTGGAGAGTTCCCATTGAATGTAAAGGTAACGACGAAAGGAACACCTATTTTCCCTCGATTGGAGCTTGAAACAGAAGTTATCTATATCAAAAAGCAGATGTCTAATAATGCTCAAACAACTGCTGAGGAAATGAAGTGGGATCCAGAAGAAACAACATTGACTTCTATAAAAGAAGAGCAAATCAAATACGAAGATTTTGATAAAATTGAACTAAAAGTTGCTGAAGTGATAGACTGTCAAAAAGTAAAAGGAGCGGACAAACTTTTACAATTCCGTCTAGATGCTGGTGACGAACAAGATAGACAAATTCTTTCGGGAATTGCTGAATTTTATCCTGATCCAAGTGCGCTGATTGGTCGTAAAGTTGTCGTTGTTGCGAATTTAAAACCAAGAAAAATGCGTGGACAAATCAGTCAAGGAATGATTCTATCAGCTGAAGCGCCTGATGGAAAACTTCAACTAGTTGACGCGCCAAAAGAAATGCCGAATGGTGCGATAATAGCATAAAAATCAAGTAAGAAGAGGATGGGACAAACACCCATCCTCTTTTTGAAAATAATAATTTGAGTAGGAGGATTCTGATGGCAACTTGTATTTTTTGTGAAATGAATAAATTTTATATAGAGAACGAATTTGCAGGTGCTTTTTTTGATAAATATCCCGTCAGTGAAGGCCATCTTTTAATTATACCTAAAAATCATAAGAGCGATTATTTTAGTTTATCAAAAGAAGAAAAAGTAGCAATCGATGAATTAATCATCCGTGGAAAAAAGATGTTGGATAGGGAGTCTCAGCCTAGTGGGTTCAATATTGGTGTAAATTGTGGAGAAGATGCTGGACAAAGTGTTATGCATTGTCATATTCATCTAATCCCAAGGTATCATGGAGATATGAAAGAGCCTTTAGGCGGTGTTCGAGGAGTAATTCCTGAGAAACAAAAATATTAATCGAAATTAGGTGCAGTTTATGACATTAAAAGCGTTGAATAGTGAAGATGAAGAGAAGTATCGATTATTTGTTCAAGATTGGCAACAAGTGGGAGAAAGCAGAATAACGCCGTTTTCTGCTAATTTAAATGGACTGACTTATCAACAGTGGTTAGAAAAACTCCAAGAAGATAAAAAAAATTCAAGTCATTCTTTTGTACCAGCAGAAACTTTATTTTTGGAAAAAGAGTCTAAATTGGTTGGGGCAGTTCAATTAAGGTATCAACTAAACGAAAAATTACTGAAATTGGGTGGAAATATTGGTTATGGGGTTGTACCTTCCCACCGCGGAAAAGGCTATGCCAATGAATTATTAAAGCAATCTTTAGCTATATTTAAAGAGAAAGGACACTCAAAAGTCTTACTCACCTGTGACAAAGAAAATGAACCTTCTAAAATAACAATCATTAAAAATGGTGGAAAACTAGAAGACGAAAAAACTATTGATGGTAAACTGATTCAAAGATATTGGATAGAGAGTGGGACAATAGTCAGAAATACATCTGATTGTTGCCTCACTTTTTTGATTTCTAAAAAAAGAGAATGTTCCGTTTAAAAAACAAGAGGGATCAACTATCAACGAAGAGGCAGCTAGCCGGAAGCAACTCGGCAAGAAACGAGCCGATTTCATTCCTAACTGGCGTCAAACGAGCTGTAAATAGCAATAAAACAGCTCGTAATTCCCCAGTTGCTTTTGAGGCTGCTTATTCTGGAAGTATGAGCCCTCTCTATTCCTCATCATAAGGAAATAGACTGAATAAACGAGCTTTTTTCACTTTTGGGCTACACAAAAAGCACACAACCTAGTATGATTAAAGTGTCGAAACTAAATCAAAGGAGTGTGCTCTTATGTTTAAAAATTATACCATCAATCAAACAACTTTACCACTAGATATGGATCAGTTTATTTCCGAAACCGATGTTGTCTTTGCCGTTCACTCGCTAGTTGAAGCCATTCCACAGAAATTGTTTCATCAACTAGAACAACCACTTGGACGTCCAGCCTACCATCCCAAAATGATGTTAAAAGTCATTTTGTATGCGTATACACAAAAAGTGTTTTCAGGAAGAAGAATAGAATTTCTGTTGGAAGACAGTTATCGGATGCGGTGGTTGGCTAATCATGAACAAATCAGTTACCGTACCATCAATCGTTTTCGTCGCCA